>JAIOIH010000066.1 GCA_019912395.1 Flavobacteriales bacterium | reverse complement strand
GAAGGGCCGCACGAAAGCCAAGGAAGCCGAGCCTTGGAACAAGGGCACCCGCGAAGGGCTTCAGGAATTGGTGAGGCGGGAACTTGCCGAGCTACCTGAAACGCTGAAGGCACTGGACCCAAAGGACCGGATCGCGACCCTTTGCAAGTTGCTGCCTTTCGTATTTCCCAAGATGAGCAACGTTGAAGGCAAGGAAACGAACGGCTGGGGCTTCTGAGCGATGGGCCGTCCTTACACTGGAGCCGCAACGGTCTACTCTTCCCCGCGCTTGGATCTGTCCCAGTTACGGAAGGCTGGCTTTTTCACCCCCAACGCCGAGGTGAGAGGTGAATGGACTTGGAACAATGGCGATGCCGTGGCGATAGTCACCAAGCGGAATGGGACCGAGGTATTCATGGAACTGATCTACACATGGACCCATCCCCTTGAAGGAACGAAACACGACATGCGGCAACGCTTCGACATGGTGCGCAAGCCCAGCAACCTCGGCAAAGGTGAAGTGCTCTACTTCCGCTGTCCCCGAACCTTCAGGCTTTGCCGGATCCTTTACCGGGCCTACCATGCCCGCGACTTCCGCAGTAGGTGGGGCTTCAGCTACCGCCTCTACTATCCCTCCCAAGTGTGCGGCAAGTTGGGCCGATGGGATGAAGCCTACTGGAATGCTGAGCGACATTTGAAACGAGGCAAAGGGAAGCGGAAACCGGGCACCTACCTCGGCAAGCCCACGAAGCGAGCGAAAAGAGAGAACCGGCTTTTGTCGCAAATGGAACACGCGGACGATAAGCGATGGTCCCCGGCTTGCTGGCCAATACGGTTGCGTGGGGCGTTCACTGAACTGCTGTAAGTCCTAAGAAATTCGGTTATTCCAAGGCTCGGAATTTCCAAACCCGGAACCTTGAACAGCCTCGGCAATGCGCCGGGGCTTTTTCGTTGAGTGCCGAAAATCGGCCCTAACCGACAACCGTACCGACAACCATATAACGAGAACCGCCGCATTCCCTTGGTATTAAAGGGATGCGGCGATACCGTTGCGGTCCGGACGGGACTCGAACCCGCGACCTCCGCCGTGACAGGGCGGCATTCTAACCAGCTGAACTACCGAACCATTGGCTCCACCAACCGGCGGAGCGGCTGCAAATGTAACCCGAAGTTCATTCCCTGCAAGTGGATTTGCCTGTCAGTGGATGGTTGTCCGGTCGGGGAAGTACGAAACACCCGCCTCGCGACGCGAGAGTTCGACCGATCGATACGTGAAGTAGATGGTTGTTCTCGTATGCCGGAGTGGGCGGTTCAGCTCGTTGACCTGCTTTCCTGATCATCCAAGTGAAATGAAGGCAGCAGAGCTGCACAACACCTTCCCGCGCTCAGGCCCGCCTGCGCACCTCCACCTCCGGCATGGCACGTAGCTCATAGACCATCCCCGGCCCAGGTTGCAGATCCATGGTGGCGTTCAGCTGGCCCGCCAGCGTCTGGATGAGTTCCATGCCCAGACTATTGGGCTTTTCCCATCGGCTTCGGTCAGGGATGCCCACCCCGTCATCACCAACGCGCAGGAAGAGGCCACCTCCCTCCGTTCCACTTAAGTGAACGATGATGGTGCCCTCGTCACGCCCCTTGAAGGCATGCTTGAAGCTGTTGCTGATCACCTCATTGATCAATAGGCCGAGCGGGGTGAGGGTGTCCACGCCGAGGGTCCTTACCTGGATGTCCACATCCAGCTTCAGCTTTAAGCGGATGTTGTAGGCGGAGATCAGGTCGCGCACCAAGCTGTTCATGTAGTTGCCCACGTCGATGTTGGCGAGATCCTTGCTCATGTAGGTCTGCTCATGCACAAGGGCCATGGCACCCACGCGGTTCACGCATTCATTGAACAGTTCCATGGTGCGCGGGTCGCTCACCTTGTCGGTCTGGAAACGGATCAGGCTGCGTACGATCTGCAAGTTGTTCTTCACCCGATGGTGGATCTCCTTCAGCATCACTTCCTTTTCCTCCTTGCTCAACATGGTCTCGCGCAAGTCCCGGTTGGTCCGTTCCAGTTCCGCTCCGGTGCGGGCCAGTAGTTCGGAGCGTTCATGGCTGCGACCGAGCAACTTGGCCACGTAACCGACCAAGGCGGCACACACCAACGCGAAGAGGCTGGCCAGGCCGAGTAACAGCTGTGCTTCGCCCCAACTTCCGCTCAGCGCGATGGTTTCCTTCCCCAGTCCCTCACGATGTAGCGTCCTGACCGCATTTTCAATATGGTTGCGGGCGCGTTGCACCATCAGTCCGAAGACTGCATCCGCCATTTCAGCTTGCTCCGGCACACTGCGATCGCCAAGGGTTTCCCAGTGCAAGGAGTCGCAGGCTGCCAAGTCCTTCGCCAACAGGCCGCGCAGTTCGAAAATGGCGCTGCCGGGCGATCCACTCGCAAGCTCCGTCTTCACAGTGGCTCGGGTCTTGGCCAACTGTCCTGCCCACTTCCGGTCGTTCGAGCGGAAGTCTTCCTGATGCGTAAGGGCCAGTTTGTCGATGGATGAGCTCAAGCGGCTAAGGCCGTCAAGCTGCCGGACATGCCCGTTCAGCCGAAGCTGTATGCCGGAGGTGCGGGACATTAACGCCATGTCCCACACAATGAATGTCGCGGCCAGTATGATCGCGGTCACGGGCAAGAAGCGCCAAGTTGAATTTCTCACGGAGAAGGGATTTATGGCCCTTCAACGCATGAACGGAGCGGAGCGTTACTGTTTTTCGGCCGCGGACCTCAAGCCCGAAGAGAAGGTCTTGATCACCTCCTGCAAACGCGCGGTCACCTGTGTGCGCATGTCCATGTGGAGCCGATCCGCCGTCCCCATGCTAATGCCCGGGATCCGTTCTTGCGGCCGTTGTGCGGCATAGATGGTGCCCAAATCAATGGCTCCTTCCGTGGCGTTGCTGTTCCCCTTATGTGAAAAGTGACTGATGCGCACCCTGCATTGGCCATTTTCCGCCTGGATCGTGACGGTGTAATTGATCACGCCCAGGGTTTGGAGCCTGTTGCCCACCGTGGAGCTCCGGTAGTTGAAGCGGGCGGTGCCTTCCATCCGGCCGGTACCGGGATCCTCCATCCCCAAGCGTGCTCCCGGTTCAAGGCCAAAGGAGTATGGCCATGCGCTCAGGGCCGCCTTCTCCACCTGGCCCATGGACAAGGGCAGCGCGATGGCCTCGGTGATCACCAAGGGGCGGGGCCCCGCCAAGGGGTCTTCTTGCGGCATCCCATGCAGGGAGACCAGGAGCAGGAGGATGCTGCATAGCTCGCGCATGGCCGAAAGTTAGACGGCAAGCACCGCGCAGCATGTGAAATTACTTGAACCCGGCCATCGATTTCCGCATCTGACCAATAGCTTTGTACACGCATACGCCTCATTATCCGCACATGAATTCAGACCATCCGCGCAATCCGGCACTTAAAGTAGGTGTCTTCTATGACGGTAGTTATTTCACGCATGTGAGCAATTACTACAACTATGTTCATCCCCATCACCGGAGGCTGCACATCGGGGGCGTGCATGAGTTCATCAAGCACATGGTGGCCGAGCGGGAAGGCACTCCTCCCAGCCTATGCCACATTATCGATGCGCATTTTTTCAGGGGGCGTTTCAGCGCGAAGGACGCCAACGAAAAAGCCAACCAGCTATATTACGACCGGGTTTTTGATGATGTGCTGATGTACAACGGAGTGCAGACGCATTACCTGCCCGTGAAGGACCTGATGGGGCGGAAACGTGAAAAAGGCATCGATGTGCTGATGGCTTTGGAGACGTTCGAGCTGTGCATGCACAAACGGTACGATGTGGTAGCGCTTATCGCCAGTGATGGTGACCATGTACCGCTGGTGCGCAAGCTGCATGCGCTGGGATGCAAGACGATGTTGCTCGGTTGGGACTATGAGTACACGGATGAGACCACCGGCGAGCTACAGACCACCAAAACGAGCACCGACCTGTGGAACACGGTGAGCTATCCCTTGGAGATGGCCGAACTGGTGGAGACCGGGCTGCGTGAGAACGATGAGGTGGTGAATGACATGTTCGTGCTGAAGGAGTCGGTACCGCGTGATGCGGACCCGGACCGGCCCTTGGTGAGCGTTTCGGATTATCCCGATGATGAACGCTACACCGGCGAGGTGATGAGCTTGCACAACGGCTACGGTTTCATCCGCTTCCCGGACAATAACGTCTTTTTCCTGCACGATGACCTGGTCGGGGTCGAGTTCAGTGAACTGACGGTGGGTACGATGTTGGAATTCAACGTGGCCATGAACAGCCGGGGACAACGGGTCGCCAAGAACATCAGCTACCCGGCGGACGAATGATCCCGGTCAGGACAGCGGCAACCGCACGCTGAACTGCGATCCGTGGCCCGGTCCGGCGCTGGTGGCGGAGAGGGATCCGCCATGGGCGGTGGCCCATTGCTTGGCCCTGGCCAAGGTGCCGCGTGCCTGTGACTCGCCATCGGTGCTGCGCGTACTGAGCATGGCATAGCGCGTGAACAGGTCGTGAAGGTCCGTCTCGGTGAGCCCGCATCCGTGGTCCCGCACTTCGATCAGGGCGAACCCTGCATCCGTGCGCAGGTCAAGCTCGATCACCGAACCCTTGGGCGAGAATTTGCTGGCATTGGAGAGCAACGCCTCGAACAGCTGTTCGAGCACATGGGCATCGCCCTCCACCGTAATGGCTTCCGGGTTGGCGAACCGGACCTTCTGGGCCTTTTTTTCGGTCCGGAAGCCGATGCTTGCGATACACCGCTCCAAAAGTGGAGCCAACTCGACCGGGGCACGCTGCAGTTGGGTGATCCCGCGTGGTACGGCGAAATCCTCCATCAACTGTTCCAGTTCGCGTGCTCCAGCGAAGTAATTCTTCTCGGCCATGGCCACGAGCATCGCACGTTCCGGGCCTTCCGGCAGATCATGCAGCATGGACGCCGCCTGCCAGATGCTGCCCAGTCGGTTCTTCAAGGCATGGGAGAACCGGTGCAGCCGTTCCTCGCGCTGATGGGGTTTGTTCGGATCGAAGTGTTCGTCCTGGTCAGGCATCGCCACGCATAATGCGGTGGAGCACTTGGTTCAGGCCGTCGAGGTCCACCGGTTTCAGCAGGTAGTGGCACCCGCCCAGGTCCCTGATCCCTTCCACGATCTCCGGTTTGTTGCTGGCCGTGAGAAAGACGATGGGAAGCTTGTCGCTGGTGCGGATCTCGCGCGCCAGATCCAGGCCGGTCTTCTCTCCTTTCAGGTAAACGTCCATCATGATGGCGTCCGGTTGCTGCTCACGGAGGAGCTGTTCGGCCTCGGCACTACTGGCCGCACTGCCGGTGACCTCGAATCCCATCTGCTCCAGTTGCAGTCGGTAGCCGAATGAGATGATGGCCTCATCTTCTATGATCAGTATCTTTTTCATCAGTCCTTTTGAGCTTGACTTCGCTGTAAATGTTCCCTGGCGATACGCGTGAACTGTTCGGTCGTCAGTGGTTTCTCAATGTATTCCCGCACACAGGATACATCGCGTGCCATCTGCATGTCCACCGGCCTGTTGCTGCTGGAGCACATCACCACGGTGGTGGCATCACATTCGATCAAGGTGTCGCGGTTGCAGCTTTCCAGGAACTGAAACCCGTCCGTGGCGGGCATGTTGATGTCCACGAGCAAAAGGTCCGGTCGACTGTCGGAATTGCGCAGGTGGTCCATGGCCTCGGCGGGATCGAGAAATGCGGACAGTTTACCCTTGAACCCGGCCTTCCTCAGCATGAGCCGCGTGATCAAGTGGTAGTCGTCCTCATCGTCCACAAGCATGATGTGCATGTGGGCGGGGTCCAGATCGGACAGGTCCTTTTGTGGGGTCATGCCCGTTCATACGCCAAGGCGTTGGAATGGTTCCCCGCTCGTGGGATTCCCGGAAAGCCATGGGTAGGCACACCAGGAGTTCAACCGGCCTTGGCCGTTTCCACGGCACTTTCCTGTAGGGCTCGCAGGTGCGCGTTGACCTCAACGATCCCAGCTTCCGATGCCTGATAGGCGCGCAACACCCGGCCCACGACCTGTATGCTTCCCTCAAGGTCCTCGGAGATCACCTCATCGGCACCTTTGGCATACATCGCCGCTTCGTCCGCAGCCAACCGGGAACGGACGATCAGACGGGCCGTGGTGAGGGCCCGCAAAGTGGTCACCACCCGCTTCGATCGCAGACCTTCGGAAAGGGCCACCACCACCACCCGGGCTGTGGCCACATGCGCCTTTTCCAGCAAGGCGTCCTGGGCGGCATCGCCCTGCACCGTGTGGATGCCCCGCTGCACCGCCAGTTCGGCAAGGTCGGGATCTTCCTCGATCACCACGCAGCGCACCTTCATGCTTTGTGCGGCCCAGGCCACGTTCTGCCCGTTCAGCCCAAATCCGATGATCACCAGATGGTCCTTGAACAGTGGCCCTTCCGCCTTGAGGTTTTCCGATCCGACGTTCAACAGGGAGTCCAGGACCCGACCGGTGCGGGGAAGCAACCGGTTAAAGGTGCCTCCGGCAATGCGGTTGGAACGTGCCATCACCACCGGGGTGGCGGCCATGGTGATGATGGATACCGCCAGAAAGAGCTGGTGGTTCTCCGGGGAGAGCAGCCCGTAGCCGATCCCCGATAGCGCGAGCACGAAGGAAAATTCCCCCACTTGGAAGAGCGCCAGGCCGCATTGCAGTGCGGTGCGTACCGGATGCCGCAGCAACCACACCGATAGAAAGCCCGCCATGGTCTTGCCCGACATCACCAGCAGGGCCAGTCCCAGAACGGTGAGCGGGGAGGAGATGAAGAGCGCGGGGTCCACCAGCATCCCGATGCTGACGAAGAAGAAGCTCATGAAGAGCTGATGGAAGGGCTGCACGATCCCTGAAGCGTGATGGACCTGGTCCGTGCCGCTGATGATAAGGCCCGCGAAGAAGGCCCCCAAGGCCAGTGAAAGCCCGAGCGCCGCAGTGCCCCAGGCCGCAGAGAAGCAAAGCAGCACCACGGTGATGATGAAGAGTTCCTGGTTGCGCCCTTTTGAGACCAGCCGAAGCAGTTGTGGCACCGCCCAACGCCCGCCGACGTACACCACCGTCATCAGTAAAAGCACTTTGCCGAGCAGTAGCATCAGGTCACCTGCGATATCGCCGCTCTTGCCGGCCAGCATGGGCATCACCAACATCATGGGCACCACGAGGATGTCCTGGAAGATGAGGATGGCGGAGGTGACACGGCCCACGGGGGCATCCAATTTCCCTTTTTCCTGGAGCACGCGCAGCACGATGGCGGTACTGCTGAGGGTGACCAGAAAACCCGTGAAGACCGCTGCGGGAAGGGCCATGCCGAAGAGCGTGCAAACCCCGGCGGTGAGGGCGATCGTGAAGGCGGCTTGCAAGGAGCCGCCCACGAATACGGTGATCCCGATCGAGGAAAGGTCCTTCAGACTGAAGCCCATGCCGATCACGAACAGCAGGAAGATCATCCCGAACTCAGCCAATTCGTTCACGCGTTCCGCTTCGTCCACCCACCCCAGCATGTGCGGTCCAGCGATCATTCCCGCGATGATGAAGCCCAGTACACCGGGCATCTTCAGCCGCCTGAACAGCAGGATGATGCCCACTGCCAAGGCGAGCACCACCACCAGTTCCTTGTAGAGCCCGTCCTGCATCCTACTTATTGAAGACCAGCCAGACCGCAGCGACCAGGAGTGCAGCGGCGAGCGCATGGTTCCAGCGGAAGACCTGGTCCTTGAAGGCGATCATGCTGAACACGACGAAAACGACCAGGGTGATCACCTCCTGCACCACCTTCAACTGCACCAATGAGAACGGACCACCATGGCCGCTATAGCCGATCCTGTTCGCAGGCACCTGAAGGCAGTATTCGAAAAAGGCAATGCCCCAGCTCAGCAATATCACCGAGAACAGGCCCCATTTGGCCCAGGTCGGATGGTCCTTGAAGCGCAGGTGCCCATACCAGGCCAGGGTCATGAAGCTATTGCTCAGCACGAGCAGGCCGATGCTGAAAAGACCACGCATGCCGCGAAGTTCCGTGCCATGGCACCTGCCAAGAGCTTGAGCTTCCAATTTCCACGAACGGGAAATTGTTGATCCGGACCATTGGACTTCTCACTCCTTCGTCTCGTTCCACGTGCGGTACTTGGCCGTGAGGGATGGCCGGTCGGCGGGCACCTCGCGGAGCGGTTCGCATTCCTCCAACGTGGCCCATAGCTCCGCCGGAAGCGCTTGGTACAGCTTGGTCCCGGCAGTCTTCCACGCCAGCATATCGTCGCTCACGTTCTTCACCGCCCGAGCGGGATTTCCAACGATCACTTTTCGCGGTTCCCAAATGGTATCCCCCGCCAGAAATGCAAGGGCACCCACGATGCATCCTTCCCCGAGCTCCACGCGGTCCATCAGCACCGCGTTCATGCCCACGAGGCAATTGGGGCCCACATGTGCCCCATGGACAATGGCACCATGCCCGATGTGCGCCCCTTCCTCCAACCGGACAGTGATGCCCGGGAACATGTGGATGGTGCAATTCTCCTGCACGTTGCATCCGTCCGCGACGATGATCTCGCCCCAATCGCCGCGCAATGCCGCACCGGGACCGATGTACACATCCTTGCCGATGATGACGTTCCCGGTGACCGCGGCCAAGGGGTGAATGAAGGCCGACGAGTGGACCACGGGCCGATAGCCGTTGAAGGAATAGATCATGCGTTCCTGCCGAAGGATTTTGTTCAGGTGGAAGATGCGAACCTAATCATCGTACTGGCACCGGCCGTGGGGGTTACCCTCGCGATAAGAAAGAAAACGGTCGGGCTTGAACTCGTGCTCTCGGCTACATTTGGCCGCGAAAAGCAGAAACACGATGATCGGAGCGTTCTTTCGCCTGTTCAAGCCCAAGGACAAGGTGTTCTTCTATCACTTTGAGGCATCGGCGGCGAACGTGCTCAAGATGAGCGAGGACCTTGTGCTGATCATGGCCTCCGAGCCAGGGGCGCACCGCACGGCCCTGTTGGAAAGATTGGTGCTTCAAGAGCGTGCCAACGACGACCTAACGCACACCATCTTCAAGGAGCTTGCCCGGAACTTCATCACGCCCATCGATCGCGAAGACATTCACTCCTTGGCCGGGAGCCTCGATGACGTGGCGGACTATATCCTCGCCAGCGCCAAGAACCTTGAGCTCTTCCACATCGAGAAACCGGATGAGACGTGCCGTGAGCTTGCGCGTTTGGTGAACGAAGGATCGAAGATCGTACAGATGGCGGTGCATCACCTCCGGGACCTCAACAAGCCCAACGCCCACCATCAGTTCGTGATCGATGTGAACAGTATGGAGAATGAGGCGGACGAGGTCTATAACGCGGCCATTGAGCACCTCTTCGCCAACGAGAAGGATGCGATCCACTTGATCAAGATGCGTGACACCTACATGATGTTGGAGTCGGCTACGGACAAATGCGAGGATGTGGCCAACGTGATCGAATCGATCATGCTCAAATACGCTTGATGGAAGATCGGTGCGGAGCCGCTCATGCGAATTGGACGCCCAGGGTGCACCCGGTGTGCGTGGGCCATCCCGACCGGTTTGCCCGGACCGGGACCCCTGTGATCTTCACCTGGATATCTTCCCTTTCGGCATGAGCCTGTTGGTGGTCGTCATCATCCTGGCCTTGGTGTTCGACTACATCAATGGTTTCCACGATGCTGCCAACTCCATTGCCACGATCGTGAGCACCAAGGTGCTTACTCCTTTTCAAGCGGTGTTGTGGGCGGCGATGTTCAATTTTGCGGCATACTTCATCTTCAAGGATCATGCGGTGGCCAACACCATCAGCAAAACGGTCCACCAAGAGTACATCACCCTGCCGGTGATCCTTAGTGGACTTATCGCTGCGATCATCTGGAACCTGCTTACGTGGTGGTATGGGATCCCAAGCAGTAGCTCCCACACCTTGATCGGTGGCTTTGCGGGAGCAGCGCTCACGCATGCGTTCATGAACCACAGCGGACTCACGTTCGCGGATGTGGTGGAGAGCACCATGATCCTCACCATCGTCGCCTTCATTTTCCTTGCACCCGTCCTGGGCATGGCGATCAGCATGTTCATCTCGCTGGTCACCTTGGTGGAGAACACTTGGTTCCGAGTGAGCCTCATCGTGCTTACCGGTATTTTCACTTGGTTCCTCTTCATCCATCTGCAGGATGGAAAAATGCACCGCAATCTGTCCGCTGCCATGGGGATACACGACCTGGAGGAGCAAGTACTCCTGGATCCCTCCTACCAAGCGGAACTTGATTCAGCGCGGTACAAGTTTGAGGAGGCGGAGCCATACCTTGCCATGTATCCCAAAAAGGGTGCGGAGGGGGTGGCCAACCTGATCATTAAGGAAGTTGACCCTGGTCTGGACAAGGCCAAACTGGAGCGTGCCATTGCCAATGGTGACAATCGCTGGATCCGCTACGGCATGATGTTCTTCATTGCCCTGTACTGCCTCACCTATATCTACGTGGAGAAAGTGCGCACGCCCAATGCGTTCAGCATGGCCAAGATGTTCAAGCGCTTGCAGCTGGCATCATCCGCAGCCGTGAGCATAGGGCATGGCGGCAACGATGCACAAAAGGTGATGGGCATTATTGCCGCAGCCCTGATCGCCAACGGCAATATCACGGATTTCAAGGACATGCCGAACTGGGTGCCGCTGGCGTGCTACACCATGATCAGCCTGGGCACCTTGAGCGGAGGCTGGAAGATCATCAAGACCATGGGCACGCGCATCACCAAGGTGACCCCGCTGGAGGGCGTATGTGCTGAAAGCGGCGGTGCCATTACGCTCTACCTCACGGAACAAATGGGCATTCCGGTGAGCACCACGCACACCATCACGGGTGCCATCATCGGGGTGGGGGCGACCAAACGGCTGAGCGCCGTGCGCTGGGGTGTTACCATCAATCTTCTCTGGGCGTGGATCATCACCATTCCGGTAAGCGCGTTGCTGGCAGCGGGGACATATGCCCTTGTGACCGCATTCCTTCCCGGATAAGGGAAAAATTCGTCCCGCACCAAAGGGGAAGTGCGCGACGAGATGGATTGTTCCGCGCGAACGGTGAACTTTGCGTCTCAGATCTCATTCCATGGCCATCCTTCTATCCGATGCGGGGCTACATCAGCACCTGCTTCCGTTGACCTACACCCGCCCGGTGGGTGCCCTGCGTGTGGGCATTCATTCCATCGCCGAAATGTGGAAACGCATTTCCGGGATGCCCACAGGCTTCAGGACCGAGCCCTATCTGCGGGAGAAATTCCCGGCGGTAAAGGGTGATCGGACGTGGGAGGTCCTGGGCGGAGCGTTGCCCACAGCGGAGCTGGTGGCTGCGGTGATCGATATGGAGCCGGGGGAGGTGCTGCTGCAGGCAGGGCGGCCCTTGGCCTTCTCCCCGGGCAGTTCCGCACACGTTGCCGAAATGGATTGGACCGTGGCACCGGCCTATTTGAATCCGCGGGAATTTGTGGGAACCGTCACGATCATTGAACGCCCCTGGCACATCTTCCAGCACTGCGGGACGGCCATCCGCTCGGACTTCGCCTTCATCACCGAAGGTCGGCGCAGCGAGAGCCTCAGTGCGTTGAACACCGTGATCGGTGATCCACGCTTGATCTTTCTCGAAGCGGATGCGAAGGTGGAGGCCGCCATGCTGAACACCGCGAACGGACCCATATACATCGGCCGGGGGGCCGAGGTGATGGAAGGCTGCATGGTCCGAGGGCCGCTCGCATTGGGCGATCATGCACAACTGAAGATGGGCGCGAAGGTCTACGGCGCCTGTAGCTTTGGACCGGAAAGCCGCGTGGGCGGAGAAGTGAACAACAGTGTTATCCACGGCTACAGCAACAAGGGGCATGATGGCTTCCTCGGCAATAGTGTGCTGGGTGAATGGTGCAACCTTGGCGCAGATACCAACACCAGCAACCTGAAGAACACCTATGGCGAAGTGAAGGCGTGGAGCTACGCCCATGAAGCACTCATGGCCACAGGTCAACAATTTCTGGGTTTGGTGATGGGGGACCATGCCAAGAGCGGCATCAACACCATGTTCAATACCGGCACCGTGGCAGGCGTTTGCGCCAATGTCCTCGGCAGCGGGTTCCCAGCCAAGCATATCCCCTCATTTTCCTGGGGCGGGGGGGAGGTTTACGCACTGGGCAAGGCCCTCAGCACATGTGCCACCGTGATGGAAAGGCGCAAGGTGCCCTTTACTGAGGTCGATCGGGCGATCCTCGAACACGTTTTCAACATGACGGAGGCCCACAGGCGCTGACAACTTCGCAGTCCCGGCGCGGCGGCATGAACCTTGCCGACCCCGCCCTTCGCAAGTGCCTCAACTTGGCACAAGCAGTGTAATTTTGGAAACCGACACATTGGCACCATTCGCATGAGCGAGATACTGATGAGCAACGATCCCTTCCTCGCTTCCGGGGAGATCGACAACGAGACCGAACTGATCCCCTTGATCACGGCGGAGGATGAGGAGTTGATGAACGCGGAGAGCACCCCGCCCGAGCTTCCCATCCTGCCGTTGCGCAACACCGTGCTCTTTCCTGGTGTGGTGATCCCCATCACCGTGGGCCGCGACCGGAGCATCAAGCTGATCCAGGAAGTATACCGGGGGAACCGCACCTTGGGCGTTCTGAGCCAAAAGGACTCGGATATCGAGGAACCTGAGCCGAAAGACCTCAACAAGGTCGGCACCATCGCCACCATCATCCGCATGTTGCGCATGCCCGATGGCAGCACCACCGCCGTGATCCAGGGCAAGAAGCGCTTTGAGATGATCGAGATGGTGAAGACCGACCCCTACTTCACCGCCAAGGTGAAGGAATTCGCGGAGCAACGGCCGCAGAAGGGCGAGAAGAAATTCGAGGCACTGGTAAGCTCCTTGAAGGACCTTGCCACCAACATCATCAAGGCCAGCCCGCACATCCCCACCGAGGCCAGCTTCGCGATAAAGAACATTGACAGTCCCAGCTTCCTGGTGAACTTCATCAGCAGCAACATGAACGCCGAGGTTGCCGAGAAACAGCGCATGCTGGAGGTGGCCGATCTGCGTGAACGGGCCAACATGTTGCTTGCGCACCTGACGAAGGAGCTGCAGATGCTGGAGATGAAGAATGAGATCCAGAGCAAGGTGCGCACCGAGGTGGACAAGCAGCAGCGCGAATACTTCCTGCATCAACAGATCAAGACGATCCAGGACGAGCTTGGCGGCAACCCGATCGAGCAGGAGATCGAGGAGATGCGCGCCGCGGCCAGCAAGAAGAAGTGGACAAAAAAGGTGGGCGACCTCTTCGAGAAGGAACTCCTGAAGCTCCAGCGCATGAATCCCGCGGGAGCGGAGTTCAGCGTACAGTTCAACTACGTGCAACTGCTGTTGGAACTGCCGTGGGGGGAATACAGCTCCGACAAGTTCGACCTGCGCAACGCCCAAAAGGTCCTTGACCGCGACCACTTCGGCCTCGAAAAAGTGAAGGAGCGGCTGATCGAGCACCTCGCCGTGCTCAAGCTGAAAGGCGACATGAAAGCCCCGATCATCTGCCTCTTCGGTCCTCCCGGCGTGGGCAAGACCAGCTTGGGCAAGAGCATGGCGGAGGCCCTGGGGCGGAAATACGTGCGCATGAGCCTCGGTGGTCTGCATGATGAGGCGGAGATCCGCGGCCACCGCAAGACCTATATCGGTGCCATGCCCGGCCGATTGATCCAAAGCCTGAAAAAGGCCGGCACCAGCAACCCGCTCTTCGTCCTCGACGAGATCGACAAAGTGGGCAAGGACTTCCATGGCGATCCCGCCAGTGCCTTGCTCGAAGTGCTGGATCCCGAGCAGAACCATGCGTTCTACGACAACTACGTGGAGATGGAGTACGACCTCAGCCGCGTGATGTTCGTGGCCACGGCGAACTCCCTCAGCACCATCCACCCCGCCCTCCGCGACCGCATGGAGATCATCGAGGTGAACGGTTACACCCTCGATGAAAAGGTCCAGATAGCACAACGCCACCTGTTGCCCAAGCAACTGGATGGTTCCGGCATCAAAGCCAAGCAATTCAAGTTGGGTGAGGGATTGCTGGAGGCCATCGTGGAGAACTATACCGATGAGAGCGGTGTGCGCACCTTGGAGAAGCGCATCGCCAAGCTGGTGCGTTACCGGGCAAAGCAGATCGGCCTGAAGGAAAAGTTCAATGTCACCATCAACGTGGCGGACCTGGTGAAGATCTACGGGCCCAGCCATGCCCGCGACAAGTACCAGGGCAACGATGTGGCCGGGGTGGTCACAGGTCTTGCCTGGACCCCCACCGGCGGCGACATCCTCTTCCTGGAGACCAGCATCACCAAGGGCGAAGGCAAGCTCACCCTTACCGGCAACCTCGGCGACGTGATGAAGGAAAGCGCGATGATCGCCCTCGAATACCTCAAGGCGCACAGCGATATCATCGGGCTGGAGCAGGAAGTGTTCAAACGGTGGAACGTCCATATCCACGTGCCGGAAGGCGCCACGCCCAAGGACGGACCTTCCGCCGGTATCGCCATGCTGACCAGCATTGCCAGTGCCTTCACCCAGCAGAAAGTGCGCAAGTACCTCGCGATGACCGGTGAGCTCACCCTGCGCGGAAAAGTGCTTCCCGTGGGCGGCATCAAGGAGAAGATCCTCGCGGCCAAGCGGGCAGGCATCAAGGAGATCATTCTCAGCGAGGACAATCGCAAGGACATCGAGGAGATCGATGCGCGCTACGTCAAGGGCATGCGCTTCCACTACGTCACCGAAATGATCGACGTGGTGAAGCATGCTCTATTGAAGGAAAAAGTGGAGCACGCCCTGTTGGTGGCGTGATCACCATGACCAATGGGAGAAGCCGGTCCAAGAGGGTCGGCTTCTTTGTTTTTGTGCGGATGGTCCCAGGGCGCATTCCGTGCATCTTTGCGCTGATCTGAAAATGCAGGCTGATCTTCCAAGTTGAATCCGGGATCTGATGGGAGGGGAACGAACCCGTGCCGACCGGCAGGCGCAACACACGGATCCGAGGTCGATCGCCATCACGGACCTCACCTATGCATTGCCGGAGGATCGGATCGCACAGCATCCCTTGGCCGAGCGGGATGCCGCCAAATTGCTCGTCCATCGCGAGGGAGAGATCACCGACCGGCGATTCACGAACCTGCCCGAGGAGTTGCCCGGGAACACCTTGTTGGTTTTGAACGACACCCGCGTGGTGCATGCACGTATCGCCTTTCGTCGCAGCACCGGGGCGTTGATCGAGTGCATGGTGCTCTCGCCGGCATTGGACCGGCCCATGGAAGAGGCGCTCAACCGGACCTCGCCCGTGCGCTGGTGGTGCATGATGGGCAATGCCAAGCGCTGGAAAGGGGAGGAGCTGCTGTCGGAAAAGGAAGGGCACAGCTTGAAGGCCGAACGCAAGGACCTGCGGGACGGGGAGCATCTCATCGAGTTCAGTTGGGAGGGCGAAGGCGCGTTCATCGATCAGCTCGATCATTTCGGGGATGTTCCGTTGCCGCCCTACATGCGCCGAGCGGTGGAGCCAAGCGATGATCGGCGCTATAACACGGTGTTCGGCATTCACCCCGGTTCGGTGGCAGCGCCCACTGCCAGTCTGCATTTCACGCCGGAGATGATGGAGGCCATTGCACAAAAGGGCATCGCCACTTCACGCGTCACCTTGCATGTGGGCGCGGGAACATTCCTGCCGGTGAAGAGCACAACGATGCGTGACCATGCCATGCACAGTGAGCAGGTACGGGTTCCGCGCAGCACGGTGGAGACGCTGCTGGGGCAGATCGGGAAAGGTCCGATCGTGCCGGTGGGCACCACGGCCATGCGCACCATTGAGAGCCTCTATTGGTTCGGCGCGGAGGTGGCGAACGGGAATGATCCGGCACAGTTGGATGTGGAACAATGGCGTCCCTACGCTGACGCACCGTTGGTAAACGCGGGGAAGGCACTGAAGTCCGTGCTGGCATGGTTGGACCGACACGACTTGGACACGGTGGCCGGGTCCACGCGATTGTTGATCGCTCCTGGTTACGAATTCCGCCTGGCGGACGGGCTGATCACCAATTTCCACCAGCCCCGAAGCACGCTGCTCCTCCTGGTGGCCGCACTGATCGGCACCGAATGGCGCAATATCTATGCTCATGCCTTGGCCCATGGCTATCGCTTCCTCAGTTACGGGGACGGATCGTTACTATGGCGTAAAACATGAAGCAGTACCGAATACTACCCGCGCCTATCTTGCGTTCCCATCGCGACATGTGACCCGATATGCGAAAGCCCGTACGCCTTCTTGTTGCCCTTCCGCTCCTTTCCATCCTGGTGCCGGTCCATGCCCAACTTGGTGGATCCACTGTATTCCGCGTGCTCGATATTCCGAGTTCAGCACGGATCTCCGGCCTTGGAGGCTCCCCGGTGGCGGTGTATGACAACGACATCAACCTCGGCCTTTTCAACCCGGCACTGCTCAACTCCTCCATGGCCAAGCAGGTCGCACTGAGCTACATGCCGTATGTGGACGGCATCAACATCGGCTATGCCGCTTACGCGCACCACTTGGACAGCAGCAAGATCACGCTCAGCGGCTCTATGCAGTACGTCGACTATGGCACATTCACCCGCCGGGATGAAACAGGCATGGACCAAGGCGAATTCAAGGCAGGTGAATACGTGGTGCAGGTGGGCGCGGGTCGTGCGATCGATAGCGTCTTCAGCATGGGCGTCAACCTGAAATTCATCACTTCGAACCTTGATTCCTACACCGCCACGGGTTGGGCTGCGGACATCGGAGGCGTCTATGTGAAGAAGGCCCTTGGCCTCACGGTTGCGGCCACCTTGCGCAACATCGGCTTCGTAAGCAGCGGATATACGGACACCAAGGAAAAGCTCCCGTTCCAAGCCCAGCTTGCCGCCACGTACAAGTTTCGCCATGCGCCCTTTCGCCTGGGCCTTTCCATCGACAATCTCCAGCAGTGGGACCTAACCTATGACGACCCGAACGAGCAGACCCAGATCGATCCCACCACCGGTGAGGCCATCGTGAAGAAGGTGACCACCGTGGATCGCGCGTTGTTGCACATCGTTCCAAACGCGGAGATCCTCTTCGGACCCAACTTCATGCTGCGGCTGGGTTATAATTATCGCCGTCGGCAGGAGTTGGCCGTGGACGTGAAGCCCGGCTTGTCCGGCGTGAGCTTTGGCATCGGCCTGAAGGTGAGCCGCGTGATCGTGAGCTACAGCTATGCGCAGTTCAACCTTGCGGGTGCCAGCAACACCTTTACGTTGGCATTGCGCTTCGCGGACCTGAAGCGGAAAACCGCAGGTTAGTTTTTCACCACAGAGGCACGGAAGGAAATCCGCCTGCTATCGTCTGCCATCCTTCACCCTCTCAATTCATCTTCCCAAGGCTTCGTGAAGGCGGGTCCCTTTCTCCCTCGCACCTTTATGTGCATTTCTCCGCACCCCAGGCTGCTGCAGGCACGCTCTGCGCCTCGGCGGCTTATCTCCTCAACTCCCGTCCCGTATTTTAGCGCACCCATGCGCCGCATCAACATCGCCATCGACGGGTTCAGCAGTTGCGGAAAGAGCACGTTGGCCAAGCAATTGGCGCACCACTTGGGCTATACCTATATCGATAGTGGGGCCATGTACCGCGCCATCGCGCTGTACGTGATCGAGAACGGCCTGGTGGTGGACGGCAAGCTGGACAAGGAAAACCTCTTGCGAGTGCTGGACAAGATCGATATCAGCTTCAAGCATGATGATGCTTCCCAACGCAGCGAGACCTGGCTCGACGGCCGCAATGTGGAGCACAAGATCCGCGGCATGGAGGTGAGCCGGCATGTAACGCTGGTGAGCCCGGTCCCGGAAGTGCGTGCCAAGCTGGTGCAGTTGCAACAAGCCTTGGGCAAGGACGGTGGCGTGGTGATGGACGGACGCGACATCGGCACGGTTGTATTCCCCGATGCCGAAGTGAAGTTCTACATGACCGCCCGTCCGGAAGTGCGTGCGCGGCGCCGTTACTTGGAGCTCAAGGGTCGGGGCGTGGAAGTGGACTACGCCAGCGTTTTGGAGAACATCGAACGCCGCGACGAGGACGATACCAAACGCGAGGCCGCCCCCCTGCAGAAAGCCCCGGACGCCATGGAGATCGACAACAGCGACCTCACCGCCACGGAGCAGTTCGATATGGCACTGGGCTTCGTGGTAAAGACGATCGGGGTGGTGACGGAGGCGTGAAGCCGTCCAATCCTGTTCGCACTGTACCTCGATTTCTGATCCGGCATCATCTCTGCGGCCTTGTCAGCAGGCAGTTCCGCAGCTAACCTTCCGGCCACGCGGTTACGGATCAAGGCTCCGCATATCGCATCAGGCTCGGGTCCAGGTCGTACCGGAACAGAAAATCCTCGATCGATCCCAAACCCACGGAGCGACGGTTCTTTTCCAGCGATGCATGGTCCACCACGTACCATTTCGAAGGATCTTCCCGGTAGTAGGAAAGCAGGATCCCGTACGCCATGGGCTTCCCTTGCTTGATGTTTTCCATGTCCTGGAAAGGAGCGAGGTAATCCGGCGGCAATGCACCACGATCCATTGCGGAGCGGATGTAGGGAAGCACCTGTTGCCATCTGGGGTTGTCCGGGTAGTTGTCCAATTGTTCCAGCAAGAGATTTTGGGTCATGTAAAAAGCGCTGCCAACGTTGAGCGGGGTGGGCCATCCGCGTTCCCTGGCCAGTGAGAGGAGCCTCTCGAAAGCGGCAGGATCGGTGCTATAGCTGAGCGCACCGTTGTCGTCCTCCAACAGGATGGTCCAACTGCCCACTTTTGTCAGCTTGCGGATCATGGTGGTGTCCGCATGCGCTAGCCAACGCTCCTTCATGTAGTCGCGCATGTTCAGGTACGGCATGGAACGCTCCGAAAGCAGAAATTCCTGCAGGGCCGGATCATATCGGCTTTCCACCTTGAAGCCATTCTCCGTGGCCTGTATCAAGAGGTCATTGGCCTTGTCATCCCTTCCCGCGGCCAAGGCGTTCAGCACCGCATCGAAATAGTCGTAGGCCATGAATGGCACTAGCGCAAAGGCCGAATCATAAATGGCCATGGCTTGCTGATGCCGGCCATGTGCCGCAGCCGTCTTCGCCCGATCGACCTGCAGGCCGTACTTGATGAACTTCTCCTTCGGCGATTGTCCGTTGGCAGCGAAGGTTCCGAACAGAAGAACAAGAAAGGGGAATGCTTGCCTCATTCCGGGAAGTTCTACTCCACCAAGGCGGAAACGGCGGTTTCAGCGTCCTTCGCACCCTCCACAAAACCCAGCACCTTCAACATCACCCGGTCCAGCAGGGTGTCCGGACAACTGGCACCACTGGTGAGGACGATGGTGATGGGCCTTTTCGCGGGTAGCCAATCAGTGGTGCGTTCCAGCTTGTGTGCTGGATAGTTGAAATGCTCGATCTCAGTGGAACTCAGCAGCTCCTTCTCGCCATTAATGAAGTAGGTGGGGAATTTTCCTTCCAGCAATTCCACGATATGACTGGTGTTGCTGCTGTTGTATCCGCCAACAACCAAGGCCAGGTCGGCCTCCTCCTTCAGCAACTCATGCGTTGCGTCCTGATTGTCGTTCGTGGCATAGCACAGCGTGTCGCGGGTGTCGGCGAAATGGTCCTTCAGGGCTGCCTCGCCGTAGGTCTTCAGCATCACCTGTTTCAGGTGGTCGGCAATGGCCTGCGTCTCCGTGGCCAGCATGGTGGTCTGGTTCACCACGCCGATGCGCTGAAGGTCCGCAGCGGGGTTGAAGCCGGGTGTGCAGCGGGTCCCGAAGAGCTCGAAGAATCGTTCCGCCGGCAGCTCTCCCGTGATGATGCGCCCCAGTTCCTCAGTCTCCGCCATGTCCTTCACGATCACCGCCGGGGAGCCCTTTGCCGTGTGGCTGAAGGTGGCGCGGGTTTCCTCGTGCGCGGCCTTGCCGTGGATCACTACGGTATGCTTCTGCTCCCCCAGTTGTGCGCTGCGCTTCCACACCTTCTCCACGAAAGGGCAAGTGGTGTTGTGCAGCAGCGGGTCGATGCCGAGTGATTTCAAGCGCGCCTCTGTTTCCAACGTGGTCCCAAAGGCAGGAATGATCACGATATCATCACTCTTCAGTTCGCCCCAGTCCATGAGCATCTGGCCGTGGGTGTCCTGGATGAAGCGAAGCCCGTGGCTCTCCAAGTCCTCGTTCACCTCAGGGTTATGGATCATCTGGCTCAAAAGAAAGATCCGCTTGCCGGGGTTGTCCTCCAACGCCTTGTAGCTGATCTCGATCGCATTCTCCACCCCGTAGCAAAAGCCGAAGTGCCGTGCGAGAATGAACCGCACCGCACCCAGGTCCAGCAGCGTTGGCGTGAAGTCCTTTTTCCGCGGGTCCTGCACCTTGCGAAAGGCTTTGAGACGGCCGATCAGGTTGGAGCGATAGTGGGCGGGAATGTCGAAGGTGCGCATGAGCAGCGATAGGGGCGGGATCTTCCGGTACTGGTATGTGACGCTCTCCTCGTAGGGCTGAAAGGGAGCAGGGTTTCACCGGACAAAGTTAGACCTCCGTTCCAGCGCGGGGAAATGCAGCCATGATCCACCTCGAAGCGGGCGTGCCACAAACGATCCAACGTGGATACTTACCCCTGCGGCCCAAGCGGAACATGGCTGTTGATCGGCATTTTTGCAGTATCGCCCTTGCTCATTGCTCCGGCGGCCAAACCCATGAAACGCGTCCACTTCATCGCCATCGGGGGCAGTGCCATGCACAACCTGGCCATTGCCTTGCATCAGCAAGGTGCGGAGGTGACCGGAAGCGATGACGAGATCTTCGAGCCCAGCCGCAGTCGCCTGGACAACTTGGGGATCCTGCCCGAGCAGTTGGGCTGGCATCCGGAGGATATTACGAAGGAGCTGGACGCGGTGATCCTCGGCATGCACGCCCGGGCCGACAATCCCGAGCTGCAACGGGCACAGGAACTCGGTATCCCCGTATTCAGTTACCCCGCCTACTTCCACGAGCAGACAAGGAACAAGACCCGCGTTGTGATCGGCGGCAGCCACGGCAAGACCACCATCACCTCGATGATCGTGCATGTGCTGCGGGCCGCGGGGGCCGATTTCGATTATCTCGTGGGTGCGCAATTGGAAGGCTTTGACTGCATGGTGCGGCTGAGCGCAAACAGCTCGGTGGCCGTGATCGAAGGGGACGAATACCTGGCCTCCACTTTGGAACCGGTGCCGAAATTCCACCTCTACAAGCCGGACATCGCGTTGATCAGTGGGATCGCGTGGGACCACATCAACGTCTTCAAGACCTTCGAGAGCTACGTGGAGCAGTTCGCCACCTTCATCGACCTGATCGAGCCGGGCGGCAAATTGATCTATTGCGCCGAGGACGCCATCGTGGCACGCTTGGCGGCCGAGCGCAGGGAAAGGAAGGAGGTGCCCCAAGTGCCTTACGGCGTGCCGCCCCATGTGATCCGCAACGGCCTCACCTCGCTGGTGACCGCGCAGGGAGAGGTCCCGCTGAAGATCTTTGGCAAGCATAACCTGATGAACTTGGAGGGAGCGCGACATGTATGCCATCAGCTCGGCATTGGCGACCGCGAGTTCCATGCGGCCATTGCCTCCTTTACCGGAGCGGCCAAGCGCTTGGAGAAATTGGCGGAGCACGAGGGGAAGGTGGTGTTCAAGGATTTCGCGCACTCGCCCAGCAAGCTGAAAGCCACGGTGGACGCGGTCCGCGAGCAGTTTCCTGGCCGCACCCTTACCGCATGCATGGAGCTGCACACCTTCAGCAGTCTGAGCGAGAATTTCCTGGATCAGTATGCGGGGTGCCTGGACGGAGCAGACAAGGCCTTGGTGTTCTACGACCCGCACGCGGTGCAGCTGAAGAGGCTGCCACCCGTACCTGCGGAGCGCATCCGCAAAGCCTTCCAACGGGAGGACCTGCGCGTGCTCACCACGCCGATCACCTTGATGGGCGCGGTGCGCGAGGACATGGGCGGGGAGGGGGTGCTGCTGATGATGAGCAGCGGCAACTTCGGAGGGCTCGATCTTACTGCCCTGGCGGAAGCGTTCATTGCGTGAACGTGAAGGGCCCGGTCCCGACAACTATTGGGGCCGGAACCGGCGCAGCACCTTGTGGTGCAGCACGCCAAAGGCCAGCGCATTGAAGCTTCCCACGAGGAACAATCCGAAGAAGGTGATCGCGGCATAGCTTGTCGCATTGTACATGGAGGTTACCTTCTCCAGTGCTTCTTCCCGTGGATGGCCTTGCTCTACAAAGCCTTCCACCAATCTGGCATTGTAGGAGCTGAACGAGGTGGTGTCGATGGTCTTGTAATAGGTCCAGATGAACAGGGAGATCAGGAACGCATAGAGAAATACCGTTTGGAAACCGGCCCGGAACAATTCGCCGAGGCCGCGCGAAGGGTCATGGTTCAGCAACAGGTGCCCGCTCAAGTACACCGCCAGCACCAACACCAGCAGATGCACGGGAATAAAGTCGAAAGGAGCCACCGTTACGCCGGCATAGAACAGGATGACCCTGAGTGCCATCGTTCCGAGCGCCAGAAGGAAAGTGGAACGGATGCCGGACATGGCCGCTTCGCGGTCAACCGTTCATGGAGACGAGGAATTCCTCGTTGCTCTTGGTACCCTCCATGCGACCCTTCACGAATTCCATGGCTTCCACGGGCGTCATATCGGCCAAGTGCTTGCGCAGTATCCACGTGCGCTGAAGCACGTCCTTGTGGTGGAGCAGGTCGTCGCGACGGGTGCCGCTGGCAAGGATGTCGATGGCCGGGAAGATGCGGCGGTTGCTGATCTTCCGGTCCAGTTGGAGTTCCATGTTGCCGGTTCCCTTGAACTCCTCGAAGATCACTTCGTCCATCTTGCTTCCCGTTTCGGTGAGGGCCGTGGCGATGATGGTGAGCGACCCCCCGTTCTCGATCTTCCGCGCAGCGCCGAAGAAGCGCTTGGGCTTTTGCAGGGCATTGGCATCCACGCCACCGGAGAGGATCTTGCCACTGGCGGGCTGCACGGTGTTGTAGGCACGGGCCAATCGGGTGATGGAATCCAAAAGGATCACCACGTCGTGGCCGCACTCGGTGAGGCATTTGGCCTTCTCCAGCACCATGGTGGCCACGGCCACGTGGCGGGTGGCGGGCTCGTCGAAGGTGCTGGCGATCACTTCGGCATTTACGCTGCGCTGCATGTCGGTCACCTCCTCCGGGCGCTCATCGATCAGCAGCACGATCAAGTAGACCTCCGGATGGTTGGCCGCAATGGCGTTCGCCACATCCTTCAGCAGGATGGTCTTACCGGTCTTGGGTTGTGCCACGATCAAGCCGCGCTGGCCCTTGCCGATGGGCGCGAAGAGGTCCAACACGCGCGTGCTCAGGGTTGCCCCCTTGGTGGTCAGGTCGAATTTTTCGTCCGGGAAGAGGGGGGTGAGGAATTTGAACGGAACACGGTCGCGGGCCCATTCCGGATCGCGGCCATTGATGCTTTCCACCTTCACCAGCGGGAAGTACTTGTCCTGGTCGCGGGGCGGCCTCACGTAGCCATGCACGGTGTCACCCAGTTTCAATCCGGATTGCTTGATCTGCTGCTGCGTCACGTACACATCGTCCGGTGAAGGCAGGTAGTTGTAATCGCTGCTGCGCAGGAAGCCGTAGCCCTCCGGCATGATCTCCAGCACACCGTCCGTCTCGATAAAGGCCTCGAAGGAAGCCGGTGGAGCGGGCGTGCGGTCCTGCTGGCGTTGATCACCGCGCCTACCTTGTTCCCGGTCGCGCTGGTCGCCCGGGTTGCGTTGGTCACCAGCACTCCGCTGATCTTGCCTGCCTCGCTGATCCTGCGGTCCACGCGGCTCGTTGCGTTGCTGGTCGCGACCTTGCTGACGGCCCTGATCACGTTGGTCCCGTTGCATGTGCTGACCATCGTCCTTGCCTTCGTGCCTTTCCTTGGTCGCATCCTTGCGGTCGCCGTGCCGGTGGTCCTGCGACCTCTCGGCAGCAAGGGCCTGATCCGGGGACGACCCCGGACCCTGTGCAACCGTATCGCCGGCCCCATCCTGTTCGTCCTTCGCGGCTTCACCCTCGATGCGCGGGCGGCGCCCCCGACGCTGTTGCCGGTCCCGTGGGTCGAAGCGGTCGTTAGTGCCATCGGGGCGCTCGTCGCGGCGGGGGGACCGGCCTTCCTGGTCCTTCTGCGTTGGGGCAACCGGGGCATTGCCCTCCGAGGTTTGGGGGTCTTCAGGCCCGGACCGCTTGGAGGTGCTGGTCCCGCGGGGAGAGCGTTTCACGACCTCGTCGTTTTCGTCATCATCATCATCACTATCGTCCTCCTCACCGTTCTCATCATCACCATCGTCGTCGTCGTCGTCATCATCATCGTCGTCATCGTCATCATCATCGTCATCCTCTTCATCCTCTTCGGGCTCCGGGTCCGGTTCCGGATCGGGGGCCTCATCCTCAACGGCCAGTTCGGCGATGGCATCCGTGTCCCGGTTGTCAGCCGCCTTTCCGGCCGCCAGGATCTTGGTGATGAGATCCTGTTTCTTCAGGTTCTCGAATTTTTTCAATTTCAGATGCTTCGCGATCTCCTTCAGCTCAGGGAGCTTCAGGGCCTCAAGTGCGGCTTTTTCAGGCATGCTGTACGGATTCGAAGTGGGGAGCGGTGTTCGGCCGCAGGTCGCCACGTAGGCTCAGGAAGAATAAAAATCAGTATCGTCCGAAGAAAGGGGGCTGGCGGAAAATGAACGGCCAACACGGAATGGACGATGCAATATTAAGGCTGAACGCGGATCCATCAAACTTTTTCCTTCGATCACGTCCGTGCATTTCCCCCTTTGGACCGGGCGAGCGATCTTCGCGCTCCTTGCCCAAGCCACATGCTTCAACGAAAACAGACCCTCTTCCTTTTGCTGGCGGCCTTATGCGGAGTGCTCACCTTCTTCTTCCCTGTGGACACCTTCGTGCGCGGGGACCAAACTTTCTTTTTCCGCACCACCGGCTTCTTCACCGCGGATGGCACCCCGGTGACCGATGCCACGGCGAAGGTCCCGTTCGCCGCGCTGATCGGTGTGCTGTCCGCACTGTTGTTGGGGGTTATCTTCCTGTACAAGAACCGTGTGCGCCAGTTGCGGATCACCCGCATGGTCAACCTGCTGGTGATGGCCATCCTGGTCTTCCTGTTCATCACGGACAACTCGATGCGCGCTTACTTGGAGCAAGGAGGAAAGGTGGAGAACAGCTTCGGATTTTCCGCGATCTTGCCACTGCTCATGGTGGTGTTCACCTTGCTTGCCGAGCGCGGGATCCGGAAGGATGAGGCGTTGGTGAAGGGGATGGATCGGTTGAGGTAGGTTTTAGACGCAGAGGCGCAGAGACGCTGAGGAAATACAGGGTTTGTGAGATAGTACTCGTACGAAGCCAGTGCGTGACATCAGGTACTCGGCGCTCGGGGCTAAATTCCCGGTCCACATCCACCGGCCAGCTTTCTCAGCGCCTCATCGTCTCCGCGTCGAAGCTCTCTCCAGCTCCCCTAGCACCCAGCTCGATCACTTCCAGGTCCTTCAGTTTTCCCGCGTCGATGGAGAAGCGCAGGCCTGTGCGCACCTTGTGCCAACCATGCCTGCCGGTGGCACCGGGGTTCATGTACAACATGTTCAGGAGCGGGTCGAACTTTACCATGCAGATGTGCGAGTGGCCGCAGATGAAAAGGGTGGGCGGATCGCGCTTCAGTTCTTCCCGTACCGCTGGGTCGTAGCGCGGTGGCCTGCCACCGATATGCGTCATCCATACCCGTACGCCTTCGATCGTGAAGCGCTGGTCGGCCGGAAATTCCAAGCGTGCCTTCGCATCATCGATGTTGCCATGGATCGCCCGAAGGGGCTTCCAGCGTTGCAGTTCGTCCGTAACCGCCTTGCCACCGATGTCGCCCGCATGCCAGATCTCGTCGCAGGCTGCGAAATGCGCTTGCAGGCGCGGGTCCAGCCAACCGTGGGTATCGCTCAGGAGGCCAATGCGTTTCATCGGGGCGAAGATGGCTTATCTTGTCAGCATTATGCGCTTGGGGTTCATCACAATGCTCTTGTTGGTCGTGGGCCGGGTTTCCGCCCAGAACGATACGATCTTCCCGAACGTGGACGGGACATGGGACATGACCACCACCACTTGGGATTGGGATGGACAGAACATGAACTTCATGTATTTCAACTATACACTTCAATACTATGCGGAGCCCAGCGTAGAGATCGATGGCTTGTCATGGGGAAGTGTGACCAGCGGTGATGGAACACAGATAGGCTTGCTCGCTGTGGATCAGGATAAAGTATTCTACCGGTCGATTCAACCGTTTTACTATGGCTATGAGTATTACGGGGATACTGCGACCCAAGTGTTGTATGATTTTGGCTTGTCCGTGAATGACACGGCCTATTGGCAATCTTCCGATCCGTCCTTCCCTGTTACCGTCCAATCCATCGATACGGTATGGCTGGCAGGCCGTGCCCGCAAGCGCCTTCACCTTGACTTTTTCGGAGATGAATGGGTGGCCGGGATCGGCAGCATAAAAGGTCTCCTGACTCCCCTACAATTTTGGTTCGAAGCAAGTTATTCGATGAGCAATTTCTGCGGGAACTACTTGGATGCCGATTCGGTGCCCTATCAAGCTTGCCTGCCATTTACGGTGGGCGTTCCGGATGCCCCCAAGGCCAAGTTGGCGATCCATCCCAACCCATCCACAGGTACCTTCGTCGTTGAAGGAGCATCACCAAACAAGCCCTATCACTTGACGGACGTGCGTGGCATCGAAGTACTCTCTGGACTGACTGCTGCTGGCAGTACCAACATCCTACTACCCCACGCGATTCCGGGCTTCTATGTATTGAATGTGGCAGGTACCCGTACCAAAGTGATCGTGCAGTAGTAGGCTACTTGGCTGTGGCACGGATACTTCTTGGGAGCACGGACCTACTTTTGCGGCCCCGGATCCTCATTTTCCGATCGTCCAATTGTCTGATCTTCCGATCGACCCACATGCCGCGCTATTTCATGGAACTCGCCTTCGACGGCACGCCTTTCCGGGGGTGGCAGCGGCAATTGGCTGCACCCACCGTGCAGGAGGAGGTGGAGAAGGCGCTCCGGCTGAAACTGCGCGCACCACGAACCACCGCCCTGGGTTGTGGCCGCACCGATACAGGCGTGCATGCTTCCAGCTACTTTATCCACTTCGATACCGCCGGGCCCATCGCCGATACGGATGGTTTCACCAATGCCATGAACGGCCTCCTGCCCCCGGCCATAGCGGCAAAACGAACGTTCCCGGTGGATGCCAAGGCCCACGCACGCTTTAGTGCCACCGAACGGGAATACACCTACCTGATCCATCGCAAAAAGGATCCCTTCATCCACGACCGATCGTATTTGCTGCGCTTGGAACTCGATGTCCTCGCCATGGATGCCGCTTGCCAAGCGATCATCGGCAAGCAGGATTTCAGTTGCTTCCAGCGCACCGGCAGCGACAATCGCACCTCCATCTGTGATGTGCGGCAAGCCCATTGGTCGGCCACGGACAACGGCTACCGCTTCACCATCACTGCCGATCGCTACCTGCGCAACATGGTGCGGGCCATCGTGGGCACGTGCATCCGGATCGGCAAGGGGCAATGGCCCGCAGCATACATGGCCGAGGTGATCGCCTCCGGGGAACGTGGCAAGGCAGGGAAGAGCGCCCCGGCCTGCGGGCTCTATCTCTCGCGCGTCCAGTACCCTTTCATCACGGAGCCCCGATCATGAGCGCCGCAACCGGCAAAGCGTTCGATGTGGGCCTGTTCCGAAGGGTGATGCGCTTCGTACATCCCTATCGGCGGCTGTTCTGGATCACCTTCGCCCTCACCATCCTGCTCTCCCTGGTGGGGGTGGTGCGGCCCGTGCTGATGGCCGTGATGGTGGACGACTATGCCGCCAAGGGCGACCTGCAGGGCCTCTACCTGATCATGGCGGTGGTGGTGGGCCTGCTGATCGTGGAGGCCGGCGTTCAGTTCTTCCAAGCCTATTGGACCAGCTGGCTGGGGCAGACCGTCACCTTCGATCTGCGCCAGCAGCTCTTCGCGAAGATCACCAGCTTCCGCATGCGCTACTTCGACCGCACGCCCATCGGCACCCTGGTCACCCGGGTGGTGAGCGACATCGAAACCATCGACAACATCTTCTCGCAAGGGTTGCTCATGATCATGGGCGACCTGCTGAAGCTGGTGGTGGTAGTGGTGGTGATGTTCGTGTACAACTGGGAGCTGGCGCTGTGGAGCATGGTGCCGATCCCGCTGCTGCTATGGGCCACGAGCATCTTCAAGAACGCCATCCAGCGGAGCTTCCAGGACGTGCGCAACCAAGTATCGCGGCTCAACGCCTTCGTGCAGGAGCATATCCAGGGCATGGCCATCGTTCAGCTCTTCGGGCGGGAAAAGCAGGAGTACGAGAAGTTCAAGCAGATCAACCGGGAGCATCGCGGGGCACATATACGCTCGGTGTTCGCCTATTCGGTGTTCTTTCCGGTGGTGGAAGTGCTCAGCGCGGTCTCGCTCGCGTTCCTCATCTGGTGGGGCGTTGGCGATGTGCTGGAAGGCGTGGCCACATTCGGCGAACTGATCGCCTACATCCAGTTCATCAACATGCTGTACCGCCCGATCCGGCAACTGGCCGACCGCTTCAATGTGCTGCAGATGGGCATGGTGGGCAGTGAGCGCGTGTTCGCCGTGCTGGACACGGAAGCCTCCATGGACGAGAGCGGAACCCGGAGCACGGCGGAGGTGCGGGGCGATATCGAATTCCAGGACCTCTGGCTCGCATACGTGGACGAGGATTACGTCCTGAAGAACATCACCTTTTCCGCCAAGGCCGGTGAAATGATCGCCTTGGTGGGAGCTACCGGCAGTGGCAAGAGCAGCATCGTGAACGTATTGAGCCGGGCCTACGAATACCAGAAGGGAAAGGTGCTGCTGGACGGGCACGACATCCGGGACTACCGCTTGCACGAGCTGCGGAAAAGCATCTCGGTGGTGCTGCAGGATGTGTTCCTCTTCAGCGATACGGTCCACAACAACATCACGTTGAACGATGACAACATCACGCGCGAGGAAGTAGTGGCTGCCGCCAAGGCGGTGGGAGCGCACGACTTCATCATGCAATTGCCCGACGGTTACGACACGAGCGTACGGGAGCGGGGGGCCATACTCAGCGTGGGCCAGCGCCAGTTGCTGGCCTTTATCCGCGCATACGTGAACGCGCCCAAGGTGCTGGTGCTGGACGAGGCCACCAGCAGCGTGGACAGCATGAGCGAGCAGTTGATCCAACAAGCCACGGACAAGATCACCGAAGGGCGCACGAGCATAGTGATCGCCCACCGGCTCAGCACCATCCAAAAGGCGGACAGGATATTGGTGGTGGGCGAGGGGCGCATCATCGAACAGGGCAGCCACCAGCAATTGCTGGCCAAGAACGGGGCCTATCGGAAGTTGTACGACCTGCAGTTCGCGGATTGAGGCATCCTCCTGAACAGGGTTATCGGAAAGCTAACGCACGGGGTAGCGCAGCACGCCGCTACCCGGTGATCCCCTATCCGGGTCATTTCGCCCGCTCCGGAACACAAAAAAGGCCCGGCGGACGTACCACCGGGCCCTTCATTGTTAGATGATGCCAACCTAGACCAACTGGCCGTCCAGCTTACCGGCCAGCGTCGCCTTGGGTACGGCGCCCACGCTGCGGTCCACCACCTCTCCGTTCTTCAGGAACAGAATAGTGGGGATACTCCGGATACCGTATTTCATGGCGGTCTGTGGATTGTTGTCCACGTTCACCTTGCCTATAACGGCCTTGCCATCGTAATCCTTGGCAAGTTCCTCCACCACGGGACCGACCATGCGGCAGGGGCCGCACCACTCGGCCCAGAAATCGACGAGAACGGGCTTGTCGCTCTTCAGGGCGAGTTCCTCAAAGTTGCTGTCGGTCAGTTCAATTGCCATGTTCATTTGGTTTATGCGCAGTAGGCGCGCGTTGTTTTTTTCGTTCAGCTATTGGAGCATTTTCCTCCGGATCGCTAAGGTCCGAAGTATTCGGCATTCAGCAAGCTCCCTGCCGAACCGTTTTCACTGACACTTGGTCAGCTAAGTGACCATTTTACGTCGCCCAAGCCATCCAATCGATCGGTCAATTCGGAGGTTATGTTCACCGTTCCGACTTTGCTGGGTGCGTCCACCATGAAGTTTTCCTCACTATCGAACAAGGAAACGAGCACCTTGCAGTTGCCCTTGCTGGCGGTCAATATGTCCGCAAGCTCCCGGCTCAATGCTTCATTGACGCGCGCCGCATCCACCTGTACGATCAGTTTGGTGATGTATTTCTCCCGGGCATCCGTGAGCAGGTCGATGTTGGAGATCTTGAACTCGAGCTGACCTTCATCGCGGCCCCACGTGCGTTCCACGGCGCGTCCCTTCAGTAGAAGCAATGTGCCGGTCTGCAGGTAGAGCTTGAACTTCATGTAGTCCTCGCTGAAGAGCATGAAGTCGTGCTTTCCGTAATGGTCCTCCAGGGAGAAGCTGCCGAAGGGCTTTCCGCTCTTGGCGATGCGGTGCTCGGCCTTGGTGACGATGCCGGCCATGCAGAGCTCGCGTCCTGCCACGTTCTTCAGGTCCGCCAGCTGTGGTAGCTGTGCATTGCAGAGGTGCTTGATCTCCAGGCGATGATCATCCAACGGGTGGCCGCTGAGGTAGAAGCCGATCACCTCCTTTTCGTGGTGCAATTGCTCCAGTGCGCTCCATGGCTCCACTTGCGGCAGTGCGGGTTCCGGGATCGCTGCTGCCTCGTCGCCCACCATGTCGAACATGCTCACCTGCGAGCTGTCCTGCCCATCCTGGTGTTGTTGGCCATAGCGCACCAGGGTTTCGATGAAGGTGGGCTTCCCTTCTCCTTGGGTGAAGAAGAACTGTGCGCGGTGCATGTGCCCCAGGCCGTCGAACGCTCCGGCGTATGCCAAGCTCTCCAATGATTTGCGGTTGGCACTGCGCAGGTTCACGCGGCGGATCAGGTCGTATACGCTCACGTACGGACCGCGCTCGCTCCGGCGTTCGCTCACGATCGCATCCACCGCGCCTTCGCCCACGCCCTTCACCGCACCCAGCCCGAAGCGGACCTGCCCTTGCTTGTTCACGCTGAACTGGAAGCCGCTTTCGTTCACATCGGGCCCCAGCACCGGGATGCCCATTCGGCGGCATTCCTCCATGAAGAAGGTGACCTTTTCGATGCTGCTCTGCGAGTGGGTGAGCACCGAGGCCATGAACTCGGCCGGATGGTTTGCCTTCAGCCATGCGGTCTGGTAGGCCACGAAGGCATAGCAGGTACTGTGTGATTTGTTGAACGCGTACTGGGCGAAGGACTCCCAGTCCTTCCACACCTTGGCGCAGACCTTGGGGTCGAGGCCCTTGGCGGAGGTGCCCTCGAGGAACTTGCCCTTCATCTTGTGCAGCGTGGGGAGGTCCTTCTTTCCCATGGCCTTCCGCAGCACGTCCGCATCACCCTTGGTGAAGCCCGCCAGCTTCTGGCTCAGCAACATCACCTGTTCCTGATAGACAGTGATGCCATAGGTCTCCTTCAGGAGCTCCTCCATCTCGGGAAGGTCGTACAGGATCTCCTCCCGGCCGTGCTTGCGCTTGATGAAGCTGGGGATGTAATCCATCGGCCCGGGGCGGTACAGGGCGTTCATGGCGATGAGGTCGCCGAACTGGTCGGGCTTCAGTTCGCGCAGGTACTTCTGCATGTTGCTGCTCTCGAACTGGAAGGTGCCGTTGGTCTCGGCGCGCTGGTAGAGCTTGAAGGTCTTCGGGTCATCCAATGGGATGCTGTCCAGGTCGATGTCGATGCCATGGTTGGCCTTGACCATGCGCATGGCATCGCGGATGATCGTCAAGGTCTTCAGGCCGAGGAAGTCCATCTTGATCACGCCCGCATCCTCGATCACGCGGCCATCGTACTGGGTGAGGAGCAGGTTGGATTCCTTGCTGATGCACACGGGGATGATGTCCGTGAGGTCGGAGGGTGCGATGATGATGCCCGCCGCGTGGATGCCCGTACCGCGTACGGAGCCCTCGAGCTTCTCGGCCTCGTTCAGCACGTCGGCGGTGGCTTCGCCGCTTTCCAGCACCTCGCGCAACTGCTTCACATTGGCGATCTCGTCACTGCTCAAGTTCTCCTTGGCCTTCAGGCTTCCTTCCCCGTCCAGTGGCGCACGCAGAAGCCGGCCGAGGTTGATGCCCGGTCGTTCCGGGACCAGCTTGGCCAACCGGTCGGCCTCGTTCAGCGGCAGGTCCAGCACGCGGGCCACATCGCGGATGCTGCTCTTGGCCGCGATGCTGCCGTAGGTGATGATCTGGGCCACTTGGTTCTTCCCGTACTTCTCCACCACATAGTCGATCACCCGCTGACGGCCCTCATCATCGAAATCGGTATCGATATCGGGCATGCTCTTGCGGTCCGGGTTGAGGAATCGCTCGAAAAGCAGATCGTACTTGATGGGGTCGATGTTGGTGATGCCGATGCAGTACGCTACCGCGCTGCCCGCTGCGCTACCCCGGCCGGGACCGATCACCACCCCGATGTCGCGACCGTGGTTGATGAAGTCCTGCGTGATCAGGAAGTAGCCCGCGAAGCCCATCGTCTTGATGGTGAAGAGCTCGAAATCCAAGCGCTCCTTGATCTTCGGGTCCAGCGAATCAATGCCGGCTTCAGAGGCCGTGCCCAAATAGCGACGCACTGCGCCGTTGTACGTCATGTGCCGCAGGTATTCGTCCTGATCGGCGAATTCCGCGGGTATCTCGAAGTTCGGCAGCAGGATGTCCTTCTTCAGCTTGAGCACCTCCACCTTGTCCACGATCTGGCTGGTGTTGTCCAGTGCCTGTGGGATGTCCTTGAAGCGGTCCAGCATTTCGTTCTTCGTCTTGAAGAAGAACTCGTCGTTGGAGAAGGCGAAGCGCTTGCCCTTGGTGGTGCCGTTCTCGGCATCGGCATCCGTGGCCTTGGGCGTGCTCTGCTTTTCGCCTGTGTTCAGGCAGAGCAGGATGTCGTGCGCATTGGCGTCCTGCTGATCCACATAGTGGCTGTCGTTGCTGGCGATGATGGGCACGTTGTACTTCTCCGCCCACTTCAGGAGCACGGCGTTCACCTTGTTCTGGTCCTCGATGCCATGGCGCTGCATTTCGATGTAGTAGTCCTCGCCGAACAGGTCCAGCCACCACTTGAACTCGGCCTCACCCGCAGCTTCTCCCTTGCGCAGGATGGTGCGCGGCACGCTGGCCGCCAAACAGCAGGTGGTGGCGATCAACCCCTCATGGTACTGGAGCACCAGTTCCTTGTCGATCCGCGGATACTTGCTGTAGTAGCCCTCGATGTACCCCAAGGAGCAGAGCTTGCTCAGGTTTTTATACCCGGTGGCGTTCTTGGCCAGCATCAGTTGGTGGAAGCGCTGGTCCTTGTCCTCCCGGGTGAAGGCCTTCTTATGGCGATCATCCACGAGGTAGAACTCGCAACCCACGATGGGTTTCACCTTGGGCGTGCCATCGGGGTTCTTGTGCTTGCCGGCCTCTGCCACGAACTTGAAGGCGCCGAACATGTTGCCATGGTCGGTGATGGCAACGGCGGGCTGCCCGTCGGCCGCGGCCTTTTTGTAGAGCGCGCTGATGTTGCTGGCACCGTCGAGAAGGGAGAATTGGGTGTGAACGTGAAGGTGGGAGAATTGCATTTGAGGGTCTCGGGTCTCGGGGGTCGTGGTCCTGGTGCTTGGTTCCCGGTTCACAGTGGTCAGGCAGTGCCCCAGGGGATCCATGCGGCACTGAAGGTCTTCCGCTGGAACGTCTGTTCCCCTCATGCATCGGACCCCACAACTGACAACTACGAAAAAAGAGAAGCGCGGCCTCGAAGGTACCCCGCAAGAGGGGGTGAGGGGGTGAACAGTTTTCCACAGATCGATCGTTCGATCTCGTGAACATCAAGCCGATCGGGGCCTTCCTTCAATGCGGGTCATCTCGAACTCCTGTTCTTTGGGGACCGGCCCGGTCGCGGCACACGAACAGGTCCGACCTTCCCCGGGCACTGGGCACTCCCGAACATTCGGCCCTTGAGGCAACCCGCATGTCCTTTTCCCGGTCTTTCGGTACGTGTGCGCTATTTTGCAAAGCAATCAATTACTCCTTATGAAGATCGGGTCGATACGCACAGCGCTGTTCATCATGGCGGTACATCTGGCACCGTTGGTCTGGTCGCAAGCCAGCAGTTGCCCGAATTCGGGCTTTGACAACGGAGACTTCACCAACTGGTCGGGGGGCACCGGCTATTGTTGCCCCATCAATGTCGGGAATACCATGATCGCCGCCGGTCGCCATACGATCATGACCGGTCCGGGCACGGACCCCAATACCGACGGGGCGATCACCGTGGTGGCACCCGGTGGAGGGACCTATTCAGCCCGTCTTGGCAACGACAACGTAAACTCCCAGGCCGAGCGCTTAACCTACGCCATGGTGGTGGATGCCAGCAACGCCTTGTTCGTGTACCGCTATGCCGTTGTACTGGAAGATCCATCGCACTCGCCCAACGAGCAACCCCGGTTTGAGATCCGCATGTTCGACCAGTCGGGCACCTCGATCGACTGCGGGGTGTACAATGTGTACTCTTCCGCAGGCATTCCCGGGTTCGTCACCATCACGAACCAGTACGGGTCGGTCGTCAATTACAAGGATTGGACCACCGTGGGCATGGACCTTTCCGCCTACATCGGGCAAACGGTCACCATCGAGTTCGCCACCGGCGACTGCTCCTTGGGCGCGCATTACGGCTATGCGTACATCGACTGCTATTGCAGCCCCTTGTCGATCTCCTCGGACTTCTGTCCCGGTTCTTCCACCACCACACTGACCGCTCCCGTGGGGTTTGCGTCCTACCAGTGGAGCACGGGTGAGACCACATCCTCCATCGTGGTGAATGCCCCGGCCACCGGTGATAGCTACGATTGCGTGCTCACTTCCGTAACGGGCTGCACGGCCACCATCAGCACCACCCTCACCCCCAGCATCGTGGCCTCCGGTTATGGCCAAGTGGGCGATTGCATGAACGCGGTGCAGTTCACCGACAACTCCATGGTCACCAGCGGACCGCCCATCACTTCATGGCATTGGGATTTCGGCGACGGCCATACCAGCAACATCCCGAGTCCCTTCCACAGCTACGATACCCCCGGGGACCATGAGGTGCAATTGATCGTGGACAGCGATGCAGGCTGCCCTGACACTTTGGTCCAGACCATTACCCTGATCCCGGCACCGGTGGTGGCCATTACCCATAATGCTCCCTGCTTCGGCGAGCCGCTGGAATTGCATGATGCCACCACCTCCGGCACGCCCATGATCAGCCGACTGTGGGACTTCGGGGATGGCTCGCCCACCTCCACCGATACGGATCCCGTGCATGATTATGCCGCGCAGGGGAACTATGACATCACCCTGATCGTCACCGGTGCCAACGGATGCGAGGACACCTTGGTCACTCCGATCACGGTGAGCCCGATCCCTGTCGTGAACCTGGGACCGGATGCGGCATTGTGCGAAGCGGACCCCTGGCCCTTGGATGCAGGGAACGCGGGCATGACCTATCTGTGGAACACCGGTGCGCAAACTCAATTGTTGTCTCCCACCGTTACCGGGGTATACACGGTGGAAGTGACCAGTGGCGCAGGCTGCGTGGGCCGGGATACCGTTTCGCTCGTTTTCGACCCTTTGCCGGCAATAACCATTCAGGACACCACGGTGTGCATCGAGAACCCCTTGGTATTGAATGCCGCCAACCCGGGTTGCACCTACCTCTGGTCAACAGGGGAGACCACCCAATCCATTACGGTCCCCACGGTGTCGGACGATTATTCCGTTACGGTGACCACTGCTGGCGGATGCAGCAGGACCATGACCGCTGCGGTCACCATTGCTCCTTCGGTTGCCTTGGACCTGGGACCGGACCAAGGGCGTTGCATCGGTGAGGTGGTTGAACTTGATCCCGGTACATTTCCGGGGGCCACCTACTTGTGGAGCACTGGCAGCCCGTTCCAAGTGGCCACCTTCGCTGATGATGCATTGGTCTGGCTCTATCTCACCAACGGCTACTGTACCGCGAGCGATACCGTACAACTCCTCTTCGATCCACCCCCGGTGGTGGACCTGCCGGACACGACCCTCTGTGCGGCCAACACACTGGTGCTCGATGCAGGCAATCCGGGTGCCACCTACCTCTGGAGCACTGGTGAGACCACACAGACCATCAGCTTGAATGACATCTCGGGAACTGTGGACGTCACCGTTACCTCACCCGTAGGCTGCGCCCGCTCCGATAATGCACTGGTCACCTTCATCCCGGAGGTTTCCGTGGACCTCGGTCCGGACCAAGTACACTGCGATGGGGAAGTGGCCGTGCTGGATGCAGGTGCCGCACCCAACGCCACATATGCGTGGAGCAGTGGCGGTATTGGGCAGATGGAGGAGTTCACGAGCAGTGCGTTCGTTCAGGTATTGGTCCAGAACAGCCATTGCCAGGCCGTGGATTCGGTGAACATCCTGTTCAACCCTTTGCCCGTGCCCACTTTGGCGGATACCACCATCTGCGTGGAGCAGCAGCTCACGCTCGATGCCGGGAATCCCGGATCGACCTACCTCTGGAGCACCGGGGCCACCACCCGTACGATCACGCTGACCAATGCCCCCGGCAGCTACGATGTTACCGTCACCACGCCGCAAGGTTGTAGCCGCACCAGTACCATCCAAGCCGTCTTCATGCCCAGCATCATGCTCGAGCTAGGCCCGGATTCCGTGCTCTGTGAAGGGGATGTGCTCACCTTGGATGCAGGTGAGCCAGGACCGTTCTACCAGTGGAGCACCGGTAGCCACGAACGCTTTGTGGACATTTCGGCGAATGCGGATGTCTGGGTGCGGGTCTCGAACGGCTATTGCGCTGAAAGGGACAGCATTTCATTAACCTTCATTCCCTATCCCGAACATGCCCCCGTGCTGATGTTGGATACCTGTTTCGAGGATCCCCGCGCCATGGTCACCTTGCTGGGAAGCACCTCTGGAACATTGTTCGATTGGAGCACTGGTGAAGTGACCCGCGATATTCAGGTGAGGGACTATGGCAACTATGTGGTGGCCGCCACGAATCCCCCACGGTGCACCACGGTGGACACCATCCGCGTGATGGAGTACTGCCCACCACGCGTGTTCCTGCCCAACACCTTCACGCCGAACAATGATGGTGCGAACGATCGCTTTGCACCGGTGAACTACAACGTGATCTCCGTGGAACTGGCCGTGTTCGATCGCTGGGGTGAAGTGGTCTTCCTGAGCAAGGAGGCCAACGGCGCGTGGGATGGTACCATCGGTGGAAAGCCAGCCCCCATTGGGGTTTACACCTGGCGCTACATTTACGATCCACTGCTGGTGGATGGTAGCTTGGCGGATCGTGAAACCATCTACGGGCACGTTACCGTGCTGCGCTGAACCGTCCGGCTGAACGCTTCATTCCCTCGTGAGGTCGGAGGACCGGGCACTTCTTTCCGCCCTGCGTTGCAGCGCAACGCCACCAACGGCGACAATACCGCACCCTATGGAACAGGGGGGATCACTTCACCCGCTTCAGGTGGAAGTCCATGCGGACCTCACTTTCCTTGCCCGGCCCGACGATATGGGCGTCGAGGACATCGCCCGCCACTGTATAGCTGATGCGTTGAGGGAAATCGTGCTCCGCGTTCTCAAAGACCCACGTGGTGGCCGTAGCGTGGATGCACTTGAACGCGATCGTCGGTCCACCGCCACCAATAAGATCCATTGCCCCGCAAACTCCATGATCCGAGTGGTCTCCTCCATGGCAACCTGATCCCCGCGATAGCTGGTGGCCTTTCCATCGCAAACGCCATTGGCACATGTCCACTGTTCCACATAGCGTGCTCCGTTCACCTCGCCTTCCCATTCTCCATGCAGCCCCACGGGTGGCATGGAGGGTTGGGCAATCGCAGCGCACGCTACAAGCAGTGGTACGGATACCAGGAGTGTACGGAACCTGATCATGGGAACGCAAAGGAACACGGGATCGGCGATCATTGACCGACCAAGGTTCAAGCAAGGCAAAACCAGGGTACAAGGGAGGAGTTCTGCAGAACGGTCACGTGCCGCGATACTCCTCCCACCTATTTCCTTGTGGCCGGAACCGGAGGTGCCACGCCCAACTGGTTCCACACGGACAAGCGGTCCAGGTACGTGTATGACTTGGTGATCTTGCCGTCCTCCACGCGGCCATCATAGAAGAAGGGGACCCGGAAAGGTTTGCCCGTAGCCTTGTCCGTGGCGTAATAAGTGCCCCAGTAATGCACCCAGTCGCCCGCATATTCATTACCCGGGGCCACGCGAACACATTCCGCGAACACCTTCTCCAGCTTCTGATCGCTGCGGGTCGAGTCGTTGTGCATCCACGCGGAGATGACGCCTTCAACATCGGATGAGTCGGGCGGTGTATAGGTATTGTTGGCGTAGAACCCAGGGGCTGTTGCGGCACGAATGGCCGCGACATCCAGTGTTACCAATGCGTTGAGGTAACCTTCCACCACTGCGATGTTGGCATCGGCTTCGGGCGGGATGGAGGAAACCGGATGCACGAAATGCACCTCCACCGGCGGGCAGGGTTGAGGTGCGGAACAAGCGGCAAGCAAGAGTCCGGGTATTGCGAACGTGAACGCGGTATTCCGAATGGTCATGGTAAAGGGGTTGAGGTGGTTTCCGTTGAGAGGCGAAACTATTTCCACGGACCGGGCAGGCACCTCGTGGATATACCAGTTTCGTCGGAGTTGATGGATCCCATGGGTGATCGGGCCTTGTTGAAATACACTGGTCTTGCCCGCTCACGTCAATTGAAACCGGTATTTCCACGAGGTATGAGGCCCGCCATGCACCGAACCTTTGGTCCGAACAAAATCCAACCATCATGAAATACGCCTTCACCGACCTCCGAAAGAACCTGCTACTCCTTGCCGTGGCGGCACTACCGGTCCTGCTCGCCAGCGCGGTGGGTTCAGGTTCCACCGAGGAACCACGGACAACGCCAACAGATGATGAAAAGCCGGAATGGTTCAGCCTGCGGCCCGATGTGGAGAAAGCATATGGCTACACGCACGCGGTGCGCATCGGCGATGCCATCACGATCAGTGGAGCGGTAAGCATGGATAACGAGGGAAATGCGACCGCAGTGGGCGACCTCGGGCAGCAAATGAAGAACTGCTATTCCGACCTGGACAAGATCCTGAAGCACTACGGATGCACCTTCGATGACGTGGTGGCGGAGCACATATTCACCACGGACATGGCGGGCTTCCTAAAGCATGCCGAGTACCGGGGTGCGATCTATACCAAGCAATTTCCGGCAGGTTCCTGGTTGGAGGTGAAGGGCCTCGCCCTGCCGGAATTCATGATCGAGATCGAACTGGAGGTACACAAGCCACAGCATTGAGCGCGATACCATGCCGAACATGCGTAGCACTTTGCTATTGGTAGTATTGGTCACTTCCGCATGCAACAGTGGTTCGGTCGAGCAGGCAACCGATACCATGAAGGCAACAAGTGGACTTCACATGGATAATTATGAACTACAGCTCTTTGGAGCGGATTATGCTGAAGCCTGGTGCAGTCAGCAGCCCGATCGGGTGGCTTCGTTCTTTGAGCCGGACGGGTCCCTCACCGTGAACAAGGGCGAACTGGCCGTGGGAACTGATGCGATCACCCAAGTGGCGGCGGGTTTCATGAAGACCTTTCCGGACCTGACGTTGCTAATGGACAGCTTGGTGACCGGACCGGATGGTCCTTCGTTCCATTGGACGTTGATCGGAACCAATACCGGCCCGAACGGCACCGGCAACAGTGTATGCTTCAGCGGAGTGGAACACTGGACGATGTCCGGGAATGGACGCGTCCAAGTCTCGGATGGAAGTTTCGATGCTGCGGAGTACGAGCGACAGCTTGCGAAGGGAGTGGATGCTTCAGAATAACAGGGACGAACACACCGCCGTAGGGTCATCCGCTTCGGAGGCCCAGGGTTGCGACGTTCGTTCGCTCACTCGATCTCATCCAGCACCTCCTGCAAATACCCCCAGAACTTCTGCACGGAGCTGATCTGCACCTTTTCGTCCGGTGAGTGTGGGCCTCTGATCGTTGGGCCGAAGGAGATCATCTCCATATCCGGGTAGTTGGTGCCGAGGATGCCGCATTCCAAGCCGGCGTGGCAGGCCAGTACATGCGGCTCACTATCAAATCGCTTGCGGTAGATGTCGGCCATCAACTTCACGATCTTGGCATCGGGGCGGGGCGTCCAGCCGGGGTATGCACCGCTGAATTCCACCTTGGCATCGATCAGTTCAAAGACCGCTCTGATGCTGTTGGCCTCATCCATCTTCTCGCTGTCCACCGAGCCGCGGGTAAGGCACATCACCGTGTAGGTACCTTCCTTCAGTTGGATGCGGGCCACGTTGTTGCTGGTCTGCACCAGGCCCTCCACATCGGGGCTCATGCGGTAGATCCCGCCCGGGCAGGCTTGTACGGCGCGCAGGAAACGACCTTGGTCGTCGGCGGCCATCACTTTGCCGCTGAGGTCCGCTGGTGCTAGCTCGATCTGCAACTCCGGATCTGTGGTGCCGTACTCGGATTTCAGCGTGTCGCGGAGCTTCTCGAAGTCCTTGGTGAAGGCTTGCACCTTGTCCGCAGGCACACCGATGCTGGCGACGCTCTCGCGGGGGATCGCATTGCGCAGGCTGCCGCCCTCGATCGTGGAGACACGGATGCCATGCCCTTCATTCTCGAGCAGGATCCGGTTCATCAGTTTGTTCGCGTTGCCCCTGCCGATGTGGATCTCCGTGCCGGAATGACCGCCGGTCAAGCCTTTCACCGATAGGCGATATCCCTTGATCCCTTGGGGAACGGCTTCGGTGGCATAGGTGCCCTTGGCCGTTACATCCACTCCACCGGCACAACCGATGGTGAGCTCGTTGTCCTCCTCAGTATCCAGATTCAGCAGGATGTACGCATCCAGGAGGCCGCCCTTCAGCTCGAAAGCGCCCGTCATTCCGGTCTCCTCATCGATGGTGAAGAGCGCTTCCAACGGGGGATGCGGGATGTCCGTGGATTCGAGCAGCGTCATGATCGTGGCCACGCCGATGCCGTTGTCCGCGCCGAGCGTGGTGCCTTCGGCCTTCACCCAATCGCCATCCACTTTCATCTTGATGCCGTCCGTATCGAAGTTGAAGTGCGTGTCGTTGTTCTTCTGATGGACCATGTCCAAATGGCTCTGCAAGGCCACCGGGGTCATCTTCTCCTTGCCCTTGGTGCCGGGCTTCTTGATGATCACGTTACCGGCGTGGTCCACCTGCGTGGGCAGCCCTAGCTTCTCCCCGAATTCCTTCATGAACTGGATCACACGCTCCTCCTTCTTGGATGGACGCGGCACGGCGTTGAGGTCGGCGAAATGGTTCCAGAGGGCTTTGGGTTCAAGGGCGCGGATGGCTTCGTTGGTCATGGATGGATGGTATGGAGCTTAAAAATGGACCGGCCAAAACGGATGGACGGGTTGGCAAGGTAAATGCCGAACTTTTGGGGCGCTGTAACACAGGCTCTGGAAACCGCCAGAGGTGGAGTGCATACGATGCAGGTGCTGAAAAATACGAGCGTGAACGTGGCTATTCCTGTTCCAGCGGGTGGATTGTTACGGCCGATGCGTTGTCGGTTCAGGTGCGATCCTCCGGGTGCCGCATCAATCACCTCCCGCCACACCGCCACCAGAAGCGGCCACCCACTTCGCCCCGAAACGGTCGAACACGGCGCGGTCCAGCTCCTCCCGATGGTCCGGGTGCGCGATCGCGGTGAGGGCCTCGGCGCGTTGCCTCAGGTTCCGGCCAAAGAGGAAGGCGGTGCCGTATTCGGTGACCACGTAGTGCATGTGCGCCCGTGTGGTCACCACCCCGGCCCCCGGCTTCAGCAGGGGAACGACCTTCGAGAGGCCGGATCCCGTGGTGCTGGCCATGGCGATGATCGGCTTGCCACCTTCGGTAAGTGCAGCACCGCGCATGAAGTCCATCTGGCCGCCCACGCCTGAATACTGGTAGGTGCCGATGCTGTCCGCGCATACCTGGCCGGTGATGTCGATCTCGATCGCGCTGTTGATGGCAACCACCTTGGGGTTCTGGCGGATCACATGGCCATCGTTCACGTATTGGGCGTCCAGAAAGGCGAAGAGCGGGTTGTCGTCCACCGCATCGTAAAGTTTGCGCGTGCCCAACGCGAAGCTGGTGACCACCCGGCCCCGGTACTTTCGCTTGAAGCGGTTGGTGATGGCACCGCTTTCCAGCAGGTCGATCATGCCGTCCGAGCACATCTCGGTGTGTACGCCCAGGTCCACATGGCCCTTCAGATTGCCCAGCACGGCGTCCGGGATCGCACCGATGCCGAGCTGCAGGGTGGAGCCGTCCTCCACCAGCGCTGCGCAGTGATGGCCGATGGCCCGCTCGCGATCCCCGATGCGGCAGGCATAGTCCACTTCCGGCAAGGGTTCATCCACTTCCACGCAGGCATGGAGCTGGCTGATGTGGACCTGTCCTTCCCCATGCGTGCGGGGCATGCGGGGGTTGATCTGGCCGATCACCAAGCGCGCGTTGCGTACAGCAGCCCGTGAGACGTCCACGGACACGCCCAAGGTGCAGAAGCCGTGTCGGTCCGGTGGCGACAGCTGCACCAAGGCCGCATCCAGCGGGAACATGCCCCGATCGAACAGGCGAGGGATCTCGCTCAGGAAAATGGGCACATGGTCCCCGGCGGAGCTGTTCACCGTCTTGCGCACATTGCCCGAGGTGAAGAGGGAGTTGAGGAAGAAGTGGTCGCTCACCCCGGGCCGGTCCAGCCCCATGTCCCCATAGGTACTGATGCTCACCAATTCCATATCGGTGAGCTCCCCGGCACGGGCCAACAGGGCATCCAGCAGCACATGGGGGGTGGCTGCGCTGCTGTGGATGAAGACGCGTTGCCCCGATCGGATGGAGGCCACGGCCTCGGCTGCGGATACGGCTGGTTTCATGGGCGCAAGGCGGGATTGGATCTGGTGCAATACCGATTGGACCGCAAAGGTCGGTCCTTGATCAGGAAGTGGGCGGTGGATGGTGTCGGGGGCATTTCGATACAAGCATTTCCAGCCGGCCGGAGAGGTGAAGTTGCGTTGCAGGGAGATGCCTCGATTTCGTTGTACCTCGGTAACCGCAAGGAGCACCGACTGTGCTCTCGATCGGTGCCTTCCGCTTCAAGAATGATGTCCGCCTTCAGATGCGGCAGGTCCAGTTTCCGGATCACGGCACGCATAAGGCCAGTTGCCCTCACTTGATCGTGCTGCTTGAAGTAGTGTGCATGATACCCCCATTTCCCATCGCAGTTCATGGTTCAGAGGGAGCGTACCGAACGCGTCCATGGTTCAATGGCCTCGGTGGGTGGGATTCAGCGGCTCGAAGATGAAAGAGGGGCTGGCAAGGTCCACTCCTGTACGCGACCTCCGTTCGTTATCATAGATTGCACGAACAACACGATGACCATGAAGAACATTGGACCGGTGATCTTGGCCACCTGCTTGATCGGCAACACGAGTGCACAGACTTGGGACCTCATCGGGATTCCGCCCGCTGGGCAGCAGTACCACTATGAGATGGAGGTGAATGCAACGGAAACCGGATTCGTCCTCTTTCTTCGTGACCCCTACGTGGACTCCATATACACCTCCAGCGGCGACGGCACGTGGTCGGTGGTGCTGTACGGCGCTTTCCCCAAGGCTTTCCATGCCAACGATGGCAGCTTGTTCCTGCTGCAGGACCTCAACCCTTCCTCCTCTGTCATGGATCCCCGGGTGTACCGCAGTACGGACAATGGGGTGACGCTGTCGGAGATCACCGGCGTAGCGGGCAGGTGCTTTTACAAGGACGCACAAGGGAACATCTTCCTGTCCACCCCCACGGGTTTCAAGTATTCAACCAACTCGGGCGTGTCCTTTACGGATGTTGCAACTCCCTATGCGGTGACCGGTGCTGCGCTGGATGCCAATGGCGATCTCTACTATGGTTCCGATTCCTTGAAGTTGTTCCATTCCGCGAACGGGGGTGGCACATGGACCGATATTTCCAAGAACCAAAGCACGTATGCGCGTGTTTCGGAATTGCAAGTGGTGAATGGCATCTATTTCTTCAATGATGAGGATGGCAGCCACCGTTACGGCGCACCTGCGGACCCGACCTGGTCCTCCATCCAACCTGGCGCGACCCCTACCTCCTGGGTCGGCGGCTTGCGCTTCCATGAGGATGCCCTGTTCGTTCGCAGTCCATACGGATTGTATTCGCGAACCACATGGGCACCTTCGGGCTGGCAGCTGATCTTGGAGGGGATCTTCTCCAGCAATTCGTTCGGTTCCTTCGTAGGCAACTATAGCCTCTCCAATGATCGCGTATTCGCCAAAGTGGATTCGGGCTTCGTTACCGGCACCATCGCGGCGCTCGTTTCCACACCGGAGATCGATGCGGGGCCCTTGCTCAAGGTATATCCGAACCCCACCGCCGATGTCCTGTTCGTCTCCGGGTTCAAGAACCTTGGAATGGTCACGCTGGAGTTGCATGATGCGGCGGGCTGTTTGGTCCGCAGTGTGCGGGGCAATGCATCGGTGGATGTGTACGATCTCCCGGCTGGTGCATATGTCCTTACCATGATCGAAGAAGGGCGCAGGTTCACGACCACCTTCGTGAAGCAGTGATCGATGATTCGTCCGTCCAGCTAAGAATGCTGAATTGATCCGGTTGCCTAGGGGTGCAATTTGTTGGCAGGCCCACCGCTACTCATCGAAGCGGAAAGGCCATGCTCCAGAGTGCCGCATTGAACGATCACATGAGTTCAAGTGCGCACCGCTTGCTCATTTGGGCGTTCACTAGTCCATATTCACTATTGATGATGTCCTCATCGTCCTCGAATAGTTTCGCCGCCCAAGCTGGAGGCTGCTTCGCCTTTTCTGAAAACGCTGATCCGGTAGCTGATCTCCGTGGCGTCCGCAGTACTGGCGGAATACCACATCCCGTGCACGCCCTTTGCCGCGATCGTGGCCTGGCCCCGATCCTCTAATGGTCAATGCCACACCGGCATTGATCGTGGTCACCAACCCTGACTTGGGGGACGTCGTATCGCGAAAAGCAACGTCATTGCCCGGAACGTAAGCACGTGGAACTTCCTCGGGAAATGGGTAGTGGCTGAGCAGCGTGGGCCACACTAGGCTGGGGTCCTGCGCGGAAGTGGCAAGAGCAAGGTATAAGGGGGTGAAGCCTAGGTAGCGCATGTTCCCGGTTTCACCACATCGTATTCCCATTGGCGGACTCCTTGGGGACCTGCTGAATGGAATCCCAGTGCTCGCAGATCTTTCCATTCGCATCGAAGCGGAAGAAATCCATGGTCACGTATTGATCGTTGCCCGGCCATACCTGATGGGTGTGCAGCGCTACCAGATCACCTTCCGCGATGCTGCGCACGAACGCGATCGACTTCTCCGGATACTCCCGCTGCATGCGCTCGAAGTAGCCGATGAAGGCCTCGGTGCCATTGGCCACCATTGGATTGTGTTGAATGTATTCCGTGCCGACGTACCGCTCGGTGGCACCGCGCGGATCGCCTTCGTAGGCCATGCGGTAAAAGGCGATGGCGTTCTGTTTGTTCCGTTCCGTGTTCATGGTCAATTGCTAGGATATCATTGGGATCTGGTGGGATCCGGGCCATCACTTCACCTTCATGCAGGTCACACTTCCAACGATCCCGAGCGAGATCGCTTTAACCCGTGATGATCCAAGTGACGAATGACCAATGCATGAATAGAGGGGAAAAGTATTGGTTGGGCCCTTGGGAATGAGGTTGTGTTGAAGATGAGCCGATCATTGGAAGTGCCGAGAGGGATGGGTACTGCAGTTTCTTCTGCCGTGCCCCGGGTCAAGTACGCGGTTGGAAAGGGATCCGAGAGATCTCAAGTCGCCCTCACTCCCAAGGCCCTTCCCGCGTCACGTTCACGAACTGTTCCCCACCTGCGCTGGTCGCCGCCGAGGCCGCGAGCCGGAACAAGCCTCCGGAGAAACCGCACCAGTAGTTCCCGTCCCGGTCCTGCGTCATGCCCTGCAAGCCGAAGCTGGCGTTGATGTCCGGCCGGTCGGTGGTGTTGAACAAGGTGAACTCCTTGCCATCAAAGCGATATGCACCTGTGCCCGTGGCGCCTATCCAGATGTTCCCGGTCATGTCCTTGAACAGGGTATAGAGGTCGTTGTTGTGCAAGCCATCCACTTTCGGAAAGGTGGTAAAGGACTTTCCATCGTAGCGACACAGGCCACCATCACCGCTCATCTTCGGTTGGTAGGCCTGCATGCATATGAACCAGATGTTGCCGGCATCGTCCTCCAGGATGTCGTTCACCGAGTTGCTGCACAGCCCGTCCTTCTTGGTGAATCGGGTGAACGATGTTCCATCATACTTGATCGCACCGGCACCATCCGACCGGAACCACTGGTTACCCTTGCTGTCCAACATGGCGAACGAGGCCTCTCCCGGGGTGATGGCGTAGGTGGTGATGGATCGGCGATCGATCGGAAGTTCGAGCTCCACGAAGGCACCGTCCACGAAGCGTTGGATACCATCCGGTTTGGAGGCCCAGATGTTCCCATCGCGATCCGCGGTCACGCTACCTTCATCTTCCCAGAGTTGCGTGAAGGTGTGTCCGTCATGGCGACACAGCCCGGTGCCTTCGTGCCCGGCGAACCACAGGTTGCCATCCTTGTCCTCGGCGATGCTGCTCACTACGTCCCCACCAGCACCATCGGCCGGGCTCAGGAAGGTGAGGGATTTGCCATCGTAGCGCGCAACTCCCTTTCCCATCGTCCCGAACCAGAGGATGCCCTTGCTGTCGGCGAAGGCGTTCACCACGTACTCAGCGAGTTGTCCCGTGGTGTCGGTGTAGGGCGTGTAGCTGTCCGTTGGTCCTGTGTCGGCGCTCGCAACCTTCACCGATTGGTCGGAACCCGGTTGCGCCGTACACGAGGCCATGAGCAGAAAGAACAGGCAGGCGTGATGGATCGGTGCGTTGCGTTGGAGCATCAGTATCATCGCTTTATTCGCTGGGTGAAGTGCAATTTGGGGGAGGACCTTGGACCATGTCATGGCATTCGTTGAGTTGAGCATGGAGTGGTTGGCCTTCGACCGGTGTATTGATCGCATGCGGAGGCAAGGTAGTTGGTCCTTGCCGCCCTCATTTCCACGGCCCGTCCTTGGTGACCGGTGTGAGCTTCTTCGGGGGCACCCTTCAGGCTCCGGATAGGAATAGGTATAAAAGGCCGCATTGTTTGTGCCTCACTCCCGGGCCAGAAGCCCACACTGCCCATTTGATGTGAATGGATTTCCTGCCTGGTCCGATCAAGGATTTTCGGTCACTTCCTTATTTTTGCGTTCATTGGGATTTGTCGAAAAATGCTTACCATGAAACATTGCACAACAGCCTTGTTCGCTTTCCTTTTCACACTTGGAGCAACAACAACCGCACAACCCGGCAGCCTTGACGCCACCTTCGGCACCGGCGGCAAAGTGACCACCGACTTTGGGTCGCTCAGCGACCGCGGATATGCGGTCGCGATACAGCCGGACGGGAAGATCGTGGTGGCCGGAGAATCGAACAACGGATCGGATCGCGATCTCGCCATAGCCCGCTACGACCCGGATGGTACACTGGACAACACCTTCGGCACGGAGGGCAAAGTGACCACCGACTTCGCAGGGGCGGATGACTACGGATGGTCCGTCGCGATCCAGCCGGACGGGAAGATCGTGGTGGCCGGAAATACGGGTAGCCTTCTAGCGTTCGATTTTGCTGTAGTCCGCTACAATGCGGATGGCACGCTCGACAACAGCTTCGGTACGGATGGCAAAGTGACCACCAACCTCGGAGCGGGTGAGAATTACGGACAGTCGGTCGCCATCCAGCCGAATGGAAAGATCGTCGTGGCCGGAGCCTCGGGCAGCGGCCCCAATTATGACTTCGCATTGGCCCGCTACAACGCGGATGGGACCCTGGACAACGGCTTCGGTACGGACGGCAAGGTGACCACCGACTTCGGAACGGGTCCTGACTTCGGAAAGGGGGTCGCCATACAGCCGGACGGGAAGATCGTGGTGGCCGGAGAATCGATCAACGACTTCGCATTGGCCCGCTACAACACGGATGGTACACTGGACAACAGCTTCGGTGCCAACGGTCTGGTGACCACGGACTTCGGTTCGACCATTGACCACGGACAGGCCATCGCCATACAACCGGACGGGAAGATCGTGGTGGCCGGGGAATCGAATTTCGATTTCGCTGTAGCCCGCTACAACACGGACGGTACGCTGGACAACAGCTTCGGTCTTGACGGCAAAGTGGCCACCGACTTCGGATCGGATTATGACCGCGGATGGTCAGTTGCCATACAGTTGGACGGGAAGATCATTGTGGCCGGCTACATGCTCAACGGCCCGGACCATGATTTCGCGCTGGCCCGCTACAACACGGATGGCACACTGGACATCAGCTTCAGCGCGGATGGCAAAGTGACCACCGCCATCGGAACGAGCGATGATTACGGACGGTCGGTCGCCATCCAGCCGGACGGAAAGATCGTACTGGCCGGACTGACCGGCAGTGACACCGGCACCGGCAGTGATCTTGCGCTGGCCCGTTACCTCTCCGGGTTGAATGTCGGCGTGATCGAATTCTCCCTCACCAACAATGCGCCACTCATCTATCCGAACCCGATCGATAAGCCAGCAACGCTTGCGTACACCTTGCAGCACGCCGAGACCATCTCCATCCACCTGCTCGACATGCAGGGCAAGACCGTAGGGACCTTTGTTGAGGGCGAGGAGCAAGCAGCAGGCGAGCATCAATTGAGCATTGACCTGCCCGTAGCGCTACCATCAGGTACCTACCTCATTGCTATTTCCTCGCCCAAGGGCAAGCTGACGGTGCAGGTGGTGAAGTAAAGGAGAAGATATGACTACGTGCTCTTCGGTAGCCGCAGCTGCACCATCAGCTCAAAGGTTTGTCTTCCGCTGATCATTTTATCGCCGTTGAAGAGGGACCATCCGTAGGCCGTTCCGATGGTGAGGTTGCCCAGGTCCACTGCGGCGTTGGCCAAGATGGCACCTTGCCATTGGTAGCCCATGCCCGCTTTGAAGCCCAAGAGCATGGGCCCGCCGGGTGAACGCACGCGGTTGTACAGGTGCCTTCCCACGTAGAGGTTGAGGCGACCGGTTTGGAAGGGTCCCTGCACGTGGCCGATCAGGTGCGCAGCGACGAATCCATTTTCCCAGCGCCCGAGCGGCAGTTCACCCAAGGCATACACGGTAAAGCGCATGGGTGCAACGGCGGTGGAACTGCCGCTTTCCTTCAGTACCAGATGCCCCAAATGATCAGCGGACACCCCGACCACCAGCAGGTCGCGCTCGCGCCGCCTCGGACTTTCCTCGTCATTCTTCAATGTGAAGGAGATCCCGGCGCGTGCTTCGGCCCAGGTCTGGTTGGTGGTGCTCCATGTTTCCCCGGAAGCCATGGCAGCATCGTAGCGCATGCCGTCGTACTGGCTGCCCCACGCGCCGGTGCCGTCGCCTAAACGACCATTGGCCCAGCGCATCTCCAGCCCGGAAGAGAGGTAGGACTTCGGCCCCGCCCGCAGGTGGACGGCCGTGAGAACACCCAAGCTCGAAAGACGCCCACCGGTGGCACCCAACTGCTCACTCCCCACGCGCAGGCCCATGCCGAACCAGGAGTTCACTTCCTTCTTGTCATTACGCAGGCACCATTCACCGGCCAACTGCTCGTTCCGCCATGCGCCCGGAACCTGCAGCCATTGGTCCTGGTGGAGGAAGCTGATGCGCCCTCCGGATTCGAAGCCTGTGCGCGAGGGATCCAGCAACATGGGTGTGCGCCCAGCGAAGAAGGGGGCGGCATCCTGCGCGTGCAATAGGGATCCCGTTACGCAGGCCAACAGCAGGAGGGCTACGCGGTTCATCGCATCAAGGTGATGGTGCCGGTGCGTTGCAACTCTTCACCGTTGCTTCGCTTCACTCGGAGCGTGTACACGTAAGTGCCAGCGGGCAGCACCGCTCCCCGATGCGTGCCGTCCCAACATGCATCCGGCGCCGTGGTGCTGAACACGGGTCCGCCCCAGCGGTCGTGGATGTTCCATTCCACATCGGTGAGGCAGCCGCCCATTATGCAAAGCATATCGTTCTGCCTGTCACCGTTCGGTGAGAAGTGATCCGGCAGGAAAAAGTCGCCACAGGGGGGGGCGATGGTGGGCGGTTCGGGGAAGCGTGGCACCACCACCACGGTATCGAATGCGGAACATCCGACCTGTGAGATGGCTTGGATGATGTACGTCGTCGTATCCGTCACTTGGCAAGTGGTGCTGGACCCGACCGGATTGGACAGCCCGGCGGTCGGCATCCATTGGTAGATGGCTTGGTTGTCCGGGGGCGTGATGAAGCATTCCAACAGGGCGCTTCCGTTTTCGGCCAGCACCGTATCGCTTGGAATATCCACGGAGATGATGCCGAAGGATTGGATGGTGAAGGCAGCCACTTCTTGGCAGCCCGCACTGTCGGTAGCGATCACGGTGTAGTTGCCGGGCAGTAGATGTTCCGCCAAGGTGGAAGGGGAGGTTCCGTTGCCAAAATCGAAGGCCAGACCCGGCGAGCTACTGTTGGATTGCACTTGGGCTGAACCGGTGGCGGCACCACAATAGGCATAGGTGGTCACCACGTTATCGATCAGTGGCGGAGCCATCGGCACCACGAGGCTATCCGTGCGGCTGCAGCCCAAGGTGTCGGTGACTGTAACGACGTAACCGCCAGCCTCCAATCCACTGGCCACAGGGCCTTCCAACTCGGGTATTGCCCATGTGATGGAGAGGAAGGCGGTGTCGGAAAGGGCCAGGTCCGGATGCACCAAGGCGATGCTACCATCATCGCCATCGGCACAGGTGGTGCCGGTGATCTGCCACGTGGCCATGGAGAATGGCGGCACGGGCAATCGCAATGTATCCGCCCGGGCACAGCCCATTGTATCGGTCACCAGCACTGCATAGTTCCCACCGGCCAGGCCGCTGACCGACGGGCCGTGCAGGTTATTCATGCTCCAGGCGATCGTGAGAAGGGAATCCAATCCGGCTGTGTCGGGTAGTAACAGTTGGATGCTTCCGAAAGCGCCCGCACAGGTAATGGGGGTGACCTCCCAATCCACATCCAGCGTGAGCGGCTTCTGTACCACAATGCTATCGGTGCGGCTGCAGCCCAGCAGGGTGTCCGTAACGACCACTGTGTATTCCCCAGCTTGCAGGCCAGCGATATCGCTGCCTTGCAAGGTGTCGGGCTGCCAGAGGAACGTGAGCTGGTCCGGATCAGTGATCGACGTATCGGGCATGGACAGTTGGATCATGCCGGGTTCACCTTCACAGCTGATATGGGTGACCTGCCACGCCACATCCGGCGCTGGGAGCACTTCCACGAAGAGGTCCACGTTCACCGTGCAAGCAGGTCCATTGGTTCCTGCCGCTACGATGTGGAACACTCCGGCAGTCATGGGTGCGGTGATCTGGGCTTGTGATCCAGTTGCCATCACCGAGTCGGCCACCAACCAGGCAAAGGTCTCTGCACCGCCGCCATGCAGTTGGATCGGAGCACCGGCACATACGGTATCGCTGGCGAAGGCCACCGGCTCCGGCATTTCGTGTACGATGATGTTCGCATAGCTGCATGTGGTCGCATGGTCCGATCCTTCCGCCCGCACGAAAAGGGTGAAGGAGTGATCCGGATAGAGTACGATCGTATCGCCCTTGGTGATGAACTGTGTGTTCACACCGCAGGAGTCCGCGTACCACATCCAATCGGAGTCGAAGCCCAACGAACCGCTGTAGGCCACGAACATGATGGAATCGCCCAAGCAGACGTGATAGTTGTTCTGCGGTGGATTCACCCCTCCTGGACCACCACTTCCTCCCGTGCCACCGCCGCCTCCACCACCACCGCCCGAGCACGTACTGATCCCTCCGGGAGGGGAGGAGATCTTCTGATCCAAGCGCAAAGCGAAACCGTCCCACGTACCACCACCAAAATCCGATTGGTGCGGGTTATCCGTGAATCCGGTGATGGAGGAGGTACGGCCTCCGAGGTAGATGCCCGTATGTTGCTTCACCGTCATGGCATGCGCTTCCTCATCGGACATGGCCCCCACGTAGCGCGACCAATCCAATGACCCCGTGTTGCTGAACCGCATGAGGAACGCATCCTTGGCGCCAGCAAGGACGGCCCCAGTGGTATCGGTGGAGGTGGAGAGGTTCGCGTTGGATGTAGTAGTGCCTGCCACGTAGAAAGCGTCCTGGTCATCGATGAATACGGACGCCAGTGCGTCCTGCCCGGTATCACCAATAAAGGTGCACCATTGCACGGTCAGGTCGGGTGCCAAGGCAGCGAGGAATCCATCTTCCCCACTGGCGCTTTCGGGTTGGTGAGAGAGGGGTGTGGTGTAAAGATCCGTCGACATGGTAGAGCCTCCGATGATCAGCAGACCGTTCCGCGCGGCCACGCTGCTACCGGTGTCATCACCCGGTCCCCCGAAGTAGGTGCCGTGCTGCACCACCAGGCTGGAGTCCAACTTGATCAGGAAGGCATCCATCCCACCCTGCGGTTCGGTCGTCATGGCACCTGCTGTTGCAATGCCCGTAGTGCTATTGGTATTGCCAATGAGGACAATTCCGGTGCTATCGCCTTGGGCCACCTGCAGTAGGCGGTCATCGCCTTCACCACCCAGGTAGCTGCCTGCCAGCAATTCCTCGGTTCCATCAAAAAGCAGCACCAGACCATCGCTGCCGGCCGTCCACGGTTGATGGGGTGGAACATCGCTGTTGAACGCGCCTGCCGCATCGGCATGGCCACATACGACCAATCTTCCCCAAGCATCCAACGCCGCCCCGGTGGCCCGCTCTTCTGCAGGCCCTCCGAAATACGTCGCACCGAGGAGCAGGCCATCTTGGCTGAAGCGAGCAACGAACATATCGGTGCCGCCACCCGGCACGCCTTGGTAGGACAAGGTATCCGTGGCGATGCTGTCCACTGAAGTGGTGTTCCCCACCAGATACACCTCGTCCGTTCCGTTGACCACTACTTGCACGGCCTCGTCGTCACCAGCTCCACCGAAATAGGTACACCACAGCAGGGCCCCATGCGAGGCGTACTTGGCCAGGAATGCATCCGACCCGCCACCACCGTAGTACCGCTGATGGGTGAAACCGGAATTACCGGTGGTGTCATTCCCCAGCAGCAGGCTGTCCGATGTGCGGCCCGCGGCGTACAGGTACCGCGAATCGTCCACCGCCACGCTCAGAACTTGGTCCTCTCCAATCCCACCCACATAGGTGCTCCAGCGTTGTTTGGGAGGATCCATGGTCTGGGCTTGCGCGAAAACCGTGCAGGCCGGAAGGATCATTGCCATCAGAAAAACCAACTGGTTCCATGGCAAGCTGGATCGTGTGTGATCGCCCTCAAGATCGTATGTGTCTTCCATGATGCATCGGATTTGCATCGAAGGTGGAGCGGATGGAAGCGTCCCGTATGCAGGTAACGGGCTACGGTGTGTTACCGAAGGGGAACGGTACTTTCAGGTAGGTGGAATCCAACGGTCGGGTAGCCGACCGAACCCGCAATGCTCGGTAAACAACGGACTTTGAAAAGCTATTCCTTCACGAACTGCACGCTTCCCAAGCGATTGCCATCCTTATCCGATAGGTTCAGCAGATAGAGCCCGGAAGCGAGGTTTGATACATCCAACTCGGCACTCCACGGGCTGCGCGATAGTACTTGCCCCACTGCGTTGGTCACTGTAACGGTCCATCCGATGCCTCCAGCAATATGGAGCGTGTTCGTGGCCGGATTTGGCCATGGGGAGAGCAAGGGAGTGGCGAGCTGGTCGGCGATGCCCACGGTTTCGGTTGAATAATAGATCGTGCCATTGAATTTCCGAGGGGCAAGGTTGAATGCGAACGGGTAGTTGATCCCGGTTCCCTGCTTCACTTGCAGGTTCGCATCCGAGGCGAAGACCGCACCCAGGAGATTACCATCGGTGTATTTGGTGCTCGACCCGTCCGTGGTGCTGATGTAGAAGGCGTGGGTGGTTCCTGCTGCCATGCCCACGTTCACATCGATCGGGATAGCGGTGGGTACCCCTAGTCCGTTGCTGGGGATCCCGGGCGCAGTGCCGAGCTCCGTCCATGCTCCTGCGCTCTGTTCAAAGCCCACATGCGTGCCTGTTTTGTGAAGGATCACGGCATCATAGTTCCCGAGTGCCATGTTCACCTCGAAGCAGTTGATGGTGATATCGCTGAGCGCGGTGAGGTCGAACATGATGCCGTCCAGCCCATTGTTCGAATCGTACGGAGTGGCCAGCACATCCGTGGAGGTACAGGCTTGACCGAACGCGGGTTGTGCGGCACCGATCAGTGAGAGGCCAAGGGCAAGTACAAAGGGAGTACGAGTTGTACGCATGGTGAAGGGGTTGTGTATGACGAAGATACCGATAGTATTGGGCATGGTGGGAGTAGGTCCAAGCCTTCGCCCTTCCTCATGAGGATTGATCTCCGCCAGCGAGTTGGGTGGCTACGGCTCATACATCCCATTATTAAAAGGCCGTGCCGATACGCGATACGCCGCATGAAAACGGAGCGCATAATGTCGCCTCACCAACCCAGCGCCTCCTGAGCTGCTAGGCGCAGCAACGGGGCGACCTCTTCCCGCGACAGGTCGATCGCCAGGGGGAAGAGGTCGTCCAATTCCTGATCCACGTGGTGGCTGCAGCGTGCAGTGATGAAGCGCAGCCCATCCGGAGTGGGGAAGAAGTCAGCGATCGGAGCGCTGCGTTGTGCGTTCATACCCACGCATTCTTCGAACATCCCTATCGCTTCGTCCTGATAGGTCACCGTCTCCGGGCTTACCCCCAGTGCTGCACGTTCCGCCTTCAGTTGATCGATGCGAAGTGCAAGCCTCTGTTGCCAGCGCCGCGCGAGTACACCCTGGGCCACCACAAGCCCGGTTTTGCTGAACATTCCGTCAAGGTCCAGGGCCGCACCGGTGTATAGATCATAGGTAAAGTGCACGTCGAAGCCTTCACAGTTCGCGCCACACGCTTCACCTACGAGGTGGATCGTCAGTGCGCCGGGAGCATAGCGTTCACAGGTCCAGTGCAAGCTGTTGATCCGAGGCACGCCGCTCGAGCCCGGTTCTCCCCACAGCTCGCTCAACGGATCCTTCCCTGAAGTGTGCGGGTCCACGCCCAGGAAAGCGATGGAAAGGTGACGGTTGATGCTATCGCTCACCGCCGGATCCTGTGGAAGGCGCACGCTCGGAAAGGTATATTCCTCCTGTTGGCCCCACGGCTGCACCGCGCGCAACGTGTCGATCACCACGGTCTGTGCAGGTAGTGCTCCATAAAGCAGCACGAACAGCATAGCCCAGAGCATGCGAACGCGCACCGTCCCGTACACCGTGCTCGGCACTTCGCCGAATGCATCACCGCTTCTTCTTCCGACCATTGCAACAAGTGTAGGGCTTCACTTCTTGGCAGTTATGCTGGTTACCCGTACTCCGTGATCCCCATGGCAGGGCGATCACGCTCGAACCCACTGTTCGATCCGATGCCCACGGGAGGACAAACAAAACAGGCGGGGACGAGGGGGAGGATCGAGTACCCCACGCCCGCTTGTTCATTCAGGACAGGACAGGACCCCCCATACTTCCTTGATGAGCGAACCTCTGGGCGGGATATGGGGAAAGGAAACTTCAGCGCTTTTCCAATTGCTTGCGCAACTTCTCTTCCACGTCCGTCAACAGCGCATGGAAATTATCCCCGTACGCTGAAGCGAAGGGGTCATTGCCGGGAATGCCCAGACGGATGCTCACTTGCTTTTGCTCGCTCAACTTCTCCTTCTTGTCCTCCAGATAGATATCCGCCCATTCCATCTTGTCGTAGAACCGGCTCAGGCGAGTGATGCTTTTGCGAATGGTATCCTTCACATCTTCCCCGAGGGTGATGTCCACGGCCTGAATGTTGATCTTGATGCCCGTGAGGTTCTCAGTGTACTCCATGTGGTTCGTTGTTTTCAGGTCTGCTTGGGGGTGATGGTGCCCAATTGGAAGGCCGGCCTGCACAAAAGTGCGCTTTTCGGCCCGGTCGCTACGTTCTCATCTGGAAGTAGGGCAGGGCCCAACACCGTTGGCTACCCTGCCCTGCCCTTCGTTCCTCGGATCAGCGCCTTCAGTTCAGATAGGCGCCATACATCCAGACCAGCTTTTCCTGTTCGCGGATGTAGTCGCTCATCAGCGCATTGGTCCCCTCGTCATCCGCATCCGCGGACAGTTCGAGCAGCTCGCGTTGAAGCGTGATGATGATGCTCAGGGACTCCAGGATGTCCTTCACATCCTTGATCCCGTCGGCCACTTCGGTACTTTCCTTCACCTTGGCCTCTTTCTGATAGATCGAGAACTTGTGGTTCGGGACATGCCCCAGCGTCTGTATGCGCTCCGCCACCTCATCGATCTTGACAAAGAGGTCTTCGTACAGCTCTTGGAACTTGCCGTGCAGTTCGAAGAATTTGTCGCCACGGATGTTCCAATGGTAGCCTCGCACATTCTGGTAGAAGATCGAGTAGTCGGCCAAAAGCTCATTGAGCTTTTCCGCGAGCACTTTTGACTTTGCCACGTCCAGACCGATCGAATTCATAGTTGCCATGTTCGTTGGTTTGTTGGTTTCTGTTCGGGTTTCTTCTTAACGGTCGAGATCGACCAGGATCTTCACTTCCGAAGGGTCCTTGGTCAGCGCCTCAAAGCCCTTCTCCACGATCTCGTCCAAGGCGATCACACTGGTGATCAGCTTTTCCACGGGCAACCTGCCACTGTTGATCAGCGCCATGACCTCGGGGAAAATGTTGCGATAGGCGGCGGTTCCTTTAATGGTCAATTCCCGCAACGTGTGATCGAGGGCATTGTGTTGGACGCTCTTGGCGAAAAGGGCGACCAGAATGGCCGTGCCGCCGTTGCGCAGGCTGCTGATGCCCGTATCGAAAGAGGCTTGGACACCGGCCGCATCGATGAACACATCAACGCCATGGCCGGTCATCTTCCTGATCCGTTGGGGAATGTCCTTGTCGCGTGCGTCGAAAATGTGCGTTGCGCCCACCTCCTTGGCCTTTTCCAGTCTGCTTTCCGAAACGTCCGACACGAAAATTTGCGAAGCACCGCTGGCCACGGCGACCTGGACGGTGAGCAGACCGATGGGACCTGCACCCGCAATGAAGATCGTGTCGCCCAATTCCATTCCGCTTTGTTGGATCGCGTAAGCCGCGACCGCAGCAGGTTCCACAATGGCGCCTTGCTCAAAGGTCATCTTGTCGGGCATCCTATGCACCATGTAGTCTTCCACCACCACGTATTTGGCGAAGGCCCCGTTGGCCGTAAGCCCTACGAAGCCCAAGGGCTCGGACAGGTTGTATTCCCCGGTCGTGATGAACGGACTTTCGGGATTCCGGAAGATCGGTTCCACCACCACGCGGTCCCCCTTTTTCACGTGGGTCACGTTCTTCCCCGTTCCAACGACCACCCCGGCAAATTCGTGGCCCAGGGTGGTAACGCCCATGTGTCCGTTGAGCGGATAGGGCTTCTTCGTCGGGATCAGCTGTGGGCCGTGGGTGTATTCGTGCAGGTCGGAACCGCAGATGCCCGTGAACTTCACCTCGATCTTCACTTGATCGTCAGTGGGGGTGGGGATGGGGGCCTTCTCTACCCGTATGTCCTTCGCCGCGTGCCAGCGAGCCGCTTTCATTTCTGCCATAATGCCTTGATTTTCAATTGTTTCAAAGGTAAGCAATGTTTCGGGTTGGAGCTTGGCAATTAACGTTAACTCGCGCCCAGGTCCGGAACAGCTTTCCGCCAGGAACCCAGGTCCGCACCATCACCACGCGGAAATGCACCGGCTTCGTGCCGGATACACATGGAAGCGGCCCCTTCCCGAGACCGCTTTCCTTCGCTCCGGCAATTCGCTGTGCCATCCCGCACCGAGCATCGGTTCCCTATTGAAATGCGCGGCGGCCATGGCCAATGGTTCGAGGTTCCGGGTGACTATGTTTGGTTCGACGGGGCAGTACCGGCAACAGGGGGTAGTAGCACGGACAGATGGTGCAGGCTCCCAAGCTGGAGACCCTGCGGAAGAACAGCATTGAACTGGTGAAGTGATGGCGGATGCCGCTCACGGCCCATCCGTCCCGAACCCGCCATCGCCGGACCTCCACACGCGATATCGAAGCTTCACATAGGGTCGGCTCGCGCGGCAATTCTCAAGAACGGAGACCATGACCGGCAGTGTGTCCGGCATGGTGCTGTGCTCCGTGGAGATGCCGTGCTCGAAGTCGTCGGCGATGTATCGCGGAGCGGACTCCTCCGCCATGGTGAACACGGTGGGCAGCATCTCGAGTACCTCCACCTCCCGTTCGGGCCATTGGCTTTTCGGGATATGGGTGGTGATGGTACCCATGCCATTTGCATAACCCGCGTATCCGGTGCATCCACCGTCCTCCGCGCCGTGGCTCGCAGGGATCCGTTTTGTCCGCGGTAGGCTATCCGACCTTGCTGCGTCGGCGGCGGGTTGGAGGGAGGTACTGCTGTCCGGGACCGTCACCTTCACCTCCACGTGTGCGGGTTCTACTTCCGGTACAGGCACTTCGGCAGGGCCTCCTGGCGGCGGATTGCCGCAGGCCGAGAGGGCGATCACAAGGAGGCAGGGGAGCAGCCGCATGGCGCTGGTAAAGGTGGGAGATCGTCCGGATCACCGTTGTAACGACTAAGCTAAGAAACGTGTCCCGTAGGGCATGTATTCTTAGGTTTTGTTATGGCTTGTTGATTTTTTCATTCTGTTTATTCAGCCTGACAAAATATTTGTAAAACACTTTATCAAACTTCTTCTTTAGACGAATTTTCTGTGACCCATTTTTTGCGAAGTAACCATTTGGGTTTACAGAGATTCGATCTTGTTTGTAGAATAGGTCATCCGAACTCTCTATATCAACATGACAAATTGTAGCTGGCATTAAATAAAAAGGGATTATTGGCGGAAAATAGGGCATTATTAGAATATTTGCGCCAATTAAAGCAAGGTCAAGTCCCGTTACCCATAAATTCTTTTTCCAATCAACATACTTAACAGATCCAATTATAAAATTTATGGACCGATTATTTCTTGTACTGTCAATTATCAATGTGAAAGCGTCTTCTTCTGAGTTGAAAGAAGTTGTAATATTATCAAATTGGGTTAAAAGTTCTTTTTGAAGTACAAGATCCGCAGTATCTGAAAACTGAATACTCACAAATAATGTATCAATGGTGACACCTTCTTTTAATTTCCCCGCTTTCCCTGTCTGTCCGAAAAACTGTAAAGAAGTAAAAATTAGTAGAATTGTGAGAAGTTGTTTCATTTACTGCCTGTTTTTAAATAAACCATAACAAGTGGACTACCAAGGATCTGTTGCAATATCCACTATCGCGGGACCCCATTCCAAGCGTATAAAATGCTGGGGTCCAGCAATGTACGTAGGAGTGGCTTCTTGGATCGTTGCGGACATGCTTGAGGTCAATGGTTTGCCCAATGAACTGGTGATCCGGCGTAACGTGCCAGTTATGTTTTCGGCAGTACAAGGTAGGGGATCGGTTGATCCGCACTTCTTCAGGCCGCGAGAAAGAGCCTTGCCAAGGTCGATGGCCCTACTTCCCCACCACCCAAAGCCGCTTCGCCTCCAAGCGGAACTGCACTTCCTGCCCGATCTCCACCGGCTCGCCGTCCAAGTGCGCGAGCACACCTTCCTGGTGTACCGTGGCCTGGTCCGCAACGATGTTGGTGATGTAGGGGCTTCCATCGATGCGGCCGGTGTACATGCGGATGAACGCCCAGAGCATGGGGAGGAAGGGAGGCTTGGTCACGATGCGCAGTTCGGCGAGCCCGTCGTCCGGTAGCGATCCGGGGCTGATCACGGCGCCATTGCCGAACTCCCGGGTGTTGCAGAACACGAGCATCAGCACGTGGTCCTCGCGCGTTTCATGGTTCGCCTTCAGCACGGTGCGCATGGGTTTGGCACCGAGGACGTGCTTGATGATCAGCCGCATGTAGTTCCATACGCCGCGGCCTTGGCTTTGGTCGAACTCCCAGGCCACGCGGGCATCGAAACCGAGGCCGGCGGTGCCGAGGAACAGGCGGTCGTTCAAATAGCACACGTCCATCTGGCGGGTAGTTCCCGCGAAGGCCAAGCGCAAAGCGGCCAAGGGATCGCGGGGCAGACCCAGGGAGCGAGCATAGCCGTTGCCGGAGCCCATGGGCACAATACCAAGCTGCAGCTTGGAGCCTACCATGCCGACGGCGATGGCGTTCAGGGTGCCGTCGCCGCCGATGGAGATGACCCGGTCCGCTCCGATGGCCATGGCTTCCTGTGCGAAGCGTGTTCCATCGCCGGGCCCTGCAATGGTTCGGATCTCCAGCTCGTGGCCGCCATCCTTGGCGCATTGCACCGCCGCGCCACGCAGGCTCTCCGCGCGTTTCTTCCCCGAGCGGGGATTGATGACGACCACGATCTTCATTGGGTCTTCAGCAGCATGTCGCGGCGCAGGAGGTGATTGTTGTACTGCTGGATCGCGGCTTGCAGCACGGGCAGATGCTCCTCCACCGATCCCGGAGCGGGATCCTTTGCACCGTTCATGCCAGCTTCCCAGAGTATGCGTGTACCGTCCGAACGCAATTGGCAGCTATCCCCGATAAGGAGCCACGTGGCGTTGCTTTCGCTCACCGCCGCCGGGATGCGCTCATTCCGGAGAACGCTGCTGCCAAAGGCGAAGAAGGGTTTCGGATAGCCGATGATGTCCAGCACCGTGGGCAGGATGTCGATCTGCTGTGTCACGCGGGTTTCCTTGCGCGGCGCGATCGCCGAGGGCATGTAATAGAGCATCGGCAGCCAATGGTCGAACGCGGCACCACTGGTCTCTCCCTGGCGTTCGAGGTCCGCGGTATGGTCCGATGTGATCACGAAGAGCGTGTTGCGGAACCATGGTCTGGTCCTCGCCGTGTTGAAGAACTGGCGCAGGGCATCGTCGGAATAGCGCAAGGTGGGCATGATCGGCAGGTCGCCGCCCGCGAACCGTTCCGCATCCGCGGGCAGTAGCCTGTAGGGGTGGTGTGACGAAAGTGTGAAGAGGCAGTTCACGAAGGGCTGCTGTTGGGCGTCCATTTCCCGGGCGAAGTACTGGAGGAAGGGCCGGTCGCGGATGCCCCAGGTGCCGTCGTAGTCCTTGCTGTCCGGGTATTGGTCACGGCCCACGTAGCGCTGGAAACCGGCAGCATTGGCGAAGGCGTCGAAGCCCATGGTGCCGTTGTGCCCACCGTGGAAGAAGGCGCTGCTGTAGCCCTCCGCACCCAACAGTCCCGGGAGCGCACTGATGGATTGCTGTGCATAAGGGGATTCGATGAAGGCTTCGTCCATCATCTTCGGGAGCGAGGCCAGGATCGCAGGGATCCCATCAATGCTGCGGCGTCCGTTCGCGTAGGCGTGGTCGAAGTACATGCCATGCTCCATGAGGGAATCCAGAAAGGGCATATAGCCTTGGCCGGTGCCGTTGAGCCTGGCACTGTAAGCCGCGCTGAAGCTTTCGAGGATGATCACCACCACGTTCGGCCTTGCGGGAGCAAGGGCCGTATCGCCGTACTGGTGCCGCACCGGCCACAGGCGGTCGGCCATTTCCTCGGGCATCAATTCCTTTTCCTGCAACGTGGGCTTCCCTATGCTGGTCATGACGGTGAACGGCGTGTTCAGCACCAGCGGCATGTAGGCGGGGGAAGCGTATTCACTGGCGCCCAGCACGCCCAACGGAATGTATTGGAGCCCACCGCGGGAGAGCAGCACCACTAGGGCAACGGTGATGGCGCGCCACGCCCACCAGGGTTTTGCGGGTTCAGCGTCCTGTTTGCGTCCCGCCCACCGATAGCCGGATTCCGCCAGTGCCAGTGAACCGATGAAGATCACAGCGATGTACCAGAAGTCCTTGAGGAAGACCGGGACCAAGCTGACCAGGTCATTGCCGCCGGTGGCGATGCCGAAGAGGTCCACGGTGCTGCGCTTCAAGGTGAACTTGAAGTACTCGATATCAATGGAGTTCAGGAAAAAGCAGAACACGTTGCTGATGTGGAACAGCACCTTTTGCACGACGCGGACCCCCCCGGAAGGGTTCGGAGCCACCACGATCGCAAGGATCCACGGCATGTACAGCCAAGCGATCGCGCTGAGGTCGAAGCGCACGCCGCCGATGAAGGCCAGCAACGGCGCGGCGGGAAAGGCGGTGTGGTTCAATGCCGCAAAGGCCAGGCGTTGCAAGGTGAACACCAGGGCGACCACGGCAAGGCGCAGCAACAGGACACGGAGCGGGCGAAGGTTCGGCACGGCGCGAAGATCGGCAGGGAGAGGGAATGCGAGGAGGGTGAGGAAAACCACAGAGGCACAGAGGTGCGGAGAACCAGAGTAGAATGAAGAAGACGCCGAGGCGCGGAGACGCTGAGAAATGCAAGGGAGGAATGGAGTGTACAAGACCACAGAGGCAAGGGGAACCACGGGGGAATGAGCCATGGGCAAGCGTTTGCTGGGATCTGCGGTGTAACATCGTTGGAACGTGGCGTATTCGTTGCGCCGTAGCGTCGTTGCGGTTAAACCAAACCCATCACCTGCGGAAAACCAACCCGTAACTTTGCCGCCCAACGAACGGCGCGCATGAATCCGCCGACCCCCCATGTTCCTGGAGACCATCGAGAAAAAGCAGATCGCATTCGACCGGAAGAAGCTCACGGATGCCGAGCTCCTCAGCATCTACGAGCAATTGCTCCGTCCACGCCTGATCGAGGAGAAGATGCTGAGCATGCTGCGCCAGGGGCGCATCAGCAAATGGTTCAGCGGCATCGGGCAGGAAGCGGTGGCCGTGGGATCGGCGCTGGCCATGGAAGCCGACGAGTACCTCCTGCCGATGCACCGCAACCTTGGCACGTTCACCGCGCGCGGGGTGCCCATGGCGCGGCTCTTCAGCCAGTTCAAGGGGTTTGCGAACGGCTTCACCAAGGGCCGCGACAGAAGTTTCCACTTCGGGACGCAGGAGTACAAGATGGTGGGCATGATCAGCCATCTGGGCCCCCAGCTCGGCGTGGCGGACGGCATCGCGCTGGCGCACAAGCTGCGCAACGAGCACAAATGCACGCTCGTCTTCACCGGCGACGGCGCCACCAGCGAGGGCGATTTCCATGAGAGCGTGAACGTCGCTGCCGTGTGGGACCTGCCGGTGATCATCGTGGTGGAGAACAACGGCTACGGCCTCAGCACGCCCAGCAGCGAGCAGTTCAAGTGCCGGTACATCAGCGATAAGGCCCTGGGCTATGGCATGGAAAGCCGCGTGGTGGCCGGCAACAACATCCTGGAAGTGGTCCACACCATCCGCGAGGCGGCCGAAAGCATTCGTCGCCGTCCGCGGCCGATCCTGGTGGAGTGCATGACCTTCCGCATGCGGGGGCATGAAGAGGCCAGCGGCACCAAGTATGTGCCCAAGGAACTGCTGGCGGAATGGGAGAAAAAGGATCCCGTGTCGAATTACGAGAGTTGGCTTGTTTCGCAGGGCATCCTCAGCGAAACGGTGAAGGACGCTACGCGCAACGCCATCAAGAACGAGATCGCCCATGCGGTGGAAACGGCCTTCGCGGAGGAACCGGTGAAGGCGGAGCTCGAAGTGGAATTGAACGACGTGTATGCCAAGCCGATCGTACTGGGGGATCGCTCGCCCATGATGGTGGAACCTGCCGTGGATGGGAAGGAGATGCGCTTTATCGACGCGATCACCGATGGCCTGAGGGAAAGCATGCGCCGCAACGACAACTTGGTTCTGATGGGCCAGGACATCGCGGAATACGGCGGTGCGTTCAAGGTCACGGACGGTCTGATGGCGGAGTTCGGCAAGGACCGCGTGCGCAACACGCCCCTCTGCGAAAGTGCGATCCTTGGCGCGGGGCTGGGGCTCAGCATCAATGGCATGAAGAGCATGGTGGAGATGCAGTTCGCGGATTTCGTGAGCGAAGGCATGACGCAGATCTGCAACAACCTGGCAAAGACGCACTGGCGTTGGGGCCAGAATGCGGACGTGGTGGTGCGCATGCCCACGGGCGCGGGTTCCGGAGCAGGTCCCTTCCATAGCCAGAGCAACGAGGCCTGGTTCTTCAAAACACCGGGACTGAAGGTGGTTTACCCCTCCTCCCCGAACGATGCGAAAGGCTTGCTATGCGCGGCTTTCGAGGATCCCGACCCGGTGATGTACTTCGAGCACAAGAACCTCTACCGCAGCCTTCACGGGCCGGTGCGAGAAGGTTGGTTCACCTTGCCGATCGGCGAAGCGGCGCTGCTTCGCGAAGGCACCGACCTCACCATCATCACCTACGGCATGGGCGTGCATTGGGCCATCGAAGCGCTGAATGCGGAACCCGGCATAAAGGCCGACCTGATCGACCTGCGCACCTTGTTGCCGTGGGACAAGGAGCGGGTGCTGGAAAGCGTGCGCAGGACCGGCAAGGCATTGGTGCTCCACGAGGACACGCTTACTGGGGGCATCGGCGGGGAGATCTCCGCGACGATCATGGAAGAGTGCTTCACCTGCTTGGAGGCTCCAGTGGTGCGCGTGGCATCGATCGATACGCCGGTTCCCTTCGCGCAAGCGCTGGAGGAGCAATTTCTACCGAAGGCCCGTTTGAAGGTCGCGCTGGCCAAATTGGCAGCTTACTGAGGTCGTGAACAATGCCTATTTGCCCGCAGAGCCTTGAAGTTCCTGATAAAGTGCCTTGAACTCCGGGTTCTCCATGAAGTATCCCTCACCGAGGTCCATCGTAGCCTTCGCGGCAGTGAGGTCCCCGCTTTTTTCCTGATCCTCAGCGGTGCGTACCAATCCTTCCAGCAGTAGTTTGCGTTGGTCGAGCGGCAGACGGTCCACAACAGGGACGGCGTTCAGTGCCTCGTGGAACTTCTCGGTGCTCTCCTTCGCATCGCGCGCTGCCTTCATTTTCTTTTGGGTCAACGCCAGCATGGCCCATGCACCGGGGTTCTCCGGATTATAGCGCGTCATCCGCTGGAATTGTGACTTGGCCTTGCTGTAGGACTTCTCGTCCAAGAAGTTCATGCCGACCTCCTGGGCCACCGTGTTCAACTCGCTCCAATAATCCTCGAAGTCGGCGAAGAACTCCATGTTCTTGTCCTTCCGGCGGTATTTCGCGGCCCACTTTAACGCATCGCGATCGGCACGCTTGTATTCGTCCATTTCCTGGTACTTCGGGATCTTGCTCATCTCGAAGTAGCACATGCTGGCGTAGAGATAGGGGAGTGCGTCGCGGTGGCTGTCCTTGCGGTCCACATACCGTTCAGCCTTGTACACGCACTTCTCATAATCCTCGTCCACATAGAGAACGAGGAGGTCGTCGTATGGTTTCCCTTGTGCCGAGGCGGGTAGGTAGGGGAGCAGGAACAGTAGGCAGAACGCGACTTTCTTGAATGATAGCATGTGGCATCCCGAACAAGAATGATGCCGAAGGGATCACCTTCCGGACCATGCGACCGGCCGTGACCTTCGGGGCATCGCGCTGGGGCCGGGTGGAAAGCAATGTGGAGATTCCTTCCCGGATCCCTGCGGGAAAGTGGATAGGAAGGATCATGCACGCGCTACCGAATTCCTGGGATCATTATCTTGCATCGAACAAAACCACATAACATGATGAAAACCTTACCATTCCTCACAGTAGCCTTGGCAGGTCTTCTGGGGTCAACGGTCATGGCGCAATGCCCGGGATCGTTCCCGGTCACGCTTTATTCCACGGACTTCGAAACCGACAATGGCGGATTCACGGCGATCGGTGCCGGCGATTGGGAGTATGGCGTCATCCCGGTCAGTATCGCGGGGACCAATTGCGAAAGTGCGAACATTTACTCCCCCGGTGGGGCCAACTCCGGTACAAAGGGTTGGGGCACCTTGTTGAACGATTGTTACAACAATCAGAGCCCAAGCGGGTTCAACACCATGGAACTCATGATGGACCTGAGCGATCCGGCCCTGGTCTCGGCCGAGCTCAATTTTGCCCATTGGTTCGAGGTTTTCGTGAGCTTCGATTATTTGGTGATCACGGCCAATGGAACAGAGGTGTACAGGAACGACACCACGGAGCGGAGCACTGCCTGGTCGGAAGCCACCGTGGACCTGACACCGTTCCTGGGCCAAGCCTCAGTTGCCTTGGATTTCAAGCTATGGGCCACCACCGTGGTGAACCGTGCCGGGTGGTACATCGATGACGTGAGCGTGACCGCCTGCTCCAGTGTACCACAGACCATCGGGGAGGGCAGTACACCAGGGTTCCGTGCTTGGCCGGTCCCGGCGAGCGACCTGCTCCAGGTGGAGCCTTCCACAGCGATGGGCAGCGTACACGCATGGACCTTGTACGACCCTACCGGTCGCATGCTGGCCCAGGGTGTTCCTCCCGGGAACGGTCGATTCAACATCGATGTTTCCGCGTTCCATGGCCTCGGAGTGCTGGAACTTCGCACAGCGAACGGCGCCCATCGCCAACAGGTGATGATGGAGTAAGGTCCGCACTGTTGCCTCCGAAACGCGAAAGGCCGCGTCATCCGTGAGATGATGCGGCCTTTGGCCTTCGTGGGGCCTTGATGGAGTATAAGCTTGGTGTGCAATGCCTCATGTCTTCCCCAGAAGCACTTCCCGCAACACCACCGCCTGGTTGTGCTGCTCGTCCTTTGCCCCGTAGACCAAGGTGATGCGTTGCTTCCTGGCCAGGTCACGGATGCGGCCAAGCTCTTCCGCCACGTCCAATAGTTCATGGGTGTAGCGTTTCCTGAACTCGGGGAACTTCTTCGTTTCGTGCCCGAACCATTTCCGCAGTTCGGTGGAGGGCGCGATGTCCTTGTCCCATTCGTCAACGTTCGCATGCTCCTTCGCCATACCGCGCGGCCAGACGCGGTCCACCAGTATGCGGTAGCCATCGTCCTTCGCTGCTTCCTCGTAGATCCGTTTGATGCGAATATCCATGATGTACGTTTCGCTCATCAAAACACTTGGCAGGCTTGGTCGCTTCACCGCAGTCATCGGCACGGTGAAGCCATGGGTGGTCGCGGGTTTCTTCATGGACTACAGAATTTCGCGGCCACGCCTGCCAACTGCCGCCTGCCAACTCTCAGCCCCCCGCCTTCTTCGCCTTGTAGCCCGCTTCCGTCAACAGTTTCAACACCTTGTCCCGGTGATCGCCTTGCAGCAGGATCACACCCTCCTTCGTATTGCCGCCCACGCCGCACTTGCTCTTCAGCAGTTTTCCCAGATCGGCCAAGTCGGCGTCCTTCCCGACGAAGCCCACGATGCGCGTCACTTCCTTGTTGCCTTTCAATCGGTCGAGGTGAATGCGCAGGTCCTGCTGTGCGGGCGGTAGCGTAACCGGTTCACGGCCCCCAAAAGATCCGGTGTTGACATTGGGGTTGGTGCTGTACACCATTCCTCCGGTGGGTCGCTTCTTCATGTCCGGTGGCAATTGCGGCGCTGAAGGTAGGAGCGGAAAGCGGAAAAGCCCCGAGGTTGGGGCTTCTCCATTGCCTCACCTTCGCTGTTAGGCAGTCACCTTTTCCGCTTGCTCAAAGGTGATCTCCAAGCTGGTCTTAGCGCCCGTCACCAGGCGCGATACCGGGCATTTCTCCTTGGCATCGGTCGCGATCTTCTTGAAGGTCGCCTCGTCCATGCCCGGCACCTTGCCATGGATCTTCAGCTTGATGTCCGTGATGGTGGGTAATCCGTCCACTTCGCCGAGAACCACCGTGGCCTCGGTATCCAATTGCTCGGCGGTGTGCCCAGCCTGGGTGAGGAGCAGGGAGGTCATCATGGCGAAGCAGCCCGCATGTGCCGCGCCGATGAGCTCTTCGGGATTGGTCCCCATGGCATCCTCGAACCGGGCATGGAAGGAATAGGGACTGTTGCTCAGCACCCCACTGGGGGCGGTAAGCGTACCCTTGCCTTCCTTGATGGTTCCTTTCCATTGTGCTTTCGATGTGCGTTTCATGATCTGATCTGAAGTGTTGGTTAATGTGTTGCCGGTACGCAGCCATACCGACGAGATCGAAAGTGGAACAGGGCAGGTTCTACCTTTGTTCGCAGAAACGTGAAAACCCATGCCCGGCACAGAGCTTTTTGGAGAAGAAGAGAGGAAGGAAGTGATGGACGTCCTGAACACGGGCGTGCTCTTCCGCTACAACCACGACGCCCAGCGTCAAGGCCATTGGAAGGCGAAGGACTTCGAGGCGGTGATCGCGCGCTTCACCGGTGCGAAGCATGCGCTGGCCGTGAGCAGCGGCAGCACCGCCGTCAGCACCATGCTGGCCGCGTGCGGTGTGGGCTACGGTGACGAGGTGATCGTGCCGCCCTTCACCTTCATCGCCACCATCGAGAGCGTGTTGCTCGCCGGGGCGATCCCGGTATTCGCGGAGATCGATGAGACGCTCTGCCTGAGCGCCGAGGGCATCCGCGCGGTGTGCGGCCCAAAGACGAAGGCCGTGCTGCTCGTCCACATGTGCGGCGCCGCCGCGGACCTCGACGGCATCATGGCCGTGTGCAGGGAGAAGAACATCATGCTGATCGAGGATACCGCGCAGGCGCTAGGCGCTACCTACAAGGGCAAGCATCTGGGCCTTTACGGAAAGATCGGCAGTTTCAGCTTCGATTTCTTCAAGATCAACACCTGTGGTGAAGGAGGAGTAGTTATCACCGATGATGAGCAGCTGATCAAGACCGCCGAATACTTCAGCGACCACGGCCACAGCCACGAGGGCGACAACCGGGGGATGGAGCCGCACTACATCATGGGCACCAACTACCGCATCGGCGAGATCAACGCGGCCATCGGCTTGGCGCAAGCGCGGAAGCTGCCCTACATCCTCAGCCAGCAGCGCAAGCACAAAGCGATCATCCAAGAGCGGCTGTCGAAGATCCCCGGTCTGGCATTCCGCAAGCAATGCGATGATGCTGGTGATAGCGCCACCTTCTTCCACATGCTCTTCCCCGACGAGGCCACGGCGCGCGCGGCGAACAAGGCGATGATCGAAGCTGGCGTGGGCGGTGCCTACTGGTATGACAACATGTACCACTACATCAAGCAGTGGGACCACCTAAAGGACATGAAGATGCCGTTCCGCACGGTGGCGCATGAGCTAGGCCTACCACAGGACCTCAAGACGCAGAAGTTCCCCAAGAGCGACGCGGTGCTCAGCCGTTTGATCAGCTTCAACATCCGCGTGACGTGGACCGAGGCTGAGCTGAATGCCTACTTGGACAAGGTGGAGAAGGCGGTGAGGAGCGCGATGGAAGGAGTGGAAGTATGAGGAGGTTCATCTTGGCTGCCTCGACCCTTGGAATGGTTGTCGGTTGCAATGAACCTTCTGGGTCAAGTGTCGGCAAGCCAAATGCTTTGAATGACGATATCCCTCTCCGGTTCGTCATGGTCAACAAGGAACAGCGCGACCTGATTGGAGATCAACGCGAGACTACCCTTGAGGACATCACAGGGGTTTGGACCGATTCGCTGTTATGGATGAACCGGCCTCCTGATACCTGCTGGTACGGCGCTAAGTGCTTGGACCGTCACATCAGATTCGAACTGAAGAGTTCGAAGATATTCATCTGGGAAGAGACGTACTCAGATCCGGTGCATGACCGGACAGATAAAGGAGAGTTCTTCCTTAATAATGACAGTTCGAACACAACATTGATGATCGCTCGGAACAGATCGCGGGATACCCTATTTGCACAGGGAGAAGCCATGAAGTGTCGGAATTTTCGCCTCTATTGGATTGGTAAAGACCGTATCTTGCTACTTCCACCGAAGTCGGAAGCGAGTGGTGATGACTATGAGGCTTTTGATATGGTAAGGCGGAAGCCTGGATAGGTTGATTCATCGGCAGCCCTTCTCTGGCGCGAGTCTCCACGCTCGCGCTGTGCTACAGATCTGTCCAGTTTCTTCCACACGAGCGCAGAAGTTAGCGCTAGTAAGGGGAGCAGGGTGAAAGACCCCGAAGGGGTCACGGCCTGTAGCTCGTAAAAGACAAAGGCCAAACGACCCCGAAGGGGTCGCAGCGGGTGTTCCTCACGGCAGGTATTTCGGATCGAATTCCACACCCGCCTCGTTCAGCAGTTCGACAAGTTCTTCGCGGAACGCCTTCTGCCGGTGATGGTTCTCCTGCCCTGCGATGTAGCGTTCTATCGCATCGCGTTCGCGCCAGCCGACCGTGAAGACACCATAGCCCTCCTGCCATTGGAACGTCGGTAGCCCGCCATGTTCGCGGACCCATGCGGTGGTTGCCTTTTTCAATTCCCTCATCACATCGGCGATCACCTGCGTGGGTTTCAGGTCGATGAGCAGATGCACATGGTCATTCCAGCCGCCAACGCCATGGGGCACGCCGCCAAGGCCGCGGATGGTACCACCCATGTACTCCCACAACTGCGTACGCCATTTCTTGTCGAGACATGCGACACGGTTCTTCGTTCCGAACACGATGTGGTAATGCAGCTTGAAATAGGTGGACATGGCGATGGCGGTTGGATGAAGGTGAAGATAGAACACCCGCTGCGACCCCTTCGGGGGCGGATCCAATGGAGTGGGTTGTTCAACATGCTTCGACGCCCTTCGGGGTCGCTATCTCCTTGGGGGCAAAATGCTTTGGGCGTTCCGGCGCGCCCAAATGCGCCGCGCCGTCGGGCTCTTCGCTGCAAGTCCTCGCACCCCCGGCTTACGAGCCGGGGTCGCTGTGGGCTTTCCGCTGCGATCCCTAACGCAGCTCCATCTCCAGCACGAGCTCCCCGCTCGTGCAAAGCCGCAGATCTGTCCAGTGCATCCCACACGAGTGTGGAAGCTCGCCCTGGTCGAGAGTCGTCTTTAAGTTGGAAGGATGTTCGTACCGATCGGACAAGTCCCGATTTTCCCCACCTTGGCCGCACGATCCAACCTGATGCCGATCCAGTTGCGGCCAGTGGCCTCCGCCAGGGAACACCGCCGGTACCTCACCCTGCCGCTCGAACTGCCCGACCGGCGCCCCAATGCGGTGCCCACCCTGCTGGGTGATGACCGGGACCTGCTCGATCCGAAGCGGAACCCGCAACTGGCCCACTGCGAAGTGGAGCGTTGGATCGCCTGGCAAGGCAACCGGGCCGTGGGCCGGATCATGGGCATCATCCATCGCAGCCATAACGCCGCGCATGGTGAACGCACCGCCCGCTTCTTCCAATTGGACTGCATCAACGATGCGGGAATCGTCCGCCTGCTCTTGGCTGCTGTGGAAGACTGGGCGCGCGGGCAGGGCAGGGACCGCATCATCGGGCCGTTCGGTTTCAGTGACAAGGATCCCCAAGGCATGCAGGTGGAGGGCTTCACGCATTTGCCCGTGATCGCCACGCCTACCAACCCGGCATGGCTGCCGCCCCATATCGAAGCCTGCGCGTACAGCCGCTCGGAGGATCTGGTGAGCTATTACCTGGACATTCCCGCCCAACTGCCCGCCAGCTATCACGCCATTGCGGACCGTTGCCTTCGGAACCATGGCCTGCATCGGGTCACGCTCCGCTCCAAGCGCGAATTGACGCCGTGGATAGTGCCCGTCCTGCGCTTGGTGAACGAAACCTATGGACACCTGCTCGGCTTCACGCCGATGGCCGAAGCGGAGATGCATGCCCTGGCCGCGAAGTACATGTTCATCCTGCGGCCCGAGCTTGTTCATCTGATCGCGGATGATCACAATACACCGGTGGCCTTTGTGATCGCGAGCCCGGACATGAGCGAGGGCCTGCGGCGAGCCAAGGGAAGGCTGTTCCCCTTGGGCTTTCTGCACATCCTTCGGGCCATGAAGCGGTCCAAGCAAATGGACCTGCTCCTGGGCGCGGTGCGCACGGACCTGCAAGGGAAAGGGCTTACGGCAGCGTTGGGTGTTTCCTTGTTCGATGCGGCGCGGGCCCATGGCTTCACCCACTTGGACAGCCACCTGGTCATGGAGCGCAACACCAGGATGTGCGCGGAGTTGGAACGATTGGGCGCACGGGTTTGGAAACGATACCGGGTCTATGCGCGGATGATCTCTTGATGTTCCTTCAATTACGCGTGCATCCACGCTCGTGGATTGCTACAGAACATACCAGTGTCTCCCCGAAGAGGATCCAGCCTCGCACCGCACAGGCAGCAGATCATAGCTTCACCGTGTCTATCGAAGTGCGCCCTCCTGCAAATTCAAACCCAAGCCCGATGCGACACATCCTACTCGTACTTCTTGGCACCCTCTCCTTCCAAGCACAGGCGCAGTTGTGGGAATTGGCGGACCAACGTTCGGAGGAGATCTATTTCGACCAAGCGCTCCCGGTCGGCGGTGGCCGTTGGGCGGTGGTCGGGCGTGCGAGCTTTGCGGGCAGCCACATGATCACTGTTCGGAATGGCGACGGAACGATAGTATGGGAGCATATCGATACCTACTGTACGGGCCAAGGTGTGGGCGAGGTGGTCCTGTTGCCGGACAGCGGCATACTCCACGTTGGGGTCAAGGATGGCTGTGATTATTACGGCCCGGACAGCCGCGTGCGCCGGTATGCCCCGGATGGCAGCGTGCTTTGGGAAAGGACCATCGAATCGCAAACGGGATACATGGTCACGATGGCGGCGAAGGGGTCGATCGGACATGTGGCGGTGGCTTCGCAGGATACCGTGTATGTCATGGACATGGATGGGAACGTGGCAGGTGGCTATCAGGCCCTAACCTCGGACATCCGAAAGATCATGTGGGCGGAGGATAGCTCGCTGTTCATTGTCCAGGGCACGGACTTGCAACTCGTGGACATCGGTGGGGCGATGCTTAATTCAAATACCATCGGGCCATTCGTGGAGGACATGCGTTGGTATGAACAACAGCTGTTCGTGCTGGCCAATGACAGTATTCGACGCTTTGGCGCTGATCTATCTCCACTGGGCATCGTAGCGTTTCCGAACATGGATTGGAACAGCCGGTTCGTCGTTTCGGACAGCGGCCTTCTTGTGAATACCGCAGCGGGCCTTTATCATCTGGCCCCGGACGGTACTCCCACATTCCTCTTTCCTTGGCCTGCACTGCCCGGCTTAAGCACCACCGGTTGTGCGGTCCGCAACGGTACCGTGTTTTCACTTGGGAACACCGATATAAGCGGGAGGTCCACCGGGATCATCCGCACGCTTTCCATGAGCGGTGAAGCGGTACAGCACGACCAGGACGTGGAAGTGATCCTTCATGTTGATTCAACATGGACGGAGTTCGTGGGCGGGTTCTATCCTTGGGACCGGCATGCGGACATCACGGGTCTCTTTGTGAATCACGGCTCGGACACGCTCCGCAGTGTTGTGCTGAGCATGTGGATCCAAGTGCCTTGGATACTGTGCGAGCAACCCACGAACCGTATCGATACATCGGGCTTCGCATTGGCACCGGGGGATACGCTGAGGCTTCCGTTCGGTGCGGTGGATGTTGCGCTGGGCCTCTCTTCGGCACAAGCCGCCGGGGACGGTGATATCTGCATCGTAGCCTTGGCGCCGGACGATCTTGCGGACCGTGCGCCGCAGGACAATACGGCATGTGCTTCCGTGGATTTTGTGCTTAGCGTGGCAAGGCAGGAGAGCATTGCCCCGCTCGCCTTGTTCCCGACCCCGGCTTCCAATGCCTGCACGGTATCCGGCTTGGCCGCCTTGGGCGATCAGCTCCGCCTACGTTACCTGGATGGCACCGGGCACGTAGCCTTGGAGCGAACAGTGGCCTCCCCGGGCGATCGGGTGGAATTGGACATCAGCAGCCTGCCGCCTGGCACGTACATCTTGGATGCCATGGGACCCCGTGCGCGTTCCACCGCCAAGCTGATGGTGGTGCGTCCCTGATGTCGGTGTTCGAGGGCTTGATGACCGGAGTCCATCACGGCAGTTCCCGATAGGCCGGAGCCGAAACCCGGAAGTATCCCTACCTTGGAACTACAACAAAACTTCGTTCCATGCGCATCCTGCTCACCATTCCCTTAGCCTTGGCCATGCTCGTTGCACCCGCCCAATGGTGGGAACTGGCCGAACAACGTTCCGATGCCCTCACCTTCCATCGCGTCATTTACCTGAGCGATGGCCGCATGGCCTATGCTGCTGAAGGAAATATGCTCAGCGTACGGAATGCCGATGCTTCAGTGGATTGGGAGATAGGCGACTCGTATATGACCGGCCAAGGAGGGGGCGATATGATCGCCATGCCGGACGGCGAATTGATCCAGGTGGGCATCGCTGACTATTGTGATGTCCTTGGGCCGGGCCGGATCAGGCGATTTGATGCATTGGGGAATGTGCTCTGGGAGCATGAACTGGCCCCGACCGGGCAAGAGGGTTGGGAGGATTTCTTCCTCTTGGCCAAGGGCTTATACGGAGGGAGTGGGGGACCACTGGCTGTTGCCTCGCTCAAGGCCGTGCGGATCCTGGATGGCTGGGATGGCCAGCAGATCGGCCAATTCACCTTGGGGGATGAGAGCAACATCAAGAAGTTGCATTGGGCCAGCGATTCCACTCTTTTCGTGGCGGACGGGACCGATCTGAAATTGGTCGGCCTGAACGGTATGGTCCTATCCGATACGCCCATTGGCGAAGGCGTGCTGGACCTGCAGATGGAAGGCACCCAGCTTTTCGCCTTGGTCGGTGACACTATCCGTCGCTTTGGCCCGGCCTTGGAGCTTAATGGAACCACCATCGTATCGGGTGCGGGGACAAACAGCTCCTTCGTGTGGACGAGCAGCGGCCTGTACGTGCAAACCGCCTACGGGCTCTATCACTTGGATGCGGGCGGCACGGCCACCTTGCTCTTCCCGTGGCCTTCGGTTCCGGCCTATACGCACACCGGTTGCGTCATCGGCGACGGCGCCGTCCATGAAGTGGGCTACACGAATATCAGCGGGCGGTACACGGGTGTTTTCCGCAAGCTTTCCCTGGATGGGGATGCCGCGGTCCACCACCAGGACGTGGAGATCCTGGTCGAGGTGGATTCGGCCTGGGCCGTACCGTCGGGCTCCGGGGATATTTGGTGGGACGCGAAAGCCGATGTGACCGCACACGTGGTGAACCACGGTCCGGATACACTGCGCAGCGTATTGGTCACCTTGCACGGCGTGTGGTTCAACATGACCTGCCTCTCGCTACAGCATCGCCTGGATCCGACCGACCTGGCCGTTGCACCGGGTGATACGGTCACTTTGCCTTTTGGGGTGGTGCATACGGCGAAGGACACCCCGCTGAGCGAGATCCTGAGCACTTACGGGCAAGTCTGCATCACGGCGTTGGCTCCGGACGCGGTGGCTGACCGCGATCCTTCCGATAACCATGTCTGTGTCCCGGTGGATTTCATTCCGCTCGGAGTAGACGGACCTGAAGCGCGGGATCCGCTTCTGTTGACCCCCAACCCTGCGGATCGGCGGGTCACGGTGGGAGGGGCAGGCACATTGGGCGCATCGATACAACTGCGTATCCTGGACAGCACTGGGCGCGTGGCCTTGGAGCGAACCGTGACCTCCCCGGGCGATCCGGTGATATTGGACGTCAGTAGCCTACCACCGGGCAGCTATAACCTGGAGGCCATGGGATCCCGTGCGCGATCAACCGCGAGGCTGATGGTGGTACGTCCGTAAGCGGACGGTTCAGCAAGCACCAGCGCCGAACACATACAGCCCGGCAGCGGCCATCAGAAAATAGGGCACCAGCACCGCAGCCCCTTTGTAATCCTTGGCCACGCGTTGGCCGAAGAACAGCATGGTAAGGCCCGCAACTGCGCAGAGCATGCCGAGCGTGCCGATGCCGGTGTTGCCGGTGAAGAGGACCTGGATAAAGCCTGCGGCGGAAAGCAGCCCGGCGGAAAGCTCCACCAGCGTGATCACGGGCATCAGGAGGAAGACCGAGCCCTTGAGGATGCTCTTGCTGAAGTGCGCCTTGTAGAAGTTCTTCTCGCTGGTCCAGTTGAAGACCTTGTCCAGGCCGGACTGGATAAAGAGCACGGCGACGAAGGCGGCGAAGGCCAGTTGCAGCAGGTTGGCGGAGGAGAGGCCGCAACCGGCCAGGAGATCGGTAACACAGTTCATGGCGGTCCGGAATAGGCCACAAGGATAACCCCTGAGCGGACTTTTGCGTGACGGATGGCAGCGGCGGCCCGGCCACAGGACGCGCTTGCGGCACACGGAGCGAGGAGGCCCGGCGCAGACGGGACCCCGCAGCCCGATGTGCCGCAGTGCGGACCAGGACGGCCACAGCGGACAGCCGGACCCTGTGCGGGGGCTTGCGCGCGGAGGAAGGGGCACGCCCAACGCTTTCATCCGTTCCTTTGCATCCGCAACATCAAACACGGCGATCAATATCTAATTTTCTGATCGTCCGATCTTCTAATTTTCCGATCGACCCATGAACCTCTTCCGCAATTTCAAGTCCGTTACCAAGACCTGCTACGGCCGTGGCTCCTTCGATAAGCTCGGCGAGATCCTGGAGCCACAGCGCTCAGCGAACAAGCAATTCATGGTCTTCGTGGTGGACGACTACTTCGCCGACAAGGAGGATTTCCGGAAGCGCATCCCAGCCCGGTCCGAGGACGAGATCCATTTCATCAGTTCGCTGAAGGAACCGAGCACCACCCAGATCGATGCGCTGCGCGATGATGTCCTTGCACGTCGCGGCCTGCCAGCGGGCATCATCGGCATCGGCGGAGGCACGGTGATGGATATCGCCAAGGCCACGTCGCTGATGTTCACCAACGAGGGCAGCAGCGTGCAATACCAAGGGCTGAACCTGATCAAGAAGCCGGGCATCTACCATTGCGGCGTGCCCACCATCAGCGGCACCGGGGCCGAGGTGAGCATGACGGCGGTGCTCACCGGACCGGTGAAGAAGCTTGGCCTGAAGTGCGACTGGACGGTGCTCGACCAGATCGTGCTGGATCCCGACCTGATCGCCACCGTGCCGCAGGACCAATGGTTCTACACGGGCATGGATACGTACATCCACAGCGTGGAAGCCATCACCGGCACCAAGAAGAACACCTTCGCGGAAGCATACAGCGAGAAGGCCTTGGAGCTTTGCCGCGAGGTCTTCCTCAAGCGCGACCGCAAGGACCCCAAAAGCGACGAGTTCCTGATGGTGGCCAGCTACATGGGCGGCCTCAGTCTCACCTATAGTGAGGTCGGTGTCTGCCATGCCTTGAGCTACGGCCTCGGCAAGGTGCTGGAGATCCACCACTGCCTTGCCAACTGCATCGCCTTTGACAAGCTGGAGGATGTATATGGCGACAACGTCCAGGAGTTCAAGGGCATGGTGAAGCACAACAACATCCACATCCCGCAGGGCCTTGCCAAGGGTTGGAGCGAGGAGACCATCAGTGCCATGGCCGAAGTAGCCTACAACCTGCCGCACATGTGGGACCATGCTTTTGGACCCGAGTGGGAGAAGGTGCTGGACAGGGAGCGGATCAAGGGGTGGTACCGGAGGATGTGAGCAACCGGATCGCTACGACGGTGAATGGTTCCGTCCTCGGAGAAGTCCGGGTTCCCTTCCACGCTACCGGTTACATTGTGAACCCTTTTTCTCCATTCCGGCCAGCCTAATAGCCCATGCGATCCTTTCTTTTGATAGCCGCCACCGTACTTGCCATTGGATCACAAGCCCAACGAACCGTGGGGCTAACACAGTACGATGCGGACATTCCGGGGTACGGGCTTTTCGCTCCGATGAACAGCAATGTCACCTACCTCATCGACGGATGTGGGAGGGAGGTAAAGCAATGGACGAGCACTTATTCGGCAGGAGCCTCCGCCCAATTGCAGCCGGATGGCAGCTTGCTCCGTGCGGGATCGGTGGGCAACCCCGACTTCCATGGCGGTGGCAATGGCGGTGTGATCGAGCGCTTCAACTGGGACGGCGACCTGATATGGAGCTACTTGCTCTCGAATGACAGCATGTGCCAGCACCACGACTTCACGGTGATGCCCAACGGGAATATCCTCACCATCGCTTGGGAACTGCACTCCGCAGCGGATGCCCTTGCTCACGGCAAGGACACCTCCAACGTTTTGCCCCGGTTGTGGAGCGAAGTGCTGCTGGAGCTGCACCCAACCGGTCCGGGTCAGGCCGATATTGTCTGGACTTGGCGTGCATGGGACCACCTGGTACAGCATTTCGATCCTGAACTTCCGAACTTCGGGCAGCCCTCCCAAAGGCCAGCTCGGATCGACATCAATTACCGGGTCGGGCCACCATCCAATGTCGATTGGCTCCATATCAATTCCATCGCCTACAATGCAGAGCGCGATGAGGTACTGGTCAGCGTCCACAATTTTGATGAGTTCTGGGTGATCGACCACAGCACTACCACTGTAGAGGCCGCCGGAAGCACCGGTGGGGCAAGCGGACACGGAGGGGATCTGCTCTATCGGTGGGGCAACCCCGAAGCGTATGGAACAGGTTTGTTGAACGACCGCAAACTATTCGGTCAGCACCATGCCACTTGGTTGCCCCCCGGCCATCCCGATGCGGGCAAGATCATGGTGTTCAATAACGGCAAATTGAGGCCCGAGGGGAACTTCTCCAGTTTGGAGATCATCGATCCAGCGCTGGACACGGACGGCCACTATCCATTGGCACCCGGCACAGCGGCGGGGCCTGCCACCTCATTTTGGACATGGACGGCACCTGTCCCCACGGATTTCTTCAGCATGAACCTGAGCGGGGTATTCGCGGTGGATGATGGCTTCTTTCTCACCGATGGTCCGCATGGCCGCTTCTTCCATATCGATGCCAATGACGAACAGGTGTGGGAATACATCAACCCCGTGAACAGCACCGGACCCATCACTCAAGGGAACACCCCTCAATTCAACGCGGTGTTCCGTTGCGAGTGGTACCCAGCGGATTTCATCGGGTTCGCCGGACATGACCTGACGCCGGGCGATGAGATCGAACTGGACCCGTTACCCTCCCCTTGTCTAACGTCCGGCATGGCGTCCGCAACGAATGGAACGATCACTGTTCACCCCAACCCCGCGCGGGACCATGTGATACTGTCCACGACCGGGGGCATCTCCGCTGTGGAACTGGTCGATATCAGTGGCCGTATCCTTTCGCTTCCGCATACGCGCATGGGTGCACAGGTCAGCTGTGACATCGCGGCCATCGCCCCGGGGACGTATACGCTCAAGTTGATCGGTGCGGATCCGGTGCCGATCCACACCTCCCGCCTTGTGATCGTGCGTTGATCGGCGCACGCGCTCATGCCCCAATGGAGCTTCTTGGATAACTTTCCGCCCATGCGAGGTCTCTTTCCATTGCTCCTGGTCGGTGCGGTATTGGTCTCTTCCTGCAAAAAGGAGGACCCGCTGTTGAACGCCACCTTGCATGCCAAGTGCAGGGATTGCATCGTCAGCTATGCCGCCGGGGCGGCACAATCCAAGAAGGATACGTTGTTGGGTGTGGTGGATCCGGGCTCCGGCGACACCTTGGCTGAGGAACGCCAATGGAGCCTGCAATTGAAGGAGGGGGACAACCTCTTTCTTCAGGGCTGCCGGATCCGCACGGATACTGCGTTTGGCGATATCGTGCTGTGGATCGATGGCGGGGTAAAACCCGGTGAGGCCAGCGTGGACACCACGCAGGAATGTGCCAGGATCAACCAACCGGCACAGGGCCAATAGGCTGCTTGGGGCCATTCCCGCTTCGCCACGAGTTCACAATGCGATCCGGCCGATCTTCGGCACCAAGCTGAAGTGGAGGGCCGGTCATGGGGATTTCACGGTTAGCTTGCAGAAAATCCGGAGCACCATGACCACGAAGAGAGCAAGACTCAGAAAGACCAAGAGCGTTCTTGGCAAGACCGTTTCCAAGTCCAGTAATACGCGTGCCCGCCGCAAGGAGGAGACCGCCCGGCGTATGGCTGCAGCCGCCGCCGAGGTCGCCGCTGCCATCAAGGCCGCTGCAAAACCGCCCGTTACCCGGAAGGTGAAGAAGAAAACGGCCGCTAAACCGGCACGCAAGGCGGAATGACCCCTAAAAGCCTGTTCATGATCTATCGGGCGCTGGACCGCTGGTCAATTTTCGTTCAGGCGCAGCCGGAAAATCATCGCAGCGCGGTGCCTACGGGATCATTTCCCGGCGAGGCATGGGCGGAAAGGAGGCCGGGAGCCGCGTTCGAGGAGATATTGAAAGGCTCTACAGGCTCACGAAGCTGCGGCGCATGCGGCTGCGCTTGAACTTCCAGCACACCTCCACGCTCAGGTAGCTGAAGGAATCGGGCAGGCCGGGATTACCGCGACGACTGGTGAAGATGCTCTCCTCGCCATTGGTTCCCCAGCCCGTGGGATCGCTGATATAGCGGGCCATGAACTGGGAAGCGCTGTCCGGATAGGCCTGGCCGATCTCCGCATAGGTGGCATAGCGGTTGCTCACGGCATCCAGCATGTCGGTGAAGAACATGTAGTAGCTGAGCTCCATGCCCACGGACACTTCTCGGGTCACCATATAGCGCATGCCGAAGCCGATGGGAACGCCCACATGCCATGGGCTGGGCGGCTTGCTCAGCACCGTAGCTTCCCGGCCACCGCCATCCCCCTCGATCACCCAGCTATACAGGTCCGTCTCGTAGGTGCCGTCCTGGCCGATCACGATGGCGGTCCCATCGCCGCGAGGCTTGTCCCGTATGGTGCCGTCCGCCCATGCGTAGTAGCGGTTGGTCATGTCCATCGAGCCATGGAAGAGGTCCGCTTTGGGACGCCCGTAAAAAAGACCGACCCCGACGAACGAAAATGCGAAAAAGCGCTGTTGATAGAGCGGTTGGAAGGGTTCGCGGTACATGTTGAGCACCAAGTGCTGGCTGATGCCGAAGAGGTCGTTGCGGAAATTCAGCCCTCTACGGTAGTTGCGCATTTCGACGCCGGACTTGCCGCCGGTGGGTGCGAGTTCGTTGTAGCCCAACCGATGCCAACTGATCCGTGTCTCGGTGGTGAGGGCGCGGGTGATGTAGCGTTTGGGATTGTTCAGGTAATCCCGGAAGGTAATGGACATGGCCGGGCGGATCCCGTTCCACTGCACGGCACCGTCCCAATTGCCGAGGTCACCGGAGAAATGGTCCACACCCAGTTGGACGCCCATCTCCAAATTACGCTGTGCGGACAGGCTGGTGGTGAGGAGGAGGCAGACCGATAAGCTGGCGAGGTGACGCGATGGGAACATGGGGAGGAGGGCTTGGTACCACGAAGCTACAACCAAAAGACGGCCTCATTTCCAGGTGGTTGCCTGCCGGAACCGGGATTGTTATGCACGCTCGCCGAAGATGGCCGTGCCGATCCGCACCATGGTGCTCCCGGCGGCCACCGCTTCCTCCAGGTCACCGCTCATGCCCATCGAGAGCTCGGTGAACAGGTCCATGTCCACTGCCCCGCTCTGTCGCAACTCATCGCGCAAGGCAGCCAGCCCGTCGAACTCTCGGCGGACCATCACGAGGTCGTCCGTGTTGGTGGCCATGCCCATCAGCCCCCGGAAGCGCAGCGAGGGCCAACGGGTGGTGAGATCGCCACGCTGGATGAGCGCGCGCAGTTCCGCAGGTGAGAAGCCATGCTTCGTGTCCTCCTCCGCGATGTGTACCTGCAGGAGCACACCGATGCTGCGTCCGGCAGTGGTCGCCCGCTTGTCCAGTTCATTCAGCAAGCTTTCGCGGTCCACCCCGTGCACCAAATGGACGAACGGAATGATGTATTTCACCTTGTTGCTCTGCAGGTGGCCGATGAAGTGCCACTGGATATCATCCGGAAGCAGGGGATACTTGTCCCGCAATTCCTGGGGGTAGTTTTCGCCGAAGGCACGGTGCCCGAGGTTGTGGAGCGCCTGTATCTCCTCCACGGTCCGCGTCTTGCTTACCGCGATAAGCAGAACGTGGGCTGGCAGGTTTTCCTTCACCCGGGCATACCGTGCTGCCAATGCCGCCTTGTCCATCAATTGTCGTCCAGGGAATAGATGGTGAGGCCGCTGCGCAACTTGGGTTCGATCCAGGTGGTCTTCGGCGGCATGCAAGCGCCACTGTCAGCCACTGCCCGGAGCTCGTTGAAGGATACCGCGCGCAGATGGAACGCCACATCGGCCTTTCCTGAATGCACGGCTTGCTCGAGTTCGGCCGGGCCGTGCGTGCCCGGCACGAACGAGATGCGCGGATCGGTACGCAGGTCGGCGATGCCCAGCACAGGGCCGAGGAGGAACTCACTGAGCAAGGAGGCATCCAATGCGCTCACCGGGTTGGGACCGGATGGCAATGGCAACGTCAGCTCGTACCAGCTCCCCCTCAGATAGAGCTGAACGGTGCCCGGTTCCGGTTCGGAAGGTCCATCGGGCAATGCCTTCAGTTGCCCGACCCCTCCCAAGGCAGCGAGGAATTCCTCCGTGGAAAGACCGTTCAATCCTTTCACGGTACGGTCGTAATTGTAGATGTGCAATTGGGGCTCGGGCACCATGAAGGCGAGGAAGGCGGCCTTGGGTGAGCCGGATGCCGCTCCGGAGTATTCGGCAAGACGGGCACTGCTGGCACAGCGATGGTGCCCATCGGCGATGTACATCGCGGACATGCGCTCGAAATGTCGGCTCAAGGCAAGCAGATCATCAGGGGCATCCACTTTCCAGAAGCGATGGCGCACCTGGTCGTTGGTGCGAAAGTCGTACAATACCGGCCGCAGCGCGATGCGGTCCAAGGCGGCTTCCAGTTCGGGCGCATCCGGCACCGCGAGCAGTACCGGTTCGGCATTGATGCCGGTATGGTCGAGGTAGTCCTTGAACAGTTCCTCGCGGGCGGTCAGCGTATGCTCATGTACCTTGATCCGGCCATCGAGGTAGTCCGCCACGTCCACCGCACCAATGATGCCTCTTGAACTGAACGCTCCGCAACTCTGCTCATAGAGGTAGTACGCGGGATGTTCTTCGCGCTGCAGGATCTCCCTCGTGGTGAAATCCATGAATTTGCGGCGCACCCCGTCAAAGTGCTCCGCACGCGAGAGGCCGTCGCGGTCGTGATCGGCATGCACGATGTGCAGGAACGAGTAGGGGTTGCCCGCCAGTTTTTCCCGGAGCTCCTCAACGGAGTAGTTCAGGATGGAGCGGGAACCGACCAAGTGGGCCGTATGCGGCGCGGGGCGCCATGCCCGGAAGGGGCGCACGTGGATCATCCGCGGCCCACCGTCACCTCATCCCGCCATGCGATCAGCAGTTCCGCAAGCTCGTTGCCCACGCGCGCCTGTGCTTCCACGGTGGCCGCACCGATGTGCGGGCTGAGGCACACGTTGGGAAGGCTCAGTAGCTCGGCATGGGGTGTGGGTTCGTCCATGAACACGTCCAAGCCTGCTGCCTTCACCCGCCCATCCTTCAGGGCTGCGATCAGGGCCTGCTCATCGATGGAATTGCCGCGGGCGGTGTTCACGAGCACCATCCCCGGTTTCATCTTGGCGAACTCCTCGGCACCAAGTGCGATCTTGCTGTTGCCCTTGGACCCCACGTGTACGGTGATCGCATCGCTCTTGGACAGCAGTTCGTCCATGCCCACCATTTTCACGCCGACACGGCAGGGGGAGCCATTGAATTCCATCTCCACGTAATCCACCGTGGCATTGTTGTCGGTATAGATCACCTTCATGCCGGCACCCAAGGCATAGCAGGCCACCCAGCGCCCGATGCGGCCGAACCCCAGGATGCCCAGGGTCTTCCCGCGAAGCTCCGTTCCGCTCCCGTACTCCTTCTTCATTTCCTTGAAGGCGGTGCCCCCTTCGCTGGGCATGCGGCGGTTGGCCTTGTACATGTCGCGCATCAGGTTGAAGAGGTGCCCCATCACCAGTTCGGCCACACTGATGCTGCTGCTGGCCGGTGTGTTGATCACCCGGAGGCCTTTCTCCTCCGCATGGACCACATCGATGTTGTCCATTCCAACACCTCCGCGACCGATCAGCTTCAGCCCGGGGCAGGCATCGATCAGTTCCTTGGGAACCTTGGTGGCGCTACGGACCAACAGGGCATCGACGCCTTCAGCGTTGATATAGTCCACCAGTTTGTCCTGGGGGACATGGTGGGTGGTGATCTTGAAATCCTGTTCCTGGAGCAGGCTCTTGGCCTCGTCCGAAATACCGTCGTTCGCGTGAATGCGCATGATGCTTAACCGTTCTTTTTTGCAAATTCCTCCATCACTTCCGTCAGCGCCATTACGCTTTCCAAGGGCAGCGCATTGTACATGCTCGCGCGATACCCGCCCACGCTCCGATGCCCGCGGATCCCGCTGATGCCGGCAGCCTTCCACATTTCGTCAAAGGCCGGTTCCAAGGCGGCATCCTTCAGGATGAAGGTGGCGTTCATGTCCGAGCGGTCCTCCTTCGCTGTGGTGCCCTGGAAGATCGGCAGGCGATCCACGGTGGAGTACAGCAGTTCGGCCTTGGCCGTGTTCCTTTTCCGGATACCGGCAACGCCCCCATTGCTTTTCATCCACTCCAGGGTGAGCATGATCACATAGACCGGGAATACCGGAGGGGTGTTGTACATGCTGTCCTTGGCGGCATGGTTGGCCAGGTCCATCATGGGGCTCAGGGTGCGGCCTGTTTTCCCCAGGGCTTCTGGATTGAAAAGGTACATGGTGGCACCGGCCGGCCCCATGTTCTTCTGGGCGCCTGCATAGATCAGGGCAAAGTCCGACACGTTCACCGGGCGGCTGAAGATGTCGCTGCTCATGTCGCAGATCATCGGTACAACGCTCTTGGGGAACTGCTTGTACTGGGTGCCGTAGATGGTGTTGTTGCTGGTGAAGTGGAAGTAGTCGGCCTCACCGGGGATCGCAAAGCCCTTGGGGATGTAATTGAAGTTCTTGTCCTCGCTGCTGGCCACCACCACGGCCTCGCCGGCGATCTTGGCTTCCTTGATGGCGCGCTTGGACCACTCACCCGTATGGGCATAAGCCCCTTTGCCGCCGGGCTTCATGAAGTTCTGCGGAACGAGGTGGAAGCCCATGCTCGCACCACCGCCCAGGAATACCGTCTCATAATGTGAAGGTGCGTCCAACAGGTCCTTCACCAGTTGTCGCGCATTGGCCATGATCGCCTCGAAGGGCTTGCTGCGGTGGCTGATCTCCAGGATGCTCAGTCCGCTACCGTCCAGGTCCAGCACCGCCTGGGCTGCTTTTTGGAAGACCTCCGGGGGCAGGATGCATGGTCCGGCGCTGAAGTTGTGGACCTTGGTACTTGTTGTGGCGGGCATGTCCGGGCTGTTTTTTGGGATCGCAAAGGTAGCCCAAGTGATCGGGGATCCGAAAGGCCGAAGGGCTTCCATCAACCAAGTTCCGTGTGATCTTGGATGGCCCGGCAAGGGTTCCGCGGGTTTTGGCGCTCCGTTCCACATGTGGTGCCGACCTTTGCCACCCTTATTGAAGAACACCTCCATGCGCATCGGAATTGTTTGTTACCCCACCTTCGGCGGATCGGGGGTGGTGGCCACTGAATTGGGGCTTGCCTTGGCCGAGGAGGGCCATATCGTGCATTTCATCACCTACGACAGGCCCGTGCGCCTTGGCAGCGGCATGGCCAACATCTTCTATCACGAGGTCCGCGTGAGCGACTATCCACTGTTCGACTACCAGCCCTACGAGCTGGTACTTACGAGCAAGCTGGTGGACGTGGTGAAGCATGAACGGCTCGACCTCCTGCATGTGCATTACGCCATACCGCATGCATCGGCGGCTTGGCTGGCACAACAGATCCTGAAGGCGCAAGGCATCCGTATCCCCTTCATCACCACGTTGCACGGAACGGACATCACCTTGGTGGGCCGCGACCCCAGCTTTGAGCCGGTGATCACCTTTGCCATTGAACACAGCAATGCGGTCACTGCCGTTTCCGAGAGCTTGCGGAAGGAGACTTTCGAGCACTTTCCGGTTAAGCGGGACATCCAGGTGATCCCCAACTTCATCCGCATGGAGCGCTATGTGGCGGAGGTGGACCAGGAGATGCGCCGCCGCTTTGCACCGAACGGGGAGCGGCTATTGGTACACGTCAGTAATTTCCGACCGGTGAAGCGGGTGCTGGATATTCTCACCGTGTTCCTGGGCGTACACCAGCAGCTGCCGGCCCGCCTGCTGTTGATCGGCGACGGACCGGACCGGAACGCGGCCGAGATCATGTGCCGTGCCAATGGTACCTGCGATGATGTGCTCTTCCTGGGAAAGATGACCGACCCCGAGGCGGTACTGGCAAGCTGCGACCTCTTTGTGCTGGCCAGTGAGACAGAGAGCTTCGGATTGGCGGCACTGGAGGCCATGGCCTGTGGGGTGCCGGTGGTAAGCACCAACGCCGGAGGACTTTCCGAAGTGGTGGAAGATGGTGTTGCGGGATTGCTGAACGACGTGGGGGATACCGCCCGAATGACCACCAATTCACTGGCCATCCTGAAGGACGATGGCACCTTGGAGGAATACCGAAAAGGGGCCCGGAGCGCTGCGGAACGATTCGACATCAGTCGTGTCCTGCCCATTTATGAAGCACTGTATGAAAAGGTGGTGGATCAAGTGAAAGCAAATGGAGTTCATCAGTGAACGGGTCAGCTATCGGCAGCAAGACGACAGTCTGAGTGTGGTGATCAGCAGTCGCCTGCCTCGCTCCAAGGAATTCCTGCTCATTGGATGGTTGTTGGCCTGGACGGCATGCGGCTACGTGTTCCTCCATGAACTCTCGCGGGGTGTGGAGAAGGACATGTTCATCCCCCTGGTCATCCTGCTTGCCTTTTGGATCTACTTCGAGGTGCGCATATTCCACGTGGTGCTTTGGCGGCTGAAGGGCTTTGAGCTTTGGCGCGTCCAGGACGGCGAACTCATCATCAAGGACAGCCTCTTCCGGCTCGGGAAAGCCAACCGCTATTTTATCGCCAACATCAAGCGCTTCGGCCTGCTGAACATGGACGAGACCTCGTGGAAGTGGCAGATGAGCGATTCCTTTTGGACCCGCGGTGCCGAGCGCCTGGGATTTGAATACCACGAGAAGAAGGTGGCATTTGGCAGAGGGTTAACGAAGGAAGAGGCCGGTAAACTGGTGCATCTGCTGGCGGCGGCGCTGAAGCGGGAGCGGAAGAGCGGGGTGTGAGGTTTGCTTGTCGGCAGACTGTTGGTCGGAAGTCCTACGCATTGAGCCGCGAGCTGCTTCCCGATCAGAAGTGTTCACTCCGGAATGCATTCCCCCTGATGCGCACCGTGCGCACACCGTCGATCATTTCCTCCACCGTCATGCGCTGGGCCGCAGGGGAGGAGAGTGCTTGGTCGATCGTGTTCACTGCACCGGCCGGTACTCCTGCTTTTTGCAAGCTGGCCAGCAGTTCGGTCCTTGGTGATGCAGCCATGGCCGTGGCCAGTTCCGCCGCCAATGCTTTTCTGTGCTGCACGCGGTCGGCATTGGAGGTGAACCGGGGATCCAAGGATACGCCCGGGAGGTCCACCAGTTCGCAGAGTTTTGTGAATTGGGCATCGCTCCCCACCGCCAGTACAATCTGCCCCCCATCAGCGCAGCGGAACACCTCGCCATAGGGGGCGATGTTCGGGTGCAAGGTGCCCAACGGTTGTGCCACATGGCCCGCCATCAGCCAATTGGTGGCCTGGTTCACCAGCCCGGTCAGCGCGGCTTCCTCCAAGGAGACGTCCACATACGCACCTTTGCCGCCTTTGGCGCGGTGGAGCAGCGCGAGCAAGAGTCCCTCCTTCAACTGGTGCGCGGCCAGTATGTCGATCATCGCCACGGGCAGCTTGGCCAAATGCTCCCGATCGGTTCCGGTCATGCTCAGGTAGCCGGTCTCCGCTTGGAGCACCACATCATAGGCAGGTCGCTGCGGATCATTCACGTAACCGCTGATATGGCCGTGTACCAAGGCGGGGTTGAGGGCGCGAAGCCGTTCCCGGTCCAAGCCCAGCTTCCGCGCATCCTTGGCCAGGTGGTTGCTTATCAGCACGTCGGCCTTGGCCACCAGCGCATCAAATTCGGCCCGGTCATGCGCTTGCTTGAGGTCAAGGAACCGATGCTCCTTTCCGTGGTTCACGCTGCTGAAGTAGGCGCTGAGGGAAGCCGAGGGATCTTCTTCCGGCAATTTCCACTGCCGCGTAACATCACCACCGCTGCGTGGGTTCTCCACCTTTACCACCCGGGCGCCTTCCTCGGCGAAGAACATCCCCACGGCGGGGCCCGCCAGTACCCCGGCGGTCTCGATCACAAGCAGGTCGCTCAGCATCGGGCTAAAATAGGGGTGCCGTGCCACCTTCTCCCGCATTCAGGGAACAACACCGGTGGAACGCGGCATGCCCGGAGCTTTTCCGAGGTTCGTACGTGCTGTCAGGCGTTGGGCGGAATGATATGCACGTCGCGCTGTGGGAAGGGTATGGAGATACCGGCCTCGCGGAAGCGCTCCAGGATGCGGAAGCGCAGGTCGCTCTTGGTCTGTTCCACCAGGAAGATGTTGCGGCTCCAGAAGAGCAGTTCGAAATCCAGCGAGCTGTCGCCGAAATCGATGAAACGCACCTTCACGGTGTGCGCGGGATCGTTGGTCAGCACATCGGGGTGGTCCATGGCACAACCCATCAGGATCTTCTCCACCTGCCGGGGATCCGAACCATAGGAAACGCCCACCTGCAACCGGAAGCGCGTCTCCAGGGCATTGTGGCTCCAGTTCACCACGTTCTCGTTGATGAAGCGGTGGTTGGGCACGATCACGTTCATGCCGTCACGCGAAAAGATGGTGGATGTGCGCAGGTTGATCTCCGTAACGCGGCCCACCAGTCCTTCCACTTCGAGCACATCACCCACCATGATGGTGCCTTCCATGAGGATGAAAACGCCGGAAATGATGTCGTTGAAGGTTTGCTGGATACCGATGCCCAAGCCCACCAGGAGCGCTGCGGAACCCGCCACCAGGAAGGTAATGTTCATGCCCAGCACCTGCAGCACGATTATGATGGTGGCCACCCACACCAGGTATTTCACCAGCAAGTAGGCGGAATGCAGGCGGGTGCGTTGCTCCTTGTCGCCCTTTGCGCGGCGCGCAATGCCCACTTTCACCAAGCGCAGCAGCAGCATGGCGATCAATACCGTGACCAGGGCCCATACGAGGTGGCCCACGGTCAGGTCATAGCTGCCGAAATGGAAGATGACGTCTTTCATGGGAACGGGGCCGAGCCGGTCAAGGGGCGCAGGGGCAAAGTAATGCCATTCATGGTCTGTTATTTCGCTGAGGAGAGATCACGTGGACCTGGCACGGATCGGGATCTTCCGAGGCCCGGACGGAATGCTCGGCGCTGCTATTTCCACAGGTCGGAGGCGTACCGGTACTGGGCATTCCATTCTGCGTGAAACTGCCGGTCCGACGTACGGTCCGCATGAGGACAGCCCGCCGAGAGATGGTGGCAGCCAGCAAAAATGGTCCCGCCGCATTGGAGCTTCCTGCTTATCCTTGGGGGCGACCGGAATGGTGGTCCGTCCGAGCTGAGGGCCTGTCCATGGTCAATGCGATCATCCCATCGACACAATTCATGAACGTCAGCCTTTCCCTCCGTTACTTCACGCGGTACAAGCAGCTACCATGAAGCATTCAATCTCTCGCCCCTCCTGCTTGCGCATGCTTCTTGGGGCGCTTCTTTCCTTAACGGGCGTTTTTGCCATTGCACAAGGGGTTCAGAAGGCGACTTCGGACAGTCTGCCCGTTGGGAAAAAGATCACAGTCCCCGTGACACCTTACGGTGATACGTTGTTCTTCATCGCTACCCGTGCGGGCGACTTTAGTCCACAGGCACGTGCGGAAGCGATCGCGGAGCGGATCCTGCGAATTGGCGCCGAGCCGTCCTACTCATCTGATTCCCTCCGCGTTGACACGATGGAGGGAAGCCATGATGTTGTCCATGGGGATGAGGTGGTGGTGAGCATTTCCAAGCAGGAGGCTGCGGCCCATGGGAGTTCGCCCGGCCAGCTTGCGGTCGAGTACCGCGACCGGATCGCAAAGGCGGTGGAGGCGCATCATCACTCGGTAAAGTGGACCACCTGGGCCAAGGAAATAGGGCTGGCCGTGGTGGTCATCGTGGTCCTGATCCTTATGCTGCGCCTGGTGGCGCGGGCCTTCCGATGGACCCGGAGTTGGCTGATCGAACAAAATGGAAAGCTTATCAGGGGACTGGTGATCCGCGACTATGAACTGTTCACCGCCGACCGGTCCGTGAATGCCTTGTTGTTGCTGAACAATGTGCTCCGTTGGCTCACGGTCCTGTTCATCCTCTATATCGCGTTGCCTGTGCTGTTCGGGATCTTCCCTTGGACGCAAGACCTCGCGGCGACCCTCTTCGGCTATGTGACCCGGCCCGTGGGCGGGATCTTGAGCGCCATGTGGCACTTCCTGCCGAACCTCATCACCATAGTGGTGATCTTCTTCGTCTTTCACTATGTGATCAAAGGCCTCGCTTTTTTGCGCAACGAGGTGGAGCGAGGCGCACTTACCCTGCCCGGTTTTTACCCGGATTGGGCCGCACCCACTTTCCAACTGCTTCGGATCTTGTTCTATGCCTTCATGGTGGTGGTGATCTTTCCCTACCTGCCGGGTTCCGATAGTCCGGTGTTCCGCGGGGTCACCGTCTTTCTCGGCGCCCTGTTCACCTTCGGTTCGGCAGGCTCGCTGAGCAACATCATCGCGGGCCTCGTGCTCACCTACATGCGTTCCTTCCAGATCGGCGACCGGGTCAAGATCGGCGACGTCACAGGGGATGTGATAGAAAAGACCATGCTGGTAACCCGGGTGCGGACCGTCAAGAACGAGATCATCTCCATCCCGAACTCCGGGGTCATCGGTAGCCATACCATCAACTATACCAGCGAGTCGGTGGGGCGAGGATTGATCATCCATACCACCGTCACCATCGGCTATGACGTCCCGTGGCGGCAGGTGCACCAGCTCCTCATCGATGCGGCAATGGCCACGGAGATGCTCAAGAGCGAGCCGACACCCTTCGTGCTTCAGACCAGCTTGGACGACTTCTTCGTGAGCTACGAGATCAATGCCTACACGGACCAGCCCGCCAAGCAGGCACACATTTATTCGCAATTGCACCAGCATATCCAGGACAGTTTCAATGCTGCCGGTGTGGAGATCATGAGCCCGCATTATCGGGCCGTGCGCGACGGGAACATGACGACGATGGCTTCGGACAAGGTCCCCGATGGCTATCAGGCGCCAGCGTTCCGTGTGGAGGACATCACAAAGGGGAAGCCATGAGCGAAATGGACGAATTCGTGCGCGAGTGGTTGATGAACCCCACGGTGGGACGCTTGGTGGTCATTGGGATCGGGATCGCATTGATCTGGGCGCTCGTCAAATTCCTCAAGGTGCGCTTCACCACGCGGATGGAGCAGGCTGATGCCAAATACAGGGCACGAAAGCTCTTGGACCTCGGAGGTTTCGTGCTGGTGATCGTGCTGCTCACCGTGGTATACAGTGAAAGGTTGGGCGGTCTCACCGTGGCATTGGGCGTCGCGGGGGCGGGGATCGCTTTTGCCCTGCAGGAAGTGATCGCCTCGGTAGCGGGTTGGCTCGCGATCATGTTCGCCGGCTTCTACCGCACCGGGGATCGTGTACAGCTCGGCGGTGTCAAAGGTGATGTGATCGACATCGGCGTGCTGCGCACCACGATCATGGAGATCGGCCAGTGGGTGGATGGAGACCTGTACAATGGCCGAATCGTACTGGTGGCGAACAGCTTCGTCTTCAAGGAACCCGTCTTCAACTATTCCAGCGATTTCCCCTTCCTATGGGATGAGATCAAGGTGCCGGTGATGTTCGGCAGCGACTACGAGGAGGCCCGGGAGCTCTTTGGGACCGTACTGGATGAGGTGGCGGGCGGGCTCTCCGACAGTTCGCAAGCCAAATGGAAGGGCATGGTGACCAAGTTCATGGTGGAGGATGCCCGCACCCAGCCGTGGGTAACGCTCGTCTTCAATGACAATTGGGTGGAATACACCCTGCGCTATGTGGTCGGTTACAAGAACCGTCGCGGCACAAAGGACGCGTTGTTCACGAGAATATTGAAGGAAGTGGAGGCCACGGAAGGCCGCATCAGGTTCGCCTCGGCAACCTTCCAAGTCGTGGGAGTGCCTCCGATGGACATCTCCATACGCAAATAACAGGAGGCCTGAGCAGGCTCCAAGATGGAAGCAGTGCTGCGGATGGGTTCCTGAAAAAAAGCAAACCCGTGCGTCCTGTTGATCAAATACATCGGCTGGGATCCGCACTTTATACGCACATTCGCGCTCCAAGATCGACGCCCCCATGGATCCCGCCCGTTTACTCGCCTACCTCCGCCTTGGCGCCGATGCCGAGGAGCCGCAAGTGGCCATGGAGGCCATCGAGCGCGGCGTGGTGTTCCGGGGCTCCAACATGTTGATCCTGGTCTGTGCCATCCTCATCGCCTCGGTGGGCTTGAACGTGAATTCCACGGCGGTGGTGATCGGCGCCATGTTGATCTCCCCGCTCATGGGTCCCATCATCGGGGTGGGTGCCGGTTTGGGCGTGCTCGACCTGAGGCTCGTGCGGCGCAGTTTGAAGAACCTGGGGTTTGCCGTTGCAGTGAGCTTGGCCACCAGTGCGCTGTATTTCCTGCTGAGCCCGTTGAGTGATGCCCACTCGGAGATCCTGGCCCGCACCAGCCCCACCATCTGGGACGTGCTGATCGCGCTTGCCGGCGGGTTTGCGGGCATCATTGCCACCGCCAGCAAGGAAAAACTGCGCGGGAACGTGGTGCCGGGCGTGGCCATCGCAACCGCGTTGATGCCACCCCTGTGTACCGCCGGCTACGGCTTGGCGCACCTCAATTTGACCTACCTCGCGGGCGCGCTCTATCTCTTCCTCATCAACTCGGTCTTTATCAGCATTGCCGCCCTGGTGATGGTGCGTTGGTTGGGTTATCCGCAGCGCTTCGTGGCGGATATGAAGCTTACCGGCCGGATCAAACGTTATTCCACCTGGATCGTGCTGATCACCGTGATCCCGAGCATCTGGCTTGCTTACCGGCTCGTGGTGGAGAACAACTTCAAGCACAGGGCCGAGGCATTCATCGCCTACGAATGCACCGTGCCGGATAATTACCTCTTGGACAAGAGCGTGGATGCGCCGAACCGCACCATCACGCTCACCTATCTGGGCGTCGGCATTTCCCCTGCGGACAGTGCCAACATGCAGCGTCGGCTTGCGGCACACGGGATCGAGGGAGCCATATTGGACATCCGCACGGGGTTGTCGTTGCAGGAACTCGATGAGGAGCAGCGCTCCAAGAGCGAGGGCATGCAGCGGCAGCTCGACGACCAATCCGTGCTGGTGGCCAGGTTCGGTGCCATGCGCGACAGCCTGGCCCAGGTCGTAAGGGGCGGGGAGACCCTGATGAACGAGGCCAAGGCCATGGACCCCGGATTGCGGTGGCTCGTGACCGCGGACCTTCCCGGTGCCACGTCCACGGACAGCATTAGGAAAGTGGTCGCTGCGCACTATAGGCATTATCCGGATACCGCCGCGATCGACCGCATGCAGCGGTGGCTCAATGTCCGCCTCAACAACACCCAATTCGTACTGACGATCACCGCGGACAGCACCAAGGTGGAGCCAGAACCCCGCAGGAGAAAAAGATGAGCAAAAAGAGAAGCACGTTGAAGAAGGTCGAGGTGCGCCCCTTGACCATGGACGCCTTTGATGATTTCGCTTCCGCCATGAACGCCGCCTACCCCGATTGGAGCGGAGGGCTATGGAAGCGCGAGACCATAGCCAGATTGCTGGGCCTGTTTCCCGAAGGCCAGCTCGGCGTGTTCGTGAACGGGAAGTTGGCGGGTTGTGCGCTCACCATCATCGTGGACGTTGACAAGCTCGGTCTGGATCACACCTACATGAAGGCCACCGGCGGCTATACCTTCAACACACACGACCGGAAGGGCAATGTGCTCTATGGTATAGAGGTGTTCGTCCATCCGGAATACCGGGGCAAACGGCTGGGAAGGCGCTTGTACGAGGCCCGCAAGGAACTCTGCGAACACCTCAACCTGCGCTCCGTGATGTTCGGCGGCCGCATCCCCAACTACCACAAGCACGCCAAGAAGCTCACGCCGAAGCAATACATCACAAAGGTGCGTGAAAAGGTGATCCATGACCCCGTGCTCTCCTTCCAGCTCTCCAATGATTTCCACGTGGTGCGCCTGCTGAAAGGCTACATGCCGGACGACGTGAACTCCATGGAGTACGCCACCTTGATGGAGTGGGACAACATCTACCACAACGAGGCGGACATGAGCGGCAGTTGGTCGCGCAACGTGCGCCTGGGCCTGGTGCAGTGGAAGATGCGCAACTATGCCGGCATCGACGGGCTGTTCGAACACTTGGATTTCTTCCTGCAAGTGGTGAGCGGCTATGGCAGCGATTTCGCGGTGTTCCCCGAGCTCTTCAACGCCCCGTTGATGGCCATGTACGACGACCAGAACGAGGCGGAGGCGATCCGTAGCCTTGCCGAGCACACCATCCCCATCCGTGACTACATGGTGAAGGCGGCGATGAAGTACAATGTGAACATCGTGACCGGCAGCATGCCGATGGTGGAGGGCGGCATCCTCTACAACATGGGCTTCCTGTGCCGCCGCGATGGCAGTTGGGAGCGCTACGAAAAGGTTCACGTAACCCCGAACGAAAAGAGCGCATGGGGCATACACGGCGGCCGGCAGGTCCGGGTGTTCGACACCGACTGCGGCAAGGTGGGCGTGGTGATCTGCTATGACTGCGAATTCCCCGAGCTGGTGCGCCTATTGGCCTTGCAGGGCATGCAGCTACTGTTCATCCCGTTCCTCACCGATACCCAGAACGCCTTCTCGCGGGTACGCCTGTGCGCCATGGCACGGGCCATCGAGAACGAGTGCTTCGTGGCCATCGCCGGCAGCGTGGGCAACCTTCCGAAGGTGAAGAACATGGACATCCAGTACGCCCAGAGTGCCGTGTTCACCCCCTGCGATTTTGCATTCCCTGCGTCCGGCATCAAGGGCGAGGCCACGGCCAACACCGAAATGGTGCTGGTGGTGGACGTGGACCTGAGCCTGCTGAAGGACCTGCACCACCGGGGAAGCGTCCAGAATTTGAAGGACCGCCGTGAGGATATCTACACCTTGAGGTTGAGCGATCAGTAGGGGAGAGTTGTTGGGCCGTCACTGCGAGCCAGGCACGCGTGCGCCGATATCCTACTTCGCCTTCGCCGAGTCCGGATACTGCGGCGTCACACCGATGTTCCGGAAGAAGAAGGCCCACTTGTCGGCCTCTTCATCGATCACCTTGCTGGTGGGCTTTCCCGCTCCGTGCCCCGCATTGGTCTCCACGCGGATCAGTACCGGCGCATCACCCTGCTGGTCCACCTGCAATGCGCTGATGAACTTGAAGCTGTGCGCGGGTACCACGCGATCGTCATGGTCGCCGGTGAACACCAGCGTTGCGGGGTAGTTCGCCGGCTTGATGTTGTGCAGCGGGGAATAGGCATGGAGGGTTTCGAACTCCTCCTTGCTGCTGTCGGCGCTGCCGTATTCCGGCACCCAGCCGAAGCCCGCAGTGAACTTCTGAAAGCGCAGCATGTCCATCACGCCCACGTGCGGGAAGACCACGGCGCAGAGGTCCGGCCGCTGCGTCATCACCGCACCCACGAGCAGGCCGCCGTTGCTTCCCCCCTCAATGGCGAGGTGGTCCTTGTCGGTCCACTTCCGGGCAATGAGGTGTTCCGCTGCTGCGATGAAGTCGTCGAACACGTTCTGTTTCTTCTCCTTCATGCCGGCCTTGTGCCATTCCTCGCCGTACTCGCCGCCGCCGCGCAGGTTCGCCATGGCGAACACGCCACCCTGTTCCAACAGGATCATCCGGCTGGTACTGAAGCTGGGTGTCAGGCTGATGTTGAAGCCACCGTAGGCGTAAAGCAGCGCCGGGTTCTCGCCGGTCTTCTCCAAGCCTTTCCGATGGACAATGAACATCGGGACCTTCGTGCCGTCCTTGCTGGTGTAGAACTCCTGCTCGGTCTCGAACTGGTCGGGATCGAACTTCAACTCGGGGCGGTAATGGAGCTCGCTCTTGCCGGTGGTATAGTCGTACTTGAAAATGCTTCCGGGGTCGGTGAAGGAGGTGAAGGCATAGAAGGAAAAGGTGTCCTCCCGCTTGCCGCCGAAGCCGTATGCGCTGCCGAGGCCGGGGAGCTGCACTTCCTGCTCGCCACTGCCGTCGGGCTGGTAACGGAAGATGCGCGTGGTGGCATCCTTCAAATAGCTGGCGAAGAGGTGGCCGCCGCCGGTGCTCACCCCTTCGAGGAGGTCCTTTTTCTGGGGGATCACGTCCTTCCAGTTCTCCCGTGCGGGCTTGGCGGGGTCCACGCTCACCAAGCGGTAATTGGGCGCATCCACATCGGTGGTCACCAGGAATTTCCCCGTCTTCGGCTCGAAGTCGATGATCGAGGTCTTGTGGTCATAGCCTTCCTGAAGCGGTGTCCACTTGGTGGCGGGCGTAGGGATGCCGCCCTTGCGGAGATCGACGAAGTACTGCTCGAAACCGTCCGTGCCGGTGGTGATGTACAGCGTGGCGAACTCCTCGCCCTCGGTGGTGCCCACGCCCACGTACAGATTCGGCTCGCTGTCGTTCTTCCAGACCAGCGCGTCCTTTTCCTGCGGATCGCCCAGCTTGTGGAAGTACACCTTTTGGAACTGGCTGGCGGCGCTGAGCTCGGTGCCCTTGGCGGGTTTCGGGAAGCGGCTGTAGAAGAAGCCGTCCTTGTACCAGGCCACGCCGCTGAACTTCGCCCAGTGGAGCGTGTCCGGCAGCGGCGTCATCGTCTTCAGGTCCCACACGGTGATGTCCTGCCAATCACTGCCCGCCTTGTTCACGCTCACCGCCATGTAGCGGTCGTCCTTGCTGGCCCCCATCAGGCTTATGCTCGTGGTGCCCTTGGGGTCCACCTGGTTCGGGTCGATGAAGACCTTGTCGCTGCCGTCAAGCCCGGTGCGCACGTAGATCACGCTCTGGTTCTGCAGGCCGCTGTTCTTGGTGCTGAAGAAGAGGTCGCCCACGTTCATCGGCATGCCCTCCTTCGGGAAGTTCAGGATATCCTCGTAGCGCTTCGCGATGGCGTCGCGGTAGGGAATGGCCGTGAGATAGCCTTGCGTCACCGCGTTCTGCCGCTTCACCCAATCAGCCGTTTCCGCAGTGGTGTCATTCTCCAACCAGCGGTAAGGGTCGGCCACCTTCGTTCCGAAGTAGTCCTCCACCACGGTGGTGTCCTTGCGGGTTTCCGGGTAGGCGATCTTCTGCATGGGCTTGTTGGCGGTTTCGGGCGCTGTGCCGCAAGCGGCAAGCAACAGCACGGCAAGGGAAAGGACTTTTTGCATGGGGGGTAGGGGAATGGGGGCGCAAAAGTAGCCAGCCATTATGATCATGGAATTGCACGGAACGACCACGGGGCATGGATCGTATTCGTTTCGTTGGGTGAAGTCCGGAGACTTCATCTCAATGCATGAACTGATGTTCCGGACATGGACCCACAAGTCGCCCCCGCCTCTCGCGGTTGAACGCAGAGCATGGTTGGCGGGGAAGACTTGCGGGAGCATGTGGAGGTTGACCATCCGCCGCACGTATCCTTCGGCCAAATTCCCGCGCCAGCGGTGTGGCCAACCGTCCCACCAAGCAGGCCGAATACCCTGACAACTGACAACTGAAGATCAGTAGAGCCGGCTCCGCTTCAGCAGGAACTGCAGCAGGATGTTCTCGAACCCCGCGTTGATGTCCGCTTCCACCAGTTCGATGCGGTACTGGCCGCACTTCAGCTTCAGCTCGTGCCAATAGGCCGCCATGGCAGCCTTGTACTCCTCGCGCACTTCGGCCGCATGGGCCTTCACCTGTGCACCGCTCTCCAGGTCCACGAAGGTATAGGGGCGATCCTCCAGGTCCAGTTCCAGCTCGCGTTTGCGGTCCACCACGTGGAAGAGGATCACGTCGTGCTTGTTGTAACGCAGGTGTTGCAGCGCGTCGAAGAGTTCATCGCTGCGGGCACTGTTGTCCATCATGTCGCTGAAGAGGACGATGAGCGAACGGCGATGGGTGCGGCGGGCGATATCGTGCAATGCGTCCACCGCACTGGTCTTTTGCTGTTGGTCCGGGGCTTCCGCGCTGAGCAGTTCCTCCAGTTGCGCCATCAGGTGGCGCAGGTGTACGGCATTGCTGCGGGCCTCTTCCGTGAGGAGCAACTTGTCCGCAAAAACGGTCATCCCCACCGCATCGCGCTGTTTGCGCAGGAGTGCGATCAGCGCAGCAGCGGCGTACACGCTGAACTCGATCTTGTTGAACTGCTTGGGTGCCTTTTCGGAGGTTTTTGGATAGTACATGCTGCTGCTGGCGTCGATCACCAGTTGGCAGCGCAGGTTGGTCTCCTCCTCGTAGCGTTTCACAAAAAGCTTGTCGGTGCGGGCATAGAGCTTCCAATCGATGTGCCGCGTGCTCTCGCCGGGATTGTAGGCGCGATGCTCCGCGAATTCCACGCTGAAGCCGTGAAAGGGGCTCTTGTGCAGGCCGGCGAGGAAGCCTTCCACCACCTGCCGGGCGTGGAACTCCAGTTGACTGAGGGCTTGGATGTGCTTTTGCTCGATGGCCATGGTCGGGGGGCGTACGGAAGGGGATGTTG
>JAIOIH010000065.1 GCA_019912395.1 Flavobacteriales bacterium | reverse complement strand
GCCGGGGCGGATTGGGCAATGGATATGAACGGGAGTGTCAAGAACACCAGCACAGGAATGGACTTTAACATGGCTTTGGGCATCTGTGGAGATCAGTTCATATTCGAAGGTAGGCCAAACAGGCCAAGAGGCCCTCGCGAGATATTTTGATGGAGCAGGGAATTTCGACTGTCCAATGTCTTATGCACGCGATGCGCAGCATAAGGCATAGGACAGCATTCACCTCCGGCCGTCACTGTTTCACGAAGCGCTGCGTCCATATTCCACCCTCGCTGCTCAGTTGCACGGCATACATCCCGGCGGGTAGCTGCGCCACGGAAAATTGCACATCGCTGCCGGTCGTTACCACATTGCCCTCGTGCGGTGTGGCTAAATGGCGACCTTGAGCATCCAGTAGCTTCAACCGTGCCCCCACTGGCAGAGCTTCTGCGAAGTGGATGTTGACCACCTCATTGGCCGGGTTGGGCGAAAGGCTGAAGAGGGGTTGAGATTCCCGCTGAGCAATTCCTACATGGTCGGGTCCGAGCTTTACCACCCAGAGGTCACCTTCGCCCTTGTTCTCGGTTAGGTCACCATCGGTGGAGAACGAGCTGCCGGCGATCACATAGCCCCCATCATCGGTCAAGGCGATCGAATAAAGGGCATCGTTATTTGAGCCTCCAAAGGTGTGCTCCCACAATAAATTGCCACTTGGATCGAGGCGGACCAGCCAACCATCGCGCGAACCGTGGTTGAAGCTGATATCACCATCATCGGATTCGGTCCACCCGGCCAAGACGTAACCACCATCCGCAGTTTGGGTGATCGTATTGGTGAAATCATCTGCGGAACCGCCCAGGCAGGTGTATTGCCATTCCAGCTCGCCACTTGCATTGAGCTTAGCTACATATGCGTAAAACGAGTTGTTATCACATCCATAAGAATTTCCTGATGTGCTGCCGGCAAGCACATAGCCTTGGTCCATTGCTTGCTTGATTGAATAAACATAATCATCGCTCGTGCCTCCGAGAGATCGGTCCCACATTATGTTCCCATTGTGATCAAGCTTTATGGTCCACGTATCCGTGGCGTTTGCCGGCTCTGTAACATCCCCGTCGACCGATGTGGTGACTCCAGTGATGATATAACCCCCATCATCCGTTTCTTGCAGATCTGCTGCCTCATCGTATCCTGTACCACCATAGGTATTCTGCCAGTTAATGTTACCGAGTTCGTCTAGTTTCAGAACCCAGTAGTCTGCACTTCCATGATTGCTGGATACGTCTCCATCGTTGGACCTGGTCGTGGCTGCAAGCACGTACCCACCTTCTTCCGTCTGCACGACGGACCGGGCACCATCATTTCCACTTCCCCCATAGCATTTTTGCCATTCAAGGTTGCCATCGGCATCCAGCTTGATCAACCAAGCGTCCCAGCCGCCGTGGTTCCCGCTTGCATCACCGTCGTTGGAAGTTGTAATGGCCGCTACGATGTATCCTCCTTCAATGGTTTGTTCAATGTCTTCCGCACGGTCCGCACCCGAACCGCCGAAGGTCCTTTGCCATTCCAGAAATCCGGTGGCATCTAGCTTCAGGACCCAAGCATCCGAATATCCCCCATGGTAGCTGGTTACATCACCGTCGGCTGCCTGTGTGCTCCCTATTACCATGTATCCTCCATCATTGGTAGGCTTGATGACTTGCCCACCATCCTCTCCGGAGCTTCCCCAAGTACGTTGCCATTCGATCGCCGGGGCGGATTGGGCAATGGATATGAACGGG
>JAIOIH010000064.1 GCA_019912395.1 Flavobacteriales bacterium | reverse complement strand
AATTCGTGGGGAGCGTGTGACCTTTAAGGCCAAAATGGCCCGGATATCAGCGAATTCCGGGCAATTCAACTGATAAAAAATCGAGATGGGGAACAACTCAAATGAAAATCACCGGCAAAGTCGGTTCTTAGAGGTTCCCATGACCACGAGAGGAAGGGCAGCACAGCAATTAGTAACGGGCGTGCCGCCATGTCGCATAAGCGGAGGCGGAACCCAGTCCGTTTTTTCTCATTGTACGTTGGTAGTATCATTTTCATGGCTTTTTCAGAATAACCCGGGCTGAAAATTTACGTCCGGCTTGGGTCGCGACCAAGGTGTACAGCCCATCGGGAAAGGGCATGTCCAACACGGTTGTTTCACCGGTCATCTGTTGGGAGAGCATCAATTTTCCCAAGCCATCGAAAAGCCGCAGATTCGATACTTGGTCCCGGTCCGCATCCCGGAGCTTCACGGTAATTTTACCCGTACTTGGATTGGGGAATACCTGAAGTTCAGCAGCTTCACCACTTTCCTCATCTTCCAAGTTGTTCGTTGTGCCGGCGACCAGCATCTTGGGCTGGAAGCTATTGCCGGGGCCGTCGCAGGGGTGAATAAAGAGGTGGGAACCGGGAACAAGGTGAACGCCGGATACGCCCGTCGCAGCGAGATGGACCGCGTTGCCGGCCCGGCCCGTGAAATCGGCAAGTTGGATGTCCCCAGCATCAGCTACTACCGAAATGTCGTTCACAGCTTCCTTAAATGAACCCGAAAGCCCGGTGGCTGTGGAAGAAGTGAAATAAAGGTCCTCATCCAGCGGGCAGGCCAGCGACGACTCCCAGATGCCTCGGCCATACGTGGAGGCCCGCAATCTGTTCGAGGCGTAGTTCACTTCCAGGTCCGTGACCACACAGGGCGGCAGGTTGTCCCGGAAACAAACCCAACCGGTGTTTTGCGGATCGCCAATATTGTCCGAATCATAGAGCAAGCGGTTGGTATAGAAGACGCCCACGTCGGTGCCGACGTACAAACCGTCGTTGGAACCCTGTTCATAGGTGATCACATTGATGGGCAGGGGCGTCAAGCCTTTGGAGTAGTCCGTCCAAGTGGCGCCGCCGTCCGGTGAGTAGTACACCCGGTTTCTGCCGTTATACGGTTCTGGCAGGATCCCACCGTTGCTGAGCCAATTGAACGACACCCACAGCCGATCAGCATTGTTGGGATCGATCACGATGCCGCTTATACCATTGCCCTCTACGGGCAAGTTGCCGGTCACATCAACCCAAGTGGCTCCATTGTTCGTGGTCTTCCATAGTTTCTTGTCCAAGTTGTCCGCATCCCACGTGGGTTGCTCAAAGCCGAAGTACATCACCCCTGGAGAGGAAGGAGAAATGGCGAATGCACTACAGCCCGCACCCTTGGATACGCCAAGCGCTGTGAAATCGGAGAGCGGCAACCATGTATTGTTGGCAGGGTTGAATCGGAACAGGTCATGAAAGCCCAGGTACATGTTGTTTTCATGGTCGATTTGGATCGGTGATGCCAGTACATTCCATATATCAGGAGAGTAGGCTGCGCCCCCCGGCAAATTATTGCCAGCGTTGGCCGGATTGCCCCAATTGGGCTGCGGTATATACGATGGCCACGATAGCCCTCCATTATTTGATCGTTCCAAATAATGGCCTGCGTTTAAATACTGATTACCCCAATAAATTGTTTGGCCAGTAGCGATACTCGGTGTTTCATGATCAATAACAACATTATAGGCGTCACCAACGACTTCATTCGTCCAGCCCCCATTATCCTGTGTTGCAAAGCCGTTGTCTTGAGCGCCACCAATTATTCTTCCCGGCACCTTTTCCGAACCGGCCAAACCATAAAATTGGCCAACGGCAAGGCCGATACCATTTACATTTCTCCAATTCACCGTATCAGAAGGTGCTGGCTCTGCCGATGTCGAATAGAGCACTCCCCCGTCGGTACCGGCAAGCAGGGTGTCGTTCAATCCATCAACACTACCTTGGAACAATTGTAATGCACGAATATCGCCATGGGTAGACACTCCGTGATAGAGTGTACTAGGCCAATATTCTGAGACTGCAATAAAAGATGAGCCACCATCAAGAGATTTATAAATTTTACGGCCACGATATTCCTGATCGTTTTTCCCATCAGCAGTGTACATTATAGCTGGGTTTGTCATAGAGACAATAAACAATGGACCATAATTATTGGTAGTCGTTAATATAGACCAACTAATACCGCCATCATTTGAAACATCTATTTGCTTTGTGTTTCCTGAAGTGTACAACGCATAAGCTTTGCTATTGGTTGTTGATAGTCGTACGGCATTATCCGTTGGCATAGAATTCAGATTGAGGGTAATATCCGTCCATTGAGCAGCCGTGTTGTTCCAGCGCCACAGGCTCCTTGTAACCACTGTCGTAGTATCGTCCACCTGCGTAAACAAAGTAGCAGATAGGATCACATTTAAACTATTTAGTGGATCTAATACAGCGTCAGTAATGTCGAAAGTCACGTTACTTGCCATCGCTGTGTTCAATTCCATTGAAGGCCAAGTAGCGCCCCCATCCGTGGACTTGAAGATATCCTTTCCAGTATAGGCGTAAATGGTGTTGTGATCGGTAGGGGACATGAGGAGCTTCTGCACCACAGCGATCTCGTTGATGAAGGGATTGAAGCTGAGGCCGGTAAAGTCCCATGTCGGCAACGGATCGGTGCCGTTGGTGGTCTTCAAGACACCTACCCCGAAGTTCACACCGCCCCAGGTGTAATAGCCCGTGGCGATATAGATGGTGTCCGAATTGGTGGGGTCGATGAGAATATCGCCAATGCCCAAGCCTGGCAGCCCGGTCTGGTCGGTGATGTTCTGCCAAAGCGGTTCGGCGGCATCAATGTCGGTTGTGCGCCACAACCCACCATTGGGAGCGCCGGCATATACCACCGAGGCATTGCTCGGGTCGCGCGCCACGGCATTGATCCAGCCCATTTCCTGCCGTGGAAGCTGTATGGGGCCCAAGAGGTTCCAGTTCGCCGGATACGCGGAAGGATTCATGCAGGGCGGCGTTTGGACCAAGGACCTCATGACATCCACATAGTGGCTGAACTTCCCGGTCTTGGCCCCGTCGATCGCGTCTCCCATCCGGCTGCCCCAGAACCATTTCCAGCGGGCGAAGAACAATCCTTGGCTTTCGGCCGCAGTATCCGGTGGCGCAGCCTGAAGCAAGGAATCGGTTTCCGCCACGATGTTGTAGTAGTTGGCTTGGGGTTCGGCGACCTTGATCTTGTAATCGAGATTTTCTTGCGCCATTAAAAGGAGCGGGCTAAGCCCCAGGCAAGAGCAGATGAGGTAGCGAAAAATGGCTTTCATTGCTTGATGATTTTACCGGACGAGATCACCGAACCGTCCTGTTCAACCTGGACTACGTACAAGCCTTTGGCCAAGGAGGAAATGTCGATGGTGGAATGCTCCTTGAAAATCACCTCCCGGATCAGGATTTTTCCTGCCATGTCCGTAATGGAGACTTCCACCGGTAGCAGAATCGGATCGAAGTCGATTGCCACCGTTCCCATGGCAGGATTGGGGGCGATCTGTACAGGTAATTGCCGTAGCCCAGAAATTCCCGGCTCAACTGCAAGCTGAATGTCGCACGGAATAATATCAGGGCCACAAGGTGCTGGTGCGTTATATAGCACTTCCCCATCCACGGAAAAACACCGGAGCCCACTTCCGCCTTCGAAAGCGGGTGTCATGCAGCCAATTAGCCCCATGGTAGAGCCTATTCCCTCTATTATTGAAAGGTCATTACAATCACCGAAATCATAAAAATTAATTCTTCTTCGGAAGCTGGACCCGACCACTACTGAATCAATGGACTGCACGGTCCATACATAGCAATTGCCTAAAAAGCCCTTCAACGTATCCTCAAGCTGCAAGGCAAAATCATAGAGCAAGGTATCGGTATTCATGCCATCAAGCCGCAAAAACACCCGTTTCGCGATTGTATCCTCTCGAATATAACCGGGGATCATTATTCCGGGCGGGGAGCAACAACCATTGTTCGAAGTAATCACATAAATTGTCTGGACCTTCTTATATAAGATGCCAGCAATAAGCGTGTCTCCCGCGTAATAATTCTGTATATAGGCTGCATCGCCGCATTGGCCATCCAAACACGCGGATCCCATCCCCCATACCGCATTACTGTCGGGGAAGGGGTGGTAAACATTGAACTGGGCCTTGGTCTGGGGGGGCAAGAACAGGACGAATAGGCAAGCGCAGATGAGGGTGCGAGCAGTTACTTTCATTGCTTGATGATCTTATTGTATGACACTAGGCCACCTTCCTGTTTCACCAATACGATGTAAGGCCCATTGGCCAATGAAGAAATGTCAATGGTGCTGTGAGCCTGCCATATTTGCGTCTGGATCAGGAATTTCCCGGTCATGTCGCAGATGGATGTTAACAGCGGTAATAGTGCTGCACGACAGGTCACCTTCAATTTTCCGGAAGTTGGATTCGGGGAGATCTGTACTCGCGTTCCAAGTTCGGCTATTTTATCAGGAACAATACTCGCAATATCACCGCAGGCACTTATATCAACTCCACTTGAGGTCGGATATAACAAAGAATCAGCTTCGGTAAAGCAACTAAGAGTGATTCCCATTTCAAAAGGTATGAATGGACATGTGGTGAGTCCCAATGTGGATCCGATACCTTCTATAGTTGAAAACATCGCAGACGAGTCTATAGTTGTATAGTTGATTTTTTTCTGTAATAGGTACCAATCAGAATGGAGTCTATCGACTGTACTGTCCATGTCATATCACAAGTGCCCATGTAGCCTGTGAGTGTATCGCCAACGAGCAGGGAAAAGTCATACAGGACAACATCTTCGTCCATATTTTCTTCTCTACAATAAACTATTCTATTCGCGGTATCTTCCCTCATGTAAAAACTTCCCAGATCGGTTGGGGGGTAGCAGCATCCGTTGTTGGATGTAAGTACATAAATTTCCTGCACGCGTTTATAGACATACGCATCCATTAGGGTGTCTCCCGCGTAATAGTTCTGTATGTAGGCGGCATCCCCACATTGATTATCTAAACACCCAGACTCCATTCCCCATACTGCATTACTGTCCGGGAAGGGATGGTACACATTGAACTGCGCCTTGGCTTGGGGAGACAAGAACAGGACGGCTCCGCACAGCAGCGAAGCCCTGCATAGGCCCAAGAGGGAATAGCGGAGAAAATACAGGTCGTTCATGGCACTTCCCGTTGTCTTTATCGCTCTCCTCATCGCTTGATGATCTTACTATACGAAATCACCGATCTGATCGCTTTCACCGCAACACCATCAAACGCACATGGCCCACCCCCTGTGCCGTGCGCACCACCGCATGGTACAGCCCCGGCGGGTAGGCGCTTAGGTCTATCTGAGAGCCGGTGGTTTGGAAGAGTTCTTGGCCGGTAGGGGAATAGACGGTAGTGCTTTCGGTAGGCGAACTAAGTGCGAATATGCCGGTTGAGGGGTTTGGGGAAATGAGAGCCGACTTGACTTTGGGCATCTCCTCAACACCAACGCTTGAAAGCGCACAATCACAAGGGACGCCTGGCAGGCCGGATTGTATGGAATAAACATAAGTATCTTGGACACGCACACAAATTACTTGATTAAACCCATCTGCAAAGGTATATTGTAAAACAGGTCCAACAGAATTTCCAGCCCCAGCTTGCCAAAATACAAAATAGGCTGCTCCAGGGTCTAATATTGGATAGTTTTCAGCGTGAATAAATTGTCGGGTAACTGTAACCCCATTATTTTCATACGTTCTGACAGAATCCACGATTATGTCTTGAATTTCAAAATAAGGATCTACACCCCATGTCCCGATCGTTAGCACATCATTTACCGTATCCCCGGCGTTCGCACCAACATCAACTGCCAGATATTCCTGCATGGAGTCCAAAAGCAGTACGTAGCCTTTGCCTGTATCGTCTGACCGTACATAATAGTATTTCACCAGTTCTGGAGGCTGCCCATTGTAGCTGGCATTTATCTCAATGCGTTTATACGTTTGGCCAAGGATTACCGTATCCGGATCGGCGCCCATAGATATCCATACCTGCACCAAATACGAATTATTGAAATCGTCAAAGCACCAAGATGCCGAGGAGTCCGGATAGGCTTGGGTTTGGGCTTGGGCATTGTGTGCCGTGAGACAGAGGAAAAGGGCAAGGCAAAAGAGGAGGATCGCACGTTTCATTGCAAGATGATCTTTGCTGTTTTTTGTACATCTGCGCTTTCCACCACTACCATGTAGAGGCCGTGCAAGCCGTTGGCGTCTACGCGATGCTTAGGACCCTGCATTGCCGAGGACAAGGCCAAATTGCCGGTCGGCCCATAAACCCGAACAGTAGCGGTGCCTTTTTTGGGGATGAAGTCGGCAAGTATTGTGAATGCGCCCGTAGCTGGGTTGGGGAATAATTGAATGGACTGTTGGCCATCTACTTCCTCCATATCCGCGAGAGGTGCATTCGGCACCTGGATCATTTTGGGCTGGAAGCTGTTACCGGGGGCATCGCAGGGATGGATGAAGGCGTGGAAACGCGATCCGTTCTGGGCATGGAAGCCGGGGGTTAGGTGGATTTCTTCCCCTGCACGGTAATGCACATCAAGCCCGGTAGGCACAACTGCGGCTGAACTGATCTGCTGCATGGCCTCCAAATATCTGTCGGTGCCATAGGTGCCCGTCTCTGTGAAGTTCAACGTGTCCGGGCAATGCAGATGATGCTCCCACACGCCCCTTCCGGTAAGTCCTACGCGCACCCGGTTCACTTGGTAGTTGGCCTCGATCCCCCGCGAAGAAACATGGGGCAAGGCACCGCCCAGTTTCACCCAACCACTCATATTGGTCATGTCATCGGGGTCTTCCGGTTGTGCCGGGTCGAAGGCGGCAATGCGTTTGTTGTCGGTAAAATACACCCCTGCTTCGGTGGCAACGTACAGCCCCCCGTCACTTCCTTGCTCCGCCATCAATGCTCCTATGTCAATAAAGGTGTTGGGCAAGTTCATCGTAATGTCGCCACAAGGCGTCCCCGGACAATCAAAAGGTAGGTCCCCCGGCGGATACTGGCCAAGGTCCGAAACGTCCATCTTGAACACCATCCGGTTGCCGTATGGCTCATTGTAACCACCGAGGAATTGGGAGGAGGCGTATGCGAGGTAGATCGTGTTCTCATCCTCCGGGTCGAAGGCCACAGCGGTGAGGGAAGGTTGGCGGAGGCTGTCGTTGGTATACAACTCCACACGCCGGGGGTGAGGCACTTCTTCCCAAGAGGCCTTGACTGCATTCACATCGGGATTATCGATTTGGGTGGTCCGGTAAACGCGGCTTTGCCAATCCCAGTTCCGTATCGAAACGTATAAATGGTCCGGGTTTGCAGGGTTGGAGTGGACCCACCAGAACATTTCATTGTCCCACACAGCGATATTGAATGAATCGACCGCTAGGTCCGGGTGGCTCACCTTGGGGTCATGGGCAAAATCGCTCACCACCACCGGGGAAGTGCCTTTGGTAAAGGAGCGATTGATCTCGATCTCCCTGTTATAGTGTGTCTTCGGGAAACGGACCCCGTTGTTGTTACCCCAGTAGTGTATGGTATCCTCATTGAAAAGGGTAGCCCTATACAGATGGCTCTCTCTTTCGTGGTTCAGATCTCCTTCCGACCACCATTGCGATGGAACGGAAATGTAATTAACATTCAAAGCTGGTGATGGGCCGGAAGCACTATCATCCCGCATCCACGCGCCAATTTGGCCACTGGCATACACCGCATTCTCATTCGACCGCTCTATCAGGCAACGTGTCCCATCCCCACCAATTGCCAGCTTTGCATAATCAGGGTCCCAGTTCATCGGTTCATATGTAGCATGGGTTATTACCGAATGATCATGGTACAAGCCCAATACGATGTAGTCCGGCACATTCTGCGAGGTGGCCATCGCATCCACCTCCGCCACGCCCAATCCATCGCTCTTGTCCTCCCATGTAGAAGACCACGTTGTTGCATTAACAGCCAACCGCGACACTCCTCCATGGTTGGCTACCCAAATCACGCCCTGTGTATTCGCATCGCCTACGACATCTTCAATATCAACATGTCCCGTTGCTGGCAGCCCATGGCTAATCCCTGAATAATACCATTTTAAATAGCCTGGAACACCAACGGCATGGGAGACAAAAATAGAATTAGCGTCAAATTGGTCCACACCAAAACCATGCCCTGCACCATAGGTTGTGTTAAAGCCGGAGGCCATAGGGGTCCAAACCTGAGTAGGCGCATCATAGGCCTGCACCCATGAATTGGATTTCGCTGCCAAGCAATAGAAGGCATTCGGTGCAGCGGCGCTGGTCTCCACCGTTGCGTATGAGACGCTCAAGTCGATGGCGGGCTGAGTTTGGATTTCATTCCAACTGTCACCATTATCTACGGATAGCATGAAGCGCCATACTGCACGAACGGTATCGGCATCATGCACGGTAAACTTCACGGCAGCGCACAGGGTATCCGTGGGTTGCAACGGATCATAGGGTAGGTATTCGATGTCCCATACCCGTACAGCGGGTTCCACTGTAGCTGAGGGGAACGTATCCGTTATGGAATTCGGTATGCCCATGGTCACATAGTTCCATGAAGGATCCGGTGCTGCCGGGTTGTCGGAATAGTAGAGGCCATTGTCAGCAGCTATGAACAACCGATGGTCCCCATTGGCGGTCTGCTTCCGGTCGAAAAGCAATTTCTTGATCTGGGTATCCGGCCCGTTCAGATCGTTGTAGTCGGCAACCGGGGCTTGTTCCCATGCTCCTGGTCCGTTGACGGTGCGGTAAACGCCTCCGATGTATGCGATCCGCTCATGTCCATAAGCGGACACGCCATACCAGTTGTGCGTTTGACCCGGATAATAGGCCGCATGGGCACAGCCGCTATGTGGCCATTCCGTGTCGGTGCCCGCATTCTGCCATGTTTCCGCTCCATCGGTGGTATAGAACAGGCCCCCGGAGGAGCTGGTACATAGCATGTGGTCTACACTGACGTCGGAGATGACAATATTGCGTATCGGCCCGATCCCTACCATGCCCAGCGTACGCCGCTTTGGCCCCAACTCGACCCATGGGTCATCGTTGGACCGGAAGCCGCTGTTGCTGTGGGCCTGCCGTGCCACATAGCCCTGCATCACCTGGTCATAGGTGTTGATGCTACCCTGCGGTGCGCGTACCTCCCAGTGCCGGAACCATTTTTGAAACTCGGCATATTCCCCGCCCTCGTGGTAGAAGAGAGAATCCGGCATGGTGTCCCGCATGGCAGCGAAGCGCAATTCCATGCTGTCCTTGATCTGGTAGATCTGCCCGGTGGGCGGATGGTAGGTCTGGGCGCTGCTTTCCACTGCGGCAGCGAGGCACAGTGCGCCAAAGCATAGGGAGCGGATGGAGTTGAGCCAGCGCATGGTCACTATCGCTTAGACGTTTCAACCACCTGCATGCGCTGCTCCAGATCGCGGTACTTCTCCTCCAACTCCAGGATGTACAGCGCCTGCTCCTCCACCACCTTCAGCATGCGGGCTTGGAGGTCGCCCACTTCCACGCCTTGCTTGGCCTGTACCTCGGCGGCAGAGGGGATACCGGGCAAGTGTTTGTTGGTGCGGAGGAAGAGGCGCAATTCGTCCATGGGCATCAGGGCATAGTTGGGCTGGAAGACAAAGTCCGGCCAAGCACCGAGCTTCACCAGCACATCGCGGCATACGATGCCATCTTCTACAAACAGGCGATAGTCGCCTACCACACCACCAGGCGGGTCGGTGCCGATGCCCACCGCGCCGTTGCGGGTGATGCGCATGCGCTGTTCGCCGTTGGTGACAAGGTTCAAGTCCATGTTATTCAAGGTGCCCAACACGGGCCGAGGTTCGTTGGGGCAGAGATGGGTGAAGTCATTACCAATGGTCAGCCAAAAAGGTCTCGAACTCAATAAGAAGCATTTGGATGGTGGCCAGACGGGAAGGTCGGGGCCTACCCCCATTTTGAGCGTACCGTCGTAATCACGGTACAACGGCCCCACAGTGGTGTCCGCGCCCCAAAGCCTAATTTCCCCATTGTCCAATAGGCGTATCAGTTCCTGCCCGTTGCTCTTCAACACCACGTCCTTGTTGTCGGGCGTACCGATGTATTGGGGCCCGGGCGTGGTACCGGCATTGCCGCTCATGCTCCAGTCGCTGCGGTCGGGTCCGCGCAAGTAGATCGTCGTATTCGCACCCGCACAGCCATTGGCATCGCTCACGGTGATCTTGTAATCCTTCGGACCGAGGTTATAGCGGTTGTCGCCCGTGGGGCCATCGCTCCAGCTCACCGTGAACGGAGCGGCCCCGCCGAGCACCACCACCGAGGCATTGCCGTTGTTGCAGGCGTAGCAACTGATGTTGTAGCCATTGGAGTATTCATACACGTCCACGTCCAGCTTCATGGGCAGGGGCTGCTCCAAGGTGATCTCGGCCACGGCGTGCTGGCCACCTTCATCGAAGACGTCCACCTTGTAGTAGCCGGATGCCAGTTCAGCGATGTCCTGCGTGGTGGCCCCGTTACTCCACTTGTAGGTGTAGGGTGCAGCGCCACCGCTCACGGAGAGGTCTATCCATCCGTCCTTTTCACCGAAGCAGCTGATCTGATAGCCGTTATAGGCACTGGTCTGTATGGAGACGACCAAGGAGTCCGCAGCCATGGTATTTACGGCGGCTGTGGCGAGCCAAAGCACGGCAACGCATCGTACTGTGCTAATGGCTTTTCGCGTGCAAGTGTTCAGTGAACGGGGTTGGCGCGAATGAGCGGGGG
>JAIOIH010000063.1 GCA_019912395.1 Flavobacteriales bacterium | reverse complement strand
TTCTGAAGTAGTCGCAATTCCAACCCCATACTATCCGTTCCGCCTGCGCGGTAGTTGTTTGCGGCGGATGGCAATCCCACTCTTGGTACTTATAAGTTGTTCGGCAATGGCGGCCGATTCCTTGATCGTCACCATGCAAGTGAGCAATTACAGCGGCTTTCAGGTGAGCTGCTTCGGCGAGAAGGACGGCTGGATCGACCTCTCCGTCAGTGGCGGTCAGCCTCCCTATTCCTATGAATGGAGCAATGGTTCCAATGAACCGCACTTGGTTGACCTTGCGACCGGTTACTACAAGGTGGATGTGATCGACAACGATGGGCAAAGGGTGACCAAGGAGGTCACTTTGGACCAGCCCTTGGCCATGAAGCTGGACGTGGATGTTTATGAGTACGCGAACGGTTACAACACCAGTTGCTATGCATGCAGCAATGGGAACGCTTCCGTAGTGGTGCTGGGTGGTGCCCCGCCGTTCACGGTATCATGGAGCGATGGTCCCACCGGTGCTGAGCGCTACAACCTGGGTCCCAAGGATTACAAGATCACCGCCGCCGACGCCAATGGTTGCGCGGGCACCTCCACCACCATCTACCTGCGTGGGCCGGACCGCAGCGACTGGAGCATGAGCGGCAACGCTGGCACCACTCCCGGACCACACTATTTGGGCACGCCGGACAACAAGGACGTGGTGTTCAAGAGCAATGGGCAGGAGCGGATGCGCCTAAGGGCTGATGGAAGCATAAGTCTACCTGGTATGGCGAGTTCAGATGGTGGTAGATTGGGGATCGATGCAGATGGAATACTGGAAGTGTATCCAAACGACGTTCACCTCACAGGTGTGCCTGAAGCATATTGGTCCACCGGCGGCAACTGGCTGGAGGGAACCAGTCAATGGTTAGGGACGAAGGATGGTCATGAGCTTGTGATAAAAACCAATGATGAGGAGCGAATGCGCATTACCCCTGATGGGCAGATTGGCATAGGAACGACGAATCCGTCAACTACGGTACAGATACATAAAGAAAACGGGCCTTCGGAATTAATGATAAGCTCTTCTGGCAACAATGCTGCCACTGCATGGGTAAAGAATAATGATACAGGAACTGCCCTCGGCATATCAGTTAACTATTCTGGTGCGCACATAATTGAGTCGTATGGATCTCCTCCGATTATGGAATTTCGAGGCGGACAAGTTGGCATCGGAACCGCCAGTATGCCCAGTAACGATTATAAATTGTTTGTGAAGGATGGCATACTAACGGAAAAAGTAAAGGTCAATCTCGTTGCGAATTGGCCTGATTATGTGCTTTTGCCCGGTTATGCGTTGATGTCCTTGCAGGAAGTGGATGCCTTTATAAAGAAACACGGCCACCTACCAGGCGTGCCTTCTGCCGAGAGCATGGTAGAAGAAGGTCTGGATGTGGCGAAGACTGATGCGATGTTGATGGAGAAGATCGAGGAGGTCACCCTGCACCTGATCACTATGGAGAAGCGTGTGGCGGAGTTGGAGAAGGAAAACAAAGAACTCCGGCAGGATATGAAGCTCCGTAAAGATGCCGACCAACGCTGATCAACAATGATGCGTATATTTCCAACAATCGTCGCAACGGCTCTGGTCGGACCTCTATTGGCCCAGATTCCTGACATAACTCACACCAATGCAACAACAGCAGCCAACTATTTGGTCGGACCCAATGTGCAGGTCTCCAATGCAACATTTTCGGGGGATGGAAGGCAATTGGCAACTTTCAATGACGGCTCCGATAAAATCGGGTTCGAGGATGGCGTAGCGCTCACGACCGGGGACGCGCAATTCGCCGCTACCTTTGGGAATAGCAATCCTGGGGATCAAATGCCGGTGAACTCAAATGCCACGGATGCCGACCTAAATGCAATCAACGGAACAGGGTATCCAGAAGATGCCGCCATACTCGAGTTTGATGTACAGACCACGGATAACGTATTGAACATTGAATACGTTTTTGCATCCGAGGAATATCTGCAATATGTCGGCTCCAACTTTAATGATGCATTTGGATTCTTCCTGTCGGGGCCGGGTATTTCCGGCCCGTTCTCGAATGGGGCAGTGAATATTGCCACGGTCAATGGAAATCCTGTTTCTGTAAATACGGTAAACCCAAATACGAATTCGCAATATTACATTGACAATCAATTTTATAACCAAGGGTTTATTACTGAGGCGAATGCCCTGTTCCAATATGATGGACTGACGGTGGTGATGACGGCCTCGATTCCGATAGAATGCAATACCCCATACCACATCAAGATTGGTATATGCAACACCAATGATCACATTTACGATTCCGCAGTGTTTCTGAAACGAGGTACCATCAATTCAACATACGCTGCTCCAGGTCCCCTCACCATCACCCCCTCGCCGGTGTGTGCCGGGGAGGAGATTACCTTGAATGTGCAAGGTGATCCTTCGTGGAACTACACTTGGAGCACCGGCCAAAGCGGCATGGGGTTGCAAACGGTGACCACCACCGCTAGTCTGAACTTGAATACCTATTCCGTTACCGCAGAATACCTGACCGGTTGCTTCCTTTCCACCGCCTCCCCTGCGGCCATGCTCACCGTGCATGATCCCATCAACTACCCACCCCAATGCCTCGGTGTAAACGGCACAGGGGTATATGCAACCACCATACAGGTGGGCGAACAAACATGCTTTACTATCCCGACGAATGATGCTTCCAATGAACGAATATTTATTACACAAACCGGTGGGGTTGCTGGTAATGGATTTTCTAGTAATGGAGCATTTCATGCAACTGGAACCTTTTGCTGGACACCAACTGTGGATGATATTGGGTACCATACCATAGAGTTAACATTGAGCGATGATAATACTTGCGGCCCGTTGAGCACCACCTGCACAATTACTATCAAAGTGGTCTGCGAGTTCTGCCCCATTCGGGTGTTCTATGAGCGGCGTTCACCGGGCGGTCTGCCGCTGCCCGCGCTCACTGTGGCGGGTGAAAGCATTACGGCAGGCTACAGCGTGGACCCCAGCCAGGAGGATGGCGATGTCAGCACGGGAACCGCCCCCGTGGAGTTCAGGGCACCGTATATCGATTTGCAACCCGGCTTCATTGGTGGCCCAGGCTTCTTGGCCATCCCCGACCCGAACACTTGTATTGTGGATTGCAATGATTGTTGTTCCAATTGGCAAGGTTTCACGGAGGATACTTACGATCCGGACGGGGACGGAGAATATGGGTTGAACAATTGGTTCGAACCCGACGGCGACGGCTGGCAGGATTACTGGCAAGTACACGATGCCGACCATCCTTTCTGCGCTTATGGCGCACAAGCCTATGAACTACGGATCTGGGCAGGGGCAAACGGATGGGGCACTCCGGTGTGGTATGTGTATGAAGCACCCGGTGGCTGCTGCACATTTGAGTCACGTGCCCCGGAGAACCAGATCGACCACTCCAGCATATATTGGGATGGCACGGTAAATACGGGCTATTGGAACAACTACGGAAGTGCCGTAAATTCGGGTACGTACTTCTATATATTGACGCTATATGGCTGTGGTGGCGAAAAGACTTATACAGGGGACATCTTTGTTTCGGGTAATGTCAATGGCATGGTGGTCCAGGATCCCGGTGCGGGTGCAATTGCCCCTCCCGGGCAAGTATTAATGGCGGACACCATGAGCACCATGGAAACCATGGTCACAGAGGTGGACATACAGCCCGCAGCACAGTTACTCCTGGTTGCACCAAACCCAACCATTGGGGAAGTAAGCATTCAATTTGCTCCGGGATTGGCGCGGGTTGGGCTGTTGGATGCGGTAGGGCGGAAGGTTCTGGAATGGCACTTCGGTGGTGTCCCTGTGGCTCTATTGGACCTGAAAAGCTTGTCCTTAGGTAGTTACATGCTCATCATTACGGACGCCATGGGCAATGTACATAAACGCAAACTGATCAAGCAATGAGCAGAATATATCTAGCCATTTTGATCGGTGCCGCATTGATTTGTATACATAGCTGCAAAAGAGATGATGATGTGAAACCACAGTCTTCTGTTCCTGTAGATGGTCGGCAGAAGTTCGTGGGGGTATATGACATATATGATACACTTGGAAGCTGGAAATATGAAATGGAAATATCATTACATGAAGGTGAACCAATCGATTCTCTTTTTCTTCAAGGATGGGGGGGAGGATTTGATGTCTATGCCCAACATCACAAGAACGACCAATCCGTTTTTTTGAATTTTGTTGGAGTATTTGGAATAGAAGATTATGCAGGAAATCGTTGGGCGCTATTTTCTGAATATGACTCAGTATTCATGTATAATAGACTTATTGGCGACACACTACGAATGTCTTATGTTAAGGACAACATTGCCTTTTATGTAGCGGATGGGGTTCCTTACTTCAGGCAGAGCTACAGGGAGTTTGCTGTGAAACGAGAGTAGGAATTCGGCTGAGGAATAAAACCGCAAACTGATAAAGCAATGACCGGTCACTCCCTTCTTCCTTTTTGCGCTTTACTGCTCTGCTTCATAGCCTGCAAGCCAGAAAAACCGGTGGCTGAACCATTAGAGCCATCCGATGGACGACAAAAATTCGTTGGAGTATATGATGTGTACGATACCTTGAGCAATTGGAGGTATGAAATGGAAATATCACTAAATGAAGGCTCCGGTTTTATAGATTCTGTCCTCATTTCCAATTGGGGAGGTGATTTTATTTTTTACTGTCAGCATGACAATGCTGACCAAAGCAATTACTTGGGTATAGGAGGACACTTCGGAATTACGGATCATCAAGGGAATCGTTGGGCATTATTTCGTGAATACGACCCTTTGTTCAACAACACCTTGGGTAATGACACTCTCCGGATGTCTTATCTCAAGGACAATATTGCCTTTTATGTGGCAGATGGGGTTCCCTATTTCCGGCGGAGCTACCGAGAATATGCGGTAAAGCGAGATTGGGAATAGGGCTATGGGGACAATTCTGCCGTAGCAGGGTCTCCGCTTTCAGTAGCCGTAGCAAAGCGAAGGATACTTCAACACCTGCATCCTCTGGAATGCAAATGCGCTAACTGGCTCGTCCTCAGAGAACGGTCATGTTGCTATCTTTGTTGAAATGAGCACCAAAGACCTCATAATTGCGATCGAGCGCCTACCTGTAGCGATACGGATGCAGCTGCTTGAGGAAACCTTGCGCGGATTGAGGCGGGATCAGAATCGTGAGGCCATGAGCAAGGCCGCCTCCGCCTTGGAAGTTGATTATCGGAAAGGTGGCGACCTCACCGCGTTTACCGCTATAGATCTCGACAGCTTCTATGAAGCAAGGTGAGATCTGGTCGGTGAATTTGGATCCTACCGAAGGTGCAGAGATCCGCAAAACGCGACCAGCAATAATTGTGAATGACGACGCCGTAGGCCGCCTGCCCTTGAGGGTGGTGGTATCTTTAACCGACTGGAAGGCGAACTACGGACAAGCACCTTGGATGGTGCATGTAAAGCAGGACGCCAAGAACAAATTGACCAAGGCGTCCGCTGCTGACTGTTTCCAAGTTCGTTCGATCAGTGTATCTCGTTTTGTCCGTCGCATTGGCGTTGTCGATTCGGGTTCCATGGAGATGATCCAAGACGCATTGGCTGCAGTGCTTTCAATTTCTCGCTGAGCAGTCTTTCCCTACTACCTCAGCAGGGCCTCCGCTTTCAGCGGCCATAGCCTTGCGAAGGCCACTTCGGGACTCTGCGTCCTCTGGGGTGCAAATGAGCAAATCCAATTCAGGACGATCGAGGTGCGGAGACCGCAGGGTCCTCTGCGAGAGACCCTGCGGGAGTTTTAGGGCCCCCTCGCTGCCGCAAGTGTTCCGGCCTTCCAGAAATCTGAGCTCCTAACGCGCCGGGTCACTTGTGGCTTCGAGTTCCACGTTTTCCCAACCCACCTTTCTCACCCTACTTCAAACCCCGGTTTTGCGGACCGGATGTCCAGCCCCCACGAAAGCTTCGAGCGCAGGGTGTTCAGAAAATCCTGTCCTTCCAACTGCACCAGCTTTACCCTATGCTCGGCCCGGTGTACTTGCAGCGCGGGGAAATGGTCCAACACTTGGCTCCGCGAATCGAGGTTCACCAGGTATTTCTCGCCGCGCGCATCCACGTGGAGCGTAAGGGTGCTATTGCCGGGAACCACGAAGGGCCGGACGTTGAGGTTGTGGGGCGCAATGGGCGTGATCACCATGGCATCGCAACCGGGCGCCAGCAAGGGCCCGCCGCAGCTCAGGGAATAGGCGGTGCTGCCGGTGGGCGTGGCGATGATGAGGCCGTCCGCCCAATAGGTGTTGAGAAAGCGCCCGTCCAGGTGGGCGTGAATGGAGATCATGGCGGCACCATCACGCTTGTGAAGGCTCACCTCGTTCAGGGCATTGTTGTGCGTTCCGAAGCCGGGGCACCCTTCCAGCGCGAGCACGGCGCGTTCCACAAGGGTGTAGCGCCTTTGCATGATCGCTTCCAGGCTCGCATCCACATCCTCCAGCCTAGTACTACTGAGGAAGCCGAGCCGGCCCAGATTGATGCCAAGAAGGGGGACCGGAACGGCGCCCAGGAAATCCACGCTGTCCAGGAAACTGCCATCGCCGCCCATGCTCACCAGCATGTGCAGGTCGGCATCCTCCGCGCGGTCCATCACCTCGGTATCCGATGCGGGCGGCATGCCGGCGGCGGTCATGCGCTCCGCCAGGCCGCGTTCCATTACGGGCGTGGCCCCGGCCGCGACCATGCGGACCAGGATGCCGTTGATGGTGGCCGCCGCTGATGCCGGATACAACCGGCCCAGTACTCCGATGCGCATGCCCGTCTTCCGTTCCATGCTGCTAAGCTCTTTAAAATCCGGGAAAGTGGTGTTTTTACCTCCACTTAGAAGGGTTGGGTGAAATGTAGGTAGAATCCGGTCTCCGAAAGGCCGTTCACCGCGTACTCCATGCGGAGCACCTGGTCGTAGCTGGTCACGATATCCAAGCCCAGCCCGTAGCTCTGTTGCCAGTGGTTCGCCAGGAAGTTTTCCGAGCCGTGCGTGTGGTCCCACACTTGGCCCTGGTCGGTGAAGGCGTTGAGGTAGACCGCGAGGTAGAGCGTACGGAAGGCCTCGAACGGGATCGGTTCCACCCGATAGGAACGAGGCTTCACCAAGGCGAAGAGCACGTTGGCCTTCCCAAGGAAATAATGCTGCCCGTCGATGATGTAGTACTCATAACCGCGCAGGTACTTGTCGTACCCCAAACCCTCCTGCAGGTAGTAGTGGTCCTCGCTTCCGCTGGAGACCTTGCCGTTCAGGCTGCCGCCGAAGCTCCATCGCCCACCTCGTTTCCAGCTGCGCTGCACGGTGGCTTTCAAGGCGGTCACATCGGGTTGCTCGGGCCCTATGCCGTGGCGTTCCAAAAAAAGTTGACCGTAGCTGCCGCTCAGTGGAAAGGCCCGGGAGTCGCGCTGGTCCAACACCAGAGAATAACTGAGCGAGAGATAGGACATTTGGGATGCTGCGGGGGAGAGGTATTCCGGATTGCGGCTCACCACGGTGTCGCGCACGGTGGCATCGGTCCAGGTGATGCCCCAGGAATGGCGCAGGTCGTGCGCTGGACGCAGGGTGGCCTTTGCTCCGGCCTTCCAATACCGAAGAATGTTGTTCTGCGGGGTCTTGAGGAAGACGCGCTTGTTGTCCACCGTGCCGATGGTGATCTCGTCCTGTTCACCGTAGCCTCCGCCCACCCCGAGGCCCCATCGCTGGTTCTTGTCCACGTACGGCACCCGGTAGTTCAGCCCGAACTCCTTGGAGTAGCCCAGCTGCACCTTGGCGAAGAGGGTCTCGTTCTGCCCGCGCATGTTGTAGCGGTAGATGTAGGCCCCCACGTTCAGCCGGGTGAGGTCCTTGGTGAGCCACCAGGTGTTGAAGTTGGGGTCGGCGAAGCGCAGGATCGGTGTGGGCCACCAGAACCAGCGTTCATTCACCGTGATGGTGATGAAGACTTCGCGCGGCCCCAGGAAGGTGGGGAGCAGGGTGACCGTGTTGAACAGGCCCAGGTTCAGGAGATTCTGCCGGCTGCGTTCGAGGCGCTCGTACAATTCGTCCGCGCCCAGGGAATCGCCCTCATGGAACGTGAGCTCGCGCAGGATGATGCGTTCCTTGGTGACGCGGTTCCCTTCCAGGAGGATCCCGCTCACGCCGAACGGCCCGGTGAAGTCCAGGGTGCGTGATTGCGCGAAGGTGCCCAGAAAGGCGAGAAGCAGGATCGTGGTCAACGGTCCGCGGAACAGCCCGCGGCGGTGGCCTACCGCTCTGGAGTGGATCACGTGGATCACATTTTAATGATGCGCATCACGTCCTCGTACCGGCTGCGCAGGTTGTCCTCCGTGCGCGAGCCCTGGAAGGTGGTGCGCACGTTGTATTCATAGCGGTCGAACGATTGCAGGATCGCACTGATGTCCTCCCGATTGATCTTCAGCGTCACCTCCATCCGCGTGCTGTCCGGCATGTCGGTGCAATACACGCTCAGCAATCGCGCGCCTTCGTCCTCCACGATGCGGGCGATCTGTTGCAGGGAATAATCGTTGCGCGCCATCTCCAGCACCAGCACACTGCCGGGTCCGGAGGCATTGACAAGTTCGGCCATGTGGCGCATCGCATCGTGCTCGCTCACCACCCCGAGATAGCGGCCGCCCATGTCCAGCACGGGCACCATCGGCAGGCCCAGCTCGGCCATCAGTTTCAGCACATCGTAAAAATGCTGCCGTTCGCGCACGTATGGGATCTCCACCTTGTCCATCAGCATCTCCACCGTGGCCGTGGGCTTGTTGTTGTCCAACGCGGCCTCCTCCTTCATCAGGCCCACCAGCCTGCCCTTGGAGACCACCGGCAGTACGCCCGTTCGGAATTCGTCCATCAGGTCAAGGGCGCGGGCCACGGTATCCCGCGGGTTCAGCGGTTGAATGGTTCCGGATATGAGCTCGATGGCTTGCATGTGGTGAGGTTGCAGTTCGGGTCCGCTACTTTTGTGCCGCCTCTGCGGGACCAAGGTAGTGGGAGGGAAAGGATGACCAAGCTGAGCGTTAACATCAATAAGATCGCCACATTGCGCAACGCACGTGGAGGCGACCGCCCCAATGTGCTCAAGTTCGCGCTGGACATCGAGCGTTTCGGGGCGCAGGGCATCACCGTACACCCCCGCCCGGACGAGCGGCACATTCGCTATGCCGACGTGCGTGAGCTGAAACCGCGGCTCAGCACCGAGTTCAACATCGAGGGCTATCCCAATGCGTCGTTCATCGACCTGGTGCTGGAGGTTATGCCCGCACAGGTCACCCTGGTACCGGACCCGCCCGGCGTGCTCACCAGCAATGCCGGCTGGGACGCACGCGAGCGCAAGGCCGAGCTGAAGCGCGTGATCGCCCGCTTCAAGGAAGCCGGGATCCGCACCTCCATCTTCATGGGCACGGACATTGAACAGATCGCGCATGCTGCGGATACCGGCACGGACCGCATTGAACTGTACACCGGACCCTATGCCGAACAATATGCCGATGACCACGAAGCGGCGGTGATCCCGTTCGTGCGTGCAGCCGAAAAAGCTGCCGAGGTGGGCTTGGGACTGAATGCCGGCCACGACCTCGACTTGGAGAACCTGGCCTGGTTCAAGGCGCAGGTACCCGGCCTGCTGGAGGTATCCATCGGCCATGCCCTGGTCTGCGATGCACTTTTATTCGGCATGGAGAACACCGTGCAGCTTTATCTGCGGGAGCTCCGATGAGCGTTGACCTGTTCCATCGCCGCGAAGGGGCCGGTACACCGGTGGTGATCCTGCACGGGCTCTTCGGAAGCGGCGATAATTTCGGCAGTATCGGCCGCACCCTCAGCGCGGAATTCGATATGGTGCTGGTGGACGAGCGCGACCACGGACGCTCGCCGCACACCGATCGGATCACCTATCCGCTGATGGCCGGGGATGTACATGCCCTGGTGACGAAGTTGGGCCTGAAGGACATCATCCTGGTGGGCCACAGCATGGGCGGCAAAACAGCGATGACCTTCGCGCAGCGTTGGCCTGAATTATTGAAGCACTTGGTGGTGATCGATATCGGGCCGCGTGAATATCCCATCGGCGATCATGCCCCGATCATTGAGGCCCTCAGCTCCAGTGATCACGCGAGCATGGGGTCCCGCAAGGAGATGGAGGCCCATCTTTCCAGCCACATCCCCGAGCCCGGCGTGGTGCAGTTCCTGATGAAGAGCCTGTATTGGGAGAAGCCCGATCGCCTGGGATGGCGCTTCAACGTGCCGGTGCTGAAACGCGACATGAACGATATTCTGGCGGGCATGGACCCCGAGGTGGTGCGCGTGCCCACGCTTTTCATCCGGGGTGGCAAGAGCGGTTACATCACCCGCGAGGACCTGCCACAGCTGAAGGAGCAGTTTCCCAACAGCCGCGTGGAAACGATCGCGTTCGCGGGCCATTGGGTCCATGCACAGGCCCCGGACGAGGTGATGGACTTCATTCGCTCGGTGGCATGAGGTTCCTGGCTGTGCTCGCGTTGGCAGTGATCTGTGCAGGTAATGTGCAAGCCCAGGAGGAGCGGGACAGCGTGCGCTACAGCGGTGGGTTCGAGTTCCGCGATGGCATCTATCTGGATTTCCGCTCCTTCCGGAACAATGCGCCGAGCATTCCCTTCGCAGCGCTCACCACGGCCCAAGGCCAGCGCGTGACCGATCTGCGCAGCACCAACGGCAAGCTCTTCCACACGGACAGCACCGGCCAAAGCGTTCGCTTGGACCTGGACCGCTCGTGGGGTTTCTGCGACAAGGGCGTGGTCTACGTCCGCGCCGGCAATGGTTTCTCGCGCATCGGCCTCATGGGTTCGCTGGCCCACCTGGTCTTCGATGCCACCTACCGCAATTTCGACCCGTACATGATGGGCGGTTCCACCACCTACACCGTGGAGGAGCAGCGCTTCCTGGACATGGCCACCGGCGCGTTCCTGTCCGTGAGTGCCAGTGGGATCCAAACCGTGATCGCCAAGGATGCCGTGCTGAAGGAGGAGTTCGATGCCTTGTCCAAGAAGGAGCGCAAAAAAGCGGAGACGATCTTTCTCTTCATGCGCCGCTACAACGATAGGCATCCGCTGTATTTTCCGGTGGAGTAGTGGCGGTGGGATCGGGGACTGTCCTATGTCCAATGTCCTATGCACGCGATGCGCAGCATAAGACATAGGACAACCGACATAAGACAGCAGGCCCCTCCGGCCATCACTCTTTCACGAACCGCTGCGTCCATATCCCACCCTCGCTGATCAGTTGCACGGCATACATCCCGGCGGGCAGATGCGCAACGGAAAATTGCACATCGCTGCCGGTCGCTACCACATTGCCCTCGTGCGGTGTAGCCAAGTGGCGACCTTGTGCATCCAGTAGCTTCAACCGTACTTCAACCGGCAGGGCCTGCTCGAAGTGGATGCTCACCACCTCGCTGGCCGGGTTGGGAGAAAGACTGAAGAGGGGCTGAGCCTCCCGTTGAGCAATTCCTACATGGTCGGGTCCGAGCTTTACCACCCAGAGGTCGTTTTGACCTTTATTTTCAGTGACATCGCCATCGCTGGAGGAGGAAAAGCCGGCCAGGCTATACCCCCCATCACTGGTGACCAGGATACTCGTGAAACGATCCGTTTGTGAACCTCCATAGGTTCTTTCCCAAAGCGAATTGCCATCGGGGTCCAAGCGCACCACCCAAGCGTCGGACATGCCATGGTTGAAGCTCACATCACCATCATCGGATCCGGTTGAGCCAGCCACGGCGAATCCGCCATCCATGGTTTGAACAACACCTATAGCTTGATCATTTCCTGAACCTCCGAGGCATGTCCGTTGCCACTCTGTTTCACCACTGCTGTCCAATTTCGCCACATAGAAGGATGAAGAGCCATTGCTACAAGCAAAAGAACTGCCCGAAGCATCTCCGGCAGTGATGTAGCCCCCATCTTGCGTTTGTGTGATGGTCCAGCCGTTCTCGATCGAGGGGCCTCCTAAAGAGCGTTCCCATTCCAGATCACCGGCAGGGTTGAGCTTGACCACCCACATGTCAGTGCCTCCTTGAGGGTCCGAAATATCTCCATCGGATGATCCGGAGGTACCGGAGATGATGTAGCCACCGTCCGAGGATTTTTGGATGTCTTCTGCTGACTCGTAACCGGTGCCCCCCAATGCTTTTTGCCATTCGATATCACCATTTTCGTCCAGCTTGACCACCCAATAGTCAGCGCCACCATGATTCCCAGTTACGTCCCCATCGTTGGATCCGGTGCTGCCAGCAAACACATAACCTCCGTCTTCAGTTTGGACGACGGAACTTGCGCCATCACTTGAGCTTCCTCCGTATGTCCTTTGCCATTCCAAGTTGCCATTGGCATCCAGCTTGATCAGCCAAGCATCAAAACTGCCTTGATTCGCCGATACATCGCCATCAATGGAGTTGGTGGCGGCGGCCACGATATAGCCACCATCGCTGGTTTGGTAGATATCTGTGGCATTGTCAGTACCGGTGCCTCCAAAAGCGTGCTGCCACTGCATTGCTCCAAGTGCATCCAGTTTCAGTACCCATGCATCATCGGTGCCTCCATGGTATCCGCTCACATCACCATCGTTTGCCGCCGTGCTTCCAGCCACGATGTAACCACCATCGCTGGTCACCTTGATCGCGCGTGCACCATCCGCTGCCGAGCTGCCATAGGTCTGTTGCCACTGGATTTCCGGGGCAACTTGCGCAATGGATATGAACGGGAGTGTCAAGAACACCAGCACAGGAATGGACTTTAACATGGCTTTGGGTATCTGTGGAGATCAGTTCATATTCGAAGGTAGGACAGAAGCCCAGGAACAACGACCGTCCTATGCCCCATGTCCTATGCACGCGATGCGCAGCATAAGACATAGGACAACCGACATAAGACAACAGGCAACTCCGTCCGTCACTCTTTCACGAACCGCTGCGTCCAGGTCCCACCCTCGCTGCTCAGTTGCACGGCGTACACCCCGGCGGGTAGATGCGCCACGGAAAATTGCACATCGCTTCCGACCGCTACCACGTTGCCCTCGTGCGGCGTAGCCAAGTGGCGACCTTGAGCATCCACGATCTTCAACCGTGCTCCGTTCGGCAGTGCTTCTTCGAAATGGATATTGATCACATCGCTGGCCGGATTGGGTGAGAGGCTGAAAACTGCCGGGAGTGGTTGTTCTGTAATGCCAACGGGGTCCGGGCCGAGCTTTACGATCCAAATGTCGAGCATACCCTTGTTCTCAGTAACGTCGCCATCTGAGGATGCCGTGACCCCTGCTACCACATAGCCGCCATCACTTGTGCTGGCTATGCCATACGCAGCATCTGCCAACGAACCGCCGAGCGTGCGCTGCCAGAGTACGTTGCCTTGTGGATCCAAACGGACCAGCCAGCTATCGGCCATCCCGTGATTGAAGCTGATGTCACCATCATCCGATTCGGTTGAGCCAGCAAGAACGTACCCGCCATCCGGGGTTTGGATGACATCATTAATAAAGTCCGGCATTGTGCCACCCATGCAGGTCAACTCCCATTCCAGAACTCCACTTTCATTGAGTTTAGCCACATATGCGTAGAATAAACCACTTTCACACCCAAATGAATCCCCGTTTGAAAAGCCGACAAGTACGAAGCCATGGTCCGCCGTTTGTTTGATCGAGGTGCCATAATCATCGCCAGGACCCCCGAGGGTTTGGTCCCACATGATGTTGCCCTCGGGATCAAGCTTCACAACCCAAGCATCCTCATAGCTTGCCGGATGTGTGATATCTCCGTCGGTTGATGAGGTGGTTCCCATTAAGATATAGCCACCATCGTCCGTTTTTTTCAGATCAGCAGCCTCATCATACCCACTGCCACCATAGGTATTCTGCCAGCTGATGTTACCGGTCTCATCGAGCTTGATCACCCAAAAATCCAAGCTTCCATGATTACCGGATACGTCTCCGTCATTTGAATTGGTTGTGGCGGCCAATATGTATCCACCATCCTGGGTCAGTTTCACTGCAATGGCACCATCGTTGGAACTTCCTCCATAGCACCTTTGCCATTGTAGCTCGCCTTGAGCATCCAGTTTGATCAACCAAACGTCACGGTTGCCGTGGTTCCCGCTTACATCACCATCGTTGGAAGTTGTGCTGGCCGCTACGATATATCCGCCGTCAGCGGTTTGCTGAATGTCTTCCGCATGGTCCGTACCCGAGCCCCCGAAGGTGCGCTGCCATTCGAGCGATCCAGTGGCATCAAGCTTAAGGACCCATGCATCCGAATATCCCCCATGATAACTGGTTACATCACCATCGGCTGCCTGTGTGCTCCCTATTACCATGTATCCTCCATCATTGGTAGGCTTGATGACTTGCCCACCATCCTCTCCGGAGCTTCCCCAAGTACGTTGCCATTCGATCGCCGGGGCGGATTGGGCAATGGATATGAACGGG
>JAIOIH010000062.1 GCA_019912395.1 Flavobacteriales bacterium | reverse complement strand
CGTTCTCCGCTCCTTGTCATTTCGAGCGCTAGTCGAGAAAGACAAGGAGGGGAGAACACCGAGCGAGCGAATGCGCCATCCCTGCCCCTGCTTACCCAAGGAGGGGAAACCAAGTGTGGAAGCGACTATTTTGAATACGTGTCGGGAGAGGGTCGGTACAGGGCGTCGTTCTCCGCTCCTTGTCATTTCGAGCGCTAGTCGAGAAAGACAAGGAGGGGAGAACACCGAGGACGTACAACACTGTCCAATTGAAACCGGCAACCAATTCCGGTACCCGTTCAGCTGAGCTGGGGTCGCAATAGCATGCGTGTCCAATTTCCCCGGACACCAATGACCCGCAACAGGAGAACACGATCAAATTCCGGAAAGGACAACGCCGCCTCCCGGGATCCGGGGGCGGCGTTGGGAACTTGGGCGTGCTACCCAAGGAAACGGTGCGGCGACATTATTGCTTGTCGTCCTTCACCTCCTCGAAGTCCACGTCGGTCACTTCCTGGTCGGCCGGGGCTCCTTGGTCGGCTCCGCCCTGGGTGGCGTTGCCATTGGCCTGGGCATCCTGCGCGGACTTGTACATCTCTTCGCTGGCCGCAGTGAAGATGGTGTTGAGCTCGGCCATGGCCGTGTCGATCGCCGGGATGTCCTGGGCCTCGTGCGCCTTCTTCAGCTTGGCCACGGCCTCCTCGATCGGTCCCTTCTTGTCCGCCGGGAGCTTGTCGCCGAACTCCGTGAGCTGCTTTTCCGTCTGGAAGATGAGGCTGTCGGCCTGGTTGAGCTTGTCGGCCTTTTCGCGGGCGGCCTTGTCCGAATCGGCGTTGGCCTCGGCCTCCTTCTTCATCTTCTCGATCTCCTCCTTGCTCAGTCCGCTGCTGGCCTCGATGCGGATGCTCTGCTCCTTGCCCGTGGCCTTGTCCTTGGCCGCCACGTGCAGGATGCCGTTCGCGTCGATGTCGAAGGTGACCTCGATCTGCGGCGTGCCGCGACGGGCCGGGGGGATGCCGTCCAGGTGGAAGCGCCCGATGGTGCGGTTGCCCGATGCGATGGGGCGTTCGCCCTGCAGCACGTGGATCTCCACGCTCGGCTGGTTGTCGCTGGCGGTGCTGAAGGTTTCGCTCTTCTTGGTGGGGATGGTGGTGTTGGCCTCGATCAGGCGGGTCATCACCCCGCCCATGGTCTCGATGCCGAGGCTCAGGGGGGTCACGTCCAGCAGCAGCACGTCCTTCACCTCTCCGGTGAGCACGCCGCCCTGGATGGCAGCGCCCACGGCGACCACCTCATCGGGGTTCACGCCCTTGCTGGGGTCTTTCCCAAAGAACTTCTTCACCGCCTCCTGGATCGCGGGGATGCGGGTGCTTCCGCCCACGAGGATTATCTCGTCGATGTCGCTGGGCTTCAACCCGGCGTTCTTCAAGGCACTTTCGCAGGGCGCGATGGTGCGCTTGATCAAGGGGTCCACCAATTTCTCGAACTGGGCGCGGCTGAGGGTGCGCACCAAGTGCTTGGGGATCCCGTCCACCGGCATGATGTACGGCAGGTTGATCTCCGTGCTGGTGGTGCTGCTCAGTTCGATCTTCGCCTTCTCCGCGGCGTCCTTCAGGCGTTGCAGGGCCATGGGGTCCTTGCGCAGGTCGATGTTCTCGTCCTTCTTGAACTCGTCGGCCAGCCAGTCGATCAGTACCTGGTCGAAATCGTCGCCGCCCAAGTGGGTGTCGCCGTCGGTGCTCTTCACCTCGAACACGCCATCGCCCAGTTCCAGCACGCTCACGTCGTGGGTGCCTCCGCCGCAGTCGAACACCACCACCTTCTGGTCCTTGTGCTTCTTGTCCAGGCCGTAGGCCAATGCGGCCGCAGTGGGCTCGTTGATGATCCGGCGCACCTTCAACCCGGCGATCTCGCCCGCCTCCTTGGTGGCTTGGCGCTGGCTGTCGTTGAAGTAGGCCGGCACGGTGATCACCGCTTCGGTAACGGTGGTGCCGAGATAGTCCTCGGCGGTCTTCTTCATCTTCTGCAGCACCATCGCGCTGATCTCCTGCGGGGTGTACTGGCGGTCGCCCACCTTCACCCGGGGCATGCCGCCATCGCCGCGCACCACTTCATAGGGTACGCGCGCGATCTCCATCGCGTCCTCCTCGTATGTGTTGCCCATGAAGCGCTTGATGGAGTAAATGGTGTTCTTGGGGTTGGTGATCGACTGGCGCTTGGCGGGGTCGCCCACCTTGCGCTCGCCGTTGTCCATGAAGGCGACGATGCTCGGGGTGGTGCGCTTGCCCTCGCTGTTGGTGATCACCACCGGCTCGCTGCCCTCCATCACGGCGACGCAGCTGTTGGTGGTACCCAGGTCGATACCGATGATCTTGCTCATTGTTCGTTCGTTTTGGGGCCAGTTCGCGTGGTCCCGGTGCATGGTTCGTGTTCAGCGCCGCCTCGACCAACGATCATGCCATCGGTAGTGAACCCATGCCGAATGGCAGTGGTTGGACCGATCGTGTCGGAGCGATCCTGACAAAAGGACAGATTGTCGGGTTGTGACAGCTTCGTGGAAGGGGCGCGGAACCCCCCTGTTGCCCTAATCGCACCCGAAGTCCGCGCTGAAGGGAACACAGAAGTTCAAACCTGCCGTGTACTGGCCCTGAACCAACTCCGGGATCGTGTTGGAGCTCAAGCTGTTCACCGGCAGCTCCAGAAAGCGACGTGTGGAGAAGAGTCCGTACCCGTCCGTTACGTTGGTGTACGTGGGGCGGTCCTCCACAAGCCCGGAAATGGGGCTGTTCAATTGCAGGTAGAGGTGAAGGTCCGGACCGGCCACGGCCCAAAGAATGTCCACACCGCGATAGATCCGCCGGGTGACGTTCGGGCTGTCCCCTGCCCGGTACCCCACGGTCTGGAAGAAGGTTTCGCCGTCCATGGGGGCCTCCATCGCCTCGCCGCCGCCCAGGCCGTTGGACACATAGGAGCCGAGCGATTGGGTGAAGCTCCGGGGAATGGTGTCGTTTCCCTCCACATCATCCCAGCGGAAGCGGTAGGAAACATCATAGCGCTTGCCGTTCTCCGAGCTGTTCCACCGGATGGTTTGCGTGGCATATCCCCCGCCCACGGCGATCAGGCGGAGCGGCTGGCTGAGGATGGCGCCCGTGGGGTTGATTTTGGCCACGATGGATGTTTGGGCGGAAACATGATTGCCCTTCGCGGTGGCCTCAAACCGATAGGTGGCCGATGAGTCCAGCGAGGCATTGAAGTAGTACAGCTTGTGCAGGGGGCCTGCGAAAATGCCGGGATCATGCGGCAAAAGCGTGTCGTGGAGGGCGTAGGTGTTCACCACGTTGCCGTTCTTTACTTCCTGCACCACGGCCTGCAGTTGATCGTCCGTGTACTCCGTGGAGTCCGGCACCTGTGCATACGTGAACGCGTCGCCGGGACCGAGAAAGGCCTTGTTGATCTTCACATATTGCGTGGAGCTGTCCTTGTCCAACATGGCGTACACTATGGTGTTCTCCTTGTAGGGTGCGGTGATGTCCAGGTCGGAATTGCACGCGGAGAGCACAACGCCGGCGATGCCGACCAGGAAGAAGGGGCGTAAGGACATGTTCTTCGGAAGATGGGCGGCGAAGATAGGGAGCCATGCCCTGGTGCCAAGCCGATGTGGGCCAACGGTGGTGATCCCAAGAGGAACGGTGACTGGTGACCGGAACGCAACCGGTGCCTCCGGCAAGCCATCGGGCCTGCCTGCCAAAGGCACGGGCCAAGCCGGACAACGGACAACTCCGGGCCGGTATAGCTTTGCGCCCCAGTCGAATCAATCATGAGCAGCGCGATCAAGGATACCAAGCGGGTGACCACCCATACCCTGCAGGAGATGAAACAGAAGAAGGTGCCGATCGCCATGATCACGGCATACGACTTCTCCATGGCACGCCTGCTGGACGGTGCGGGCGTGGATGTGATCCTGGTGGGCGATAGTGCCAGCAACGTCATGGCCGGCCATGAGACCACCTTGCCGATCACGCTCGACCAGATGATCTACCATGCGGGCAGCGTTGTTCGCGGGTGCGCACGTGCCCTGGTGGTGGTGGACCTGCCCTTCGGCACTTATCAGGGCAACTCCAAGGGAGCCCTGAACTCCGCCATTCGGATCATGAAGGAAAGCGGGGCCCACGCCGTGAAGTTGGAGGGTGGTGCCGAAGTGCTGGACAGTGTGGAGCGGATCCTCTCCGCCGGCATCCCGGTGATGGGCCATCTGGGGCTCACCCCACAGAGCATCTACAAGTTCGGCACCTACGTGGTGCGTGCCAAGGAAGAGGAGGAGGCCGAACGCCTGCGGCGCGATGCCAAGCTGCTGGAGGAAGCGGGATGTTTTGCGCTGGTATTGGAGAAGATCCCCGCCAAACTGGCCGAGGACGTGGCCAAGAGCATCTCCATACCCGTGATCGGTATCGGGGCCGGCGGCGGGGTGGATGGCCAGGTACTGGTGATGCACGACCTTTTGGGCATCACCAAGGAGTTCAACCCGCGCTTCCTGCGGCGCTATGCGGACCTGCACACGGTGATCACCGGAGCGGTGGAGCACTACGTGAAGGATGTGCGTTCATCGGACTTCCCCGGACCGGATGAGCAGTATTGAACCGGTCGCGCCGGTCCTCCTTTTTCGGGATGAGTTCCTCGCCGTGGTGGACAAACCGCCGGGGATCCCCGTGCAGCCCGATCGCACCGGTGACCTGAGCCTGCTGCAGCAGGTGCAGTCCCTGTTCCCGGAGTTCAGCGTGGGTTCGCCCCATCGCTTGGACCGCCCCGTGAGCGGGATAACCGTGTTCACCCTGAACGCCCCGGCGTTGCGGGCCATGGATGCGCTGTTCCGCGAGCGGCGCGTTACCAAGTCCTATCTGGCGATCGTGGAGGGCGGCATGGAGCCCAAGGGCGAGCTCATCCATACGCTCAGCCACGCGGGTGGTACGCGGAAAGCGAAGGTGGACCGGGCGGAGGGTGAGGGCAATGCCCGGCTGCAATACACCACACGGGCCGTGGGGGAGCGCTTCTCACTGCTGGAGGTGGTCCCGGAAGGTGGTGCGTTCCACCAGATCCGCGCACAGCTGGGTGCTGCGGGACACCCCATCAAAGGCGATGTGAAATACGGAGCGCGACGCGGTGAGCCGGACCGGAGCATCGCACTGCACGCGTGGCGCATGAAGTTCACCCATCCCATTACCGGTGCAGCAATGGCGCTGGAAGCTCCGATGCCCACCCGCTCCATCTGGCCGGCGTTGGTGGGGCTGGTTCGTGCCTGGTGATTAAGCTCTAAGCTCCCTCAAGGTCTCTCGCGGAGGACCCTGAGGAATCCGCATGAAGCCCGAGTTCAAAGCGGGTCCACATCCACATGCAGCTGAACGGACCGGTGCGGGGCCTCCGCGAATATCCGATCGATCACATCCCGCAGGAAGTTCTTTTCCGCGCGATAGTGCCCGCGCTCCAACTTCAGCAGGAGCACGCGCAGATGCTTGTCCCTTACGCGCGCCACGGTGGGAGGCTCCGGCCCCAGTACCCGGTCGCCCAGTTTGCCGCGAAGCGCCTCGGCCAGTACGTCGGCGCTGGCCTGCACACGCGCTTCGTTCTTGTGCTTCAGCACGATCCGCACCATGCGGCTGAAGGGCGGATAACCATGTGCCTGCCGCAGGGGCAGTTCCCGTGCGTACATGCCCTCCACATCATGCTGCGCCACCAGTTCGATCAAGGGGTGGTGGATGTCGCGGCCTTGGATGTACACCGTTCCGGGATCGCGCTTGCGACCGCTCCTGCCGGCCACCTGTGCCATCAACTGAAAGGCCCGTTCATGGGCGCGCAGGTCGGGGAAGCGCATCAGGTTGTCCGCACTGAGGATCCCGACCACCGTGACCTGGTCGAAGTCGAGTCCCTTGGTCACCATTTGGGTGCCTACAAGAATGTCGATCGCACCCTCGCCGAACCGGGCCAGCAGCCGCTCGAACCCGTGCTTGCCACGCGTGGTGTCCTGGTCCATGCGGGCTACCCGGGCCTCGGGCAGCAACAGGGCCAGTTCCTCCTCCACCTTCTCGGTGCCGAGCCCCACCATGCGCAGGCGGTTGCTTCCGCAGGCAGCGCAGCTGGTGGGCGGGGTGTAGCGCCTGCCGCAATAATGGCAACGCAGGCCATGGTCCCGCTTGTGGTAGGTGAGGCTCACGTCGCAATGATCGCACTCGGGCACCCAGCCGCAGGTCTCGCATTGCCATGCGGGCACGTATCCGCGCCGGTTCTGGAAGATGATCACCTGTTCCTTCCGGGCCAGGGCCTCCTCGATGCCGGTGATCAGCGTATCGGAGAAGTTGCCGCGCATCCGCTTGCGCCGTTGCAGGTCGGCCACGTCCACCTTCACGATGGTGGGCAATGCCGCATCGCCATAGCGGACCAGCAAGGGGGCGAACCCGTACTTGCCCGTGCGCGCATTGTAGAGGCTTTCCATGCTTGGCGTGGCGGAACCCAGGAGCACCTTCGCTCCGTGCAGGCCCGCCAGCACCAGGGCCATGTCGCGGGCATTGTAGCGCGGCGCGGGGTCTTGCTGCTTGTAGCTCGGGTCGTGCTCCTCGTCCACGATCACCAGACCAAGGGACCCGAAGGGAAGAAAGAGCGCCGAGCGCGCGCCCACCACCACCGGATGCGTCCCCGGTTCGCGCAGCATGCGCATCCAGAGCTCGGTGCGCTCGCGTTGGGACAGTCGCGAATGGAACACGGCCACCCGCTCCCCGAAGCGGGCACGCATCCGGGCGATGATCTGGGTGGTGAGGGCGATCTCCGGAAGCAGGTAGAGCACGTGGTCCCCGCGCCGGACCACCTCAGCGATCAGCTCCATGTACAGTTCGGTCTTGCCCGATGCGGTAACGCCATGGAGCAGGACCGTGGGCTTATCAGCGAACGCCGTGCGGACCGCCTGCAAGGCCTTGGCCTGGGCCTCGGAAAGCACCGGGGCCGGTTTGCGCGCCGCCTCCTCCGAGGGGACTCCCGCAGGCCGTTCCTCGATCACGAACACCCCCTTCCCGCACAACCGCTTCAGTTCCGCTGCACTGGCATCACTGCGTTTGAGCAGCGTGTCGCGTTTCACCTCGCGCGGGTCGTCGCTCAGGCACCGGCTCAGTTCGATATAGCGCATCAACAGGTGCAATTGCTTGGGGGCGCGCTCCAATGCGTCGAACCAATGGTGCAGCGCCTCTTCCCCGCGGGCGCTCTCGGAAAGACGCACGTAGCGTTCCGTGCGGGCCGTCCAGGTGTCCTTCAATTCCTCCGCCAGCATCAGGGCACCGGTTTCCATCAGCTTCTTGATCACCGGCATCGGGTCCTTCACCCCCATCAGCTCGCCGGCCTCCTGCAGGCTCAGCTCGTGGCGATGCTGCAAGGCGTCCAGCAGCATGTCGCGCCGAGGGTTGCCCGTCCATGCCGGGGACGTTTCCGGTGCGGCCACCAAGCGGGTGGAACTGCTGAGCATGAGCGGGCCGGGCATGGCGGCCAGCATCACCTCGCCCAGGGTGCACATGTAATGGTCGCCGATGGCTTGCCAGAGCGAGAGTTGTTCCCCGGTGGCCACGGGAGTTTCGTCCAACACCTCCAGGATCGGCTTGGCGATGCGGCCTTCGGGCAGCTCACCATGCGTGCGCAGCACCAGTCCGCTGTACATCTTGCGCCCCCGGCCAAAGGCCGCCACCACGCGATGACCCGGATGGACGCGGGCCACCATGTCCTCGGGCACTTCATAGGTGAAGGTGCCGGGCACGGCCAGGGGCAGGATGATGTCGGCGTAGGTGGGCAAGGGTGGGGGAAGTAGCGTGCAAGTTTACCCACGGGTGCAGGAGTGGCGGGCTGCTGGTAGTGGTCCCAAAGGTCGCCGCCCGGTTGGATCGGCCACATACGGCGAGCAGACTGTTGAAAACTGCCCAACGTATGGGGCGCTGGACCGCTGCATCGGCCTAATTTCGTCCCCTGTGAATTTCCAACTCTTGAATTATCCCCGATGACGCTTCGCAACACAACCATATGGGCTGCGGCCATAATGCTGGGGCTGACCGTGGTATCCTGCGGAGGAGGCGACAAGGCGGATCGGGCGGAAACGACCGCCGATACGCTGGCAACGGCCCCCACCGGCGACGGTCTGGTGAAGGTGGGTGGCAAGCTCTTCAGCATTCCATCCCCCGTGCAGACCGCGATGTTGATCCGAGAGGTCGGTATGCCATATGCCAACGAACTGCCCTTGTCCACGGACAGCACTTCCCGATTCGCCACCAAGCAGAAGCAGGCCTTGGCCATGGGCGTGTACGGAGCCGACCTGGCCTATGTGGCCATCCATAAGGACGGCCAGCGCTCCCTGAGAACGCTCAAGGCGATCGAGCAATTAAGCGGGCAGCTCAACCTTTCCAACGCCTTCGACAAGCAGCTGCTGGACGCGTTCAAGAAGAACATCAATAACGAGGACAGCCTGTTGCGGCTCACCGGAAAAGCCTTTCGTGCAGCGGACATGTACCTGAAGAACGATCAGCGCAATGATGTGTCCACCGGCGTGCTCGCGGGAGGCTGGATCGAAGGACTCTACCTGACCTTGGGATCAACCGGTGAAACGGTGAACCCCAAGATCACCGCACGTTTGGCCGAACAGCGCCATACCCTCAACAACCTCATCGCCTTGTTGGAGGCGAACGACGGCTCGAGCGAACTGGTGGCGGCCCTGAAGGACCTGGCCACGGACTACCAATCCGTGACCAGCGAGTACAAGTTCGTCAAACCCACGCTGGATGTGGTGAACAAGACCACCTATATCAATAGCGTGACCAAGGCCGAGGTATCCCCCGAAGCGCTCCAAACCATTATTCGCAAGGTGAGGGCCATCCGTTCCTCCATCATAGCATGACCATGAGAAGGATCACCCGATCGATCGCCGTTTCCGCAGGCCTCCTATGCGCTGCAAGCACATTTGCCCAATGTGATACCATCGCCACACTGTGCGAGAAGAACATCACCTCGGTCTATATCCCCGACGGCCAGTTCTACCGGGCCCTGCTGCGGGAGGATGAAGTGGCCGAGTTCGACCTCACCCTCTTCGGTGGCACCACCTACCGGGTGGCGGCATGCAGCGGCACCAGCGATGGCAACCTCATCTTCAGCGTCTACGACAAGGAGCGCAACCTCCTGTACAGCAATAAGGAGTTCAACAACGATCCGTACTGGGACCTCGTGGTGGCCAATACGCTCGATGTCACCATCAATGCCGAGCTCGATCCGAGCAAGGCGAACAGTGGCTGTGCCGTGCTGTTGATCGGATTCAAGAGGTAGTCGCTTCCCTCCGGAACATTGCAACGGCCCACCCGTAGAAGTGGGCCGTTGCTGTTCTGGGACCTGTCCCCAAGGACGGTGTGGAAGATGACGGAAAAGATCCTCAAGGCCTTGTTGCAGTTGTTCGCGATCATCGCGAAGACCGAGCGCGTGGGGGAGGTTGCCACCAGCCATCACGCGGTGGAACGCTTTCTCTCCCGGCAGTTCACCGCGCAGGCCGTCAAGGAACACATGCGGGTCTTCGAGCTCCATGTCGCTGCGTTCCACAGCAGCGGCGGCAAGAGCGAGCGCAGCCGGAAGCGCACCAGCGTGAACTCGGTGAAGGTGCTGAAGATCTGCACTGAAGTGAACGAGGAGCTCAACCACCGCCAAAAATTCGTGGTGCTGGTCCACCTCTTGGAATTGGTGCATTCCCGCGGGGAATTGACCGAACAGGAACGCGATTTCGTGAGCACTGTGGCGGAGACCTTCAACATCGAGCAGAGCGTGTTCGAGCGGTGCGATGCCTTCGTGCGGTCCGAGGCCGAAGTGCGCGAGGATGCACCGGACCTGCTCTACATCGATGCGGCCAAGGGATCGGGCACCGGCAGGGCCAAGCATTTGCACGCTCATGAGCTGGACGGTGAGGTGCGGGTGCTGCACGTGCCGGGCATCGCGCTCTACCTGATGCGCTATCTGGGCCGGGGAGAGATAAGGCTCAGCGGGAAGCCCGTGAATCCGGACCAAGTGTACGTTCTGGGCAACGGTGCATCGCTGCGCCCGGCGCAGGGCCAACCCATCTATTACAGTGAGATCCTGTCCCGGTTCTTCCAGGACGACGGCAGCGACCGGATCGTCCTCAAGGCGGACGGCATCGAGTACAGCTTTCCCAACGGACGTGTGGGCCTGCACGAACTGCACTTGGCCGAGACCAGCGGCAAGCTCATCGGCATCATGGGCGGCAGCGGCAGTGGCAAGAGCACCCTGCTCAACATCCTGAACGGGAACCTGAAGCCCTCCAAGGGAACCGTTACCATCAATGGCGTGGACGTACACCACCAGGCCGATCAAATACGAGGCGTCATCGGACACATCGGTCAGGACGACCTGCTGATCGAGGAGCTCACCGTCTACCAGAACCTCTATTTCAACGCCAAGCTCTGCTTCGGCGACCAGAGCGAGCTGGCGATCAATAAGCGCGTGCTGGACCTGTTGCAGAACTTGGGACTGTTCGAGAGCAAGGACCTGAAAGTGGGCAGTGCGTTGGACAAGACCATCAGCGGGGGCCAGCGCAAGCGCCTGAACATCGCCTTGGAGCTGATCCGCGAGCCCAGCGTACTCTTCGTGGATGAACCCACCAGCGGCCTCAGCTCCCGCGATTCGGAGAACATCATGGACCTCCTGAATGAGCTGGCGCTGAAAGGCCGCATCATCTTCACGGTGATCCATCAACCCTCATCGGAGATCTTCAAGCTCTTTGATCGCCTGCTCCTGATGGATCAGGAAGGGAACCCGGTGTACTACGGCGATCCAGTGGACGCGGTGGTCTACTTCAAGAAGGTGACCGGCCTGGCCGACAGTGAAATGGGGCAATGCGATGCCTGCGGCAACGTGAACCCCGAGCAGATCTTCAATATCCTCGAGGCCAAGATCGTGGATGAGTATGGCCGCGAGACCGATCAACGCCGCATCGGTCCCGAGGCGTGGAACGAGGTGTTCCGGGCCCAGATGGAGGTGCGGGTGGCCAAGGTGCCTGATGAAACGCGCATTCCCAAGAGCACCTTCAAGGCCCCGGGGAAGGTGGAGCAGATGGTCGTCTATTTCAAGCGGGACGTGCTTTCCAAACTGGCCAACCGGCAATATGTGCTGATCAATCTCCTGGAGGCACCCGTTCTTGCGTTCATCATGGCCTTCTTTCTGCGCTATCGGAGCATCGGGCTCGGCGAGGAAGGGAGCTATGTGTTCCGGCACAATGACAACATCCCGCAATACCTCTTCATCGCGGTGATCGTTTCGCTTTTCCTGGGCCTTTCCGTGGCTGCGGAGGAGATCATCCGCGACCGGAAGATCCTGCAACGGGAAAAGTTCCTTTCGCTCAGCCGAACAAGCTATCTGCTCAGCAAGATCGGTCTGCTCTTTCTTATTTCGGCCATACAGACCCTGTTGTTCGTGCTGGTGGGTGATCTGGTGCTGGGCATGACCGGCATGGGCGTACAGCATTGGATCGTGCTCTTTTCCACCGCATGCTTCGCCAATGTTCTCGGCCTCAACGTGAGCGCGAGCTTCAACAGCGCCAAGGTGATCTACATGATGATCCCGGTGTTGATCATCCCACAACTGATGTTCAGCGGGATCATTGTGCGCTTCGACAAGCTCCATCCCTGGTTCGCCTCCGAGAAGAGCGTGCCTTGGATCGGGAACGTGATGGCCAGTCGCTGGGCCTACGAGGGATTGGCGGTCGCCCAGTTCGTGGACAACGATTATGAGCGCATCTTCTATGAATATGACCGGAAGATGAAGACGGCGAACTGGAAGAAGGACCTCTGGGTCCGCGAGCTGATGGAGCGCAGTGCGCAAGTGCGCCGGGGTTTGGAAAAGCCGGACGCGGACCCTGCTGAGCAGGCGAAGAACCTGGCATTGATCCAGCACGAATTGGCCAAGGAGGTCCATGGGATGCAGGGCTTGGAGTTTCCTCAGCTGGAAAGACTGGCACCGGGGAAGGTGGATGCCGACGTGCTGGATGAACTGGACAGGACACTGCAGGTGCTCACCCGGCATTACCGGAACGTGTACAGGGAGGCCGAGCGGGCCAAGGAAGAGCGCATCGCGGGGATGACCGCCACACCTGAACTGAAGAGCGCGTATTTTCAACTGCTGGACCGCGAGCGGAACGAGAGCCTTGCGGATTTCGTCACCAACAGGAACGATGTCAATCTGATCACCGAATCAAGAGGGGAGCTGGTGCAGAAAAGTGACCCGGTATACGTACGACCCCGCGAGGGGGGCTTCTTCAATGCGCAGTTCTACGCCCCGGTAAAGCGCCTCTTCGGTCACTCGATCCCCACGTTATGGGCCAATGTGCTCCTCCTCTGGGGCATGACGCTGGCATTCGCCCTGACGCTCAAATTCGACCTGTTCCCGTGGGTCATCGGCCAGCTCGACCGCAGTACCTCGCGGGGGGAATGAATCCTGCACTTGCCCGGTCCGACCAGCGAATACGCAGCGGGGACCGTACCCCGGTCACTTGTCGTCCACCTCTTCCACTTGGATCATCTTGAAGGGGAGGTTGATGATCGCCTGATAGTCCTCGCCAGCCTCCAGCATATCCTCATCATCGGCCTCGTAGTGCCAAAGCACGAGGACCTCGTTGCCTGAGTTGCGCACGGCCTCGAGCTTCTTGAACAGGTCCAGGATGCACTTGCTCGAGCTGGTGTTGAAGTATTCCAACTGCACGCGTAACTGCGTGGATGGTTTCGGGTCCCTGGCGTAATTGTCGATCCAGTCGATCAAGGGCTTGTAGAACTCGATCGAGTTCTCGGGAATGGAACGTCCGCGCAGTTCCAGAAGCCCCGTACCGCTGTCAAAATGGACGGTAGGCGTCTTGGCACTTCCGTCGAGGAGAATGTTGTTCATGGTCGATGCGTTCAGGAGGTCACGTTAACGTTCAGGCTGAAGAAAGTGTTGTCGTTGTCCATGGGGACGAATCCGTATTCGAGCTTCTGCCCGCTCTTGCGTGCAATGTCGATGATGCCTAGTCCACCGCCGCCCGACCGTGTGAATTTACCATCGCCCAGCCTGCTTTTGTACAGTTCGCGCAGCTGTTCCGGTTCACAACCGTTCACTTGGTCCAATCGGTTTTTCAGCTCGTTCACTTCATCCCTTGCCATGTAGTTGCCGGTAAGCACGGAATAGCCGCTGTTGTCCTGCGCGATCATGACCACACCTTGGCGCTCATTCCGGTGCGGGGAGGCCTCGTTGGCCCCGATCGTGCGCTTGTTATGGTGGTACAGGTTCTGAAGGCACTCCATCACCACGTTGAACACGCGCTTGCGCATCCGGGGGTCCGATTCGGAGACCTCGATCTTCTCTTCGATCAGCTCGAGGATGGCACTGATCAGGTCCGGCGACAGGTCTCCCTTGAACGACAGCATGATCCGCTGCTTCTCAAGTTCGTCATAGAGGTCAAAGATCCGGTTCACCATATTCATTCACGATAATTCAGTACCGTAGCGCAAAGAAACCTAGCGAAGATGACGAACCACGAGGGCTTGCCCGGAGTTTTCCACGTAATTGTGAACCCGTGCGGGTCAATGTTCGGCCACATCTTGCAAATGAGGGACGGACGACCGCGCGGTGCGGGCTACATTTCGCCCGATCTGCGATCGAGATGGGCTGGTTCAAGGGATGGTTCAGTACCCGGTGGTACAAGATGCTGTACACGCACAGGGGTGAAGAGGATGCTGCCGAGCTGGTGCTGCCCTTGATCGCCAAGGGTGAACTCCGTCGGGGTCAGTCCGTGCTGGACATGGCCTGCGGCCGAGGAAGGCATGCGGCGATCCTTGCACGGAAAGGCATGCAGGTTACGGGGATCGATCTTTCGGCCGCGAGCATTCAGGAAGCCGCCCGGGTGGTTCCCGCTGCCCACTTTGAGGTTTTTGATATCCGTGTTCCATACGCTTCCGATCGATTCGATGCGGTGGTCTGCCTGTTCACCAGCTTGGGCTACACCAAGGACCGCCAGGACGATCAACGGGCCGTGACCGCGGCAGCCGAGGCCCTGAAATCGAATGGCCTGTTCGTATTGGACCTGCTCAACGGGGATCTGGTTTCACGCCACCTGGTGCCCTTGGAGACCAAGGTCATCGATGGGGTCCGTTTTCGGATCGAACGCAAGCTTGAAGGGGGCGATATCGTGAAGCGTATCCAAGTGGAACATCCGGGCGGAAAGGAGCAGTTCGAGGAACGCGTGCATGCGTGGTCGTTGCCTGAGGTGACCGCGATGATAACCAAGGCGGGGTTGGTCGTGGAGGACGTCACCGACGGCACATGCCGTAACGCCTTCGATCCCGAACGGTCCAACAGGATCATCACATGGGCACGTAAAAAGCAATGAGCCTACCCCTATTGATCATCCTCTTCATGGCCCTGCCCTTGGCGGCGGGGGCGTGGGTGCGCTTCCGGACCACCGATCCCGGACATGTAAAGCTCCTGCTCGCGTTCAGTGGGGCCTTCCTGCTTAGCGTCACGGTCCTTCACATGCTGCCTGAGCTGTACTCCCGAAATGACGAACATGTAGGGCTTTGGATACTTGCGGGGTTCATGCTTCAGGTGGTGCTCGAGTTCTTCAGCCGCGGCATCGAGCATGGGCACGTCCACGTGAGCACACATTCAAGCACAAGCCGCACATTACCCTTGGCAACATTGCTGAGCCTGGTGGTCCACTCCTTCACCGAGGGCATGCCCTTCGCCGACCCCCGGGTGGGAGGCGACCTGCCGTTCGTGGTCGGGGTTCTCCTGCACAAGTTGCCCATGGCCATTGCGTTGGCCACCGTGCTTCAGCGATCTTCGGTGGGGGCCGGCCGGTCCTGGGCCACGTTGGCCATTTTTGCGGTGTCGGCACCTTTGGGCATCCTGTTCGGCCATCATTTCGGCATGCGCATGGGCGAGCAATTCCTTTCCGGTGCACTTGCCCTGGCCATCGGCATGCTGTTGCACATCAGTACCACCATCATTTTCGAGACCACCCCGGACCACCGCTTCAATGCGAAACGATTCGCCACGGTGCTGCTTGGTGCGTTGCTGGCGATCCTGACCAGCCATTAGGCCATGCCAAGCCGGCGCTACCGCATCAGCAGCCCGATCCGGCACTGTATCGCGGCCAGTATCCTTCCCCTCTGCGCCCTCCTGCTTGTTGTGGCCCCGGACAGGTTTCCCTTGGTCAACGCTCGTGCATTTCTGGTTCCGGGAGCGGTGGTGCTGGTCCTGGTCGGGGCATGGCTGTTGAGGAAGGGACGATCGAGGGCGGGCATGGGCGCCCTACTGGCCGCCCTCATCACCGGGATGCCGGTTGTTCACGCTGGCTTGGGGAAGAGGAGCGGGGCGGATGGTTCCGCAGTGCTGAGCATCGCACAGATGAACGTTCACGAAGCGAGCACGTCCCATGCCCAGGTGGTGGGGGTGGCCCGCAGCAGCGGAGCGGACCTGCTTTCCATGCAGGAAGTGGACGAATATTGGTGGGATGTCCTTCTCGCGGGCCTGTCTGAGGAGTATCCTTGGTACATACATGGGGCGGGAGAGAAGAACCATGGAATTGCGTTGTTCAGTAAGGTCCCGCTGGACCATGTGGAGGTGTTCGACCTGGAAGGGACACCCGCCATTCGAGCCGCGGTCCGGCATTCCGGTGGGTCCATGCAGGTGATCACGGCCCACCTGCGCGCACCCGAGAGCGCGGCCAAGTTGGAACAACGAAATGGGCAATGGATTGCCCTGGCCGGGCTGGTGAACACCGCCGCCATGCCGGTCTGCCTGATCGGGGACCTGAACACGGTCCCTTGGGATGATGCCTACAAGCAGTTCCGTTCCGCCACGGGCATGGTTCCGGGATCCCTGGCAACTGCGCCCACCTGGCCGGTGGTGGCCGGTATTTCCATTGTTCCGTTGGATCACGTCCTCACCACGCCCGAACTCTATCCGGACCACATGCGGACCTTCACCATTCCGGGGTCGGATCATCGTGGGATAAGCGCGCAGATCATGGCGGTTCAATGAGGAAGACCCTGAGATCCAGCTTCCTGTATCGGTGAGCCGGGCCTGATCGATGCAGTGGAACTGAGCCGGGAAGGGACCCCTAAAGAGAACACTCTTCACCACGTGATGTTGAACCACAATGACGGATGCTTGCTTCGAGCCACCTGTTTTCCCCAAATTTGCACGCACATGCACCGGAACACAAGGTCGTATCCAAAGCAACCATAGGCTCCATGCTGCGTTTTAGAGATATGGCCCGTTTCCTTGCACTGCGCTCCTCATTTATCCTCAACAGGTCGGATGGGGTGCTGAAACACGCGGTTTCCTACCCCTTACCTTCCATCCCCCGAACTGGAATGCATTTTTTCGAGGTGCACTCCGCAATCTGAACCAAACATGCTTACTGAAACCCGTACATTCGTTCGCCTCGGCCTGCTCTCGATCGTTGGCTTGGCGTTTTATTATGGCCACTTGTTCCTGGGCATGGTGGGCAGCGCGTGGCTGTTCAAGGCCCTTGCGGTTTCCTTTTTGGTGGCCACGGTGCCCTTGCCGATCATCGCGGTGAACAACAGGAGGCTGTTCCCCGCCCTGGAGAAGCGCACCAAGCACTTGGTGGCCATGGGAGCGATGTTGTTGCTCATGCATCACTTCCTGATGACCTTCATCTTCGTGATGTTCCTGCCCGAGGGCCGGGGGTTTTGAGCGATCAACCTCGTGCATGGCCCTGCTTCGCGCACGGAAAGGCGACCATACCTGCATTCCCGTTGGCATGGCCTGCGCAATGAGCAGCTGGGTACGGTAGAACCCGTAATTCGGGAATGCTTGTAACCCTATTGAAGGCTTTCCGTTCCAAAGGACATGAATAATGAATGACCCTATCACTTGACACCCCTGGTCGAGGAAGGTGATGCCTTCACGCTCGAAGCCCGTAAGCAACGAGACCAGGATATTCGGAACGCGCCCCGTAAGGCGCGTTCCGTTCGTTCAGGCGGGTCCGCAGCCTACGACCCGACCGGCGCGATCAATGCTCGATCACGATGGATCCTGCCGTGGCACCCAGGCTGGAAAGTATATCACTGATGTTCTTTACGAAGCTTTGGGGACCGCAGATGTAGAAATGCTGGTCGAAGTCCTGCACCAGCGTAACCACGGTATTGCGATCGATGCGGCGCTCCTGAAAACCAATGACATGTTGTCGGGTGAGGATGTTGAGGAAGTTTTTCCTCAACATCTTCGTCAATTCATCATACAGGATGATGTCCGAGGCCGTCTGGTTGGAGCAGATCAACGTGTTGCCGTCAAGCAGTTTTTTCTTATGCAGGTCACGCAGAATGGCGATGAACGGGGTGACACCGGACCCCCCTGCGAAGAAATACCCCGGACCCTGATAGGTGATCGCGCCGAACGGTTCCCCCAGCAAGAGTTCGTCGCCTTTACGGGCGAGGCCCAATTGGTGGGTAAGGCCGGCACGTTCATCATAGATCTTGATCATGAACTCCAGCGTCCTGGAACTCGTCAAGGAGGTGAAGGTGAAGGGTCCGTACCGGTCGGTCCATCCCGGTTTGTTCAACGCTACCATGGTGGCTTCACCCGGTGTGTATGAATACCCCTTCGGCTTTTCCAATTTGTACCGCTTCACATTGTGCGTGATGAACGTGCTTTCCAGGATCTTCACCACATGGGTGGGGGGCGGTTGAGTGACCATACAGCGGAAATACAGCGAATTGAGTTCGGTGGTAATGGTCCGGGGAACTTGTACAGAAGCGAATGGATCAGCTTTTCATATTGTCGAATTGCAATGGCACCTCGAATTCCTCGCCTCGCAGGCGGTTCATCACCTCTTGGAGGTCGTCGATCTTTTTACCCGTTACCCGAACCATGTCGTCCATGATCTGGGCCTGTACCTTGAGGCCCGTGCCCTTGATGAACTTGACGATCTTCTTGGCGGTTTCCCGGTCGATGCCTTGCTTCACCTTGACCGTTCGGTAAAGGAGCTTCCCGCTGGGCACCGGTTGCTCGGAGAGGTCGTAGCTCTTCACATCAACCTTCTGCTTGGTGCTGCGCTCCAGGAGGATGTCCAGAATGGCATCGAGCTTCAGATGGTCTTCGGTTGACAGCTTGATGGTGAGCGCCTTCTTGTCGAGGTCCACGTTGCTGTTGGTACCGCGGAGGTCGTAGCGCGTCTCCAATTCGCGCTTCACCGTGTTGATGGCGTTATCCAACGTTTGTGGATCCACCTTGGAGAGGATGTCAAAGCTTGGCATGATCGACGGTTCTTCCGTACAAGTTTAAGGACACTCGCGGGTAAAGGAACAAAGCCATTAGGCCCTGCGGCAACATCCATGGTGCCCATGACGGTGAACCACCTGCGATGCGAACAGCGCATTCGGACCGCAACGGGTCCAAACCCGTCGACCCCTACGGAACTCCACACGTATAAGGGTGCTCAGCCCTTTGGTGGGTCCACGAACCCTAGCTCATCACTTCGGCTTTCGGATAGCGTTCCTTCCAGAAGGCCAATTTCTTCAAGTCCGTAAGCGTGATCACTGTGCGTTGGTCCAAACGAACTTTGATCGCCTTGATGCCTTTTCGCACCGGCTGGGTGAGAATGAGCTGCTTTTTTCTGCGTGCCATGATCGATGATTTTCCAAGATGGTACGGAATAACGTGCCAAAGGATACCCAGCCTGGGATGTTTAAGGATTACTAACACCTGAAGGCCGGATCAATGAATGTGCTGCCAGAATGGCAGTGGTAATGTCGGCCAGCACCAAGAGCCTTCTCCCGGTCAGATGCGCGCCTGATAGCGGTGCAATTCACTGTAGCGACCGTTCAAGGCCAGAAGGGAGTGATGATCCCCGCGCTCCACGATGCGGCCTTTTTCAACTACCAAGATCTGTGTGGCACCTCGAATGGTGCTCAGGCGGTGGGCGATCACGAAGGTTGTCCGGTTCTTCACCAGCTCGCTTAGGCTTTTCTGCACCAGGGCCTCGCTCTCGGTATCGAGATTTGACGTGGCCTCATCGAGTATCAGTATCGCCGGGTCGGCGAGCATGGCGCGGGCTATGGCCACCCGCTGCCGCTGGCCACCGCTGAGTTTCACCCCCCGCTCCCCGATCACCGTCTCAAGCCCCTCCTCGAAGCGTTCGGTGAACTCATCCACGTAGGCTCCACGCACGGCCCTTAGCAGTTCCTCTTCCGTCGCAGCGGGGCGCGGGTAGAGGATGTTCTCCCGTATGGTTCCCTCGAAGAGGAAATCATCCTGCAGCACCACGCCCAGTCGGCTGCGATAGCTGGCCAAGGACACCGTGGAAAGGTCCTTCCCATCGATGGTTACCGTGCCCGCTGTGGGAGTGAGAAAACTGGCGGCCAGGCCGGCGATGGTGGTCTTGCCGGATCCGGAGCTGCCCACCAAGGCCGTGACCGATCCGGGCGCAGCCTCGAAGCTGATGCCATGGAGCACTTCCTCGCCTTCGCCGTACGCGAAGCGGACCTCGTTGAAGCGGACATGACCGTGTACCTCCGTGAGGTGGACCGGACGCTGGGTCGGGTCATCCTCCTCCGTCATGCGCATGATCTCCTCCGTGCGGTCCAGCCCTGCGAAGGCCTCGGTGAGCTGGCTTCCGATATTGCTCATTTGCACAATGGGGGCGATCATGAAGCCCAAGTACAGCGTGAAGGAGAGGAATTCGCCCAAGGTCAGCGTGCCCTGGATCATGAAATAGCCCCCGATGCCCATGATCCCTGCGGAGGCCAGCCCCAGCAATAGCGTGGACGAACTGGTGATGAATGCCGTGGTGGTGAGGCTGTTGCGCACATTCTCGAACAGGCGGTACACCCCCTCTTCGAACACCCTCTGCTCGTGCTTCTCCGCATTGAAGCCCTTGATGACACGAATGCCGTTGAGCGATTCCGTGAGGCGGCCCGTGACCTCGGCGTTGATCACGCCGCGCTGACGGAAGATCGGTCGAATGCGACCGAAGGCGCGGCGTGCGATCAGTGCGAACAGCCCTACCGGTAGCAAGGTCCATAGCGTCATTGCAGGGCTGATCCGGATCAACAGGAAGAGCGAAGCCACTGCGGTAACGGTTCCGCCCACCAACTGGACCAGTCCGGTGCCGACCAGGTTGCGAACACCTTCCACGTCGGTCATGATGCGGGAGACCAGGGCCCCGCTCTTGGTGCTGTCGAAGAAACCCACGGGCAACGAAAGGACCTTTCGCTGCACCTCTGCGCGCAGTTTGCTGATCATCAGTTGCGCCTCCACGCTCAATAACCGGGTCAGCAGGAACGAGGTGACGCTTTGTACGAGGATGGCCCCAGCGACCACGGCGATCACGACCTTCAGCATGCTCAGGTCCTTCCGCATCACCACATCGTCGATGAGGTACTTGGTCGCCCCGGGCAGAACAAGGCTGGCCCCGCGGCTGATCAGGATCAACAACAGCCCGACCAGCACATGCCTGCGACGGGGCCAAATGAACTTGCCGAACGCCTTGCGCCACCCCATGGAAGGTGCGGAAGTAGTGGAGTTTCCGGGATCTCCTCCATTTCGCGGACGAGTTCCAGTGGACCGTTCAACACGGCTCGGTCTAGCGGTGTTCCTGAACACGGGATGGCTTGAAAACCGGCATCACAAACTTGCCTGAGCAGGGGGCGGCCGGTCTCGACCCCCTCACGGAAACTTCAGTCCTTGATCACCTCGGCCTTGGGATAACGCGTCTTCCAGAAAGCCAGGGCCTTGGGATTCTTTACCATGACAACGGTCCTGGAATCCAAGCGCACCTTGATGGCTTTGCCTTCGCGTACGGGGGGAGTGAGTATGAGGTGCTTTCTTCTTGTGGCCATGGGCTGGGAGAGGGATCGGTTGGAGGCCACATCGATAGGGGAAGAACAATTCCACAGCAGATGGCGACCAATGATCGCGCAAAGTAGCAAAATAGGATCCGGAACCAAGACGTGCCTGGCTGGAAGGGAACGACCTCCGTGCAGAACGGTCGACCTGATCCCGCATTCCCTTGGAAGGCTACGGGCAGGTTCCCGAAGGTGAATGGTTGGTGCCGGATATCGCGCACCAAGGCATCACGGAAAAGGGCCACCCGGAACTTGCCGGATGGCCCTATCTCGAAATGGATCGTGACGGTCCTACTTGGTCACAACCACGCGGAAGCTGGAACGCGCACCTTTATCGAAGGCCACGTGGAACATGTACATGCCGGCATTGAGGTCGCGGACGTCCATGGTGAGGATGTTGTCACCACCCACGTTGACCTGCTTGTCGGAGACCATGGCCCCCTTGGAATCGAAAACCTGTACCGAAGCAGTACCTGTTTGACCGCTCAAGGGAATGCTGAGCTTCGTGGATGCCGGATTGGGATAGGCGGTCAACTCCACGAGCCCTGGCTCATGGATGCCGGTGTAAAGGCCGACCATTTTGATGCCCAGTGCGGGCACTTCGCCAGTTGACCAACCGCGGCTCCACGATCCATCGATGTTCAGGAGCGTGTTCACCTGGTCCGTGAGTTCCTCGTTCTGTCGATAGTTCACGGATGAGGTATGTCCGAGGAAAACGCCCTCATCACTGGTGGACACACAGAAAAGGTATTTCTGATCATCAAGCAGCGGTGTTGGCTCGAAGAAGGGAATGTACACCGGAACACGCGCAAGGGCTGAATCCGTGTACTGGTACTGGCCGTTCATGATCTCCGAGACATCATTGAAGGTGGCATCGCTGAGACCGGTGAAATCATCATTCCACTCAAAGAGACGGACATCCAGCAGCTGTCCCACCACGGTGGCCGGTGCGTTCAGCGTGGCCGCTGCATAGACGCCCTCCACCCGCAAGCGGCTTGCGTTGGGGTCCGCGAAGTAGGCGCAGATCTGAAACACTTGGCTGGCATCCGCCGGCCGGAAGAAGGCGATCTGCTCGGGCAGTCCATCCGTGGTCAGGGGCGAGTAGGAGAGCATGGTGTCCACCGTCAGGGTCGTGCTGTACGTGTTGTCATCCGGGAATTGATCCACCTCCGTCAGGTGGGCCGTATAGGTGATCTCGTACCGCCCATCGTAACCGGCTTGGGCAAAGTCGGGCAAGCTGAAGTACACGCTATCGCCCGAAGGCACCGTAGCGGGGGCCGAGGTTTCATCGTACACCGTAGTGCCGTTGTGGACCACGGATGCTTGCAATGTGGCACCGGCTTGTTCCACGCTTCCATAGTTGAAGAGCCAAGCACCGAGAATGACATTGAATTCATTTTCATCGGTGGAGATCAAGGCAGGCCGGGCAGCCTGTGCAGGGATCATGGTTCCTGCTTTGATCAGGGCCAAGTTGTTGGGGAACAAGTTCTGGACGGTGCCAATGAGCATCTCCACATTGCCTGCAACCACCTCGTCATGGATCAAGGCACCCCCGTCCTGGCTGATCATGACCACCGGAATAGTCACTGAAGCGCCATTGGTGCCACCCGCCATCCCCACTGGGGCGCCGGGAATGTTGTTCACGATCACAACGGCAACTGCACCAGCGTTCTGTGCGTTCAACGCCTTCAGGCCGAATTCACAGACCCCGCGGTATACGACGGCGATCTTACCGGCAACGTCCGGAGCGTTGATCAGAGGGTCACATCCCAGGGAATCGGCCGTGGAGCCATCGTCCACGATCACGGCGTAGGCTTGTACCAAGTTGGCCGGGTCATTCATGTCCGGGGAGAGACCCCAGCCTTCTGCAAGGCTGAAGTCCAGCGATCCCGCAATACTGGCGGGTTGTAGAACATAGGTCGCAACTTGGCCATGGCTGAACCAGCTAACCAGAGCGAGCGAGCATGCGAGTAACGCTTTTTTCATGATATGGGTTTATGGTTAGGGCCATTGAGGAGCCAATGACCTTCAACAAAATTAGCTCACGAACAAGTAGAAACCAAGGAAATGGGGGGTGTGCGGTCTTCGCGCTGCATATTCCCTTCCCGTCAGATCCAGCCGTTCGCTTTATAATAGGCCAAGGCCGCATATTCCCGCAGGCAGGTAATCTCCAGTTTGAGCTGGTTCCAGAAGTTGTAGCGAAGGTCCATGCTGGTGGAGATGTCCGGCACATAGGGCTTTCCTCCAATGCCACGGTGCTGGTACCGGAGGTCATCGAACAGGGCATGATCGAAAGCAGGTACGCCACATACCGCCGTGAACCCGACCTTCCGGAAGGTGAGCAACGTGCGGTACATGTTCTCCGGGGCGGTTACGATGGCCGTGTACCGTTGACGTGTGCGGTGCAAGGCGGCTCTTGCGTCCAGGGCCTGTTCCCGCGTGTTGCGGCCGTGCATCAGGAGTTCGATCCTGGAGCGCACCACGCCTTTCGCGATCAACTCTGCCGACATGGCCTCGGCCAAGACGGGATCATTCGGGATCACGAGGATGATCCGCGCGGTGGGTGCGCTCTTGGCCAAGGTGGCGGCAGCGTCGCAACGCATGAGCTCGGGGCCGGAAGGCATACCGCTTCCACCGAGCAAGAGGATCACCTCAGGTGGATGATCACAGGTACCCCCGGCAGTCCCCAGCCAGCGGTGGGCATCAAAGGGAATGCGCGTGAAGGCGAGCACGAGCAGAACGAGGGTTCCGATCCCCAGTGCCATGCACGCAACGCGAACTCCCCGCTTGAGGCAGACCCATAACCTCCTCGGAAGAGGTGTGCCCGGAGAGGAAGTGGTTCTCGTCAACATCAGGGCACAGCCACCGGCAATGGACGAGAAATGGAAGGGTTGAAGGACTAACCCGGCAGTGGGCTTCCCACCGGCACGGCGCAATCATGCCCCGGTTCTCCATGGGCGGGATTGAGCTTGCCCGAGTTGGTGTTCGTCGGCATGGTGATCGGCGCCGCCACGGGTGAGGGTGTTCCTTCGGTCGGCGGGATGGTTATGGTGGTACCTTCGGAAGAAGGAACCCCGTCCAGAGGAGCACCAACAGGAATCTCGCAGCGGTGGCCGGGTTCGCCGTGGGCCGGGTTCAGCTGAACGGTGGACGAACCTTGGTCGCCCGTGTTCTGGGCGTCCATCGTGTTCATCTCACTGCTAACAGGAAGTTCAGATCCGGTGGTCGGCGTAGCTTCCGTCGCCGGGGATCCAGCGGAAGGTGCTGCCGAATCGGTACAGGCGGTGAACAGCAAGGCGGCAGTAAGGGCTAGGCCCGTGATCAGGGGTCCGGTCTTGGTCATGGTTGAAGGGGGAAATTGAACGGATGGTGAGGGTCACCACTCTGTGGGGGCAAAGTTAACAGGCTCGTCGGAAAGGAGGTCTGGACGGGAAAAGTGGGTGCCCGCAAGGGTCGCGAAGCACACCGTCAATGCTTGAACCGCACGAACAACCGCCCGAAGTTGTCGCTGTCCTTGTCGATCCGGTGGTACAATTTCCTCACCGCAGGTTGCTGTAAATAGCGGATCACTTTCTTTTTCAATTGCCCGCTGCCCTTGCCGGGTATGATCTCCAAAATGGGGATCCGCCGGTCCACGCAGAATTCCATCGCTTCGTTCAAGGCGTTGTCGATCTCCTTGCCCTTGTTGAAGATGTCGTGCAGGTCGAGCTTGTGCTTGGCCATGATGGAGCGGTCAAATATCCACCAAATGCAATCCCTCGATCGCGTTCACCTGCTTCGCATCCACCTCGGCCTTCTTCGCGCACTTCTTCCACGTCTTCACCCCGGCCACCACGGCATCGATGATCACCGCTGCCTTCTTGATGTTCATGTCCTTGCCTACGGCCAGTAGGTCGGTTCGCTGTATGTCGCTGCGCTTGCCGTTGATGCTCATCTGATGTTGGCGCAGCCTGAGGCTTTCCGGGTGGTAGGCGAAGGTGACATCGTATGCCGGGGAGAGGTGCCAGTCGCCTTGCGGATCCATCAGGAAGGAGATGTTCTTCGTGTGGTCGTCGCAATTGCGGGCGATCGCGTTGAAGCACATCCGGCGAAAGAGCTGTTCGGCATCGGGATAGGGCAGGCCCAGCAGGCGCATCACATGGAATGCTTGCTCATAACTGTATGCGAGCGGGTCGTTGTAGTCCATGTGTGCGATGCCGCAGAGTGTGGCCATGTGCAGCTTGTGCGTGTTGCCCTCGTTATCGATCACGCGGTCGAAGCGTTGCGTAAGGAAGTGCGCTCGACCGTGCTCCTCCAGCAGACGGCTGGGCATCATCTCCACACCGCAGGCCAAGGCCATCAGGTGGTAGGCATACTCGATCCGACCATAGCCTTTGGGGTCTCCGAGCTTGGCGTTGGTCACCCCGTCAAACTTGATCAGGCAATAGGTGAAGCCGTCCAAGCCGTCCACTTGCCCGCTGCGCACTTCGCCGGTCTTCGCATTGAAGGCCACGATTGCCTTCGCGCGCGCACCGCCCGCCGAGGTGCCCACTTGGATGATGTCCATCAACGCTTCGTCCTTTCCCTTGCTCTTGCTGGTCTTGAACTTGGCGCGTTCGTACAGGACGCTGGTCGCCATGCGCACCAGTTCATCGACCTGCAGGGCCTCGCTGCTGGCCTCCAACTCATGGTGCGCCGGTTCGAACTCCAGCGCTCCCATGCCCCGGCTGCCTGTGTAGCACAGGCGTTCCACCGGGTTCGAACTGCCCGGTGGACGGTTCTGCGTGGCCAGCCAAGCGTTCATCAGCTGTTCCCCGAACCGGTCGGGCAGGCTATCGGCCAGCAGGCCCGGCAAGCCACGAAAGGTCTCGTCCTTCAAACTGCCGAAAGAGAACACCTGCTCGCCACCCCGCGCGTCCTTCAGCGGCATCATCAACGGCGCCACCTCCAGCCCGCTGCTGGTGAAAGCGCGATCATATTGGAAGCGCGCGCGGTGCTCCCTATCATCCCAGATCACCACACCGACCGCGCGTCCCCAGAGCTTCACATTTGCATGCGTTACCATGTGCTCTTCTTGGGTTTGGGTGGAAGGATGACGGGCTTCTGCCGCGAGGCCCGCTTGCGTTGCCTCTTCAGGTATTTCTCCTGGGCCTCCACCAACTGGTAGGGCGTAGGTTGGGGCACCTCATGGAAAGCATTGAGCAGGTCCAATTGGTCCATGGCGCGCAGCACCTGTACCACGGTGAGCATGGTGGCCGCTCGACCGGCTTCCAACTGCACCACCGTGGTGCGATCCAGGCCGGCGCGCTTGGCAATTTCGGCTTGGCTCAGGTTGCGCTCCAGCCGCATGCGGCGCAACTCCTTGCCGAGCTGCTCAACGACCTGATCATCCTTCAGGCCCTTCCAATTGATGTTGCTTGTGGCCATCGTAGAGCTGGTTTTAGTTATCCAACGCTGCTTTTACCCCACAAATATATTCATTTTCTTCGGTTTGTTGCACCTATCTGTTGCTTGTAGACTTCATTAATGCGATAAATTGCCAATAATGCTGTCTGAAGACATCATTAATGTGAATGAGATGATCAGAAAATCAAACGATCAGAAAATAGAATGTCTGGTGAGGTAGGCACCTGCGGTCATTGTCTGAAGTTCACCGCCACTTCGCCGGGTTCTCGGCAATGTATTGCGCGATGCGACCATATTCTCCGCCTTGGCGGCGGATAGCGCGATCGTAGTAGCCCAGTTGCCAGATGGTTCCCCCCGTCCGGCCGAGGGCCACGTTGATCCGTTTTGTGGTCACCGATCTGAATGCCCCATTGATCGCCCCCAACGAACCGCGACGTGGCCCGTTCGCACGGACCCCATCCATTGCACTTGTAGGGTCGACCCATCGGGTCGACGGTGCTGGTGGTGTCAACACCAGGATCGCATGCAGGTGATCCGGAATGATCTGCGTTTGGTCCAAACGAACGTGCGGGAAATGGTCCGGTATCGCACGCCAGCATTCATCCACAATACGCCCCAGGTCGTTCAGGTCGATCCGTGCAGCCACACCGTCTCCCACGATGGGACCGAACAATTCCCCGCGCGGGTCGGTACACAACGTCACGAAATATGCGCCATGCGTGTAATCGTTCCCGCGCAACCGGATGTGTTTGTGGTATTTTGGTGGGTTTCCCATTGTGTCGTGGTCGGCATTGCAGGGCGCCCCAATGGATCGACGCTACGGGACCCCCTGATCCAAAGTACGTGCGTTGCCGATCAGTGCTTCATCAATTGCTCAATGATCCCCATCGCAGCCTTCGGGATCTTCGTCCCCGGCCCGAACACATCAAAGCACCCGGCCTTTTTAAGGAAGTCATGATCGTTCGGCGGGATCACACCCCCGGCCACCACGAGGATGTCGCCGCGATCGAAGGTCTCGCGCAGTTCGCGGATCACCTCCGGCACCAAGGTCTTGTGGCCGCCGGCGAGGCTGCTGATGCCCAGCACATGCACGTCGTTCTCTATCGCTTGCTTGGCCACTTCTTGCGGGGTTTGGAACAGCGGGCCGATGTCCACGTCGAAGCCGATGTCCGCGAAGCTGGTGGCGATCACCTTGGCGCCGCGGTCGTGGCCATCCTGGCCCATTTTGGCGACGAGGATGCGCGGGCGACGGCCTTCCGCTTTGGCGAATTCTTCCGTGAGGCGCATGGCCTCTTTCATCTCGGGGTCGTTCATGGCTTCCGCTGCGTAGACGCCGCTGATGGCGCGGGTGGTGGCTTTGTATCGGCCGAAATGTTTTTCCAAGGCGTCGCTGATCTCGCCCAAAGTGGCGCGGTGCCTTGCTGCGGTTACTGCGAGTTCGAGAAGATTACCACGCGCGGTTCCCTCGCCCTTGTCCGATGTCTTATGTCCAATGCTTTGGACGGCAGCCGGCATAGGACTTAAGACATCGGACAGCCCACCACTCTTCGCTGCTTCAGCCAATGCCTCCAACGCCGCGGTCACCGCATGCTCATCCCGGTCCGCACGGATCTGCTTCAACCTCGCCACCTGAGACTCCCGCACCGCCGTGTTGTCCACTTCCAGCAGTTCCATTTTCGTTTCATCTTCCGTCACGAAAGCATTCACGCCGATGATGTGGTCCTTGCCGGTGTCGATGCGCGCTTGGCGTTTCGCCGCAGCTTCCTCGATGCGCATCTTCGGAAGGCCCGTTTCGATGGCCTTGCTCATGCCGCCGAGTTCTTCCACCTCCGTGATCCTTGCCCACGCTTTGTGAACCAGTTCGTTCGTGAGGCTTTCCACATAGTAGCTGCCGCCGAGCGGATCGATCCATTGTGTGATGCCGGCGTTCTTCTGCAAGTAGATCTGCGTGTCACGGGCGATCTTGGCGCTGAAGTCGGTGGGCAGTGCGATGGCCTCATCGAGTGAGTTGGTGTGCAGGCTTTGCGTTCCGCCGAGCACGGCCGCCAGTGCTTCCACCGTGGTGCGCGCGATGTTGTTGAAGGGATCCTGCGCGGTAAGGCTCCAGCCGCTGGTTTGGCAGTGGGTGCGCAGTGCTAAGCTCTTCGGGTTCGTTGCGCCGACCTCCTTCAGCATTTTCGCCCAAAGCAGACGGCCCGCGCGCATCTTGGCCACTTCCATGAAGAGGTCCATGCCGATGCCCCAGAAGAAGCTGAGCCTGCCCGCGAACTCATCCACCTCCATGCCCGCTGCGATGCCGGTGCGCACGTACTCGATACCGTCGGCGAGCGTGTAGGCGAGTTCCAGGTCCGCAGGTGCGCCGGCCTCGTGCATGTGGTAGCCGCTGATGCTGATGGTATTGAACTTCGGCATCTTCTTCGCGCAGTAACTGAAGATGTCGCCCACGATGCGCATGCTCGGCCCCGGCGGATAGATGTACGTGTTCCTCACCATGAACTCCTTCAGGATGTCGTTCTGGATGGTGCCTTGCAGCAGTTCCGGAGCAACGCCTTGTTCTTCCGCGGCCACGATGAAGAAGGCCATGATGGGCAGCACCGCGCCGTTCATGGTCATGCTCACGCTCATCTTGTCCAGCGGGATCTGGTCGAAGAGGATCTTCATGTCCTCCACGCTGCTGATGGCCACGCCGGCCTTGCCCACATCACCCGTAACGCGCGGATGATCGCTGTCGTAGCCGCGGTGCGTGGCCAGGTCGAAGGCTACACTGAGCCCCATTTGTCCGGCGGCGAGGTTGCGACGGTAGAAGGCGTTGCTCGCTTCCGCCGTGCTGAAACCCGCGTACTGCCGGATCGTCCAAGGACGCGCGGTGTACATGCTGGCGTAAGGCCCGCGCAAGTAGGGTGGCGCACCGGCACCAAAACGAAGGTGTTCGATCGCATTGACGTCCAACGCCGTGTAGTAGGACTTCAGCGGAAGTTCCTCCCGGTTCGGAATTGCTGCCTCAATCTGCGAACTGCGAACCTCAGGCTCGGCAGCCCTCCGGCTTGTGGCTTGTGGCTCAGGGCTTGAAGCCAGTTCGTCGATCAGGGCGTTGGTAAGTTGTTCAACCGTGTAGCTTCCTCCCAACGGATCCGCCACGCGACCGAGGAAACTCTCATCGCGCAGCAGCAGACTGATGTTGCGAGCGATGCGGCGGCCGAGGCTTTGTCCCTCCGGAAGCGGCAGGTCGGGAATGGTGAGCCCGTCGCAGCCGCCGATGATCGCACTGATGCCTTGTAGGGTTGCACGTAACGCTTGGTCGTAGGGCGATCTCGGATCCTTCGCATATTGCACTTCGCACTGCACGAACGTATTCACGCTGCACGCATGGGCAGGGGAGAAGCTCTGCACGACCCGCGCCCAAGCAGCGCGGAAGGCGCGGATCCGTGCGGCTTCCAGAAAGAGATCGTCGCCGATGTGAAGGCGGAACTGGATGCGCGCAGTGGCATCGTCGATGCTCCAGCCACTGCTGGTCATGCGTTGCAAGAGGGTTTTGCCTTGCTCGATCGCTCGGCGTGTGGCGGCGATCGCCTCTTCGCCCGGCATGCGTTCATCGCTTACCTCGAAGAGCCGCACCAAGGGATGGGTGGCGATCCGTTCGCGGAGGTCGCTCACATCGGCATCGAGCGGAAATCCAGCGCAGATGCTCAATTCTTGTGATGGTACGTTCTGGTGCTTCGCGATGTGCAATGCCTCGAGCAGGTTCTCCTCGCTGCCGTTATGCAGTTGGAGGTCGATGGCCGCGAGAAATACGTCATTCAACACGGGTTGCAGCGATGTGTGTTCCGCACGGAGCTCGATCGCGTCAGCCCCCCCGATCAGCGCCTTGAGCGCTACGTTGTTGGCCTGTTCCGCCTCCGCCGCGCTAACAGGAGCGGTGATGCGCCAGGGATTCCCGTTGCGCTTTACCCCGCGCCGATGGTCTTCCGGCCGAGCTTCCCGGAGGTCGTCGCTCATGCCGAGGGGATCTATCCGGTCTCCGTTGGGAAGCTCCACGGCGATGCTTGTGGGACTTTTTCCTTTCAGTTCCTTCAGGACCAGTTGCTCCCAAGTGGTGCGGTCGAATTCGGGAAAGTCGGCGAAGAGTTGTTCGTGGGTCATCGTGGCGAAGGTCGGCAATGCGACGGATCCATGCCGATGGAAGCGGGAAACCATTCCTTCCCAGACATGCTTCCAGGTGTGGATCCGTCGAGCAACGGAAGAATGGAAAATTAATTCGGATAAGCTTGTCCGGAATAGCGTGAATTTTACATTTGCCCCCGCGCTGTGATCCCATGTTCTCCAAGACCTGTGAATACGCTTTCAGGGCCACCGTAGTAGTGGCTACAGCCTCCGCGAAAGGAGGGCGGCTCACCTTGGGTGACATCGCTGAACAGACCGCGGCCCCCACGGCGTTCACGGCCAAAGTCCTGCAGGACTTGGTACGAGCGGGGATCCTCACCTCGCGCCGAGGGCCTAATGGCGGGTTCGACCTTCCTCCAAAGGTGGCCCGTACGGTGAACCTCCGCATGATCATGGAAGCGATCGGCGACGTCGATATGGACACGGCTTGTGTAATGGGCCTGAAGGAATGCCGCGCGAGCGAGCCTTGCCCCTTGCATCATGAATTCATACAGATGAAGAATGAACTGGCCCGCGTGTTGGACAACACGTATGTACACGGCCTTGTGGATGCGTTGAACAACGGGACAACCCATTTGAAGAGATGAAGAAATTCTCCCTTTCTGGACTTGCGTGTCCTGGATCTGGTATATGGAGGTGTTCCATTGTTGCGGGTTCCCTGCTGATCACCCAGGCTGCCATGGCGCAAAGCCCCAAAACAGAGGACTGGATGCTTAGCCCGGGGGTGGTGGGCACCTTGGTGCTGCTGGGCATCGTGCTGTTCATTGCGGTGTTGGTCATGACCGCCAAGGTGAACCGCTTGATCCAACAGACCAAGGAAAAGCGTGCTGCCAAGAACGGTGGGTCTGGCCTTTCGGAAGAGGAACGTGCAAGAAGGGAGGCGGCCTTACAGTACAAGCTGCGTGGTGATGAGTTGGGCGGAAGTGCCGCTGCTTTCGACGCCAAAGCCCTCGTAGCAGGAGCTACCAGCGAACCGGGAAATCCATTGGTGGACGAAAAGATATACTCCCACGCCAAGTTGGACGTGCCCAAGCCACTGCAACAGTTGGTCATCTGGTACTTGGTGGCTGCCACATTTTGGTTGCTTTTCGGAACCGCCGTTGGGGAATACCTCGGTCTGAAATTCATCTGGCCGGACCTTGACGAGGTTGCTTGGCTCTCGTTCGGCCGCTTACGGCCCGTGCATACCAATACCGTCTTCTGGGGCTGGGCGTCCTTGGCGATGATCGGACTGGCCTATTTCGTGATCGCCCGTACATCCGTCACCAAGATCTACAGCTACAAATGGGGTTGGTGGGCGTTCGGGCTGATCAATTTCTCCGTGATCGTCGGTAATCTCTGCCTGATGGCCGGCATCAACAACGGCGGCGGCGAATACCGGGAGTACATCTGGCCGGCAATGTTGCCCTTCGCCTTGGGGCTTATCATCACCTTCCGGAACTTCTACGCAACGGTGAAACGACGGAAGATCCCCGAGATCTACGTGAGCAATTGGTACCTGCTCGCCTCCCTCATTTGGACCATCGTGTTGTCGATCATCGGCTACCTGCCTTATTATCAGGACGGTTTGGGAGAGACGATCACTCAGGGATACTACATGCACCAGGGCGTGGGCATGTGGTTCATGACCTTCACACTGGGTCTCATATACTACTACCTGCCCTCGGCCCTCAACAAGCCCATCTATTCATACTCGTTGGGCGTGTTGGCATTCTGGACGCAGATGCTCTTCTACACCATGATCGGTACGCACCACTTTATTTTTTCGCCGCTTCCGTGGTGGTTGCAAACGGTGGCCATCGTCTTCAGCATGGGCATGTTCATCCCGGTGATAGCAGGCACCACCAACTTCCTGATGACCATGCGTGGCAGTTGGAGCGCCATCGGGAGAAGTTATGTGTTGCCGTTCTTTTTGGTGGGTGTCATCTTTTATTTCGTCGGAAGTGCGCAAGGCAGTTTCCAGGCCTTCCGCTTCACGCAGGCCGCGTGGCATTTTACCGACTTCAACGTGGCCCACTCGCACATGACGATGTACGGCATCATCACCTTCATTTTATGGGCGTGCATGTATGCCCTGCTTCCGAAGATGACCGGACGTGAGCCTTCGCAATTGCTGGTGGGCGCGCACTTTTGGCTCGCTTTCATCGGCCTCTTCGCCTATACCGTCTCGCTGATGGCAGGCGGCATGGTGAAGGGCTTGGCATGGATGGAGGGCGTACCGTTCATCGACACGGTGATCGCCACCCGGGGCTACTGGACCTGGCGTGCGGTCGGCGGTACGCTGATGTTCATCTCCCACTGCATCTTCGCTTGGAACTTCTACATCATGGTCCGCCAGCCCCCCCGCATTGCGGTGCGTTCCCTTGCTTCAGACCCGATATCCGCTTGAGCCATGATCAATTTCCATAAAGACCACGCGACCCTCGTGAATGTCGCCTTGATGGGCTTCGTGCTTCTTAGTACTGGTGTAGCCGTAGCGCCGTCCTTGAGCATGCAGGACAATAACGGGCCGCTGCCTGATATGCCTAAAATGACGGTACAGGAACGGCGCGGAATGAACGTCTACGTCGCGGAGGGCTGTATCGCCTGCCACACCCAACAGGTGCGCAATCTGGAGATGGACAAGACCTGGGGTTCGCGCCCGTCCATCCCGAGCGACTACTACTACAGCAAGCAGCGCCCCGATATATGGCACAACACGCCTTCCCTGCTAGGCAGCGAGCGTACGGGGCCGGACCTCACCAATGTGGGCGTGCGCAAAGGCAGCGTGGCCTGGCAAATGATGCACCTGTACGACCCCCGTATGGTGGAAAAGGCCTCGATCATGCCGCGATATGGATGGCTCTTCAAAGAGGTGGATTCCACTGCAGTGAAACCGGATGACGTGGTGCTTTCGGTGCCCGCCGAGAAACTGGAGCGACCGGGCCGAGTGGTGGTCGCAACGGAACGCGCGAAAGACCTGGTGGCCTACATGCTCTCTCTGAAGCAAGCGCCATTGCCTGAAGGGGTGGCGCCAGAAGCTTTTATCGCCTCACCGGGTGCCGATGGCAAGCGTTCGGCGGCCACAGCTGAGAGCGGTGCCGCAGTGGATGGAGCGGCTATTTTCTCGAGCGTGTGCTCGGCTTGCCATCAACCTGACGGCAAAGGACTTCCAGGTGCTTTCCCCCCATTGGCAGGCGCTGACCTGGTAAATGAAAAGGATCCTTTGAAAATGGTGGATATCGTGCTGGGGGGCTACGATGCGCTGCCGAACTACGGTGCCATGCCCTCGCAGGCCTCCCTCCTCAACGACGAGGAGATCGCTGCCGTCATCAACTATGTGCGCTCCAATTTCGGCAACGATGCACCACCCACTGATGCAGAGACCGTGAAGACACAACGCGCCGTCATTGCACCTGAAACAGTTCAATGATGAAAAAAACTGCCGGTATTCTCCTTGCCCTGCTTTTCGCTTTGCCCATATGGGCCTGTGAGGTATGTGAAAAACAACAGCCCAAGATCCTAAAAGGCGTGTCCCACGGTACCGGGCCGCAAAGTGACTGGGACATGCCGATCATCTACGTGTCCGGTCTCATCGTGTTGGTCACCTTGGTGTTCTCCGTAAAGTACTTGGTGAAGCCCAATGAGGATGCAAAGGACCACATCAAGCGATCCATACTCAATACCCCCCTCCACGATGGCAATTGAGCGTTCCGTAAAGCTCTTCCTGGATGATGAGCCGATCCCTTTCGCGGAGTATGCCCCGCCGGTAAAATTCCTCTTTGATACCACCAAACTGCCTGACGGGCCGCATAGCCTGCGGATAGTAGCTCGCAGCACCAACGGCGTGGAAGGAGTGCGCACCATCCCCTTCGAAGTACGCAACGGGCCGTCCATTACCGTGCTCGGTCTGAAGCCGAACGAAGTAGTGGAGGATCGCATCCCCATCACGGTGAATGCCTACGGAAGCGAACGCACCGATGTGTTCATGATAACCGGCTCGGAAACACCCAAGGCAATCCCCTCATGGGTATGGGTCCTGGTGATCGCCTTCGTGGGCTTCGCCGCGTTCTACTTCACCCTGTACTGGGGCCCCGGACACCTTTGACCAGAACAGCCGCCAGGCACCGGGAAGCCGATACCTTGAGCACGATCGCCCGCATTCATTGGGTGTTTGCTAGCTTTGCACCGCCTGAAAACCAACAGGGTCAAAGCAAGTAGAACATGAACATTTCCAAGAACTCCGTCGTCTCTTTCCACTATAAGCTTTCCAACAACGAAGGCGAGATCCTTGATAGCTCCGAAGGCCGCGAGGCATTTACCTACCTTCAAGGCACGCAGATGATCGTGCCCGGCCTCGAAGCCCAGATGGAGGGAAAGGGCAAGGGTGACAAGTTCAAGGCCGTTGTTGCACCGGAACTAGGCTACGGGGAGTTCAACAAGGACCTGCTCCAGCAAGTGCCGTTGGACCGCTTCGGTGAACAGAAAGTGGAGGCGGGCATGCAGTTCCAGGCTGGCGAGCACAGCGTTGTGACCGTCAGGGAGGTGAAGGACGGACAGGTGCTGGTGGACGGGAACCACCCGCTGGCCGGTGTCACTCTCAACTTCGACGTGGAAGTGACCGATGTACGCGAAGCCACCAAGGAAGAACTGGCACACGGACATGTGCATGGCGAGGGTGGGCATCAGCACTAGATCGCAAGTGCAGGTCGGTCTCCTGAATGGATGATCACGCTTCTTCGGGAATGCATCCTTGGAGGATGCACCGACGGGCCTTGATCACTTCGTTTTGGGCACGAGGACGAAGATGTCCTCATTGTCCCGCTTCATCAGGTATTTCTCCCGGGCAAATTTTTCCAATAGCGCCTGATCGCTGTTGAGTTCGTGCAATTGCTCGCGCGTGGTGGCGATCTCCTCGGCATACCGGTCGCGTTGCTCCTGCATCTGCCCCAGTTGATGGCGCAGCTTGATCATTGTGTACAGGTCGTAGTCCGCAAAGAGGCTGATCCAGAGCACCAGCACGAGAAGGCCGGCACCATAGCGGTTGCGCAGCAATCCGGGCACGAAACGGAGGATCTTTTCTTTCACGGGGTGAAGTTCCGCAGAAAGGAACGCGGGTATGCCTCAATGAATTGCACCCGGTCAACGATCGATCGTGGACAACCGCTTATCCGAGGAACGGGTAGCGGTGGTCCAGCGCAGGGACAAAGGTCTCCTTAATGGTCCGGGCACTGGTCCAACGGACCAGGTTGAGGTAGCTGCCCGCCTTGTCGTTGGTCCCGCTGCCGCGTGCGCCGCCGAAAGGCTGTTGACCAACCACCGCACCCGTGGGTTTGTCGTTGATGTAGAAGTTGCCGGCCGACTGGCGCAGTACTTCGGTGGCCTGCACGATGGCCGCACGTTCCTGGGCGAATACAGCACCCGTGAGCGCGTATTCCCCGGTGGAATCCACCAATTTCAAGGTGTCCATCCAGCGGTTGGAACTGTACACGTACACGGTGAGCACCGGCCCGAACAGCTCCTCGCACATCGTGATGCTCTTGGGGTCCTTGCTCTCCAGCACGGTAGGCTCAATGAAATAACCGGTGCTCTTGTCCGACTTGCCACCGGCGATCACCTTGATGTTCTTCCTGTCCTTCTTCGCCCCGGCGATGTAGCCGGTGATCTTGTCGAAGGCCTTTTCGTCGATCACCGCGTTGATGAAGTTCTTGAAATCACGTGGGTCGCCCATTTTCATGGCTGCGATGTCCTCCAACAGGGCCTTCTTTACTTGGGGCCATAAATTTTCGGGGATGTAGGCGCGGCTGGCGGCGCTGCATTTTTGCCCCTGGTACTCGAAGGCGCCACGTGAAAGGGCGGTGGCCACGGCAAGCGGGTCGGCACTGGGGTGCGCCACCACGAAGTCCTTGCCGCCGGTCTCGCCCACGATGCGGGGATAGCTGCGGTAATTGCCGATGTTGCTGCCGATCTCTCCCCAGATGGTCCGAAAAACCCCCGTGCTTCCCGTGAAATGCACCCCGGCGAAATCCTTATGGCGCAGGACGGTGTCCCCCACGATCTTGCCGTCCACGTGGATCAAGTTGATCACCCCGTCCGGCAGGCCCGCCAAGCGGAATATCTCCATGATCACCTGGGCCGAATAGATCTGCGTATTGGCGCACTTCCACACCACGGTGTTGCCCATCAAGGCAGGCGCGCTGGGCAGATTACCGGCGATGCTGGTGAAGTTGAACGGAGTCAATGCAAAGACGAAGCCCTCCAACGGGCGGTACTCAAGGCGATTCCAGATTCCCGCAGCGCTCTGGGGCTGGTCGCGGTAGATCTGCACCATGTAGGACACGTTGAACCGAAGGAAGTCCGCGAATTCACAGGCGGCATCGATCTCCGCCTGAAAGCAGTTCTTGCTTTGGGCCAGCATGCTGGCCGCATTGATGCTGGCGCGGTAGGGCCCACTGATGAGCTCGGCTGCCTTCAGGTAGATGGAAGCGCGCTCCTGCCAAGGCATGTGCTCCCAATCGCGCTTGGCCTTCAATGCCGCATCGATCGCGGCTTTCACATGCTTGGCATCACCGTGGTGGCTCATGCCCAGCTTATGCGCATGCTTGTGCGGCATGGTCATTCCCCGCAGGTCCTTCGTCTCCACCGCTTTTCCTCCGATCCACATCGGGGCATCCATGGTGGTCTTGATGCGACGGTCATATTCCGCTTGAAGTTCCTTGCGTTCGGGACTCCCCGGAGCATAGCTCCTTACAGGTTCATTGTGCGGTGCGGGCGGGTTGAATACGGCGTTGCTCATAGGTGGAACGGGAAAGGTTGATGGAAAGGCCGCAAAGATACCCTTGGCTCAGTTCGCTGAATATGGGATCTGCAGGTCAAAGGGCGGAATGACGGCCTCGAACTCGCTGCCATCGTCCAGGTGACGCATGTGATAGGTGCCGTGCATGCGACCAATGCCGCTGCGCAATTCACAAAAACTGGTGTAGGTGAATTGCTCCCCCGGCTGCAATACCGGCACGGCGCCAACCACTCCCGGACCCTCCACCTCGCTCATCGGGGCCAAGCTGTCCGAAATGAACCAATGCCGACGCAGCAGCTGAACCGTACGCTGCCCGCGGTTGGCTATGGTGATCCGATAACTGAACAGGAAGCGTCCTTGGTCCGGTTCGCTTTGTTCCGCCTCGAAGCTGGGCAAAACACTTATGCGGATGTCATGGGAAACTGCGGTGGACATATTAAAAGGGTATCGGGTTCTGCAAGTCTAACACACGGGATCCGGGGTTGTGCGCAAAATGGAACTGCTCATCCACGATGGATCGGTGAAACATGGACGGCTGGCCGTGCGGGCAACGCTCGTAACCCGGTAGATTGCGCCCCTTGAAATTTGCCCATGAGAAACCTCTTCCCTGTGCTCTTCTTCGTGCCTTGTTCCCTTTTGGCCCAATTCAACGGACCCGAAAGCGTGGAGCACGATGCCGAGGGTCAGCGCTATTTCGTGAGCAATACCGGCAATAGCAGCATCAACCAGCGAGCCTATGACGGCACGGTCACACCCTTCGTGACCAACTTGCCCACTGCTCCCTATGGTCTCGAACTGAAGGGCGACACCCTCTTCGCCTGTATGAGCGGTTCCATCCGCGGTTACAGTACGGTGGACGGAGTGGAGGTTTTTAACCTGAACCTCGGCGCCACGTTCCTCAACGGCATTACCACGGATGGAGCGTTCCTATACGCCACCGACTTCAACGTCAAGAAGATCTTCAAGGTGAATGTGGAGGAACTGACCTACACCACCTTGGTGGCCAATACCGTGACCATGCCCAATGGCATCGTTTGGGATCCCGCCATGGACCGCCTTTGGGTGGTGAACTGGGGCATCGACGCGAAGATCAAAAGCTATGACAGGAACACCGGGGCCGAGCTGAGCAGCTTTACTACGAGCCTCTCGTACCTCGATGGCGTCGCCTTGGACTGCCAAGGCCGCATCATCGTTTCCAGCTGGACTCCGGACCGGATTTCACGTTTCGAGAACAGCTTCACCCAAGCTCCGGCGACCATCCTGGCATCCGGCCTTGACAATCCTGCCGACCTGGACTACGATACCGTGAACGATCGCATCTGTGTGCCCAACAGTGGAAGTAATACCGTTGTCATTGCCGATGTGGTGGATTGCACGACCGGGGTGAAGGAGCAGGACGGTTATGGCTCCTTCGACATTTGGCCCAACCCCACGAACGGCCTGCTCAACGTGGGCCTGGAGTTGCAAGCCCCCGTACCCTTTCTCGTTTTCAATGTGAGGGGCACGCTCGTCGCCAGCGGCACGTTGACCCCGAACGGTTTGCTTGATATTTCCGAACTGGCGCCGGGTACCTATCTGGTGAGTGTGCCGCAGTTGCGCAAGAGTGCCTCAGTAATCCGTCAGTGATTTTCCTGCTCAGCCTTTTCGGCTGTTCAGAAAGCGCAGGCCCAGCAGCCGGTCGCAGCGCAATTGGTAATCACGCACATAGACCAGTATGAGGTAGTCGTTCTCCGTTTGGAAGTGCGAACCCTCCAATAGGGTCAGGTCCGGTACTGTGGTACCCGTTGGCAGGAAGGCATACGCATAGTCGATATAGCCTTGCTTCACCAGAACGCGCAAGGTGTACGCTTTCCTCTCTGCGTCCCACGTGCAACGGAATTCCTTCCTGCACTGGAAGTCACTGACACCGCCATAAACGTACACGTCCCCGCCCGTCTGTTCCATGCTGCGCGGCAGGGTAAAGTCGACGTATATGTAGTCGGCGCTGAGCGGGTCGCCCTGCACCAAGTCGTTGCGCACGAGGTATTTGCCATTGATGTCCGGCTGGTCGAGGTAGACCTTGAATTCGCGCTTCTCGTCGGGTAGCAGGATGGCCTCGTCCAGGCCTTCCGGCGAAGTGATGAAGCGGTTGACGCGGAGGGTGGAGTATCGGGTGTTCTTCAGGTCCGCGCCGCGCCATTCATTGCCTCCCGGGAACACGCCCTCCTTGGGTTGGTCGTAAATGAGCTCGGAATCGCGGATGAACTTCGGCCGGAAACCGGTGCGGACATCATCCCATCGCATGTTCTGCAGCACGGCCACCTTCAGGTCGCTGAACGGGTCCGGCACGGAGATCCCCGGGTAGCTCAACGTCAGGTCCAGCTGCTGGTCCGCATCCCGGCGCTCGATGTCCCGTGTGGGTACGATGCCCGCCTGTATCTGCACGCGGTTCTCGAACACGAGGAATCGATGGGTCAACACCAGATCGCCTGGATCATTGTCGCGGTACACTTTCATGATGTAGTTGCCGGCCACCGTGGGCTGCATCATGTCATTGGGGAACTCCACTTCATACTGGAGGAAGTGCCGCAGGGTGTTGAAGCTCTGCCGGGGAGAAGGGATGAAATCGGAAGGCATTCCATTGAGGTATTGGCTGGGGGCCAGATCGCTGGGTTGCCAATCGGCGTTGCAATGCACCACGGTATAGAAGAGGTTCTCCGCGTCCGGGGAGAAGTCGTCGAAGCGAAGGACCAACGGGTCCGGGCTTCCGAGTTCGATGATGGCCGGGGAAAGCTCAAAGCCTTTCTTGAAGAATTGCACCGTATGGACCGTGGGGTTGTACACGTGGTCCTCGAAGCGCGGTTCCTTCGGGGAGTAGTATTCTTCGCTTCCGCTGACGGCTGGCTGGGATGAGGTGCAAGCAGTAAGGGTCAGAAGGAGCAAGGTCCAGTTGCCCGCTCCGTGCATCGGGGATCGATTCATGGGTGCGCAAAGGAAACGCACAGTCGGGGACTGGCCGCTGCACGGGCTGCGTTGGCGGAGAGTGAGGATTGCCCGAGGCGGGCTTTCCCGGAGGGGGAGGCTTCAACGCTGCGTCCGCTTCGCGGCCGTTGATGACCTCGGCGGCCCCGCTGCTTGGAGCAAGCTCGGCAACACGTCCACCGAAGTCATCGCCCGCTTCGCGGGCAGCGTTGGCGGAGAGGGAGGGATTGCGCGAGGCGCGCTTTCCCGGAGGGGGAGGCTTCGATCGCCGACCCGCTGCGCGGGTCCCGTATGATTGCCGAAGAACGCTGTCCCAAGCGAGCTTGGGCGCGGCCTTCGGCATTCATGCACCCGCTTCGCGGGTGGCGATCGGCGGAGAGGGAGGGATTCGAACCCCCGGTACCCTTGCGGGCACTTCTGTTTTCGAGACAGACCCGATCGACCACTCTGGCACCTCTCCGGGAATTCATTACGGCGAGAAAGGCTCAACTGCGGAATGAAGGCGGCAAATATAGCGGAGGTCGTGCCCATGGCCCATTTCTTTCCTCGCCGGTATGGCGTTTGCTCGAATACCGGAACGGTTTCAACCAGGAAGTGCGAAGTTTGTTGGAACGAACAGCTATTTCATTCGCTCAGTACGTAGACGAAAATGATGAACCCATGAGGAGAGGACACCTGATCACATGGCTTTCCCTCCTAACGGTCCTTATCCAATCGCCGGACCTGTGCGCACAGGAACGTGTCCTTCTGCGGCTGGACCGTTCCGAGGTGACCTTTCTGAGCGAAGCACCCTTGGAGCACATCACCGCATCGAATACCAATTGTACCGGATTGGTGGATCCCGCAGCACGCACGTTCGCCGTGCAGGTGCCTATTTCCGGTTTTGAGGGGTTCAACTCGCCGATGCAGCGGGAGCACTTCAATGAGAACTACATGGAATCAAGCGATTGGCCAGCAGCCACGTTTGCCGGTCGTATCATCGAAGGTGTTGACCTCACACAGCCGGGTACGTACTCGGTCCGTGCCAAGGGAACGCTGAAGATCCACGGCATTGAGCAGGAACGAGTGGTACCGTGCACCGTGGTGGTGGCCCCTGAAGGTGTGCGGGTCACCGCCGCATTCGATGTGGCCGTGGCCGATCACGGCATTCGCATCCCCCGGATCGTGCAACAGAAGATCGCTGCCGTGATCAAGGTGAAGGTGGACGTGCTCTTCAAGAATGACAAGGGCAAATGAGCCGGGCCCTGCTTGGAATGCTCGCTCTGGCCTTCGTGAACGGCACCTTTGCCCAGTTCCCCTTTACCCGGGTGATGGATGTCCGGGTCGGTCAGCAGAGACCTGCCATTTCCTCAATTGTGCAGGACAGTGACGGGATGATCTGGGCTGGCAGTGACCGTGGTTTGCTACGGCTGGATGGGGACCGGGTGGATGTGGTGTTGAACCTTGGAGTGGCGCGAGTCACCGCCTTGGCACCGGTTGATACCGGAGTGATCGTTGCGTTGAGCACCGGTGCCGTGTTGTATTGTGCCCGGAATCGGTGCGACACGATCTTACTGGACACGGTATTGCAGCGATCTCCGGTCCGGGCAATGGCCGTGGACGGGCATGGCAGGATCTATGTGGGCACCTACGGGGCGGGAGTGCTTGTAGCATCGATCAGGGGAGTATCCGGGCCTTCCATGGTCGAAGGCCTGCCGGATGACCACGTCAATGACCTGTGCCTGCTCCCGAATGGCAGTGTGGTGGTGGCCACGGACCAAGGACTGGCCGTATGCACCGAGGGAAAGGTGCAAGCCGTGTTCAGTGAAGAGCAAGGAGCACCGGACAATCTGGTGCTGTCGGTCACCGCCACTTTGGACGGCGGCGTGTGGGCGGGAACGGACCGTGGGGGGGCATTTCTCTGGAGGCTGGGCCACGCCCGTACAACGGACCATATCGGCGCCGCTGCCTGCCAAGGTCCCGTAGAGGGAATAATGGAGTTGGACGGCATGATCTGGATAGCGGGATCAATGAACGGCACGTTGCTCTTCGACCAAGGCGAGCGGAATCATGCCTATTTCCCGTCGGCCGCTGCACTACCTGACGCGCGCCCCGCTCTCGACCTGATGGCGGACCGCGATGGTGCCATTTGGTGGTGTGACGGTAGTGACCGGCTGTACCGATCAGATCCCGCCGTGTTGATCATCCCCGATCACGAGGGGGTGGATCTGAAGCAGATTACTGCCCTATGCATCGACCGCGGCAAGGTCTGGTTCGCCACAGCGGATGGCCTGTATTCGCATCCCACTGCGTTCAGGGGTGATGCCCGACTCATGAAGGTCCCTTTGCAGGTGGACCCCCGAACGCCGATCGTATCCCTGGACGCATCCGGCGACGGCACCATCTGGGCCGCAACATTCGGGAGCGGCCTGTTCGCCGTTCATCCGGATGGGAGCATCGACCATTTGGATGACGTCCATGGTGCCATCGACCCCAACGTCCTCTCCGTGCGTGCAGGCGGTGGAATGGTTTGGACCGCCACGCTTTCGGGCATGTTCAGCGTTGGCAATGGCCATGTGGAACATTACGAAGCTCCAGGCGCCGGCTTCATGTACATGGTACTGCCCTTGCCGGATGGATCGGTACTAGGGGCAACGGATGGTAATGGTGTGGTACGGCTCGATGGTCAACGAACGGTGCCTGTCTCCACCACTGGTCCCCGCACCTATTATTCACTCGCTCGTGATAGCGGCGGTACTGTTTGGGCCATCGGTCCCAGTTCGGGTCTGTGCCGGGTTGGTGACAGTACAATGGCGTGTACTGGAAGCGAACTGCCGATGTTCAATGGGGACGTCTTTGCATTGGCCACGGTGGCCCATCGTGTCCTGGTGTTCAGCAGTGCAGGGTGCGATGCGTACGATCCGTCGACGGGACGTTGGACGGACCTTACCTCGCGGTCTGGCTTGGAAGACCTGCAGGCCGAGCTGAACGCCGTGTGCCAAAGCCCGGAAGGTGCGCTATGGCTGGCTTGCAACAAGGGTCTGGTGCGCATGCACGCATTGGACCACTGGTATGCCCCCAAGCTGTCCACCGTGATCACCGACGTCCTGGTCGGTTCCACACATGTTCCAATTCGGGCCGAATGGAGGACCACGCACGACCGCAATGGGATCTCGTTCAGGTTCACCGCGCCCTATTACGCCGACCCCGGTGCGGTGCGGTTCGAATTCCGCCTTTCCGGCTTGAATGACCGGACCGTGCGCACGCGTGAGCGGGAAGTGAGCTATCCTGCGCTAGCACCCGGTAGGTACACCTTCCAAGTGAGGGCATTCCTTGGCGAGGATGCCACCGGCGCGGAATGGACGAGCATGCGGATCCAGGTGGACCCGCCATGGTGGCTTACCTGGTGGGCGATCACCTTGGCCGTGTCCCTGTTCATCCTGCTCACGATCTGGGCGGTCCGGACACGCGATCAACGGTTGCGCTTTCGGCAGCGGATGGAGCAGGAGCAGGTCCGGTTCCAGCTGGAAGCACTGCGCAGCCAGGTCGACCCGCATTTTCTCTTCAACAGCTTCAATACGTTGATGGAGTTGATCGAGTCTGAACCGGACAAGGCCGTACGACAGGTGGAAGACTTGAGCATGTTCTTTCGGAACATCCTCCAAGTGCGTGATAAGACCTTCATCCCGCTGGCTGATGAGCTCCGATTGGTCCGGACCTATTTCGGATTGGAGCAACGGCGTTTCGGCGAAGCCATCACCCTGGAGGTCTCCGTTCCGGAGGTGGACCAGCGGATGAGCGTGGTTCCGTTGACGTTGCAGCTTTTGGTGGAGAATGCGATCAAGCACAATGTGGCCACCATCGAAGCGCCGGTCCGCATATCAATATCCTCCACGGCAGGTTTTCTCGTGGTCGCCAATTCCTTGCGGCCAAGGCGCTCCCCGGCACGCTCCACCGGTTTCGGGCTGGACAGCATCCGAAAGCGGTATGCGGCATTGAGCCCGCGCCCGGTGGAAGTGGAGCGAACGGAAACCAACTTTGTAGTGCGGATACCTTTGGTGCCGACCGGAACATGAGGGTGTTGATCATAGAGGACGAGGCTGCCGCTGTGAAGCGCATGCGGAAAATGCTGCTGGACCTGGATCCGGGCATCGAAGTGCTCGCGGACCTGCCCTCGGTGGAAATGGCGGTTGCCTGGTTCCGGACCAAGGAAATGCCCGATCTCACCTTCATGGACGTCCGTTTGGCCGACGGGGACAGCTTCGAGGTGTTCAATTCCGTGGAAGTGGAATGCCCCGTGATCTTCGTGACCGCGTACGACGAGCATGCGCTACGGGCATTTCGGGTGAATGCGCTGGACTATTTGTTGAAGCCGATCAAGCGCGAGGAACTGGCGACCGCCTTGGCACGTGCCCGGGACCTGCGGGCTGTACGGAACCTATCCCAATTCGGCCAAGGAGTCGATCGAACGGGGCAGCGGTCCATCACTCCGGTGAAGCGTTTCCTCATCCGCTTCGGCGATAAGTTGCGCGTCGTGGAACCCAAGGACATTGCCTACATCTATTCGCAAAGCAAGAACACCTTTCTGCGCACTTTGGAAGGCAGGGACCTGCCCTTGGACGAGAGCTTGGACCGTCTTGAAAAGCAACTGGACCCTGAGAAGTTCTTCCGCCTCAATCGGCAACTGATCGTGCAGTTCCAAAGCATCAAGGAGATGCTGGCCTATAGCAAAAGCCGGGTGAAGGTGGTCCTCGAACCGCCATTTACGAATGATGCGGTGGTGAGCAGTGAACGGTCCGCAGCATTCAAGAACTGGCTTGGTGGATAGGGTGTCCGGTCCATCATCCGAACTTCCGTTTTCATCCACATTGGTTTCATGCTGGCCCGGCCATGAACCTCCTTTGTGGATGAAAGACACGGGTGCATCATGACCACGGACGGAAATAGAGCCAAGGAGCACTCACCGCTCGACGCGCTGGACAGGAAGGACCTGGCCCTGCTCTTGAGACTTGACCACAAGCTGCTTCTGGGGCGTATTCTACAATTCAACCGAGGATCGAAGTACCACAACCATTTGGATGCCATCCAATTGGTCGTATGCATTACGGAGCTTCGCAAGCTCGAAAATGGACAAAGCGCCTTGATCGAATGAGCACTTCCGGTTTCATCGCCCATTTTTCCCGGTCTATCGCATCCGGCGCTGTTATTCCCGCAGTGTTGCTCCATCTTCGTACCACTTGCCGATCAGACCACCGGTGAGCCAACCCATGCGTCAGCCGATCCACACAGCCCGATATGATCGCAAAGTGGCAACTGGCCTATTTCTGGCCTTCGCCGCTTGTGTTGTTTTTTCCATTCCCGCCTGCAAGCATGAACCCTTGATCGATCCGATGGACCCAAGCGGACAAGGGACGGGGGGAGGAGGAGGAACGGATCCCGAACCGGTGGACACCTGCAATCCGAGCATTGTCTATTTCGAGCAGCAGATCCTTCCCTTGCTGATCTCCAACTGCGCGGTGCCCGGGTGCCACAATACGGCCACGAACGATAACGACGACATTCAGATCACCAGCTATGCCTCCTTGATGCAGAGCGGGATCGTACAGGATGGAGACCTCTGGGAGGCCATCAACGATGATGATCCGGACAAGATCATGCCACAACCGCCACAAGCACCATTGACCGCTGCCCAGATCGCCTTGATCGGCCAATGGATCCAGCAAGGTGCCCAGAACAATTCCTGCTCCAGTGGATGTGATACCACGAACGTCACGTACTCCGGCACGATAGCCCCACTGGTCCAAGCCCGATGCCAAGGATGCCATAGCGGAGGAACTCCACAAGGCGACCTCGATTTTTCCACTTGGTCGGACCTTCATGAAGTCGCAGTGGACGGTCGATTGGCGGGTGCGATCCAGCATCAGCCACCGTCTCCCTTCATGCCACCCTCCGGCCCCATGTTGCCGGATTGCCGGATCGATCAATTCCTGATCTGGATACAGGATGGAGCACCGCAAAATTGAACCGTAAATGGACCGGGGTACGCTCATCTTCTGCATTGGTGCGATAGCCATGACCTCCCTCTGCACGGGTTGCTACTATGATATTGAGGAGGACCTGTACCCAATGAACTTCTGCGATACCACCGCCACGGGATACGCCAATTCCGTCCGTCCGATCATTGAAGGGAACTGCACCATTTCCGGGTGCCATGTCCAGGGAGGTACCGGTACGGGGGATTTTACCACGTTCAGTGGCCTTCAATCCCAGGTTACGAATGGTGCATTGCTTCAGGCGGTCCAGCAAACCGGCGGCGCGGCATACATGCCTCCGAATGGAAAGCTAACTGATTGTGAGATCGCCAAGATCACGGTGTGGGTGAACGGCGGTGCGCAGCAAAACTGACCACCATGAACAAGAAAGCCCTCCTCCTCATCGCCATCATCATTGTCGTCGTTGCGGCGTACATGGGGGTGCGCATGTACAATGCCGAAGTGCCTAATGCCTCCGGGATGAACGTGGACATAAGGGTCCAAGCCGACGCGCTTTTTAATGCCTTCGAAGCGGACGAGGTCGCAGCGGGCACGGCATACAATGACAAGGTCATCGAAGTGACGGGTGTTGTGCGGGACATTACCCGGGCCTCGGATGGCCGAATGAGCGTGCTCCTCGAAACCGGCGATCCGCTTGGAGCCGTCGTGTGTGAATTCCCTGACGCGACGGATGGCTTGGCAGTGGGCAGTGAGGTGGTGATCAAGGGCTTCTGCGCCGGATTCAACCTGGATGTCCTCCTGCAGCGATGTGCACTCACCGGAACTCGAGATCCAGATCAACGATAAAACGAACAACGATGAAAACCAACCAACTGATCCTTCTCTTCGCACTGGCGATCCTGCCCAGCTTCGTCCACGCGCAGGACAAATTCGGTACCCGTGATGGTATCATCACCTTCTTTTCACACGCCCCACTGGAGGACATTACCGCAGTGACGCACAGGGTCGCCAGTGTCCTTGTGCCGGCAACAGGCGAGATCCAATTCTCCGTGCTCATTAAGTCCTTCGAGTTCGAAAAGGCATTGATGCAAGAACACTTCAACGAGAACTATATGGAGAGCAGTACCTATCCGAAGGCGCTTTTCAAGGGGCATTTGGTCCCGAAGGATGGTGATGACCTGACCAAGACCGGTACGTATGAAGTCGGCGTGGAGGGAACACTCACTATTCATGGAGTGGAAAAGCCGTTGAGCACCAAGGCTGAACTGGTAGTTGCGCCGAACGGATCGATCACGGCCGGGTGTGAATTCCATGTGAAGCCGGAGGATCACGATATTGAGGTGCCCGGCGTGGTACGGGCCAAGATCGCCGAGAGCATCAAGATCTCAGTGGACTGCAAGTACGCGAAACTTTGATGGGCATCGAATGGATGTACAAGTACACGCTTGCCGCCGTCCTTCTCCTGTTTGGCGTGCCAGTGCTCGCGCAAGAGGATCTGTTGGACCTGCTCGGCGAGGATGTCGCGGTCAAGAGTTATGCCGGTGCCAGTTTCAAGGGGACACGCGTGATCAATGGCCATAGCCTGGAGAACGTGGCGCACGGCGTGCTGGATTTCCGGATCAGCCATCGCATGGGTTTCGTCAACGGCGGTATCGATGATTTCTTCGGTCTGGACCAAGCGACGATCCGACTGGGCCTCGACTATGGAATTACGGATCGGCTGATGGTGGGCATCGGGCGCAGCAGCTACCAAAAAACAGTGGATGGCCTGTTGAAGTTCAAGCTGCTCCGGCAGTGTGATGCGGGTTGCTCCATGCCGTTGACCCTTTCCCTCGTCGCCTCAACCTCCATTACCACGCTCAGGACGGAACAGCTGCCCTGGTACGGCGAGGACCGTGAAGATTATCTCACCCATCGCCTCTCGTACAATTTTCAAGCAGTTATCGGTCGCAAATTTTCCGAAGGCATCAGTCTGCAAATTACCCCAGGCGTGGTCCATCGCAACCTCGTGGCCACGGAAGCCGAACACAATGACCTCATTAACGTGGGAGTCGCCGGCCGGGTAAAGGTGAATAAGCGAGTGGCCATTACCGGGGAGTACTTCTATGTGTTGCCCGATCAAGGGCCCCGTGGCCCCTTCCACAATTCAGTGGCGGTGGGTGTTGACATAGAGACCGGAGGACATGTCTTCCAGCTTCAGTTCACCAACAGTACCGGCATGTTCGAAAGGGCCTTCATCACCGAGACGACCGGCGATTTCTTCGACGGCGACATTCACTTCGGCTTCAATATCTCACGTGTGTTCACCGTGTACGACCCCAAGGCAAAGGCACGACGGAAGGCACTGGAGGGTGCGGGGTAGGCCCAACCGCCCGTCCAAATGGACAACTTGACCAGGGAACAGGAAGCTCAATGCCCGTGCTCGGCCTTGGTTTTTTCGCTCGCGTCGGCCCCGTCAATGAGTATGTAGCCCGTGAAGGCGAGGACCACCAATACAATGAAGTTGATCAGGCCGGTGACGTTGCTCACGTCCTCGGTGCTCAGCAGAGCGGGTTGGAACGGGATGAGGAAGGCCAAGAGCCAAAGGACGTATCCGATTATCCTGCGTTTGTTCATGGTTCAAGTTATTCGGCGGCAAAGTAGGAAGGATGTGTTCTATGCGGGGCGGATCGGGCCGGAATGTAGTTCACCTGGGCTTTGCGGGGATCACTTGCGCTGTGCCATGGGCACATAGTCGCGGATGCCGGTGCCGGTATAGATCTGTCGGGGACGGCTAATGGGTTCCCTGTTCTCCACCATTTCCTTCCACTGGGCGATCCACCCGGGCAGGCGGCCCATGGCGAACATCACCGTGAACATCCGCGTGGGTATGCCGATGGCGCGGTAGATGATGCCGCTGTAGAAGTCCACGTTCGGGTACAATTTCCGCTCGATGAAGTAGTCGTCCTTCAGTGCGATATCCTCCAATTGACGGGCGATATCCAGCACGGGATCGTTCACGCCCAATTTCTTCAGCAGTGCATCGCTGCTCTTCTTGATGATCAGGGCGCGGGGGTCGAAGTTCTTGTAGACCCGGTGCCCGAAGCCGAACAGGCGGAATGGATCGTTCTTGTCCTTGGCCTTGTCCACCCATTTACGGATGTCACTGCCGTCGTTTCGGATGGTCTCGAGCATCTCGATCACCTCTTGGTTCGCCCCGCCGTGCAGGGGACCCCAAAGTGCCGCGATGCCGGCCGAAACCGCGCTGTACAGGTTGGCTTGTGAGCTTCCCACCATGCGCACGGTGCTGGCGCTGCAGTTCTGTTCGTGGTCCGCGTGCAGGATCAGGAGCTTGTTCAAGGCGTCCACCACCACGGGGTCGCCCTTGTAGTCCTCCGTGGGCAGCCCGTACATCATGTGCAGGAAGTTCTCCACATAGCTCAGGCTATTGTCCGGGTACATGGTGGGATGTCCCAAGTTGTTCTTGTAGCTGATCGCGGCAAGCGTCGGCATCTTGGCGATCAAGCGATAGATGGTGCGCTCCACATCCTTGCTGGGCCGGTTGGGGGATTGGCTCTTGGGGTAGAAGGTGCTCAGCGAGTTGACCATCGCCGAGAGGATGCCCATGGGGTGCGCGTTGCTCGGGTAGAACTGGAAGAAGTGCTTCAGGTCCTCGTGTACCAAGGAATGGTAGCGGATGTTCCCCTCAAAGTCCGAGAGCTGCTTCGCAGTGGGCAACTCACCGTTGAGGATCAGGTAGGCTACCTCTAGGAAGGTGCCCTTCTCGGCCAGTTGCTCGATCGGGTAGCCACGGTACCGGAGGATGCCCTTCTCGCCGTCCAGGAATGTGATCGCGCTCGTGGTGGCCCCGGTATTCTTGTATCCGAAGTCCAAGGTGACATGCCCGGTCTCCGCCCGCAACTTGCTGATGTCGATCGCCTTCTCTCCTTCACTTCCCTCGATGATGGGGAATTCGTATGTCTTGCCCTCTAAAATGATCTTCGCGGTCTCGCTCATGTGTTGCTTGCGGTAAATGGTCCGGACTTGGATGTTGCGAATTTAACGTCTACCTCGGATCGAAGTTCCTTCTTGCCGGAATTTAGTGCTGTCGTACTTCCCTGAGCTGATCTGGTGATCGTGGAGGCGTCAGCACCACCATCGGGATTCCGGGACGGAACAGTGGTCGTTCAGGAGGAATGGCAGGGCGAAATGGAATGCGCCAATGAGGGCTTACGCGCCTCCTTCGGAGCTGCCAGGTCGCGTCGTGCTTCTTCGTTCGTCCGGTATTTCCTGGGGCAAACGAAAAGGGCCACCTCGGCGATGAGGCGGCCCTTTGCGAAGCGGTTCTGGCGACCTTAGTTCGAGGTTGGTGCCATGGGGCTGGTGGTCTTCACCGGCGACGTGGGAGTAGCGGTGGCCGAGGCCTTCACCTCACCCTTGATCCGGAGGATCTTGGTGGGGGCGTTCACCGCATTGCTGGTCACGGTGACGTTCTTGTTGATGGGACCCACGCGGTTGCTGTCGTATTTCACGGTGATGACGGTGGATGCACCAGGAGCCACGGGTGCGGTTTCGCACACGGGTACCGTGCAGCCACAGCTCCCCTTGCAGCTGCTGATGATCAGTGGTTGGTCGCCGGTGTTGGTCACTTTGAACTCGCAGGTGCCGTTGGCGCCTTGGTCGATGGTGCCGTAGTCATGCACCTCCTTGTCCACTGAGAGCATGGGGCCACTGCCACCCACGGCGGCGGTGTTTTCTTGAGCAAAGGCCCCGAGAACGAGGGCGCTGAGACTGAGGGTTGCGATCAACTTCTTCATGTTCGTTTTTTGAGGATTCCTGTGGAAGAGTTTCAAAGGTCCGGCGGGAGTGCGGTCGCGGGTGGCACTTTAACCAAAGATTAACAGCATTCGGCCTGCATCGCCGCCGCCCTGCTTTATTGCAACTTTGGTGCCATGCCGAGGATAGATGGAGCGGTGGCGATCGTGAGGGAGGCTTTGCGCGGCGGTGACCGGGACTTCACCGCCATGGAACTTCGGCGCGCCGTTGTCCTCCTCAGCATTCCCATGGTGCTGGAAATGGCCATGGAATCGTTGTTCGCCCTGGTCGACGTGTTCTTCGTGAGCCGTTTGGGCGTGGATGCCGTGGCCGTTGTGGGTCTTACGGAAGGCGTGATGATGCTGGTCTACAGCATCGCGTGGGGCTTGGGTGCCGGCATCACTGCTGTGGTGGCGCGCCGCATCGGCGAAAAGGATCGGGAGGGTGCTGATATGTCCGCAGTACAGGGTATCCTGGTCGCGCTGGCCATCGGGGCCTGTTTCGCGGTGCCGGGCTTGTTCCATGCGGCTGAACTGCTCCAGCTCATGGGCGCCTCGCCCGCGGTGGAAGAGCTGGGCAAGCCCTTCATGCGCATCATGCTGGGCAGCAATGTGTTGATCCTGTTGCTTTTCGGTATTAATGCCATCTTCCGCGGTGCGGGCAATGCGGCCCTGGCCATGCGCTCGCTCTGGGTGGCCAACATCATCAACATCATCTTGGACCCCTTGCTCATTTTCGGCCTGGGGCCGGTACCGGCAATGGGAGTTACGGGCGCTGCCGTCGCCACGGTGATCGGTCGAGGCTGCGGTGTGGCCTATCAATGTTGGCACCTCTTCGATGGGCGCAGCAGGGTGAAGTTGGCACGCCGCCACATTCGGATCGCCTGGGAGGAGCTCTGGAGCATATTGCGGCTTTCCGGTGCAGCCTCGGCCCAATTCCTCATCGCATCGGCCAGTTGGTTGTTCCTGGTGCGCATCGTGGCAGGCTTCGGCAGCGATGCCGTGGCCGGATATACCATTGCGGTCCGCATCGTCATTTTCGCGCTGCTCCCGGCTTGGGGCATTGCCAATGCGGCTTCCACACTGGTGGGCCAGAACCTTGGTGCGCTCAGGCCGGACCGGGCCGAACGCAGCGCTTGGCTCTGTGGTCACATCAATATGGTGTACATGACCACGATGGCCATCCTGTTCATCGCCTTGGCACCTTGGGTAATGGGCTTGTTCACGGAGGTGTCGGCCGTGGTTCTGATCGGGGTGCAGGCCCTGCGGATCATGAGTGCTGGTTATTTTCTCCTCGCCTACGGGATGGTGCTGTCGCAGGCCTTCAACGGTGCCGGGGATGCGATGACCCCGGTATGGCTCAACCTGGTCTGCTTCTGGTTGGTGGAGATCCCCTTGGCGTGGTACCTGTCTCTTTGGATGCAACGGCCGGAAGGAGTCTTCATCGCCATCGCCATCAGTGAAAGCCTGTTGGCAGTGCTGTGCATGATCGTTTTCAGGCGTGCAAGGTGGAAGTTGGTGCAGGTGTGATCCGTTGGGGGCGTTGCCATTGCCAACACCGCTCAACCCTTGGCCTTCAGCTTCGGCCTGCCGTCCGCGTACCACTTCAGCACCGTGTCCAGGATATGCTCGATCTTCCGGCTGTCCGCCCAAGTGCCACGAAAGATCAACCTGCCGTCGGCATCGATCACGTAGGCCCCGTTCGGCACACGGCCGTACGCGGTGAGCACCTTGTCATCCAAACCGTCCACCAGTACAGGTAGTGTGGTGAGCTGCGCGAACTCGGTGGCGTACCGCATCTTTTGCTCCATGGTGGAGGGGGCGGGAAAGGCACTGAACTTCTTCCTGTCGCCGGGGTGCAGTTCCTTGCCATAGATCACGAACAGCTCCACCTCCGAAGTGTCGTACTTCGCCAAGAGCTTGTCCCAAAAAGGGAGTTGGGCCCGGGCGGGTGGATTGCTGATGCTGCCGAACATGAAGGCCCTCAATTTGCCCTTATGGGCGGCGAGATGGTAGGGAACTCCCGTGCGGACCTCCGGTAACGTGAAATCATGCGTGCGAGGTACCATGTTGCTTCCCTCGCTGTAGGCTTGGATGTCGTCGATGGTGGCGCGGATCATCTTGTCGAAGTTCATCCGCCAGATGCTCACCTCTTGGCGCATGGCCTTGATCTCGTCCTTGCTGTAGCTGTTCAAGTAGAAGTCCAGATCGTCGTTGAAACGGATGCCCCCATCACCCTTTCGGGGTTCGGGGTCCCAGTTCTGCACTTGGGCAGATGCGGGAATGGAGAGCATCAGGAACAGGTAGAATAATTTCCGCATGGCGCAAAAGTAGATCGCCGATATTCGGGCCATGGCACGTGTCATTCTTGTTTGTTCCGCCTGGTGCATGGCCGTGGTAATGCTCGGCCAATCCTATACCAGTTGGTTCACGGGCGATCCGGTGGATGCGGCCGTTCCTCCACTTGGAGGAACCTGCATGATGGGCGGTGCCAGCGAGTTCGATCCAGCCATGCAGTGGTTCCTGCACCGTGCAAATGGCGGCGATGTACTGGTACTGCGCGCTTCCGGCAGCGATGGCTACAACGACTATATGTACAGCGACCTTGGCGGGGTGAATTCCGTGGAAACGATCCGGTTCAATGATGCTTCCGCAGCCACCAACCCCTATGTGGCCGAACGCATTCAAAAGGCCGAAGCCATCTGGTTTGCCGGAGGTGATCAGTGGAACTACGTGTACGATTGGCGGAACACCCCGGTGATGGACCTGGTCAACGATGCCATCGCGCAGCGCCAGATCGCCATCGGAGGAACCAGCGCTGGCATGGCCATTCTCGGTGGATGCTATTTCAGTGCCCAGTTCGGTTCGGTCACTTCCGCGGAGGCGTTGAGCAACCCGTTTGCCACGAACATGACCGTGGACTGCACTCCCTTTCTCCACGTGCCGTTCATGGCCCATACCATCACCGACACGCACTACGACAACCCGGACCGGCGGGCCCGCCACTTCGCTTTTCTGTCCCGCATGGCGCAGCAGGGCGACAGTGTGGTCTACGGCATCGCCTGCAACGAGTACGTGGCCGTCTGCATTGCCCCGGACGGCATTGCGCATGTTTATGGCGAGTATCCGCAATACGAGGAATTCGCCTATTTCCTGCAAATGAACTGTGTGCCACCCGTGGGTCCGGAAGTCTGCCAAGCGGGCATGCCGCTCACATGGGACCGCAACGCGATGGCGGTGAAGGCCTACAAAGTGCCCGGACTACCCGGAGGGAACAACTGGTTCGACCTGAACGACCACCTTGCAGGAGAGGGAGGCATGTGGGAGGATTGGAGCGCCGTCGGGGGGACCTTCACCACACAGCCCGGTGATGCACCGCCTTGTGGCCCCACGGGTGTTCGCTCCGAGGATGGGAACCAACTCGGAGCGGAATGGGACCCGATCGCCGGGCGCGTCCACGTGCAGGATCTTGTTCCCGGATCCACGCTCTTGATCCATGGGATGGATGGAAGGGTCCTTCGCCGAGGAATTGCGGACGACCAAGGGAATTGCCGCATGACCATTCCGGCCGCTGCACCTGGGCTACTACTGTTGAAGGGCGAAAGGCGGGGAGGTCCACACGCGTGGAAGCTGGTCCGTTAGCACGTTTCCACACGGTTGGATCCGGCCGATCCGCACATACCCTACTTCCTCTTGCTGACGAAGTTCTTTTGAAATTCGGGGAACTCCTGCTTCATGTAGAAGCCCTCACCGAAGTAGGTGAGGATCGGTTCGATCTGCTCCGGGCTCATATAGCCTTGCACCGGTGCCAGCACGTTGCCATCCTTGTCCATGTATACGATGGTCGGATAGGCAATGCGCCCGTTCATCGGCGCAATGGCCATGGTAAGGTCGTGTGTGCCGTTGCGGCCTGCCGTCTTGGCTGGATCGAAGGAAGGATTGGAGTAGCTTTTTCCGTTGTAAATGACGGTTTCGCCTCCTTCGGCATTGAACTTCACCGGGTGGAAGTGCTCGTTGATGTATGCTGCCGTTCGTGCCTCCTGGAAGGTGTTCTTGTCCAGCATGCGGCAGGGACCGCACCACGAGGTGTACACGTCGATCAGCAGGGGCTTGCCGTCCTTCTTTGCCGCCTTTTGGGCGGTTTCAATGTCGCTCCAGTGTACTCCGCCGGTAGCAGGTTCTTGGGCGAATAGGGTCAAGGGGGCCAAGCAAAGGGAAAAGAAAAGAGTGCGCATCTGTGAGGTTGTTCGGTGGGTGCTTGCCAAGATCGTGCCGCGATGAAATTACTCGCAAATGAGAAAGTGGATCAGCTGATCAAATAGCGCCTGCGGCACCCATCAATGAACTCCCTTCATCAACCTGCGCACGCCCGGCGAGATCACGATCAGCACGATCCCCGCGATCAACGCGTAGATGGCCAATTGCTGGTATCCGCCGGTATAGGCCACGAGTTTCGAGAAATTGGAGGCGTTCGGATCGGTCGTGCTCATGCCCGCGCCCAACAACCCCGCCACGTATTGCCCGTAGGCGCTGGCCAGGAACCACATGCCCATCATCAAGCCTTGAATGGATTGGGGCGAAAGCTTGGTCATCAGGGAAAGACCGATGGGTGAGAGGCTCAGCTCCCCGAAGGTGATGATGAAGTAGCCCAAGGTGAAGATGTCGAGCGAGGTCATGCCGTCGGCGTCCGCGAAGAAGATGGTGGCGTAGAAGGCGTAGAACGCACCGGCCAAAAGGAGAAACCCAAGGCCGAATTTCACCACCGAATTCGGTTCCAGTTTCCGCTTGCTCAGCCACAGCCAAAGCAGACCCACCAGCGGTGCGAAAATGATGACGAAGACCGAGTTCGCGCTGTTGTTCACGATGTTCGGGTCCATGGGGATGAAGCCGAAAAGGGTGTGGTTGAGATTGTTCAACGCGAAGATGCTCAGCGAGCCGCCCGCCTGCTCGAAGAAGGCCCAGAACAGAATGGAGAAGAAGATGAACACCAGCGCGGCCAGCAACCGCTTGTTCTCCTTCGCATTGAACTTGCGCATCTCCCAGCCCAAGTATACCAGCGTGAGCGGACCGATGATGTACATGAACAGGTCCGTGTAGTGCGTGTTGGTCACCAAGATCAGGATGAACGGAATGGCGATGAGCGAGCCGATGTACACGGCGACCTCGTACATGCGGCGTTTCTTGTTGGGTATGTCCGGGTGCAGCGGCGAAAGGCCGATGGAACCCATGCTCTTTCGGGTGAAGGCGAAGTTGATCAGACTGATGGCCATCACGATGCTCACCAGCCCGAAGGCCAGCGGCCAGCTGTGGTACTTGCCCACGTAGATCATCAGGATGCCGCCGAACAGGGCACCGAGGTTGATCGCGGAGTAGAACAAACTGAAACCGGCATCGCGGCGTGGGTCGCCCTCATGGTACAATTGGCCCACCATGGTGCTGATGTTGGGCTTGAAGAAGCCGGTGCCGATGATGAAGAAGCAGGTGCCGATGTAAAAGAGGCTGTGGGGGGAGACGGCGATCACCAGGCCACCGGCGATCATCATCACCGCACCCCAGAACAAGGACTTCTGAAAGCCGAGGATCTTGTCGGCGAACACCCCTCCAATGAAGGTAAAGGCGTATACGAACGCCTGGATCGCACCGTACTGAAGGTTTGCTGTCTTGTCATCCAACCCCAACTGGGTTACCATGAACACGGTGAGCATGCCGCGCATGCCGTAGAAGCAGAATCGTTCCCACATCTCGCTGCCTGCGAGGTGCAAGAGCTGCTTGGGGTACTTCCCTTCGAAATCCCGGATCTGTTCGATTGTTTGCATGGGCTATGGAACGCTGATGACGCGGATCGTTATGATCCCCGCAAATCTGGCTTTACAGGTGGCTTAGGACGGGCAAGTCTAACGATTGGGAGCTAACGAGCGAGAACCTGTGTTCGTTCTGATTTTACCACAGAGGCACAGAGCCATGGAGAAACGCAGGGAAATGCGGGATGAGGAGGGTTGCTTCGCAACGGAGGAAGTGGGTGGCGTTTATACCACAGACCGTGCTACGCCGAAGCGGCTACGCCCAGGCGAGGGCACCGAGGCACGGAGAAACACAGGGAGTGATGAGGGTTGCTTCATAACGGAGAGGTGCTTCCAAAGAGGCGGGAGCGCACCGTCCGCCTTTGTGTACTTTGTGTTCTTCGCGGTATGACCGGCAGCAGTGGGTCGCCCATCTCTGCGCCTTAATCCGTCGGCAGCCGAGATCTCCGATAGACCAATTTGACGTTTTACATTCCTCTGTTCCGCATTCTACATTCCACGCTAGTGGATATTCTTCTCCCGCATCACCGCGCGTAGCCATCGGAGCATGGCAAAGAGCATGAGTGCGGCGGCCATCGCCAGGCCGAAGTTCATCAGGAAGAAGTAGCTCTTGTCCTCAAAACCTTCCCACAGGCCGCTGAGCATACCGCTGAGCTTGTTGCCCACGGAAGTGCTGAGGAAGAAGCCGCCCATCATCAAGGCGGTGATCCGCGGCGGACTCAGTTTGCTCACCAGGGAAAGACCCATCGGACTGAGACATAGTTCTCCCACGGTGATCACCCCGTAACTCGCTATCAGCCACCAACTGCTGGCCTTGCCTTCCAAGTTGTTCGTCGCCATTACTGCGCCTACCATTACCAGGGCCGAAAGTGCGGTGATCACCAGGCCGATCGCGATCTTCGTCGGCGTGCTCGGCTCCCTGCGCCTGCTACGCATGAAGCCCCAGAAACCCACGATCACAGGGGTGAGCAACACCACCCAGAACGGGTTGATGCTTTGGTAGAGCTGTGTGGCATACAGCTTCAGGCTCTGGCCTTCGGCAGGTATGCGTTCCGGTGAAAGGGTCGCCAAATATTGGGCGCTGTTCACATCGGTGGCTTCACCTGCATTGGTCACCGTTTCCGCCATGTTCAACTTTTCCGCAACGTTGGAAATGCTCATCGGCATTTCGCGATCGGTGTAATCCTTGGCCCATACGGTAAGGGCATCGCCATTCTGGTGGAAAACGGCCCAGAAGATCACCAAGCAGCCGAACACCGCCAACAATGCTCCAATGGGACGCTTGTCTTCCGCATTGGCCTTCACGTAGAGATAAATGAAGAAGGCCACAACCGGTATGCAACCGAAGATGAACGCGTCGTTGGTGTCCGTGCCGAGGATGTTGCCGGGGATGAGGTAGCCCACCACACCGAACGCGAACATGGGCACCAGCGTGCTCAGCAGGATCCGCCCCGTGCTCATGTCGCCCGGCTCCAGTGGCTTGATCACGTCGGCATGCTTCACCCATTTGCTGCCGCTCATGAAGGTGATCACCCCCAAAAGCATACCGATGCCGGCCGCAGCGAAGGCATGGCCCCAGCCGTAGTTGATCTGCATGTAGGCCGCCACGAAATTGCAAACGAAGGCACCGATGTTGATGCCCATGTAGAAGATATTGAAGCCCGCATCCTTGTTGTCCCGGTACTTGTCGTCGTTGTACAGGTTGCCCACCAGCGTGGAGATGTTCGGCTTGAACATGCCGTTGCCGAGGATGATCAGCAGCAAGCCTATGTAGAACGCGTTGACATCATGCACGGCCAGGGTGAGGTAGCCCGCCGCCATGAGCAGTCCCCCCATCAGAATGCTTTTACGGAAACCCAGAATACGGTCGGCCAGCAGGCCTCCTACGAATGGAGTGAGGTAGACCAGCCCGAGGTAGGTGCCGTAGATGTCGCTCTTCTTCAGCGCGCTGAAGCCCATGCCGCCATTGTCCCAGCTGTCCAGCATGTACAGGCTGAAGATGCCCAGCATGAGGTAGTAGCCGAAGCGTTCCCACATCTCGGTGAAGAACAGGACATACAGTCCCTTGGGATGCTTGGAGGGGCGGGTAGTAGTGCTCAAATCAGCTGTTATTGTGGTTAGGACAGGGACAGCGAATAGGCATTGACTTGTTATGCGTTGGCGTGTTGTAAACTCCTCGGACCACTGACTAAAAGCACCAGACTCAAGCCCCCAAGCTCCCACTCAAGACTCCCGACTCAAGACTTCAGACTCAATTGAACTTCGCATCAATTCACCCCGTGCATGCGCTTCTGCAACCAGCGGTGGATCGCGAGAAGCAAAATGGCTGCGGTTCCGCTCAAGGCGATGAACACCAGGAAAAAGCTGAAGAGATTGTCGATCTCGAATCCGAAGAAATTGGGGATCTTTTCAACGATCCCGGCCTCGATGTCATCGGCACTTGGGGGGATCAGTGCGCTCAGTGTGCCAGCGAACTTATTGGCAGCGGCATTGGCCAGGAACCAGGTACCCATCAAAAGGGAGGAAAGGCGCACGGGTGCCAGCTTGCTTACCATGCTCAGGCCGATGGGTGAAAGGCAAAGCTCGCCCATGGTGTGCAGACCGTACAGGGTGATCAGCCACCACATGCTGATCTTGGCGGAAGGATCCACACCATGTACGCCGAAGGCGATCACTACATAGCCTAGAGCAAGCAGCGCCAAGCCCAGGGCCATTTTCAGGGGGGATGAGGGTTCCATGCCACGTTTTCCCAGAAAGCCCCACAACATGCTGAAGAGCGGGGCCAGCGCGATGATGAAGATCGGATTGACGCTTTGGAAGTAGGACGCGGGCATCTCCCAGCCACCTATGTGGCGGTCGGTCTGTCGGTCGGCGAAGAGGGTGAGCGAGGCGCCGGCCTGCTCGAAGCATGCCCAGAAGAAGATCACGAAGAACGCCAGTATGAAGATCACACTGATGCGTTGCTTCTCCTCCTTCACCAATGACTTGTCGCTGAAGATCACGATGGGCATGGCGATCATCGCCCCGTAGATCAGGTAGCCAATGAGGTCGATCTCGGATCTGAACCAGGTCTTGAAATTGAGCAGCACGAAGATGAATGCCACCGATCCCAGGATCGTGAGGATCGTCTGCATGTCCATTTTCTGCTTGGGCATGCCCACCGGCGTTCCATCGTCATGAACCAAGTACTTGTTCTTCAGCAATTCGAAGGTGAGGGTCCCCATCAACATGCCGATGCCGGCTGCGAGGAAGCCCCATTTGAAATCGAAGATGTTACCCGTGTCGCCCAGGCCACCGCACACCAATGGAGAAAATAGCGCCCCGAGGTTGATGCCCATGTAGAAGATGGTAAAGGCCCTGTCAATACGGGGGTCGTTGGCGGGGTATAGTTGGCCCACCATGGTGGAGATGTTCGGCTTGAAGAATCCGTTACCGATGATCAGGAAGGTGAGGCCCGCCCACATCGCGCTGATGGCGGCCGCGCTTTGCCCGGAATCAGTGATCAGGCTGGCACTGAAGAAGAGCAGGAACTGCCCGATGGCCATCAGCAATCCACCCACCAATATACTGCGCCGGTTACCCCAGAAGCGGTCACTTATGTACCCGCCAAGGAGGGGGGTGAGGTACACCAGCCCCGTATAGCTGCCGTAGACATTGGAGGCATCGCGATCGGACATGAACAGCGCCTGCACCATGAACAGCATGAAAATGGCACGCATGCCATAGTAGCTGAACCGTTCCCACATCTCCGTGAAGAAGAGGAGATAGAGTCCTTTCGGATGCGATTGATTCGCTGCTACCACTATGGGGTCAGGTGGTTGACGCATGGGGGGTGCTTTTTTGGACCGGGCCAAGGTAGAAGAAAGTGGCTTTGTCTGACATGGTCACTGTCCTATGTCCGAAGTCTTATGCCCAGCGCTTGGCCAAGCTTAGGACATAGGACAACTCGCATAGGACATTCCCAATCAAAGCTTCTCCAGCAAATAATCCGTCATCTTGGTGAAGAGTTGCATGCGCGTAGTGCCCCCGTAAATGCCGTGGTTCCTGTCCGGGTACACCATGAGGTCGAACTGCTTGTTGGCCTTTACCAGCGCGTTGATCATTTCGGCGCTGTTCTGGAAATGCACGTTGTCGTCCGCGAGGCCGTGTATCAGCAGGTAGTTGCCCTCCAGCGCTGCGACGTGGTTGATGGGGCTGTTGTCGTCGTAGCCGGTGGCATTGTCCTTCGGCAGGCCCATGTAGCGCTCCGTGTAGATGCTGTCGTAATAGCGCCAGTTCGTTACCGGGGCTACGGCGATCGCGGTCTTGAACACGTCCGCGCCCTTAGTGATGCACAGCGAGCTCATGTAGCCGCCGTAGCTCCAACCCTGAATACCAATGCGCGATGCGTCCACGTACGGCAATGCGCCCAGCCATTTCCCCACCCCGATCAGGTCCTCCGTCTCGTACTTGCCGAGCTGCCCATGGGTCACGTGCCGGAAATCCCGGCCGCGATGGCCCGTCCCGCGTGGGTCCGCGCATACAACGATGTAGCCCTTCTGTGCAAGGAGCTGGTGCCACATCAAGTTGCGCCCGCCCCATCGGTCAAGCACTTGGTTGTTGTTCGGTCCACTGTACTGCGTCACGAACACCGGATACTTATTTGTGGTATCGAAGCCCGGCGGCTTGATCATCCATGCATTCAGCACAACGCCATCCCCGGCGGCCACGGTCAGGAATTCCTTCCGCTGCAGCTCGTATTCCCGCAGGTTCGCCCTTAGTCGCGTGTTGTCCTTCAGCACTTTCACCAGCTTACCCCTGCCATCGTGAAGTGTGATCGATCCCGGGTCGTTCGCCGTACTGCGCGTGTTGATGAAGTATTTGAAGCCTTTACTGAAATCCGGATCGTTCACCCCGCCAGCCGGGCTCAATTGCACTAGGCCCTTGCCGTTCAAGCCCACGGCCCATACTTCCTGCTGCGTGGGGTTCAGTTTGCTGGCCGTGAAGAGCACGCGCTTGCCTTTTTCATCCACGCCGTTCACTGCCACCACATCGTAGTTTCCCGGTGTGAGGATCCGCTGTGTGCCGCCGTCCGCGCTGTTCCACACGATGTGGTTCCAGCCGTCCTGCTCGTTGGTGAGGATGAAGCTGCCATCCTTCAGGAAATGCAGGTCGTTGGTGACCTCGATATAGGTGGGACTGGTCTCCTTGTAGATCGGCTTCGGTTGCCCCGCCGCTTGCGGGCTGGAAACGTCCGAGGTGTAGATCAACTTCTCGTTCTGCAAGCGGTTCATTCGCATGAACCAAACAGTGCTGTTGCCGGTAAAGCCGAAGCGCGGCAGGTAGAGGTCCGTTTCCGATGTGCCCAACGGAACGCTGCTGGTGTTGCCGGTGGCGAGGTCGTACACGTGCAGGCTCACCTTGCTGTTGGTCTCGCCGACCTTGGGGTATTTGAAGCTGTACGTACTGGGGTAGAGCTGGTCCTTGTACATGGTGAGGTCAAATTCCTTCACGGCGCTTTCATCGCTGCGCAGGTAGAGGATCTTCTTCCCGTCCGGGCTCCATTCATACCCCTGGGTGAATTCGAATTCCTCCTCGTACACCCAGTCCGGTGCACCGTTGAGCACCTTGTTCCATTCACCGTCCGTGGTGATGGCGGTCTCCTTCATGCCCTCCAGGTCCACCGTGAAAAGGTTGTTGTCGCGCATAAAGGCCGCGTGGGAGCCATCGGGGCTGAAGGTGGCCGAACGTTGCTTGCTCTTGCCGGGATCAGTGAGCGGCTTCACCGTTCGGGTAGCCCGATCGTACACGTAATTGTACGCGTAGTAGCTGTGGCGGTAGAGCGGTTCGATGTCCGTGCGGACCATCAATTTCCGCTCGTCGCCGGCGAATTCATAGTCCTCCACCTCCAGAGGGGTGGAGGTGCCCGGCAGAACGAGGTCCTGGCCGTGCAACACGGTTTGTGTCTTTGCACCAGTGCGATAGTCATAACTGCTCACTTCCATTCCGCCGTCCGTACGTTCCATGGCGGTGTAGTGCGTTCCATCGTTCATGCTCACCAAACCGTCCAGCCGATCGCTGCTGAAGGTGTTGCTGTACCAGATGATCTGGTTGGTGAACTCTTTTTGTGCGAAGGTGGCAGGTGCCGAAAGCAGCAGGAGCGCTGCCACAGGAAGGAGCTTGTTCATGCGGAATGAATGAACGGCCAAAGTAAGAGGTAGGCTGGTTCCGGTTTTTACAACTTGCGCAAGCGTTCACCCTCGTGCAGGGACATGACCTGTTTGCCCGAACAGTCGGCACGAGCGTGGACGCTTATTCCATGACGTGGGCCGATCAGTGCGCAGGGCTCGACTCTCCGAGGCGGGGGGTGGAACGGTCATGTTCCGTGTTCCACTTCCACGGCCTGTTGTTCCAAGGACACAAGAGGACCAGGGGCGGGAAATGACGCTACTTTTTCCCTCCGGTTTCGACCTGCTCGCTCGGAAGGATACCGGTTTTTCGAGAATGCTCAGGCTGTTCAGGTAACATGGCGCGGCGTTCCATATAGGTCGGGGCAGGGCCAAAGCGTTGACGATAACTGGAGTGACGGACATCCCCGTTCCCGCTCTCCTCAGTTTCATCAGCTCGGGTGGCAACGATGGACCATGAGAAAGGAACATTTGATGTGCCACCGCTCAATTCATGGACATCAAAGCCCGTAGCACTCTTGTTCGTGACGTATACGCCGTTGCAGTCCCCTTCCATCTGGACAAAGACCTTCAGCGGATGTTCCGCGTTCACGATGATGTTCTTGGTCAGGATCGGATCGATCTGTACATGTGCACTTCCATTGGTGAGTTGGCCGATGCCATGGTCCTGAAAGAGCACTTCGGGAGCTTCCGGGCAATACAGGAGCACTTTTTGGTCTTCCAGGTCCTTTACAACGGTGCTTACCGCACCGGGGCCGATTATTTTGAAATAGCCAAAGCCGTTCCATCCGCCCACATTCCATTGATTTGCGAATGCATCCTGAATAACGGTGCCCCAGCTTGCCCCCGCACTGGTGTAATAGTGAAGTGCCCCTGTCGTATTTCCGGAAGCCGCGATGCCACTGCCTGCGACCAAGTAATTGCCGACCTCGTTATTGCCCACGGCACTGACCCCCGTGCCGGACAGGTGACGGTTCTTGCCGTAGGATCCGAACCCGTTCGCATGGGTGGCATCGCCGAAAACCCCGACGGGCTGCACTACCCCCGCTCCGGTGTACGTGGCCCGCCCTCGCGTACCGGTCCCGATCCCGGATGCGGCTTCTCCCCATACCCCTGTCCCCGTGCCCGCCGCGGTGGTGTTGGTGGAGAAGCCGAGCACCCCGTTCCCGGTATTGGAAGCGGATTGCCCCCAAACCCCGTTCGCGGCTCCCGTGGTCATGGCGGTGACACCGAACACGCCGATCGCCAGACCTGTCCCGGTGATCGCCCCGTTCACCTGCCCCTGCACCCCATATGCGGTGGTTCCTGCCGTGATGTTGGCGCTGGAGGTGTTCACAATACCAAGGATGGCCACCCCGTTACGGGTGGCGGACTGGCCACGCACGGCCACGCTCGTGCCGGTGGTGGCGGTATTCGCACCGAACATGCCGTTCCCGGAGGAAGAGGCTGATTGCCCAAAGACCCCGTCGGCCTGTCCGGAGGTGCCACTGGCCAAGCCCACCACTCCGGTCCCCAAGGTGGAGGCCGCTTCGCCCCATACACCGGTCAGGTCGCCGGTAGTGGCGGTGGATGTGGAGATCCCGAAGACTCCTCTCCCCGTGGCGGTGTATCCACTGATGGCGTTGGTGCCCAAGCTATTGATCGCACCCGTGCTTCCGGTGCCGTATACGGAGAATGCATCATTCGCTGCCGCCGTGGTCTTGTTCACCACGATCTGCCCACCGGAGAGAACCCGCATCCGCTCATTCGCCGCCGCGCTGCCGCCCGTTTTCACCACGAAGTCCCTTGCATCGGTGGTGCCCAGGAAGTTGGTGCCCGCCACCGTACCGCTATTGCCCACCGTGCTCCATGCGTCGTTCCCGCTGAACATGCGCAACCATTGTGAAGTGCCATCCCAATAGTAGAAACCCGGGGTCACGTTGTTCGGTGCTGCACCCGCAGTGGCGGTGTTGTACACCACCAGTGAGGCGGCCGGGGTTACCACTGGTGCCGCCACCGTGCGCGAGGTGAGCGCAATGCGCGGGATCAGCAGTCCGCGCTTGTTGTTTGCCGGGAGGGCCGAGGCATCAATATCCAACAAGGCCGATGCCGCCGGGGCCGCGCCGTTCACGTTGATGCCGATGTTCTGGGCTTGGGCCGTGCCAGCGATTAGTACCGCGATCACGATGAGAGGGATGGAAGGGTTCATGGAACTGGGCGGATAGGATAGATGAATTGTCGGATGAAGATAACAGCTTTAGGCAGGTGGAACAGTTCCCGATACAAATGCAACAATGAAAAAGACCTGACGAGCTTCTTTTGGTTGTTTGAGCACAATGGACGCATGGATTGGCCAACACCACCGAACTTCGCGGTCATGGAACAGGGGGAATATGCCGCACCCATGCTGACGGCCGGATTCATGCAGGCGCTTCGGGACATTTTACCCGCTGACGCGATACTGTTGAGCGAGGAGGATAGGCTTCACTACGGACATGATGAGACCGAGGACCTCAGCTTTCCACCGCAGGTAGTGGTGCGGCCCCGAAGCACGGAAGAAGTGGCCGGAGTGGTCCGGCTCTGTTCCGCCCACACGATCCCCATCACGCCCATAGGTGCTCGCACGGGCCTGAGCGGTGGGGCATTGAGCGTGCATGGCGGCGTGGGCCTCGCGCTGGACCGCATGAACGCCATCGTGGAGATCGATGAGCGCAATCTGCAAGTGACCGTGGAGCCGGGCGTGATCACCCAAGTGCTGCAGGAGGCGGTGGCTGCCAAGGGCTTGTACTATGCACCCGATCCCGGCAGTCGCGGATCATGCACCATCGGAGGCAACCTGGCCGAGAACGCCGGTGGACCCCGTGCCGTGAAGTATGGCGTTACCCGTGACTTTGCCCTCAACCTGCAAGTGGTTCTTCCCAGCGGCGAAGTGATCTGGACCGGTGCCAACACCCTGAAGAACGCCACCGGCTACGACCTGACCCGCCTGATGGTGGGGAGCGAGGGTACGCTCGGTATCATCACAAGGGCCGTGTTGCGTCTGGTGCCACTGCCCCAGGAGACACGTCTGATGCTGGTTCCTTTCCGCGACGCGCAAAAGGCGTGCGAAGCGGTGAGCGCCGTGTTCCGTGCCGGTATCACCCCGAGCGCATTGGAGTTCATGGAACGCGATGCGATCGATTGGACGCTGCGTTTTGTGAAAGGTGTGAACATCGCGATAGCTGATGATACCGCCGCTCACTTGCTGATCGAAGTGGACGGCAACCACGGGGACGTGCTGATGCGCGATTGTGAGACCATCCTCGGAGTGATGGAGCAATTTGATTGCCAAGAGGTGCTTTTTGCGGAAACCGCTGCGGAAAAGGATGCACTCTGGCTGATGCGTCGCCGGGTGGGGGAAGCCGTGAAGAGCAACAGCGTGTACAAGGAGGAGGACACGGTTGTGCCGCGCTATGCCTTGCCGCGCTTGTTGGCAAAGGTGAAGGAAGTAGGTGGTCGGTACGGTTTCAGGAGCGTGTGCTACGGACATGCCGGTGATGGCAACCTGCACGTCAACATCATCAAGGGTGAAATGAGCGACGCGGCTTGGACGCAGGACTTGCCCAAGGCGATCCGCGAGATCTTCCAATACACGGTGGATCTGGGAGGCACCCTCAGTGGCGAACATGGTATCGGTCTGGTACAACGGCCTTACATGGACGTGGCCTTCGATCCCGTGCAGATCGCCCTGATGCGCGGGATAAAGCAGCTCTTCGATCCCCAAGGGATCATGAATCCCGGGAAAGTACTGCCGTGAATTGTTGATGCCTTGCGCCCTGTCCGCCGTTAGGGCGGTCCGTGATCCACCGTCCGGAGCAGATGGCCTTGCGGGTCCCAAGTGCGCCAGATGCCCACCTTAATGCCGTCGGCATATCTGCCTTGGCTGTTCACCCGGCCATTGCCATAGATCCGGGTCCACTTGCCTGAACGTTTCCCCTTGGTGAACTCACCCACGGTGATGGCGATACTGGTGCTATCGGTCTTGTACCATTCCACGTAGTCGCCGTCGGGGATCCCGTGATCGTACCAGGTGATCTGGCGTGGTGTTCCATCGGAGAAGAAGCGGTACAGCGGGCCGTGGGGTTCTCCCTGTTTGAACCGCTCCAACCGGAGCAATTGCCCGTTCGGGGCCCAATAGCCTTGCAGTCCATCCTTTCGGCCGTAGTGATAGTTGACGATCGATAAGGTGTCTCCGGTCGGATCGATCGTGGTCCATGCGCCATGCCGACTGTCGTTGGCATACACGCCTGTGGTAAGCAGGCTGCCATCATAATTGAAGAAGCGGACCGGGCCTTCCTTTCTGCCGCCCATGCGCGTCACTTCCGCGCGAACGCGCCCGGACGGGTCCTTCACCACCTGTTGATACGGGGCGCCTCCACAGGCCATAAGGAACGGTATGCACCAAGGCACGGCCTTCATGGCTGACTGAATTGCCTGCGAAATTGTGGATCGAGGATGAAAAGCAATGCACTGATCACGATCAATCCCAGCACCGCTGAAAGGCCCGTAGCGCCACCGGCCAAGCTGGATGTCCCTTGGGTAAAAAGCACACTGATACCGGCCACACCGTTCACCGTGCCGTGCAATACCCCGGCGGACCACACGCAGCCACTGCGGTACCGGACCCAGGCCAGGGGCAAGGCCAAGGCGGTGGTCAACAGGCACATAAAGCCCACGCCGATGACCGGATGGTCGGGATAATTATGGCCTTCCAGGATCAGCGGAGCATGCCAAAGTCCCCAAACCAGCCCGGTGAAGCCCACATGCTTCCACAGCCCCCAACGCCGGGTGAAGTGGTACAGCGTACCGCGCCATCCCAGTTCCTCGCCCATCGCAAAGACGAAATTCACGGTGCAGCCCGCCAAGGCACCCGCTACCAAGGCGATCAGCAGAATGGCGAAACCGTTCAGGGGCAACGCGGAGAGCTGCTCCAATGCGGTTTCGGTCTGGCCAGGCGCCGCATCGGATACTGCCAATTGTGCTTCCACCGTGGACAACACCATGGCCTTGCTGATCGCTGTGTGGCCGAACGGGCCGAGCCGCATCACATCGCCCAGAAGCCAATTGAAGAACAGCGTGAACGGGGGCAGTGCCATGGCGATGGCCACCGCGATGCCCATCCATTTCCAACGGATCCCGGAGCGCACAACGCCCAGTTCAGGCCAGCTCTGCCCGTTCCAACGCCGATGCACCACTGCGGCCAAGGCCGGCCCCAGCATGAACAGCGCCGACGTGATCGTCCAGCCAAGCCCCGAGGATATGCCCAACACCCATTTGCCCACGGCGAAAATGCCCCAGCTTGTCCCAAAGGCAAGAAGAAGAAAGAAGGTGACCGGATGGTTGCGCATCTACGGTTCCGAAGGTATGCGGAGTGTTTGGAACCACAGGGGAACCACGTCCTGTCCAAAGCAGTAACTCAGGGAACCACGGTCACGTGCCCGCTCACGTTGTGCTCATCCTTGGTGATGGCGTCGTACATCTTTGCCCGGTATGCATACACGCCCAGTGGAACCAACTTGCCATCCGCGGTGCCGTCCCATTCCTCAAAGGGATCGGTGCTGGTGAAGAGTTCCCTGCCCCAACGGTCGAAGATCTGGAGGAGGTAGTTATCCAGGTTCACCACGTTGTTCACCGGGCGCCATGTGTCGTTGATGCCGTCACCGTTCGGTGTGAAGGCGTTGGGGCCGTAATAGACATACTCCTGCGGCTCCAAGTGGGCGATGATGGTGTCAGGGTAGAAGATCGTCACGGGAATGGTCTTCAGGGTGGAATCGTTCTGATTGGGGGTATTGTACTTGAATTCCCAATACAGGAAAGTGTAGTACATCGAGGGGAACACGGTAAGGGTGTCAATGGATTCCGGAATGCGTTCCACGGTGACGGGAAAGGTGCTGTACAGGTCCGCATTGTACAGGATGGATGCCGTGTTCGGTGGATCGGTGAGCAGGACCACGGGGTATTTGACCGGGGGGGCAAAGTGCGCGATCACCGTGTCCGTCCCGGAAAAATTGATGGTCACGAGGGAGTCGGTGAGGGTGGGATTGGGACTGGCGTGGATCGTTTCCCAATGGTCGAATACCCAATCGGGCTCCGCTTTGGCTTGCAAGGTGGTTGCGATACCTCCGTAATACAGCCCGGCGAAGGGGAATTGTGCCGGGGTGATGGAGTTGATCTTGATGGTGCCGCTCAGGGGCGGTTCCACCCGAAAGACCACGGTGTCCGGCCCGGTGAGGTCATAGCAGTCCACCATGCCCTGTTGGATGGCGGTGCAGCGTGCCTCGATGAAGGCCCGCATGCTCTGTACGTTGGCTTCCCAGCCGGCCATGGTGCCACCCCATCGCGCGACCTGGCCGGGCATCTCCGGCGTGATCAAGTTGATCAGGCTGTCCAGGTAAGGCAACATCGTTTGGCAGCTGAACAGGGTATTTCCCAGGTCGATGTAGCGGTTCACGTAGTAATCGTGGACCATCGGGTTCTCATCCATCAGCTTCTGAAGGATGGGGATGTGACCTTGATCTCCGGGATCGGGCAGCGCCTCGGCATTGCACGGGTCCGCGTCCGGCGTGGTCTGTGGCACGTTGGTGTAGTTGATGTAGTGGCCGAAGGTGGCATCGTTGTCCCACAAGGTGTAGCCCCATTTCTTGTGCTCCCCGGCGGGGTTGAAACCGCGCCACCAAGCGGTGTTCCAGTTCAGCCAGTCCGTACAGACGGTGTAGCTGTTGAGTACCACGTAATCCACCAAGCTCTTCCAATTGTACTGTCCATCCACATAGGCAAAGGCCGTGGGGTCGCCCATGTTGTTGCTCATGATGTAGGCCAAAAGCGCGTCCCAATCGGCTTGAGCTTGGGCACCGCCGTACTCGCTCCACGTCCAGCCCCAGGTCTTCAGGTATTGCAGGTCGTACTCGTCCTGGTCGTAGTACTTATTCGTGTAGTCATGATCATCGCACTTCTCCCGGATCTCGTATACACCCCAGTACTGGCCGTTCATGTACAGCACGCAGGGTTCGTATGTACGCACGTCCAACTTCAGCCCGCCGGCCTGCGCCAAACTGTGTACGTAGGCGTCCCGGATGTAGGCGCCGCCATTCTCGAACGGGTAGTTGTCATTGGCCGCTGCCTTGATGATCAACCTTTGGTACTTCCCCCGGTTGGAGGCGTTGAAGATGGGGTAGTGGATGGCATCGTTGTATCCGGTTTGGTCCCTCGTGATGTAGTCGAAACCGCGCTGATCATACGCCCATGAATCATTGCCGTGCTCGTTGAACTGCCCGGTGGCCTCGTCGCGAAGCTGCTGGTCCGGCCCGAAATACTCGAAGGAACCATAAGGTTCCAAACCGCCATTCCCGTTCAGCAGATCGTCAACCTGGTCCCCTGCAATGCTGAGGACCGCAGTGGTATGGGTGATCCCGATGAAGTAGGTGTTCGTTTCGATGAAGCTGGGTGGAACACCTGGGGTTGAGCTGAAACAGGCCGCGCGCACCACCGTGGTGGCGGCGATGTTTACGGGACCAGTGTACGCGGTGGAAGCGGCCGTGGGCTCGGAGCCGTCAAGTGTGTAGCGGATGGTCGAGTTCGGGTCGGAAGTGCTCATGCTCACGTCCATGGCACCTCCATAAAAGCCGGCTCCCGGGCTGAGCTCGGGCCGCGCTGTGTAATCCGGTGAAGCACCGGCATTGGGCGCATTGGGGGTTGGGTTGAGGAAGAGCGACCAAGTGGTGGCCCCGTCGGTGGTGCGCCCGCGGCTGTTATCCAACTTCGTGGGCGGATCCAAAAGCACATCATCGATAATGGTAACGCTCGGATCGGAGAGTACTACATGGTCATCGTCCGTTTGGTTCAATTTGAAGCTGGTATGAAAGGCACCCCCGGCCGCAGTGTTCCGCTTGCTGCAATACACCATCAGGTATCCGTTCGCAGGGATGGAGGCCCCTGCCGGAAATGCCCATTTGGCCGGGTTGTTCACCTTGTTGCTTATGTACCAGCCGCTCAGGTCCACATTGGCCGTGGTGGTGTTGTAGAGCTCCACCCAATCCTCCCGTTCACCGAAACTGTCGGTGATGCCGTTCATGTTCGAGGTGTTCACTTCGTTGATCACCACCTGGGCGGATGCCGGAACGCTGATGAGCGCGGCGAGAAGAAGGGACGGTTTGAGCATCTGCAATACGGGGTCGGAAAGATAGGATGTCCGACTGAGCGGCGGTAACCTAACGGATTCCCGTCCTAGGACGCGAAGAAGGGATGTCTCGGTGCCTGGGACATCAGTGTGCGCGAAATGATCGGACCATCACCTTGCGGTCCGCTTCCACGGAATCCACCTGAACGTACCGCGATCTCAAGCCGTTCAGCACCCGATGACCGGGGTCGGTAAGCGATGCCCACGCATCGATATGGACCACGGTGGTGAAGCTGCTGTCCAATGGTGGCATGGCATCCCCGGTCACGGGGAACACATCCCTCTCGTGCAGGGCCATGCCGATCGGTGCCGCCCCCCGGAACAAGCCCGGGTCCGTCGCCCAGGCATAGGTGAGGTCGTACCAGGCGGGCTGCATGATCACGGCAGTGCGACCCTCGCGCCAGGCATCCACCTGGGCCACCACACGGGAAGGATGCATGTTGTTGCTTTTCCAAGGCGCGAACGTCACAGCCATTGCCAGAACGCATCCTGCGGAAACCAAATGGCGTACCCATGGAGCACCCGGGACGGAGGTCGCGGCAAGGGCAACCAGCAGGTAGAACCCGATGGAGGCAAAAAGCAGGTAGCGGTCCAAGTAGATCGGAAAGGAGAACGAGACCAGGAACATGCCGATAAGCGGTACGGCGGTCCAATACAACGGGATGGCCATCCGTGGGGAACGAGCGGAGCTGCGTACCAGGGCGAATGCGATCAGGGCCAGGAAGATCACCGCCACCACCGGGGCGTTGGCCCAACGCATCACCATGTTGTACGGCTCCTCCCATCCCGGAGCTTCCAGCCATGTGCCTTGCCCGAGGCTCGTGCCGGCCCGGGAAAGTACAATGCCGGCCACGGGCGCGCTGCATAGCGCAGTGAGTGCAGCGGCGGCAAGCATCTTCACCCGTACCGGTCGCAGCATCGGCACTGTGAAGACCAGGACCAGTTCAAGGCCCACCATGAGCCAGCCGAAATAATGGGCCCAGGTGGCCAGAATGTTCGCAACGACCAGCCAAAGGATCGATGCAGGGCGCAACGCCGGGTGACGCAGGGGATCATCCGCCAAGCGAACCAACTGCCAGACGGCCCAGGTACAAGCAAGAACAAGCAAGGAATACGCGCGCACCTCATGGGCAAAGCCATAGCCGTGCTGGCTGAAGGTGAACAGGAGGGAAGCAAGCACCCCTGTGGCGATCCCGCCCAAATGCCTGCCCAGCAGGAAAAGCGGCCATACGGTCAGCGTGCTGAAGATCGCCGAGGGGATCCTCAACCACGCCGGGTCCAAGGGAACCAGTTGGCTCCAGCCATGCATGAGCAGAAAGTACAGTGGGGGGTTGTTCTCGGTGCGGAGCATTCCGAACAATTCCCCCAATGGTCGTTGTGCCCAGTACACGGTGAACGGCTCGTCGCCGGCCAGTTCATGTACGCCGGACCACGCGACCTTGAGCAGCAGGTTCAGCAGCATCAATGCCGGCACCATCCAGTTGTGCGAGGGGCGGGCCGTGTGCTTCAAAGTCGGTGGTACATCAGGTGATGGATGCCAATTCCCTCGATCAGAAAGGTCTGACCTTCGCCCTTGAAACCTGCCCTCGCATAAAAGCCGACCGCGTTTTCGCGGGCGTTGCACCAGAGCAGATCGGCCTTCATGTCGCGCAGGTGTCCCATCCCGAATTGAAGCAGTCGAGTTCCGAACCCTTTTCCCTGATGGCGTGGAGCGGTCGCCATTCCCCTCAATCGGTACTGGATCCATCCGCGAAGGAACTCATTTCGTTCACGGAAGAACGAAGCGATCGCGATGAGGTCCTCCTCCTCTTGAACGCCGAGGTGGAAATTCCCCGAAGCCCGGTCCTTGGACCACTCCATCTCTTCCAGGGGTTGGCCGGGGCGAAGCACCTGCTGGCGCAGGGCATGGGTTTCAGCGGGCTTGATGAACCGGATGTGCATCGGGCACGAACGAGGTGGTGCATGCAAGTTATTGAAGTTGGCACGAAAGTGCCATTGCCCGGCGATGCTGTCCTGGCACATCATAGGACTGGACGGGTTGCGGCTCAGCGAAGCTCCCGCTCCAGCACGGCTGCCCCATCGCTGGCTGCACGTAGAAGTTCCAATTCGTCCTTGGCATCCAAGCCGCGTACCCATGCGGCTCGTTCCGTGCCGGCAGTGGTGACCACATCGATCCAGGCCTTGCCTTTTTCCCTCGCAACCGGAGGGTCGCTCCCTCCTTCGACCCATAGCACCTCCCCGCTGGAAAGTCGGCGTTCATGGAGGCTCAGTGGCCATGGAATGTCGCCGATGAACGACCGGCGCTCCCGGATGAGCAACTCCCCTTTTTCCACGCGCGTTTCCTTGATCGGAAGCAGGAAGGCGGCGTAAACCGACCACACCAGGGTGAGCATCAGTACCAAGCGCACGGCGATCCGTCGGCCCCGGCCTCCGCTCCGGTGCCATGCGGTGCTCAACAGGGCCAGCAGTACGGCCAACATGAAGGTGGCCCCGACAGCCAGAACCACCGCCAAGATCAAGCGCTCGGTGAGGCCGGTCGGTGTGGCTACCACCGCAAGTTCACCACGCAACAGCGGATAGCCCTGCTGAAATGGACGCAGGGCTGCCTGGTCTGCCGAAAGGGAGGGTCCCAATCGATCCGCGAGGAAGGCAATGCCCTTCAACAAAATGACCACCACCACCCCACCGAAGAGGTAGTGAAAAGCACCGCGTTCATTGTCGTCGAGGCGTAGCCGCATGCAGTGAGGTCACTTGAAGTACCGCAGGTCCTCGTTCGCCTTCAACGACCGCAGCGTGGCCAGGATCAATTTGATCACGTTCTCCACATCCTGCCGGTCAACGCTCTCCACCGTGGTATGCATGTACCGGAGGGGCAAGCTGATAAGGGCGCTTGGTACTCCTGCGGCACCATAGGCGAACGCGTCCGTATCGGTACCGGTGGCCCGGCTCACCGCTGAGCGTTGGAACGGGATCTTGTTGGTCCCGGCCGCAGCGATCACCTTTTTCAGGAGATTGTTGTGAACGGCTGGGCCGTAGGCCAGTACAGGGCCTTTGCCACAGGCAATATCACCGCTTTGGATCTTGTTCATCATGGGTGATTGCGTGTCGTGCGTTACGTCCGTAACCAAGGCCAGGTCCGGTTTGATCCGCTCCACGATCATTTCCGCCCCGCGCAGGCCAACTTCCTCCTGCACGCTGTTGGTGACGTAGAGGCCAAAGGGCAGCTTCACCTTCTGTTCCTTCAGCAAGCGGGCCACCTCGGCGATCATGAAACCGCCCATGCGATTGTCCAGGGCCCGGCCCACGAAGGTCTTGCCGTTCAGCACCATGAATTCATCCTCGTAGGTGATCACGCAACCCACGTGAACGCCCAGCTTCTCCACTTCCTCCTTGCTGGCACATCCGCAGTCCAGGAATATATTGTCCAGCGAGGGGGCGGGGTCGTTCTTGGGGGTGCGCACATGGATGGCCGGCCATCCGAAGATCGCCTTTACGATGCCCTTGTCCGTATGGATGTTCACGCGTTTGCTCGGAGCGATCATGTGGTCGCTACCCCCGTTCCGGCGTACGTAGATGAAACCTTCATTGGTGATATAATGGACGAACCAGCTGATCTCGTCCGCATGGGCCTCGATCACCACCTTGTATTTGGCCGAGGGATTTACCACTCCCACGGCAGTGCCATAGGGGTCGGTGAAATACGTATCCACCCATGGGCCAATGTGGTCCAACCACATCCGCTGGCCGCTGCTCTCGAACCCCGTTGGGCTTGCATTGTTCAGGTATCGCTCCATGAAGTCCAAGGACTTCGCAGTGAGGATGCTCTTGTTCTTGTTGGGGGCCTTCCCGGCCGGCGTATCGCGCTTCTTGGCGCTTGTTCCCGTGTTCTTCTTCTTTGCCATGTTGCTTTGTTGTGCTTGGCCTTTCAAGCGGGGCCAAATGTACCCGCCAAGCACTCCGGGAACTTCTCCGTGCGTATCGCGTATCAACAGGCGCTGTGAACTAAATACGGCCCCAACTGCCCATGTTCCGTCGTGCTATTTCCCTGGCCCTCCTCCTTCCGGCGACTTGCTGGCTACACGCTCAATCCCCGTCACAAGCGAGCGATGTCCCCTTCGACAAGGTCCACATACCGGATGCCGGCCAGTTGAAGGAAGCGCTTGCCGCCATGAAGAAGGCGGATGCCCTGGCCATCAAGGGAGGGATCGATCACGATGCCGCGATGGCAGCCTACGAACAGGCCTATGGCATCAACCCGGACAACGCCGAGCTCAATTTCAAGATCGCGGTCTGCCTGCTCAACGGGCCGGTGCCCTCCAGCGCGTTGGGCCACTTGCAGCGTGCGGCGGAACTGGACCCCTTCCTGCCCCGTGTGCATTTCCTCCTGGGGTATGCGCTGCAGCTCAACGCCAAATGGGATGAGGCCATCGCCGAATTCCAGCGACACGCCGAGATCATCAGGCGAACGCCCGATCCCGATCGCACCTACAACATGGTGGACAAGCACATTGTGGAGTGCGGCCATGGAAAGCAGTACATGAACGCTCCAACGCGGGCCAGAGTGATGAACGCGGGACCCGCGATCAACACTTCAGGAAGCGAGTATGGTGCGCTTTGGGACGGGAAGGGCGCCCTGTACTTCACCAGTCGTCGCCCGGGATCCACCGGAGGCAAGGTGAACAAGGTCAATAATTCGTGGTTCGAGGATATATACGGCAGCCATTGGGAAGCCAACGGATGGTCCACGCCGGAGCCGCTGGCCGGGGCGCTGAACGGTCCGCGAAACGATGCCACGGTTTCCCTGGCGGCGAATGGTGAAAGCATGATCATGTACCGCGACGAGAAGAACGGCGGAGATCTGTACACCAGCGAACGAACCGGGGGGGTCTGGTCGGAGCCTGTGCCCCTGTCGGAGGTGGTGAACAGCAGCGCCCAGGAAAGCAGTGCATGGCGCACCTCCGACGGTAAATGGACCTACTTCGTCAGCAGCCGTGAAGGCGGCCTGGGCGGAAGCGACATCTATCGCAGCCCTTGGAATGAAACCACGGGCGAGTGGGGAGCCGCGGAGAACCTCGGCCCGGACATCAACACCCCCTATGATGAAGAGGGCGTGTTCGCGCCCGGCGACGGCAGCACCATCTTCTTCGCCAGCCAGGGGCATACCTCCATGGGGGGGTACGACCTGTTCAAGTCCAACTTCGTGGATGGACGCTGGTCCAGGCCGGAAAACCTCGGATGGCCCATCAATTCACCGGGTGATGACCAGTTCCTGATGCTCAATGAGGAAGGTACAGTGGGGTATTTCAACAGCGTTCGCCCCGGAGGAATGGGCGGCGACGATATCTACAGGGTTGATCTTGGAATGGATGGCCAAGTAGCGGAAACAGCCATGCTGGCCAGTGCGGGGGCGGGAGTTCCCTTGCGTGAAAAGGAGGAACTCATGCGCCTCATCGGATTCATCAAAGGGTTGAAAATGATGGAACCCATCGAGGCCACCATCGAATTGATGAGCTTGGAGGAACCCGCCTTCAATGCCACCTTCACCGCCGATCCCAGGACCGGTGCCTATACGGCCTTGGTACCGGCAGGCAAGCCCTACGCGGTACACGTCACCGCGAAGGGATATTTGCTGCATACGGAACATGTGGACAACGCGGATGGCGAGGTTCGAATGGACATGGACCTGAAGCCCTTGACCTCCGGCAATGCGGAGGTCATGAGGAACATCCTCTTCGATCGCGACAGTTACAAGTTGAATGCGACCTCTACCGCCGAGTTGGAACGACTGGCTGAATTCCTCAAGGACAATCCCCGGCTGCGGATCGAGATCGGCGGCCATACCGACAGCGATGCAGGGCCAATTCCCAACCAAGAGCTAAGCGAGGCCAGGGCTTACGTGGTGTTGAACTGGTTGGTTGAGCATGGCATCCAACCCGACAGGTTGCAGGCCAAGGGGTACGGGTCAAGCCGTCCTGTTGCACCACACGGAACGAACGGGGAGAAGGCCTTGAACCGAAGAACCGAGATCCGCGTCCTGTGAGGATGCCTTCCTGACAGTATCTTGGCGGGGTTCAAGCAGCCTGTCCCAATTCATGTTCGTTCCGCCGACCGACCTGGTCCCCGTTCGCACCGCGGACGGCTCCTATACTCTGGACAGTGCGACCTTGGGGGAACACTACCATTCGCTCTACGGGGCATTGACGGAGAGTCGGCACGTCTATATCGAGCAAGGCCTGTTGGCAACGGGGAAACGCAAGCTCGATATTCTTGAAGTGGGCCTCGGAACGGGCTTGAACGCCTTGCTGACCTGGTCCGAGAGCGACCGGCTGGGGATCAACGTGAACTATTGGGCCCTGGAACCATTCCCATTGCCGGCAGGACTCCATGAGCACTTGCACCACACCGCGGTGATCGGTGCGCCGGAACGGCAGGAAGGGTACACGGCCATGATGAACATGCGCAACGGGGGAGCCGTGGAGCTATCGGCGCTATTCCATTTCCACAGGGAGAGACGGGAAGTACAGCATTTGGATGCCAACGAGGCGTTCGACCTCGTCTACTTCGATGCGTTCGCACCTGCGGTCCAACCTGACATGTGGACGGTCGACGTATTTCGGCGCGTATATCGGGCCATGCGACCGGAAGCACTGGTGGTGACCTACTGTGCCAAGGGCGATGTGCGCCGGGCCATGATCGAGGCGGGCCTGCGTGCCGAACGCGTTCCGGGGCCACCGGGAAAATACAGGATGCTGAAGGCCATCCGCCCGCGATGACGGTTTCCAGGTTCAACATCCGGGTCTATGGGATCCTGCTGCATGCTGGCTGTGTACTGGTTTCCAATGAGATGATCAAGAATGCACCCGTGGTCAAGTTTCCCGGAGGAGGGTTGGTGCCGGGAGAAGGAACGTTGGAATGCCTGCGTCGCGAGATCTTGGAAGAGGTGGGCATGGAGGCCAAGGACCTCCGCCATTTCTACACCACGGACTTCTTCCAGCCCAGCGCGTACTGTGAAGAGGACCAGATCGTCAGCATCTATTACACGTTCCGAGTGAGCGATCCGGATTCGATCAAGGACGGAGCACCGGCACAAGGGGCAGGGGCCGAACCGGGGCAACACTTCCGTTGGATTCCCTTGGATCAGGCCACGGAACATGACGTGGACCTTCCGATAGACCGGCTGGTCATGAAATTGCTCCTTGGAGCGAAACGCGCCTAATGTGCTCCACAACCCCTGGTCACGGGGTCAGGGCTTCACTTCCCCGTGAAGCGGACCGTACTTGGTAATATTACCTTGGCGGAAAATTGATCGCATTCGGGTGCGTACCAGCCCTGTACATACCGCAAGGTCCCCCTTTCTGCCGGAAGGACTGGTATCTGTTCGTGCATAGGGAATGAGTTCCAAGATCAATGATCCCGTGATTCCTGAGTTCATCGTGTTCTCCATTGGGGATTCGCGCAAGCCGAGCACCTGGTCCAACATGCCGTTCTTCTTTACGCGCACGTTGGAGCAGCGTGGCCATCGGGTTCATCATGTGAATATCGCTCCTTCACGCTTTGTGCAATTGCTTTTTGATGTGCCTTGGAAGGTTTTCTGCCGGCTCGTCGGCAGGCAGACCCGGTTCACTTATATCCGCAGCAGAATGAACCGGCACGTGGTGAATGCCAAGATACAACGTGCCTTGCGGCGGTATCCGGAAGGGCACTGCGTGTTCATGACCTTTTCCTTCGCCACCGGGAATAATAGGCCCTACACCTTGTTCTGTGATCAAACCTTCGAGCAGCACATTGCCTATTTTGATGAGCGGAAGCCGGATAGTCTGGAAAAACCCACCATTATTGAGGAACGCAGGAACCTCAAGGAAGCCGCGCTCATCATTGCTCTGTTCCCGGACCTGGCCACGAGCTTGAGAAGGGTGCATGGGAGCAAAGTGAAATACTACGGCAACGTGGTGAACATGGACCGTCTGAACGCGGACCGGAACGTACTGCTCGCGCGAAAGTGGGAAGGCAATGAGCTGGTCTTCATCGGGAGCCTGAAGTACAAGGAGGGATTGGAACGCTTGGCCGAGGCCGTGGAGATCCTTAACGGCATGGACCGGCCGGAACTAACGGTCAACGTGATCGGCATGGATCGACGGGACCTGCCATCCGCGCCGCGGAACATGAAGTTCCACGGTTACCTGGACAAGGGCAACCCCGGCCAAAAACGCACTTATTTCGACATACTCGAACGTTCGCGCTTGTTCGTGAACCCCAACCCGAAATGGGCAGCTTTCTCCGCCTCTTGTGAGGCCTTGTTCCTCTACACACCGGTGGTGATCTTCCCGTACGGTGAATTTGCACGCACCTTCGGTGATATCAACAAGGTGGGACATGCGCTCGGTTCCACTCGCCCTCATGACCTGGCGCAAGCCATCACAACGCTCTTCCAGGACGAGCGGGCATGGACCGAAAAAGCCATTGCAGCCCACGAGGCAACGAAGGCCATGTCCTGGGAGAATTATGTCAATAGCTACCTCTCCGATCTCAGGGCCGGGGAAGCGTCCTGACAGGCCTGTGCACATCACGAGGAACCTTCCTCCGGGGTCATCGGACCTTCGTGCAGATCCTCCTTGCTCCGCGTGCCGTCGCGCTTTGGCGGAGCAGCCCGAAGCGGCTACACGAAAGCGCGGTCGGGCACGCGTTCTCATTCTGTCATCCGGCGGTGCTCCACGATCAGTTTCCTGAGGAAATCTCCCATTTTTCGGGCTTGGATGACCCAACGACTAGCGTTTGGGCCATTCGTCCAAGGTCCTTTGAGGTCCCTTATACGAAATGGTCAACCCTCACTGCCCGATCCGCTTCGTTACGTGGGCGGCCACCCGCGCAAGAAGCTCGTCGGGTTCCATGGTGCGCCATCCCATCTCGTCCAATTTGCCGCCGAACACGAGATACTGGTCCAGATCGGCCGATCGGAGGTCTTCGCGCACATGTGGCAGGAAGTTGATCAACGCGATCCAGCCGTCCGCATCCATGGCCTCCTCGAACCATTCCGAATAGTAGTCCTCTTCCCCGGAATGGAAGTTGAGGACGTTCTCCCCGATCAGCATGAACTTGTTGATCCCTTCCGCAATCAGCGGTTCGATCACATCCCGCTTAAGGTACATGATGTCGTTGTGCAGCAGGTCATTCCACTCGCCGATGAACTCGATGATCACGAACCCTTCGTCGTAGTCGGCGAAGAGGATCTTGAGGTAGAGGGTGCTGCTTCCGAAGGCCTCCCACTGCGGGTGCAACGCATGGTCGTACACCGCGTGTGTAAACTCGAATTCGCTGTGCTCGGTGCCATGGAACGGGGAACGTGCATCCTCCTCCGCTGTGTAGAGGTGACGCCAGTTGAAGTAGGGTTCAATTGCATGCATCCGGTTGCAAAGGTCTTTCCCGCAGGTGGAAACGCAAGGGAAATGCGTCGGGAATGAACGATGGGGCTTGATCTTTGTTCGAGCATTTTACCCCACCCGCCTACATTCACGCACCCTGTCCAAAGCATCCAAAAATAACCTGGCCCGGATCGACCGACCCCGTTGGCTCTCGTTAAGGCACCGTATCGCGAGGGTAATTGCGTGGCTGATACTCCTGCCATTCCTTCTTCTAGCGCTCGCTGCAGTGCTCATCTACCTCCCTCCGGTGCAGAACTTCCTTCGAACCAGGGCAGTGGCCTTTCTGGAGGAAAAGATCGGTACACCGGTACAATTGGAGCATTTGGCACTGCGCTTTCCCATGGGCGTGAGCTTGGAAGGTGTGCTGTTCCACCAGCAGAATGGCGATACACTGCTCTATGCCGGAGCACTGAAGACGCACGCCAGCCTTACTGCACTGTTGCACAAGCGCATCTCGCTCAGTTCCGTGGACCTCGCTGATGTGCGTGCCTCGGTAACGCAGGCTCGCGATGGCGTGTTCAACTTCGATCATATCCTTACTGCGCTCCAAGGTGATGCCAATGCCGTGCAGGAACCCGTCGATACCACGGGAGGGTGGGACTTTACCATCGGTTCCGTTTCCTTGGAACGCATCCACGCGGACCTGGACCTGCAACCTTCACAATTGCAACTGGCGCTCCGGCTCGGTTCACTTGCGGTGGACTTCGATGCGTTCGATCCCACAGCCATGCGGTTCCATGTGGATGATCTGGATCTGCGGGACACCCGCGTTGATCTGCGCATGGCTTCCGGTCCGCCAAGGCCGGATAGCTATCCACAGCTCGAAAATCCCTTGGCCGGGATGGACATCCGGTTCAATGCATTGAACCTTGAACACATCGCCTTCACCATGAAGGATGAGGCGAAAGGAGATAGTCTATGGCTTCAATTACCCCGTGCGAACTTGAAGGCGGACCGGATGGACCTGTCCAAGCAGCAGGTGGCATTCAGGAAGATCGAGCTTGGTTCCCCCGTCCTCGGCATGCGCTCGCCAAGGCGTGCGGATGTGGAGGATACCGTGCACGTGGCCCCGCCTTGGCTCGGGGAAAATGACGGGTTCCGATTTTATGTGCGCGATTGGGATGTGACCGCACGCTCGGTGGAGATCTCGGACGGGCAATTGGCGATGTATACCGAAACCATCGCGGAGCCTGAGAAGCTGTTCGATCCGGAGTGCATGGTACTTCGGAACCTCGGCTTGGGCATTGAGGAACTGGTATTGAACAACGAACGGCTTCATGCAGGGAAATTGGATGTGGACTTGCAACTTGGTCCGGAAAGCAAACGCGTTTCCTTGGCCGTGGAACTGGATGCCATTCCGCAGCGGCTCGCCCTGGAGAACGGGCGAGTGGAGGTGGCCGGGAACAGGATAGTGTTCAACGCCGTGGCAACCCCGGAAGATCTGACAGCTTTCTATCGCGAACCGGACCATGTGCCCATAGTGGTGGATCTTCGATCCACATTGGACCCGGTCCTCCTGCGTCCGTTGCTGGCGGAGTTCGGTGCGGGGAAGTACATCCGGGAGGGCACGAAGGAGCAATGGGATGTGAAGGTGGACATCTCCGGCTCCATGGTGCAACTGGACACGGTGCGGATGGACGTGACCGGCAATGCCGGGTCGGCGATCCACTTGGCCGGGCGGGTGAGCCGGATGGATCAATGGCCACGCACCGATCTGGAAGTGAACCTCAATGAATTCACGTTGGGTAAGGGCTTCAGGCAGGTGATGCAGGGGTTCGTTCCTGACGGCGCGGTGACGCCCCGTAGGCTCACCGCCTCAGTGCATGCGAAGGGTCGCGATGGAAGGATGCAGGCGCGCTTGAACGTGGACAGCGATGTGGGACATGTTGCGGGGACTGCGGAGGTTTCGGGCTGGAAGGAAAAGCTTCCTGACAATTTCGCGGCCAACTTGAGCGTGGATCGGTTTGCCGTCAGTCGGTTCACCGGTGATACCGCGGTCGGCATCGTCAGCCTTCAGATGACAGCGGATGCCAAGGACCTGAACCTTTCCTCGCGCACCGCAACGCTCACCTTGGTGCCATCCCAGCTACGCTTCAGCGGTATTGATCTTTCCAGTTTGAGGCTGAACGGCGAGGTGCAGGGCGATTCTTTGTTCGTTCAACTCTCCACCGATGCAGTTCCTGTGAAGATGGCATTGGATGCCCGTGGCAAATGGCCGGAGAAGGCTGATAGCTGGGCCATGAGGATGAACTTGGATTTCGACCGGCTTCAGATGGATGGCCTGGGCCTCACGGCGTACAGGCTGGATGCGGAAGGTGCGTTCCAGGGTGAGGTTGCACTGGATACAGCGAGCAACGGAACCATCGCGCTCACTGCAGATCGACTTCGGCTATTCAATGCGGAACAAGCGTTCCAGTTCGAGCGGTTCATGCTAATGGCGCGCTTGGGCGAGGATAGCACGGCCTTGGACCTGGACAGCGACGGCCTCACCGTGAATTTCCGCACCAACGTGGCCATGGACAGTATGCTGACGAAAGCGAAGGGGAAATTGGCCAATTACTTCAAGCCCGATCCCAATTTCAGTCCTGTTCCAGGCACGTTCATGGACCTGGCCATCACGCTGCCGAACAGCGATTGGCTTACCGGTCTTGTTGTTCCAAAGCTCCATGCCATCCATCTCGATAATTTCAAAGGGCATTACGACAGTGATGCGGATGTGCTCACGTTGAACATCGATATTCCGGAGCTGAACTACGACAGCGTATTGGTGGAGCAGCTCACGCTGGATGTGCATGCAAAGGGAAGCGATCTCGATTCAAGGCTGGCGATCCGGAGCATCACCCGCGATTCCCTCGGAATCTTCGGCCTTACGCTGACGAACACGGCCGAGGAAGACGCTTTGGTAAGCCACTTGCGCGTGCAGAACGGGGAGTTCCCACCCAGCTATGTGGTTACGATGGCCTTGGAGCGAGACGCACAGGGTTCCACCCTTCACGTTGAGCCGAAAGGTCTTGTGCTGAACAGTGATCCATGGTCTGCAGACCCGGCGAACAAGTTGCATTTTACCGAACACGGGCTCGTCGCGGAGAACTTTATGCTCCGCAGCGGGCCGCAACGGCTACGGATATTCACCCGTGAGAACGCCACGCGCATCGATCTGGAGCAATTCCAGTTCGGTACGCTGTTGAACTTCGTGACCTCGCAGGATTCCGTGCCCTTTGTTGCCGGTGAGCTTACCGGCCATGTGGACCTGCCCACGGATGGGAACGCCGGTTTGGATGCCGACTTGACCATCGCCTCGCTCCAGCTTATGGGCACTGCGCTGGGTGATCTCAACGTAAAGGCTCAGGAGATACAGGAGGCGCAGTACACCGCTTCGCTGAAACTGAAGAACGGAGCGAACGCGTTGGATGGAACAGCCACGGTGGATGCTTCCGGAAGTTCCCCGGAGATACATGCGCAGGCTGAGATAGGATTCACGGAGCTCAATGTCTTCCGTCCCATTTTCAAGGGTTTCCTGTACGAACTCGCAGGCGGGCTGAATGGAACGACCAAGTTTGACATGGTACGGGGAAAGCCCGCTTTGAACGGCGACCTCACCTTCGTCAATACCCGCATTGGCCTGCTTGCGACGCGAAGTCTCTTCAAGCTGGAAAAGGAACGCATCACCTTTGACGATGCGGGGATCCACCTGAGAAAATTCACGCTGAAGGACAGCCTCGGAAATGCATTCAGTTTGAACGGCGATATCAGTACCAGGGATCTTTCGGACCCTCGGTTGGACCTTTCGCTCCGCACTGATGGTTTCCAATTGGTGAACAGCGTGCGCGGGGACAACGAACTTTTCTATGGCGATGTGCTGGCTGGCTTGGACCTCACCATAACCGGAACAGCGAACCTGCCGAAGCTGCAGGGCGAGATCCATGTGCTCAACGGGACCGATTTCTCCATCGTCCTGCCGGGAAGCGAAGTGAAAATGGTGAGCCACGAGGGCATTGTGGTGTTCACCAACGGGGAGACCCCATCGGATAGCGTCGGCGTGGCCTCGGACGGCCAGGTCCTTCAGGATTCCCTCAAGGCCAAGCTCAAGGGCTTCGAGCTGGACCTTCACCTATTGGTGGACCATACGGCGAAGTTCAGCGTGGTGCTGGACCCCACTACTGGCGATGCGGCAAGTTTCAGCGGAACGGGTGACCTCTACTTTACTTACAATTCCAAGGGGGACATGACGTTGTCGGGGCCATTCGTGGTGGAGGACGGCGGCTATACCCTCGAGTTCTACGGGATGGTGAAAAAACGCTTCGACCTGGTGAAGGGCAGTGCTGTCACTTGGAACGGCGATCCGCTCAATGCAAAGCTCGACATCAAGGCGCGCTATACGGCGGAAGCTGCGCCCTATGGTTTGGTGGCCGGCAGCTCGGCCTTATCGCAGGAACAACAGAACCGACTGCAGCAGCGCCTGCCATTCTCCGTGATCATCAGCGTGGATGGAAGCATCGAAAGACCGGCCATCGACTTCGGGATCGATCTGGACCGGCAGTACAGGAACAGCTATCCCATGGTGGCTGCACGGCTGGATCAACTGTCGCAGAAAGGGCATGTGGATGATCGGAACCGGCAGGTCTTCGGTTTGCTGGTCACCAATGCGTTCATTCCTGAGGAGAACGCGGAAACAGCCGCCTCCAGCGGATTGGTCTCCTCTGCAGCACGCAATTCCGTGAACGGCATACTCACGGACCAGATGAACAAGCTAACGGGCAAGTACGTGAAAGGTGTGGACATCTCGCTCGGGGTGAGTACCGTGGATCAGGCCGAGGGCAATTCCACCTACCAACGCACCTCGGTGGACTACAAGGTGAGCAAGAGCTTCCTGCACGACAGGCTCAGCTTTGAGGTGGGTGGCTCCGTAGGGGTGGATGAGCAGAACGAGCAGGCCGGCAATATCTCGAACACGCGGAACGCGCAGTATGTGGTCTATTACAAATTGACGCCTGAAGGGAAGTACCGGTTGCGCGGTTTCTACGAGAACGCCTTCGACCTCTACGACGGGGACATCATCGATAGCGGGGTGGCGATCCAGTACACGAAGGAATTCGAGGAGAACGAGCGCGCACGCACTGCCGCCCGGGAGGCCGAACAGAAGCGCAGGGAGCAGGAGGAGGCGGACAAGGCCAAGCAACGCGACGCGCGCGAAAGCAGCCCTCCGAAAGTGCCGAACGGTGAAGAATAATGGACAGGGGATCCACAGCGCGCATCTTCCTGCCGATCGCCATCGGGCTGCTGACCTCGTGCACGGGCATGAAGCACACTACCGAGGAAAAGCCGATGTTCACTGGTTTTTCGATCAATTGGACCGATGATCCGGTGCAGAACAAGAAGGCGTTGACCCGTGAACTGGAGGGATTGGTACGCCCCGACCCGAACAACATCGTGCTGGGTATGCGCCCGACGGTTGCCTTGCACAACATGATCAAGGAACCCAAGGAGCCGAAGGGCCTCGGGAACACCCTGCGCAACAAGATCGGATCGGCACCGGTCCTTATCCCGGACGTGCCCTTGCCGGACATCACGGCGGCCATGGCCAACCGGCTGGTGAACCATGGCTATTTCAACGCGCAAAGCAACTACTCCGTGGACCGCACACGGCGAAAGGCCAAGGTCACCTTTACCGTTTCCGCCGGAACACCTTACCGGATCCACACCATCACCTACGCCGACAGTTCGGATGAGCTGCACCGCCAAATAGCACGAACACAGGACGATTCCCAGGTCAAGAACGGTGACCTCTATGACCTTGGTGAATTGACCACGGAGCGCAGCAGGGTGGTTTCGCAGGTCCGGAACCACGGCTGGTACCAGCTGAAGGCGGATCATCTCGAATTCGTCGCCGATACCAGCGTCGGAGACCACCGCCTCCACCTTGCCTTGCGCATCAAACCGGGAACGGCCCCCGCAGTACTCCGGAAGTACACGCTTGGAAAGATATACGTCCATGGAGACCAGGATCCACTGTTGCCACCGAACGACACTACCGTGGTGGACAGCCTGTACTACATCAACTACCTGAACAACTATCGCCCCTCGGCCATTACGCGGGGCGTGTTCCTGAAGGAAGGGCAGCACTACTCGGAGCGACAGGAGGATAACACCACGCGCTACCTGCAGAGCTATGGCGTCTTTCGCAACGTGGAGGTGCGCTTCACGGAGGACAACGTGAGCCCCGGCGTCCTCAAGACGGATGTGCTGCTCTATCCGCACAAGCGCTGGTCGCTCTTTTCAGAGCTGAACGCCACGGCCAAAAGCAATAATTTTGTGGGACCGGGACTGCGGGTGGGCTTCAAGGACCGCGACCTGTTCCGAGGGGCGGAAACCTTCAGCGCGGACCTGAACGGAAATTTCGAGACCCAAGTGGCCGGAGCGCAGAAAGGGACCAATGCATATGAATTTGGCGGAAAGATCTCCCTGCAGTTCCCGCGCATCGTTCCCTTTCATTTCCTGCGGACTACGCGGGCGTCCGTGCCCATCACGCGTATCGATCTCGGCTATGGGCTCTTCCGCCGCATCAACCTCTATGGGCTCAAGTCCTTTCTTGTTTCCTTGAACTACAATTGGAAACAGAACCAACGCATCTGGCATGAAGTGAGCCTGATCGAGGTGAGCTACAACAACCTCTACTATTCATCGGATGATTTCACCACTTTCCTCAGTGAGAACCCGGCCATACAACGCAGTTTCGAGCAGCAGTTCATCATCGGGACGGGTTACACCTTCACCATCAGTAGCAAGCAGCGGAAACCGTTACAGGGCTGGGTGTTGGTGAGCCTTGGAGTGGACGAAGCGGGCAATCTCCTTTCCATGGGCATGCGGGCCAGTGGCCCCCGGCCGGACGGGGGATACACGCTTTTGGGTGAAGTCTTTTCCCAGTATGTGCGCTTTCGGCCCGAACTGCGATACTATCAGCCATTGGGCAGGAAGGGGGACATGCTGGCCACACGGCTGCTGGTGAGTGCGGGGCTTCCCTATGGCAATTCCGAGGTACTGCCCTATGTGAAGCAATTCTACTCCGGTGGAACCAACAGCCTGCGCGCCTTCCGTGCCCGTAGCGTGGGACCGGGAAGCTATGTGCCCGTCCGGAATGATGATGCCCTGGTCGATCAAACGGGCGACATCAAGTTCGAGGTGAATACCGAATTCCGGTTCACCATCGCTGGCTTTTTCAAGGGCGCACTCTTCGCGGACGCGGGCAACATCTGGCTGTTCAATGATGATCCACAACGGCCCGGTGCAAAATTCGGATGGAGTACTGCCTTGGACGAATTGGCCCTAGGCGCGGGCTTCGGATTGCGTTTTGACCCCCAAGTGATCGTGGTGCGATTGGACTTGGCCACACCGTTGCGTGATCCCGCATTGCCCAAAGGAGACCGCTGGGTCTTCGATGACCTGAAGCCGAAGATCTTTGACAACATGGTCTTCAATATCGCGATCGGTTATCCGTTCTAGGGCAGGGCCGCCGGGACGCGGAGACGTCGAGAATTGCATGTGGGCGAATGGAGCTGCATGGGCGTAGAGAAATGCAGGTCTGGATGGTCGCTGGGACGCTGAGGAACAAGCACTTGACGAATGGACAAGCCCGACGTTGAGGTTCGGGTTCTCCGTGCCTCTGCGGCGATACCCTGTTCTTATTGACTTCCCCTCTCCACCGCCTTCCGCACGCTGCCATGTTTCTTCAGCAGTGCGTTCGCCGTGTCGTAGTCCACACCAAGGCTGTCCATCACCATACGTGTGCCGCGGTCCACGAGCTTGTTGTTGCTCAACTGCATGTCCACCATGCGATTGCCCTTAACGCAGCCCAGCTTGATCATGACGCTGGTACTGGTCATGTTCAGGATCAGCTTTTGGGCCGTGCCGCTCTTCATGCGCGTGCTTCCGGTGACGAACTCCGGACCCACTACCGCCACTAGCGGATGCTCGCACACCTGTGTGACAGGGCTTCCGGGATTGCAGGTGATGCAGGCTGTAAGCACACCGGCCATACGGGCCTGCTCCAAGGCGCCTACCACATAGGGTGTACCACCGCTGGCAGCGATCCCGATCACTGAATCATCCGCACCGATCGCATGCTCTTGGAGATCTTTCCAGCCTTGCTCCAGATCATCCTCAGCGAACTCCACCGCCTTGCGGATGGCGGTGTCGCCACCCGCAATGAGGCCCACCACCATGCCGTGCGGAACCCCGAAGGTGGGCGGGCATTCACTGGCATCCACGATACCGAGCCGACCGCTGGTACCGGCCCCGATGTAGAACAGCCTTCCACCGCGCCGCATGCGTTCCGTGATCGCGTCCACCAGTGGCTCCAGCTTGGGGATCACCCTGGCCACGGCATCCGCCACGGTGCGATCCTCCGCGTTGATGCTCTGCAGAAGCTCCCCGGTGGACATGCGTTCGAGATGGTCGTAATGGGAGGGGGATTCGGTAATGCGTGTCATTCGAGCGGTTTCCTGGTCTGCGAAGTTGCGAACCCCAACGGTTCCATTCCTCCACGTCCTCTATTTTTGGCGCAGGACCTTCCAAGCATATCGATCGTGTTCGATCCGTGACCGTCCGCCCCCGCATGGCTGAAAGATCGAAACGCCGCCGTAGAAAGGAACATCAACCCGGGTGGAAGGGATTCCGGGCAGACCTGCGCACCTCGCTCTCGCGCCTCTTTGCCCGGTCCAGTACCAACCACAAACGATTCGTGCTCTTTGTCCTGCTAGTGGGCGTGGTGCTGCGCATTTTGCGGATGAACGAGCCGGTGACCTACGACGAGGCACTGACCTACGTGCATTACGCCGGCCGTTCGTTCAGCTTCCTGTTCAGCGATTATTTGTTCACCAGCAACCAGATCCTCTTCTCCGCCTTGGCACGGGCCTCCACCTTGGTCTTCGGCGTGCAACCCTGGTCCCTGCGCCTTCCCGCACTGCTGGCCGGAATACTGGTGATGCCGCTGTGCTATGCCTTCGCCCGTGTGGTGTTCAATCGCCACATCGCCGTGATCACGTTGTGCCTGGTGGCGGTGAACGGACCGTTGGTGGAATACTCGGCCATCGCCCGGGGCTACAGCTTCATTTGGCTCTTTACCATCAGTTCCCTGCTGGCAGCGCGGCATTTCGTGAAGTCCGATAATTTGGTGAGCGCCGCGTTCCTGGCCCTGTTCTGCGCATTGGGCATGTGGGTCTCCCCGGCGATGATCTATCCGGCCGTGATGGTTTTTTCCTGGGCTTTCTTCATGCTGGTCTCCAATTACCAGAGCTCTTTACGGCGCCGTGTGATGAAGCTGACCGGTGCATTGCTGCTTTCCTGCACCCTCGTTCTTCTCTTCTATACGCCCGTGGTGGTGGTTCACAGCTTGGATCAACTCCTTCACCATCCATCGGTGGTGGAAAATACGTGGACCTCTTTTGTCAACTCGCAACAGGACCGGGCGTTCGATCTCTGGGCCTATTTCACTGGCACGTCCTCTTCATTCTTGGCGTTCGCCGGAGCTGTAGGCATGACCTATGCGGCCTACATCAGCGTGAAGTACCGCCTGCTCCTGTTCGCTCTGGTGGTGGGCACCGTGCCCTTGGTGCTGCTACAGTTGGTAGTGGCTCCGCCGGCGGTTTGGACCTTCAGCCTGCCGGTATTCCATCTGGGAAGCGCCATCGGCCTGTTCTACCTGCTGAAAGTGGTACGGGACAAGATGGTGCCCAACTTCACCAAGTCCCAACGAACGCTTGTCGCCGGTGCGGCCATGCTCCTGATCTTCGGTTGGCTCGGTGTGCGCGGTGAGGGTGATACAGTGGAGCGCTACCCGGAAGCACAAATGGCCGCCGCCTGGATAAAGACCAACACCAATAGCGATGACCGGGTGTGCGTGCAATTGCCTTGGAATGCACCCGTGGGCTTCTATCTGGCACGCGAACATGGCGATCCGCAAGTGCTCCGTCGGGGGCGAGCTGCCGGAAGGACTTATGTGCTGGTATCACCGGGCCACGGGCAAACAGTGGAAGGCGTGCTGTTGGATGCGGAACTGAGCCGGGCATCCCTCCCCGATCTCCAGTTGCTGCAGGGCTGGGGCCGTTTGGAACTGTTCGGTACCCGCTAGCCTTGTGAGGCATTAACAGGGCGGCTGAACCACCCGCTCCGCCGATCGGAAAAGATCACGGACCTTTGCAGCCGCAAAATAGCGGCTCAGGTACGTTCCTTTCCGCTGAAATACGTGGCAAAGATGGCAGAAGAAGGCAGGCAGATCATTTACAACATGGTGAAGGTGGGGAAGACCCTACCTACGGGGAAAACCATTCTCAAGGATATCTACCTCGGTTTCTACTATGGAGCCAAGATCGGGATCCTTGGGCTCAACGGTTCGGGGAAATCCACCTTGATGCGCATCATCGCCGGGAAGGACACCGAGTATCAAGGCGAAGTACACCTTACCCCGGGGTACAGCATCGGGCACTTGGAACAGGAGCCGGTGCTGGACGAGAGCAAGACCGTGATCGAGATCGTGCGAGAAGGCGTGCAACCCATCATGGACCTGCTGAAGGAATATGAGGACGTGAACAACAAGTTCGCCGACCCCGAAGTGCTCGAGGATCCGGACAAGATGGAGAAGCTGATCACCCGGCAGGGTGCGCTCCAGGATAAGATCGAGGCCAACGGCGCATGGGAGATCGACCAGAAGTTGGATATTGCCATGGATGCACTGCGCTGCCCGGAGCCGGATGCCAAGATCAGTGTGCTTTCCGGTGGAGAACGTCGCCGGGTGGCCTTGTGCCGCCTGCTTCTGCAAGCACCGGACATCCTGCTGCTGGACGAACCGACCAACCACTTGGATGCCGAGAGCGTGGCCTGGCTGGAGCAACACCTGGACAGCTACAAGGGCACGGTGATCGCTATCACCCACGATCGCTATTTCCTGGACAACGTGGCCGGCTGGATCCTGGAACTGGACCGGGGAGAAGGCATCCCCTACAAGGGCAACTACACCAATTGGCTGGAGCAGAAGACCGCCCGACTGACGCAGGAGGAAAAAAGTGAAAGCAAGCGCAACCGCATCCTCAAGCAGGAACTTGAGTGGGTGCGCAGTAATGCCAAGGCGCGCCGCACCAAGAGCAAGGCCCGCCTGGAGAACTACGAGAAGATGCAGAGCGAGACCGTGAAGGAGAAGGAATCCAAGCTGGAGATCTTCATTCCCAACGGACAACGCTTGGGCGACAAGGTGATCGAGTTCAAGAACGTGTCCAAGGCCTTTGGCGACCGCGTGCTCTTCGAGGATGTCAGCTTCACGCTGCCGCCCGCCGGCATCGTCGGCATCATCGGCCCGAACGGCGCGGGCAAGACCACGCTGTTCCGCATGGTGATGGGGGAGGAGAAGGCCGATTCCGGCACGATCACCCTCGGCGATACCGTGCAACTGGCGTATGTGGATCAAAGCCACAAGGACCTCTCGCCGGAAAAGACCGTATGGGAGGTGCTGAGCAACAGCCAGGAGATGATGTCCATCGGCGGGACCTTGGTGAACAGCCGCGCCTACCTCGCGCGGTTCAACTTTACCGGCCCGGACCAGAACAAAAAGGTGGGCATACTCTCCGGGGGGGAACGCAACCGCCTGCACTTGGCCATGACACTGAAGAACGGCAGCAACGTGCTCCTGCTCGACGAACCGACCAACGACCTGGACGTGAACACCCTGCGAGCCTTGGAAGAAGGCATCCAGGACTACAGTGGATGCGCCGTCATCATCAGCCACGACCGTTGGTTCCTGGACCGCGTATGCACGCACATCCTCGCATTCGAGGGCGATAGCAACGTTTACTGGTTCGAGGGCGGCTTCAGCGACTACGAGGAGAACTACAGGAAGCGGGTAGGGGATGTGGTGCCCAAGCGCTTGAAGTACCGGAAGCTGGTGCGGGGGTGATCGAACTGCCACGCAATTGGTCTCCAGTGAAGGCGGGAATTTCTTGGGCGCTGAAGGATGCCACTACTAGGGCAACCGTTCGTGAACATCTTGTTGATCGGCACCGTCGACCTATATTCGCGGCCCAATTAACGAACGATGCCACAGGATCCAAGGGCGCAAGCCATCCGCAAGCGCAAGGCCACCGAGAAACTCGCAAAGTGGAGGGAGGCTACCGCAGCATCTCCCGTCAAGGCTGCGACCACCAAGAAGGCAGTGAAGAAGTCGGCCAAGAAGGCTTGAGCACTCGCCTGTAAGGAAGTTGGGCATCATTTGATCCCCGGCTTCGGGGCAAGTCGATCATAATGGACCCGACTGATCGGGGACCGTTGAACCTTACGGGCATTGCGGTATCCCTTTGGGATGACGGTCCGGGCGCTGCCCCTTCATCGGACTTCAGCCCAGTACCCCCGATCGCGGCGTTGCCGGCCACCGCTTATTTCAGCAGCGAGACATGGCCCATCAGTTCCCGCTTGCTCTGTGTGCGGGCGATCTCGTATCGGATCCGGTATACGTACACGCCGGAGGATAGCACCGCGCCGCTGTTGTTCTTACTGCCCAGCCAGGGTTCGTACGGGTCCTCTGTTTTGAAGACGAGCTGGCCCCACCGGTCATAGATGAGCATCTCGAACTTCGTGGTCGCAGGGATGTTGGTGCTCATGAGGAACACGTCGTTCTGGCCATCACCGTTCGGGGTGAACGCGTTGGGCACATAGGGCTCCAGCACATCCTCGATGGTCACGTCGTAGCACGTGGAATCCTGGCACTCGTTGTAGTTGTATGCGGTAAGGCAGATCGGGTAAACACCCGGCTCCCTGTTGCTGAAGATGTACGAAGTGTCCGAATGGGTGCTTTGGGCAAGCCCTGCAATATCCCAGAGGTACCGCTGTGCACCGGTGCTCGTGCTGTGGAAATACAGGATCGGGTTGTCCACGGTGGCGGGTGTGGGTCCCCACACGAAATCCGCTTCAACCGGTGGGGGGCCGGTGACCATGATGGCACCGATGCCCAAGCAACCTGCGGCATCACGGATGCGGAGCTGGTACAAGCCTTCGCACGCATCCGTCAGCACGGGGTCACTATCCCAGACCGCACCGCCGTTGAAGCTGTATTCCACGGCTTCGGCATCGTGGATCATCACTTGGCCATCGCAATCACCGGAGCAGGTAACAGGCAGGCTGGCCATTGAATCGATCTGGAGGAGCACCGGTTCGGAGATGGTGAGGCTGTCGGTGGCGGTGCAACCGTTGTCATCCGTCAGCATCAACTGATAGGTACCCGCACAGAGGCCGCTCACGCTGTCCGGAGCTGCCCCTGCGGTTCCCGCGGACCACGTGTAGGTAAAGTCATCGGCCGTGTTCCCCCCCGTGGTCGTCACCTTTGCGGTGCCGTCGCAGTAAGTGAAGCACACCGCATCGGTGGTGCTGAAAGTCATTACAATGGGGTCGGTGAACGTCATCAGCACACTGTCCACGGTGTTGCAGTACGCCCCATCGTTCTCACGCCAATAGAACCAGTGTGACCCACCCCCGCCGGGTGGCATGGTCACGGTGGTGTTGGGTGACAGCATGTCGGCAAAAACAGCGCCGACGGGTCCGCTCCATTCGCCCACGCCGGTGTTGCCCGGTGTAGCCTGAAGTTCAATGGAAAGTGTGCAGGAGTAGTTGTCCTCGCCGGCATCGGGAACCCCGCAGCAGGTGGGGTCCGTGTCAGGGATCACCGTAACCTCCAGCTGTGATGTGCCCATGCAGCCAGCCGGGGTGGTCACGGTATAGGTGAACGCGTACAAGCCCGGGGCATGGCCCACCGGTGTGAAGGTGTCGGGTTCGCTACCTTGGGCCGAGGTCCATAAGCCACCAAGGTCGGGGGTGCCGCCCAGGGAGTCGGTCATCAGGAAGGCCGGTGAGGACTCGCAGACGATCGCGGTTCCATCCTCACCGGGATCCAATTGTGGGGGTGGTACCACCAGCACACTGTCGCTCACGGCACACTCGGGGCTGCCGGTGGGATAGACCGATAGATGGTACCAAGTGGAATCGGTGACCCACACCAGACTTTCAGGATCTGAGGGGTCAGCCAACCCCGTAACCGGGGTCCATTGGAAGGTCACCGGAGGAGCTCCTCCGCAAAGGGCCGTTCCGGCCCAGTTCTGGCCGGCGGGAGGATTGTTGGGCGATGCATACACCACGGTTCCCTGGTCATCGAACAGGGTGAAGGAGTTCTCGTTGTTGAAACTGCCCGGATTGTAGGAGATGCTCACCGTGGAGCCGCTGCTCACCGTGATGTTGGCGGTCTGCTGGTTTCCTCCGCCACTTTGGTTGGTGTAGTTCGTACTGACCCCGTCCACGGTCACGGTGATCGAGCCGTTCCCGTTCCAGCCATCGCCCCAGCTATCGTACAGGCCAATGGTCCACGTGCAGGTGGAGGGGGGGCCGTTGGCGGTGATCGCTCCGGCCATCGGCAGGGAATCGTTGCAGAGGGTCAGGTCCGGTCCGGCATCCACCTCCATCTGTGGTGCAACGATCACGGTAATGGAAGTGTCGTAAGTGCAACCGAAGTTGTCGGTCACATGGAAGCTGTAATCGTACGAGCCCGGACCGGAAGGTGTGGCTATCCCAGCAAGTGGATTCGTAGGGTCAGTGACCAGGGCAGGTCCCGTCCATCCAGCGGAGTCGATCGTGCTTCCGAGCACCGGAGTGAACTGCGTGGCATCGGGAATGATGGCCGGGTCGAAGTTCAGCGACCAATCGCACAGGAAACCGTTGTCAGCTCCCCAGAGGTCTGTGATGGTGAAGGTCCAAGTGCCGTTCAGCGGGCAACCGATCAGGTTGGTGAAGGGCTGCAGCGAGGTATAGGTGTCCGGGATCAATGCATTGTTGGGCGGGGTTCCGCCCTGCATCACATGCGGGGTGGCTCCATTGTTGGCGCTTTGGGCCCAAGTACCCAAGGTGGACGTGGGGCTCCAGCAGTAGTTCCAGCACTCGCCCGCCACGGGATTTTGGTTGCTGTCCCCGTCATTGGCACCGCCGATATAGGTGCCACCGCCGCCCTGCTGGTGCATGACCATTGTTTGCCCGCCGGGGCAGCTCAGTTGCACCACCAGATCGCCCAGGAAGCTGTGCTCCATATTCACGCAGACCGAAAGAATATCACTTGTGCTCACCACCGTCTGGCCTGGATCGAACTGGGTAAAGACCAGTTCACTCGTGAACGGGATCCCCAGGTCGTCCGGCAGGTAGACACCGTCCCCAAAATTGGCTTCAGGGATCCCCGTCCAAGTAACCGGCGTCACCACGGCGTTCAGGTCCACGGTGGCACCCAGGCAGGTCTCCACGCTTTCCATGGTCCCTGCGAACACGGGCGTGGTGCTCACCAGCACCTGTAGGTCCACCACGTTGGCGTTCACGCAGCCATTGTCGTCCACCAGGTTCAGCTGGACCACATATTCACCCGGCTCGGACCAGCTATGCGTGGCGGTGGGGGAGTCCACGATGGTGCCATCATCAAAATCCCAGTTGTATTCCACGAGGGTGAACGTGGTACCCGCAGCGGGGTAGGATCCGGTACCATCAAAGGAAACCTCCTCACCTACACAGATCAGCGCAGGCGTCGGTTCCGTCATGGTGGCCACTGCGGTAGGTCGCTCACACGGGGTGTAGCAGGTGATCCCGGCAGCGAAATTGCCCACCCCGCCACTGTTGGAGGTGAACTGCACCGTGAGGCAGCCACTGAGGTTGTACAGGGTGGCCGAGCTGATCAAGCCTTGGAGTGCCGTGCCTGTGTATTCTCCCAGGAAGGTGGCAGCCGTGCTGTTCCCGTCCCAGATCCTGATCCGGTCCAGTGGGTTGGGCAACTGCTGGCTCAGGTCGAAGACTATCCAGTTCAAGGAGATGGCATCCCCCGGGATGTCCGGGCAAATGGTTATCGTGAAATTCTCATTGTTCCCATATGAACCGGTAGGGCCACCGGTATCCTCCAATACACCGGAGCACGTGGAGATGTCGCCACCGGATATGCTGAACTGCTGCGCCTGTACCAAGGTGCCGGCACAGGCCAGAAAGCAGAGGCTGAAAAGGGTTCGCAAGGGCAAGGTCAGAACATTTCGCATGGGCGCGGGAACCGGTGTGGATCGGGTAGCAAGGTACGTTGGGGCGACAGATCGGTGCTGTCTGGAGCAAGGACGAAAACTTCGGCCCGAAGGTGGCCCGGTGCCGGGAAAAAGGTTCGTGGTTGGATCCTCAGGCGGCTGTTTGATCAACCCTGTGCCGGGGTTGCTCCCGTGACCTTGCGATGGGTGAACGCGCCGAAGATGTGCCGCTTCGCAAAGCGCGTGTTGCCGTCCGTGTTCACGAACTTGTTGTAGGTCTTCGGTTGCACGCCATAGAACTCGTAGGTGCTGCCATCACCGAAGGTCACATGCAACGTGAGGGACTTATAGTGCCAGTCCGTGATGGTGCTGGCCACGGTCTTTTCGAAGTCCTCAGCATTCGAGGCATGCGTTTCCGGATGGATGCTTTCCAGGAATTTATAGGCGTCGATCAGGTGTTTGCTCAACCCCTCCGCCTCCTCGCGCTTCTCCTCATCGTGGGGGAAACGGTCCGGGTGATGGGTTTTCATCAAGCCCTTGTACAAGGTGTTCAATTCCTTCAGCGTGGTGGCCGATGTAGCTCCGATGAGCTTGCGGCTATCTGTGATCTTCTTCATGGCACGGGGTGCTTATTGGCCATGGCGAACAGCAACGCGGCCTGCTGTTGCCGAAAAAGCGGGCAAAGGTCGCGTTTTTCGATCAATGGCCGCTCGGGTACCTGCAAGCTGGGTGCCGCGTGTGGGAAGCCGACCGCTCGATCGCCGTGTTCACTGGCCCGGCATACCCGGGATCTCCATGATCTTGTAGTCGGAGATGGAAAAAACGCCGGGGTCCACGGCACCGATCTTCAGGTCCTTCACATGGACCACCGTCTTGTCCTTCCCGTTCTTGTCCTCCATTTCATACTCCAGCGGAAACCCCTGCAGGCCCTCCCAGTTCTGCTTTTTCTTCTGGATCGCGCTGCGGCTCATGCTATTGGCGATATCCCCGAAGGGAACAACGATGTCCTTGGCCACCCAGCCGGTCCATGTGCCTTCCTCCGTGGTACCGACCACCTTGGTACAGGTGTGCCCCTCTATCACCTTGGTCTCCGTCGTAACGGTGAACTTGCCGTTGTCCTTCCCACTATCGCTCTCGCTCGTGTTGAACGTGATCTTCTTCTTGCGACTCTTCATCCCCGTCTTGTTGCCTTTCTCATCGGTCATGAGCATGTAGCTCCACTTGCCCTTCAGGTCGGTGAGCATCTTGATCTGGGCTCCTTTGCTTCCCTCCGGGGAGATGCCGATCAACGTCATGTCCGGGCTGCTCCAGTAGCGCATGTTCGTGGGGCTCTCCTTGGCCTCCACGCCTTTCACGAAGCTGTGTACCTCCATGCGGAAGCTACCCACGAATTCATTGGGCGTGAACGGGTCGTTATCGTCCTCCACCTTCACATCGCTAACACCACTGCTCACGTATGCGCCATTCTGCTGAAGGCTTTCAAGGGCCTTTTGCTGCGCATCGGACTGTGCTGTGGCGGGTATGGACAAAAGGACGGCGATCAGGGGGAGGGCGAAGCGCATGGTCTTACCGGGTTTTGGGTTGCCCAAGATAGCCATTTGGGTTTATTCCTTCGATCCCGAACAGGCTCTTAAAGGGCGAAGATCAAGTCCAGATGTTCAGCCGTCAACTTATCGAGCAGCCGTTGGGAACGCTCGGGGCGCTTCGATCGTGCCAGTGACCAAGCTCGTTCCGAGATCGAATTCAGGGACTTGTACATCTCCGGGCGGTAGGGGCTATCGCCACTATACAACGCAGTGGCGGCTGAGGACCGATAGACTGCGGCCAAGCCCGGAGCGCTAGCGTCAGATGCGGCGGCAAGGCCCGAGTAGAGGCCAAAAAGCATCCATCCATCGTCATTGTCGGGGAACACCTTTCGGAATTGGCCGGCCAAACTGTCGGTGCGTTGCGAGAGATCCATCGCCAGAGCCCGGATCTCGACAGGGTCGGTTGAGATTTTCATGGCCTCAAGTTGATCCGCGATCCAAGGTTCTGTCCGATGGATGGCTTCCACGATGGCAACGGAATCCGAAGAGCTCCGGCTTGGTTCCAACGGACCCTGAGCGGCACTGCCCTGAGCAAGGAAGGCCAAGCTTGCACTGAAGATGATCCGGGAGCACATGGCATGCGAAGATAAACACCGCGTTCAAAAGCAACTCCTTCAGGAAGCTCCTTCCGGATCACCGGGATGCTGGAAGAGCGTGAGGCCGAACAGGATCGCAAACACTCGTTCCTGAGAAGTTGCCATGCTGGGCTGTCATCCCGGCCCCCGAGCCGCGACGGCATTCCGATCGTACGCGATCTTGAGTGACCCAAAAGCAAGTTCCCATTTCGTTGAACTTCACTTCCAACAGTGTTGTCGGCATGATCCGGCAGCACCTTGGTCTTTCCCCGGTCACAAGTGATCGTCCTGTCGTTCTAGATCACCCCGTCCTTGATCACCAGCCTCCGGTCCGCCATCTCCGCCAATTCCTCATTGTGCGTCACGATCACGAAGGTCTGGCCCAATTCCTTTCGCAGGTCGAAGAAGAGCTGGTGCAGTTCCTTGGCATGCGCGGAATCGAGGTTGCCGCTGGGCTCATCCGCGAGCACCACGCTCGGGTTGTTGAAGAGTGCCCGGGCCACGGCCACGCGCTGCTGTTCGCCGCCGCTGAGCTGGCTCGGCTTGTGCTCCTTGCGGGCGATCACGTTCAGGCGGGTGAGCAGCTCCTCGGCACGGATGGTGCATTCGGCCTTGGACTTCCCTGCGATCAAACCCGGCATCATGGTATTCTCCAACGCGGTGAATTCCGGCAGCAAATGGTGGAACTGGAACACGAAGCCGATGTGCCGGTTGCGGAATGCGCTGAGGGTCTTGCTGCTCAGCTTCGTTACTTCCTCACCATTGATCAGCAGGCTTCCGCTGTCCGGCTTCTCGAGTGTGCCGAGGATCTGCAACAACGTGGTCTTCCCCGCGCCGCTGGCGCCCACGATGCTCACCACTTCGCCCTTGGCCACGTGCAGGTCCACGCCTTTCAGGACCTCAAGATCGCCGAAGCGTTTGTGGATGGTGGATGCTTGGATCATGGGGTACAGGGTATCGAGTACCGGGTACCGAGTACCGGGTACGGGGTATTTGAGGCCACGGGCATTGTATCCTGTACCCTGTACCCAATACCCTGTACCATTCCACTTAAAACCTGCATTTCCCCGTGTCTCTGTGGTGAATCATCAACTTTCCCGCTCTCCGCTCTCCCTCCCGATCCGTGCGATCCTTCCGCCCAAGGACCGGATATCATCCGAGGCCGGGTTCTCGAAGACCTCCAGGCCGAAGTAGCCCGTGGAGGCCAGCAGGTGGTCGAAAATATCAGCCATCAGGTGCTCATACACCACCCAGCGGGTATCCTTGCTGAAGCAGTATAGTTCCAAGGGGAGCCCGCGTTCATCGGGCGCAAGTTGGCGTACCATCCGTGTCATATCCGGATGCACACCGGGATAGTCCAAGGCGTAGCGTTCCATGTAATGGCGGAAGAGGCCCACGTTGGTGAGGTTGCGACCGTTCACCAGGATGCTCTTGTCCACCTCGTGCGTCGCGTTGTATTGGCGGATCTCCTCCCTTCGCCTGTCGATAAAGGACGTGAGCAGCTCAATGGGGCGCAAGGCATCGATCTCCTCCTCGTCCAAGTAGCGGATGGAGCTCATCTTGATGCGGATGCTGCGCTTGATCCGCCGGCCGCCGGCCTGTTGCATGCCGCGCCAGTTCTGGAAGGAATCGGAGATCAGCGCGTAGGTGGGGATGGTGGTGATGGTCTTGTCGAAGTTGATCACCTTCACCGTGGTGAGGTTGATCTCCGACACATCCCCGTCCGCGCCATATTTTTCCATGGTGATCCAATCGCCCAAGCGGACCAGGTCATTGGCGCTGATCTGGATGCTGGCCACGAAGCCCAGGATGGTGTCCTTGAAGATCAGGAGCATCACTGCGGATGCGGCGCCCATGGCCGTGAGGAATGCCAGCGCGGAGCGGCCCGTGAGCTGGGAGAAAATGAGGACGCCCGCAATGATCCACAGGATCAAGGAGATCACCTGCGCGTAGCTGTCCAAGGGTTTGCCGCTGTACGCCTCCTTGAGCTTGAGGGTGTCCATGGAAGCATCGATCACCGAGCGAAGGATGCGGATGGCCAGCAGGATGAAGAAGACATTGAACAGGGCTTCCACCAAAGGCACTCCGCGCGGAAAATTCGCCAGTACCACAGGGATCAGGTTGAACGCCAGTACCAGCGGCACGATGCGGGCCACGTACCGCGGAGTGCGGCGTTTCACCAGGAAGTCATCAAACTTGGATTCCGTCCTCACCGCCAACCGCTTCAATAGGAGGGTGAGCACCCAGTTCAACACCTTGGAGAGGAGCAACATCAAGGTGAGCACCAGTGCACCGCCCACCAGGAGCCCCACCCATGCAAGATGTTCCTGCGAGACCCCCCAGTTGGCCAGCAGCTTGTGCAAGGGGGTGACGAGCAGGTCGTAGAGCGCTGGTAATTCGTTGTTCTTCATGCGTTCAGGGGCCGCAAAGGAACGAACAACGGATCGGGCCGATGAAGTCGCGCATGGATCATGTCCATCGATCAGCCGTTACATTCGCGGCCTGCCCACCATAAGGCCGGGCCCATCCGCAGATCTCAACCCATGAACCTTCACGAATATCAAGGCAAGAGCATCCTTTCACAGTTCGGTGTCCGCGTGCAGCGCGGGCTGGTGGCCTACAACGCCGATGAGGCGGTGGACCAGGCCAAGCGCCTCAGCCAGGAGACCGGCACCAAATGGTGGGTGATCAAGGCCCAGGTCCATGCCGGTGGCCGTGGGAAGGGTGGGGGAGTGAAGCTCGCCAAGACCATCGACGAAGTGCGCGAGCGCTCCGAGGCGATCATCGGCATGATGCTGAAGACGCCCCAAACGCCGCCCCAGGGCAAGAAAGTGAGCAAGGTGCTCATCGCCGAGGATGTCTACTACCCCGGCGCGAGCGAGCCGAATGAGTTCTACATGGGCGTGCTGCTCGATCGTGCCAGTGCCCGCAACATCATCATGTACAGCACCGAGGGCGGCATGGACATCGAGGAGGTGGCGGAGAAGACACCGGAGCTCATCTTCAAGGAGGAGGTGGACCCGCGCGTGGGCCTGCGCCCGTTCCAGTGCAACAAGATCGCGACCAAGCTCGGGCTTTCCGGTGCCGCGAAGAAGGAGATGATGAAGTTCGTGACAGCCCTGTACAAGGCCTATGAAGGCAGCGACAGCGTCATGTTCGAGATCAATCCCGTGCTGAAGACCAGTGACGACAAGATCATCGCCGTGGATGCCAAGGTGCGTTTGGACGGCAATGCGCTCTACCGCCACCCGGACTATGTGGAGATGCGTGACAAGAGCGAGGAGGACCCCATTGAAGTGGAGGCGGGCGAAGCGGGCCTGAACTATGTGAAGCTGGACGGTAACGTGGGCTGCATGGTGAACGGCGCAGGCCTTGCCATGGCCACCATGGACATCATCAAGCTCAGCGGTGGCAGCCCGGCGAACTTCCTCGACGTGGGCGGTACCGCCGACGCGGCCCGTGTGGAAAAAGGCTTCCGCATCATCCTGAAGGACCCCAATGTGAAAGCGATCTTGGTGAACATCTTCGGCGGCATCGTACGCTGCGACCGCGTGGCCCAAGGCGTGGTGGATGCCTACAAGAACATCGGCGACATCAAGGTGCCCATCATCGTGCGCCTCCAAGGCACCAATGCCAAGGAGGCCAAGGAGCTGATCGACAAGAGCGGATTGCAGGTGCTCAGCGCCATTTCGCTGCAAGAAGCAGCGGACCGGGTGAAGGAGGTGCTGGGTTGAGGTCGATCGGTCGATCAGATGATCCCGGCGTTCAGGCTCCTCAGGGTATGCAGGCATTCGGCCTGGGCCGCTTTGGCTTTTCGGGCTCTTCGGCTTATTTCAGCTTCGGCGGTAAAGGCCTTTTGATTTGTTCAAGCCTCTAGGCTCTTCAGCGCATTCGGGCTTTTGGCTCAGTGGTACCGGAGGCAGTGCATAAGGAGGTGGCGGTGGATGCGTGGGCGGTGACGACATGCGCACTAGCGTGGATGCTCGTGCGAGGTTTGGGGCCTGCCTGCCCCCGGTCTTCTTCATTGCGAGATCCTGAACAGGTTCTTCGGCGTTCATCCCGTAGGCGAACAATGGGGGAGGTGCAAGCGTTCTTCCGGTCCACGCCGCGAAGCGCAGGCGTCAAGTACACGCTCACCATCAACGATCAATACACCATGACAACAGCAGCAACCCCTACGACGACCCGCACGAAGTGGCTGGTCGACCCCTCCCACAGCGAGGTCAATTTCCAAGTGAGGCACCTGATGATCGCCAACGTGAAGGGCGAATTCCGGAAGATCAATGCCAGCATCGAAGCCGTGGGCAAGGACTTCAGCCATGCGAAGGTGCAAGCCACCATGGACACCGCAGAGGTCTTCACCAACGATGAGAACCGCGACAAGCACTTGCAAAGCGCCGATTTCTTCGACGCGGAGAACCATCCCCAACTGTCCTTCACAAGCACGTCGATGGAGCATGTTGGCGGCAGCGACTATAAGCTGAAGGGCGATCTCACCATCAAGGACATCACCAAGCCGGTAACGCTGGACGTGGAGTTCGGTGGCACCATCACCGATCCATCCGGCAATGAGAAAGCGGGCTTCTCGCTCAGCGGCAAGATCAACCGCAAGGATTGGGGCCTGAACTGGAACTCGGCGCTGGAGACGGGTGGCGTACTGGTGGGTGATGAGGTGCGGATCAGTGCGGAAGTGCAATTCGTGAAACAGTAAATACATCCACCACCCTTCAACTTCGCTCAGAGCAGGCAAGGGCTCGGAGAAGTGCGTGCGCTCGTCCTTCCCCATGCCTCCTCCCGCTTCATGCACAACCGCCTCCAAGGGGACGGAGATTTTTAAAATCGGATTAAGGATGGAAGTCACAAAACCCAAGATCAAATTACTGGCCACGGGAAGGAAATTCACGGCCAAGCAGATGGAAGCCAAGGCGGGGGAACTCCTGCCGAAACACTTGGCCAACTTGGAGTCCGTACTCACCGTGACGCAAGGGGAATGTGTATTGGCATTGGCCGGTACCGATCATGTCCTTCGGCAGGGGGACAGCTTCATCGTCCCGCCGGATATTGTACACCAGATCAGGGCGGTCCAGGACCTGAAGGCGGTGCATGTGATGCCCACCGGTATCGAGTTCAAGTTCTTTGATCAATAGCGCGCCCTCCAACGTCCGTGCATTACCTGCCCTCCCGGTTCCGGCGCGAGGGAAAGGTGCCCGGCCTTGTCCATTTTGAAGGTCGCCGATGCCGCCCCACAGGTGGCACCGACCCTTCGCACCGGTCGGGATGAGCGTATCTTCACACCGGGCACCTTCCACGAGGCCAGTACGAACCGGGTGCTCGCTGAAGTGATCACGTATGGCTCAGTATTGAAGTCCCTTGCGCAAAGCCGGATACCAACCCGCAACAATGTCCAACATCTCCGTCATCATCGAGGAACGCGCCCGGAACATCGGGAACTTCCTGGTTGGCCGCCTGCTGCCCTTCCGGGAGAAGCGCATGGTGGGCCCCTTCATCTACTTGGACCACATGCGACCGTTGGAGATGGACGAGAGGACCAACTTCGATGTGCCGCCGCATCCGCACATCGGGCTGAGCACGCTCACCTATTTGTTCGAGGGGACCATCATGCATCGCGACAGCCTCGGCACGGCAATGGAGATCAATCCCGGGGCGGTGAACTGGATGACCGCGGGCGGGGGCATCGTGCATTCGGAACGGACGCCGGAGCGCCTGCGCAAGACCTCCAAACGCTTGCACGGGCTGCAGATCTGGGTGGCGCTGCCCAAGGAACTGGAGCAGATGGAACCCAGCTTCTTCCACGCTGCGGAAGGGGAACTGCCGGTATGGGAGGAAGATGGTGTCCGCTACAAACTGGTGGCCGGCGAGGTTATGGGGCACCGCTCGCCGGTACCTGTACAGAGCCGTTGCTACATGGTGAAGCTGGTGAGCCCACAGGAGCGCGTGCTGGACATCGGCCATGCCTTGTACGGGGAGGTCGGGCTCTACATCCTCGAAGGCGCCATCACCAACGACGGCGATCGTTTTGGACCGGGACAGATCCTCGTGGCCAAGAACCCCTCGATCTGCCGCTTCACCATGGAGGCCGGTACCACGGTGTTCCTCTTCGGTGGCGAAGCGATGCCCGAGCCACGGCACATCGATTGGAACTTCGTGGCCACCAGCCGGGAGCTGATCGATGCGGCGCGCCAGCGCTGGATCGACCAAAAGTTCGTGCCCGTGCCGGGCGAAACGGAGTTCGTGCCGCTGCCGGGAGCACCACCGAAGAAAACCGCTTGAGCTGATAAGGACCCCGAAGAACCTCACTGAAACATCCCCCCATGGAAAAGAAGCGCACGCCCAACATGCAGAACGTGATGCCCCCCCTTTCAGAGATCCTGAACCGGCTGAAAGCAAAAGGCTACACCGAGGACTTCAACCTGAAGGCCGACGGCATCGACCGCAGCCAAGGGGACCAGAGGCTCAGTCCGGCCGATTTCAACATTGACGAGTATTTCCGCTTTGAAGGAAGCTCCGACCCGGGTGACGGGGCCATCGTGTATGCCATCTCTTCCGAGAAGTACGGGATCAAGGGCGTCATGGTGAATGCGTACGGCGTGTATGCCGATCCACTGACCGATGAGATGCTCGAGAAGCTGAGGGCGTGACCGACTTATCGTCCCCGTCCCACGCTCCAGCAAACGGCCACGTCCCCCATTGTCCCCTCATCTTGGCACAAGACTTCCGCTTCCGGAACAATGCTCGGAGAGGATCAGCTGGCACGGGTGGACGGCTATTCCCCGGAGGTATCGGTTGCCTAACTCCCCTGCCAAAGGCAGGCAGGCGCGCCGGTGTTTGGGCGGTATTTACGCGCCTTCGCGTAGCCGCTGCGGCGAAGCAAGGTCCGTGTCGCTCCGATACTTATCGGAGCGTGTGGATCCGTGGTTCCCCTCTTTGGACCGGCCGCGCCGCCCGTCGACAAGCTCAGGGCAAGTCAGGCGTGGCCGGAAAACCCGAGGGCCTTACGGACCGAGGTACCCTTGGCACCGGAAATTAGCTTTACCCCATGAAAACGATTCTACGCCCGTTCGTCCTCCTCCCCGTGGCATTGCTGCTGAACCCCGCTCATGCCCAATACACCACGCCCGGCACGGGCCAATCCTACGGCCTTTCCGAGCTGGTCGACATCTCGGGCGGCGTGTTCACCGCCACTTCGGGTACCAGCTATTTGCAGAATGCGGACTTCACCCTGGCGGCAACGGACACGCTGCTGATCACCGCCGATGTGACCTGGGCGCTTGCGGCCTCGGCATCCATCAACATCGCGGGCAGCTTCATCGCCGCGCCGGTGGACCAGCTTTACATCACCAGCGAGGTCGCCGGGCAACCGCATCAGGGCATGCGCTTCGAGGACAGTTCCAGCGTATACCTGCAGCGTACCAGCATCCTGGAGGGCGGCGGCATCAAATGCCTCACCGGCAACCTCATCCTCTCCCATTGCACCATCTCCGGCCAGGTCTCGAATGCCACCACTGGTGCGGCCTTGGAGCTCTCGCGTGGCCAAGCGATCATTGACCACGTGGATTTTTTGAACAACGAAGCGGCCGCCATTTCCTCGGCGGCCAACCTATCCGCTGCCCCGCAGATCAGCCATTGCAATTTCCTGTACAATGGCTTCGCGAACCAGAACAGGCCGCAGATCAACCTGGGCCCATCCGGCGCGGACACCACGCGGATCCTGAACAATATCGTCACCGGCGATCCCGCCAACACCATGGCCGGGGGCATCGCCTTCTCCTCGCTCTTGGGCGTGGAAGGACACGTTGTGATCGACAGTAACACGGTGGTGGACAACCGCTACGGCATCGCGGTGACCGGCAGCAGCGTAAGCTCGTTGATCAGCAACAACATCATCACCGACAACAACACGCAGGGTGACCCGAACTTGGGCGGAAGCGGCATCAACCTGAACGGTGGGATCACCAACGTCTCCATGGTGTCGGGCAATCAAATCTCGGGAAACCTGTGGGGTATCACCTTGCAGAATGCGGTGATGACCAACCTCGGCGACACGGTTGAGGCGAGCTTCAACCCCGGCGGCAACTCCTTTGCCGGGAACGGCAATGGCGGCGTGATCTACGCCCTGTACAACAACACGCCCAACGCCGTGCCGGCCATGAACAACTGCTGGGACTACGAAACCGCCGACATGGACTCCGCCGCCGTTGCCACGGTCATCTTCGATTCCGCCGATGACAATTCGCTCGGTCCCGTGTACTTCATGCCCTTCTCTCCTTGCGATATCACCACCGGCATCGGGTCTCCGTCCGCGGAAGATGCACTGACGATCTACCCGAATCCATCAAGCGGGGAAGTGACCATTCGGAGCGAACAGCCCTTGGAACAGTATGCGCTGTGCAACGCCAAGGGACAGCTGGTCCGTTCGGGGCAAGGGCCATTGGACCGGACCCTGGTGCTGCATGACCTGCGCACGGGGCCCTATCTGTTGAGAGCCGATGGGCAGGGTGTGAACTACGTGGGGAAGATCGTGGTGGAATAGAGCATTGTGACGCGAGACTTTTGGCTCCAGAATAATGCTGGGAGAGTATCGGATGGCACGGGCAGAGTCCTATCTTTCCTTCTCAGGCCGCAGCAGATGAGCACATGTCCCCTCCAGCCCACCACGCTATGAGGCAACTATTCACATCGGCACTATTGCTTCTGTCAACGATCGCATTCGGCCAGAATACAATTGAGTGGAGCAAGGACTACGAACTTCAACTTTCCGATTTCAGATCACCGGCCACACAGATCGGGGGGAGTAACATCTATAGCTTGAACACATCAGCGAGCTTTGATTTCGCCTTTTACATGTCCAACGCACAGTTCATGTTCACGAAAAATTTCAACGATAAGGTGAACTGCACATTCAAGCGTGACGCGGCCGTCCTGGTCGCCCCGGATAGCTCAACGGCAATGGACCTCCTTCTTTTCGCACGCTATGACTTTGACCTGGCCGAATTGTATGCCCGGAAGTTGAGAGAGAAACTCTATGAAGAGAAAGGGGCTTTTTCGGACATGAACTTCTTCCGTCCTGTTTTCGATCAGATCCAACAAGAATTTGCTGTGAGGCACACAAATGCGGCTAAAGCCACCGACTTGGGACGGAACAGGGAAGAATTATTCGGACTCCGCGAGGAAGTACTGCAAGAAATTGAGGGGTTGAATGCCTTTTGCAAGGAATGCAAACCTCCTAAACGCAAGCGGTAGATCACGGCACATCTCTGCGCGAGACTTCCCTTCATGAACTATCCTCGGAGAGGATCGGATGGCACGGGAGGACGGCCGCTTCCCGGAGGTACTGTTCCGATAGGTATCGGAAGGCCTAACTCCCCTGCCAAAGGCAGGCAGGCGCGCCGGTGTTTAGGCTATATTCGATCCCAGTTAGGCCACAGTTCCAACACGGAGATCCGCACCGATGACAGCACCAAGGCTTTGGGCAAGAACCGCAACGCATTGGATGATCTGGACATCTAGGTTGAATGTGTGCTTTACGTGCCGAAAAGGCACGATATGCATACCTCACATAGGCGAAATATCAATACCTGTTACATCAACTGAGTAGTTGTGTATAATTACAAAATCACCCTATGGCATTACTTCATCCATCCGCTTTAGACACCGTTGTAGCAATCGGAGTTCTTGACGAACACAAAAGGAAAAAGTGGATTGGGACAGGGTTTCTTTTTGGAATGTACACTGGGGTAACCGAAGGGGAAATCGAGTATCACAAGATTTGTTTGGTCACGAACAAACATGTCGCTTTAAATCATCACCAGTTTTGTATAAAATTTAATCCAACAACTGATCAGTCATCAAAAGATTTCATTATTGACAAAGGTTCCGCTGGGAAAACTAACTATCATGGCCACAACGACCCAAATGTTGATGTCGGGGTATTCTACATAAATATTGAATTGGTCAGGAAGCAAGGCATGAAACTCGACTATATAAAGGAAAATCACACGGCCTTTCGTTTAGAGCAAATGCGCCAAATGGAAATTTCCGAAGGCCATGGTGTCTATGTTCTTGGCTTTCCGATGGCGTTGCTTGATACAGACAGGCAATACGTAATAGTTCGAGAAGGTTGTATTGCTCGTATTCGTGACTTATACGAGGGCCGAAAGAAGGATTTTCTTTGTGATGCATTAGTTTTTCCTGGAAATAGTGGTGGCCCATTATTTATCAAACCTGAAGTTACCGCTGTGGCTGGTACAAAGTCAAATTACAAATCTGGTTTAATAGGTATTGTTAAGAGTTACATTCCTTACCAAGATGTTGCCATTAGTGTTCAGACCAAACGGCCAAGGATTACCTTCGAGGAAAACTCTGGCCTTTCGTCAGTTGAACCGGTAGACCACATTATTGAAACTATCCAGCAACTCATCGAGATTGGGAAAGCTGAAAAGAAATAACTACACACAACACCAACTATAAAAATAGGGCGTGAAGCGCTTGCCACAAGTTCATCACGGTTTGCCTTTTTGCTTTCGGGCGAAAGACGTAGGAACTAAAGCCCTATTTTCATATTTGAGAAATGTTGCGCACCCTTCACCCAAGATCCAACTCCGCACTCACCCTCGGGATCTCCTCCAGGAGCACGGGGCCGTTCTGCGAATAATCCACGGGTAGGTCGATGAGGTGTACCCCGCCTGCCGTGAAGGCCTGCTCCAAGGTGGCTGTAAAGTCCTCGGAGCGCTGGATGCGGTGGCCGGTGGCGCCGTAGCTCTCGGCGTATTTCACGAAGTCGGGGTTCGCGAACTTCACGCCGAAGGTGCCGAAACCCATGTCGGCCTGCTTCCATTCGATCATATCTGCCGATCCCGGTCTTCCGCCGTCCGGCGGAGACCCTGAGTGAGCTTCTGTGTTTCCCATAACCATCGCGGGGATCGTGAAGTTGAAGCTGAGCACGGTCATTCTCCGCCTGTTCCGCACGCCATACCTTGTCGGGCATCCGATCGAACAGAACCTTGCTGCACGAAGCAGAGGTGTATGCGACATTCCCATCAACAGAGAAAGATGACCGATAAGATCCAGCTTCCAGAGGAACTTGACGTACGCGTACTGGTGCCCATTGAGCGGCACCGCACCCTGCTGAAGATGTTCAAGGAGCTGCCCGTGGGCGAAAGCTTCATCTTCATCAACGACCATGACCCGCTGCCGCTTTACTACGAGTTCCGATCCATCCATGGCGATGTGGTGGGCTGGGAGTACCTGCGGCGTGGCGGCATGGATTGGAAGGTGAGGGTGACCCGCGAGGAAGCTTCCGTGGGCCGCGAGTTCACCGATATCTCCACGCTGATGGACCTGCGCAAGGTGGACCAGAAGGACCGGAAGCACGTGGTGTTCCACCGCTACGGCATGATGGAGGAGGGCCACATCATGGAGATCATCGCAGCGCAGGAACCGGAGGAGATCCATGCCATCTTCAACGAGCGCTTCGGCGGCCAGCACACCTGGACGTACAGGAAACGGGAGCCCGGCGAGTACGTGGTACACATACGCAAGGAGGCGGCACAGGAAGCGGCACCAACCACGGGTGTGGTGGTGAATACCTTCGATGTGCGCCCGTTCCATCCAGCGCAGCGCCACGAGATGGTTTTCCAGGCGTTCGAGGAACTGAAGCCCGGCGAGGCGTTCATCTTCACCAACGACCACGACCCCAAGCCGCTGTACTACCAGATCGAGGCGGAGAACGAGCAGCCGTTCACTTGGGATTACGTGCAGGCCGGTCCTGAAGTGTGGGAGGTGAAGGTGATGAAGACCAAGGCGTGATGCACCGTACGGTATTCGGGGGAACCCGATCCCACACATGAACAAACCGCTCCACCACTTCTTCACCACCGACCACCGGCGGCTGGATGAGTTGCTGGAGAGGGCGACCGAGCATCCGGGCCAAATCCGTATGGAGTTCTACCATGCCTTCCGTACGGGCTTGCTGACGCACATCAAGATGGAGGAGAAGGTTCTCTTCCCGGCCGCACAGGAGGCGAACGGCGGCGTGCCCCTGCCCATCCAAGGCAAGCTCCGCCTGGACCACGGTGCCCTCACGGCCTTGATGGTGATGCCGCCCACGCCCGCACTGATCAAGGTGATCCTCCGCGTACTGGAGGAACACGACCGCTTGGAGGAGGAACCCGGCGGCATGTATGAGGCGTGCGAGGCCTTGGCCCAAGACCGTACCGAGGAGATACTGGAGGTACTCCGGCAAACCACCGAAGTACCGGTGCATCCGCCCAATCCCTCACCCAAGGCCGTGGGTGCCGCCAAGCGCGCATTGGAAAGGGCCGGACTTGGGGATCTGGCGTTGCTGTTGTGAGGCAAGCCGTGCCGTGTGGGGGATCAAGGGAGGTTATGCTCCCGTCCGCTCCGGGTCGCTGTGCTCGATGCCCGCGAACAACCTCGCTCGTGTGGATGCCTCACACGATCACTTCAGATGATCGTCTTCCAGTAACAACTCCAGGCGCTTCTTCACATAGGCCTGTTGCCGTGCGTCCTTGAAGGCGAACCATTGTTGCCGGTACGGTCCTGCGTTGTTGATAATGAATTTGAAGTTGCGGAACGGCTTTGATCCGTTGAGCGCCGTGATGAGCTGCTCCTGCACGGCTGGTGCATCGGCGAGCTGCTCCGCAAAACCGGCCATCATTTCAAATTCCTCCCGCGTGTTCCATCGTTCCACCTCCACGTAGTCCACGCTTTCCCGATCCAAAAACTGTTGGGTGCTTTCACGGATATCCTCATCCACGTCGATGAATTTTTCGAGGTCCATAATGGATCGGATCGAACCGGTGGACCTGTGGACGAACATGCGATAGCCAACGTCCAGTTCTCCTGCGACCTCCTCGATCATGGCGGGTGTACCAGTGAAACGGGGCATGGTCATTATTTGATCGCAAGGTATCGGATGCCGACGGGGGGCTGGTCGGCACTACCCGATCAACTCGCGAGCTTCCGGGAGCTACAGGTACTGATCTTCTGATTTTCTGATCCTCAGATCGGCACTACTCCCGCACCGCCTTCCTCTCTTCCATGAAGGCCCGTATGGTATCCCCGTTACCCACGAGCCACAGCACATCGTCCGCTTGGAACTCCATGGTGCCTTCGGGGTTCATGATGCGCAGGTCCCCGCGCTCGATGCCCGCCACCATGGCGCTGGCCGCATCGCGCAGGCCGCTCTCGTGAATGCGCATGCCCACCAAGGGCGATTGAGGCGTAATGCGGAAGCGCTTCAGCCGGATGTCCTCCTTGGCCAGGCCGGGCTTCACGGTTCCTTCACGGGGAATGTCCAGGGTCTCCTGCAACGCTGCCAATTGCTGGTCCGTGCCGATCACCAGCAGGTTGTCTCCGGGAAGCAGGTGGTCGTTGCGCCCGGGCGCGGTAAGGGTGTGGCCACTGGTCCGTTCGATCATCGCGATGTTCACGCCGTGCTTCTCCCGCAGCCCCAGCTCCTTCAAGCTATGCCCGGTAGCTGCGGAATCGGGCCGCACGCGCAATTGTGCCAAGTGCATGTCCCACGGGGCCAGGTCCGTCCGCCTCAGGCTCCGCTCGCGCTGATTGAGGTTCTGGAAGAAACGTTCCTCCATCCGCAAGTAGAAACGATGCAGCCGTTGGCGGAACATCACTGCGGCAAAGGTCATTAGTACCACAAGCGCCGCAAAGGCCCATCCCGTGCTGAAGAACACGTTCACCAACATCACCAGCACCAGCACCGCCGCCGCCAATCGCACCACTTCCAGCATCACCAAGGGACCCCGGAGCTGCCGCTTGTTCACCCACAGCTGCCGGTAGGCGTTGCGGCCAATGCGCCGCAGGGACATGGCCCAGATGAACGGCAATACCAACAGGAAGGTGGCCAGGCCGGCCAGAACTTTTCCGTCCATCCCCATGAAGTGGTCGCCGAAGAGCACGATGAACGCAGGACCCGCCCCCAGTACGGTGGCCAGGCAGAGCACGGAGAACACCGCCAAATTCGTGATGTAGGAGCGCAACAGGACCTGCCATGCGCTGGTCTCCTTCACCTGGTCCGCTTGGCGGCCATAACGCTCCAACGCTGCCGTCCAGCGTTCGGGGAGAAGGCGTTCCAAGCGCAGGGCAAAAGGGCCGGAGGCCTTGATCATGTACGGCGTGGTGAAGGTGGTGACCGCCGAGACCGCCACGGCGATCGGGTACAGGAAGGCGCTGGTGACGCCGAGCGTGAGGCCCAGCGTTGCGATGATGAAGGAGAATTCCCCGATCTGCGAAAGGCTCATCCCCACGCGGACCGCCCGTGGCAACGGTTCACCCGCCAGCAGTGCGCCGGCCATCACGCTCAGGGGTTGGCCGATGATCACCACCAGGGAGATCAGCAATACCGGGGCCCAATGCTCCACCAGCATTGCGGGGTCCAGCAACATCCCCACGGACACGAAGAAGATCGCCCCGAAGAGGTCCTTTACGGGCTTCACCAAATGCTCGATCCGCTCCGCCTGCACCGTTTCCGCAAGCAACGCGCCCATGATGAAAGCTCCCAAGGCCGCGCTGAACCCGGTGTTCACAGCCAGCACCACCATGGAGAGGCATAGGGCAACCGCCACGATCAACAGGGTCTCGTCGTTCATCAACTTCCGCGTGCGGGCCAGGATGGAGGGGATGAGGAACACCCCACCGGCGAACCACAGGATGAGGAAGAAGCCCAGTTTGCCAAGTTCCCAAAGCATGGCCCCGCCGGAGAAGTGCTGGCTCACGGCCAAACTGCTGAGCAGTACCAGCAACAGCACCGCCACGATGTCCTCGATCACCAGCACGCCCACCACCACGGATGCGAAGACCTGGGTTTTCAAGCCCAGCTCGTCCAGCGCCCGCACGATGATGGTGGTACTGGAAATGGAGAGGATGCCGCCCAGGAAGAGACTGTCCATGCTGGTCCACCCCAGCGCCCTGCCGGTGAAGTAACCGGTGGCCAGCATGAAGGCCACGGTAACCAAGGCGGTAACCCCGGAGGTGCCGCCCACCTTCGCCACCTTCTTGAAACTGAACTCCAACCCCAGGCTGAACAGCAGGAAGATCACGCCCAGCTCGGACCAGACCTTGATGCTCTCCTCGTCCAGGACCGTGGGCAGCAAGGTGACGTGGGGACCCACGAGTACGCCCGCGATGATGTAGCCCAGCACCAAGGGCTGCTTGATCTTCTTGAAGACCAAAGTGGTCACCGCAGCCACGGAGAGAATGAGGCCAAGGTCGGCGATCAGGTCGGGAATCTGTGTCATTCGTGATCCCGAAGGGATGCCGCCAAGTTAACCAGCCCGGTCAAGTTTTCACTTCCCTTCGCATCTTCGCCCCATCGACCCAAAGCACCACCATGAAGAAACACACCATCACCAAGGTCCTGATCGCCAACCGCGGCGAGATCGCACTGCGGATCATGCGGTCGGCCAAGGAGATGGGCATTGCCACGGTGGCGGTGTTCTCCGAGGCCGACCGCAATGCACCATTCGTACGCGCTGCGGATGAGGCCGTGTGTATCGGGCCGCCCCCCAGCAAGGATAGCTATCTGGTGATCGACAAGCTGCTCAAGGTGTGCAAGGACCTCAAGGTGGACGCGGTGCATCCGGGATACGGCTTCCTCAGTGAGAACGGCGACTTTGCCCAGGCGCTGGAGAAGGCGGGTGTCGCCTTCATCGGACCCTCCCCGCAGGCCATGCACATCATGGGCGACAAGCTTGCTGCGAAGGAAGCCGTGAAAAAGCACGGTGTGCCCTTGGTGCCGGGCACGGAAGGCGCGGTGGCCGACCTGAAGGAAGCCATGGAAGTGGCCCGGTCGATCACCTTTCCCATTTTGATCAAGGCCGCTGCCGGTGGTGGAGGCAAGGGCATGCGCATCGTGGAGAAGGAAAGCGAACTGAAGGAAGGGCTGGAGCGCGCCATCAGCGAAGCGGAGAATGCTTTTGGCGATGGCAGCGTGTTCATCGAGAAGTTCGTGGTGGGGCCGCGGCACATCGAGGTACAGGTGCTCGCGGACATGCATGGCAACACGGTTTACGTATTCGAAAGGGAATGCAGCATCCAGCGACGCCACCAGAAGGTGATCGAGGAGGCGCCAAGTGCCGTGCTGACCCCCGCGCTGCGGAAGAAGATGGGCGAAGCCGCCGTCAAAGTGGCGAAAAGCGTGGACTACGTGGGTGCCGGAACGGTGGAGTTCCTGTTGGACGCCAGCGGGGACTTCTATTTCATGGAGATGAACACCCGGCTTCAAGTGGAACATCCCGTCACCGAAATGATCAGCGGGCTGGACCTGGTGAAGGAGCAGATCAAGATCGCGTGCGGGGAGAAGCTCGCCTTCGGCCAGGAGGACCTGAAGATCAATGGTCATGCCATCGAGGTACGCGTGTACGCGGAAGATCCCACGAACGATTTCCTGCCGGACATCGGTACGCTCACCACTTATCGCCCTCCCCAAGGACCCGGTGTGCGGGTGGACGATGGCTTCGAGGAAGGCATGGCCATACCGATCCATTACGATCCCATGATCGCCAAGTTGATCGTCCATGGTGCCAACCGCGAGGAAGCCATTGCCCGCATGGAACGCGCCATCGACGACTATGCCATCGCCGGGGTGGAGACCACCTTGCCTTTCTGCCGGTTCGTAATGGGGCACCAAAGTTTCCGCAGCGGCAGGTACGACACGCTCTTTGTGAAGGACCATTTCGCACCGGAAGTGCTCGATGGAACGGATCCCGATGAAATGGCCGTCGCCGCCCTCATCGCTGCCCGGCTGAATGAAGAGGAGCTCCAAAGGCCGATCGCAAATGGGAGGGAGGCCCATCAGCCCTCGCCCTGGTGGCTCAACCGGCGTTGAAGTTCCAACCACGCGGGGGCACGGCCCGCCGAGCCGGAAAAGCAGGGGAAGTCCCGAACGGAACGGGTAACATTTGTACAACTCCGCGCCCTTTCCCCTCGTTAAAGTGGTAAATTGCTGCCAAGTACCAGATCTTGAGAAGCCTGTCCACATATCTGTTCGCTATCGCGCTGGCCATCGCCACCTGTTCCGTGGTGCGGGCACAAGAGGTGGATGTGGTCCGTGTGATGGTGCAAGGCAGCGACACCATGCCCCTGTACATGCTGGATGCCGTGCGCATCGAAGCCAAGCTGACGGGCAAGGCACGCCGCAATGCGGCTCGCACGGACAGGCTCACCCGCTACGTGCAGAAGGTCTATCCCTACGCCCAGCTCACCGCCAGGCTGTTGGATGAGTACGACCATGACCTCGCCGGGATCGGGAAGAAGGGGGACCAAGAACTCTACCTGAAGCTTGCGGAGGCCGAATTGCGTGCGGAGTTCGAGCAGGAGATCAAGGGGCTTACCATGACCCAAGGCCGGATCCTGGTGAAGCTCATCGACCGCGAGACCGGCCACACCAGCTACGATATCGTAAAGCAGCTCCGCGGCTCGTTCCAGGCATGGATGTGGCAAGGGATCGCCAAGATCTTCGGCAACGACCTCAAGGGTGAATATGATCCCGAAGGGGATGACAAGCTCGTGGAATCCGTAGTGCGTCGCATCGAGAATGGCGAACTGGCCGTGACCCCACGTGCACCGCGCACCGAGAAGGCCACCGCCCGCTTGGTGAAGCGCAAGGCCCGCCTGTACCGGAAGTACGGGGTGGAGACGCCTGTGGTTTCCGCGAATTGATCGGGTGACCTTCAAGCCGCTTATCTTGTCAGCATGGCTGATCGGATAAGGACCCATGGGCTGGCCATCAAACCTAAACCGGCGCTTCACTTCATTGTGGTGCTGTTGTTGGGCATGCCCGCATTTTCCACGAATGCCCAAGTCCATTGGTTGGACAAGTTCGATGGTGCGGCGGCCTGCCATATCGTGGATGTCGCCGTGGACGCGGCAGGGAATGCCTATGTGATCGGTGACCTGAGTTCCACCACCACGGTCGCTTCGGCAGGCGTCGTGCTCACCACGATCCCCACGGCGGGAGGGCCCGATGTGCTGGTTGCCAAGTTCGCCCCGAACGGTTCCTTGATATGGGCACACCATGCCGGAGGGGCCGCTGTGGACCTCGGCCTGAAGTTGGCCTTGGGACCAGCGGGACTTGCCGTTACGGGCGTGTTCACCGGATCGGCCGATCTCTTCGGAACGAATGTGACCGCGGAAGGAGGCAGTACGGACCTGTTCGTGGCCTTGCTGAATGGGACGGATGGCCAGGCGCAATGGGTGCGCACCGCTGGAAGCCCCGGATATACGGATACTCCCGGTGGCATTACGATGAACAGCGCCGGGGATATTATCGTGGTCGGCAAGTTCAAGGGCGATGCCGTGTTTGCTGCGGAAACGCTTCATAGCGCGATCAACCCATTCACGGCGTTGCCCAGTTTCGACGTGTTCATCGCGGCATGGTCCGCTACGGGTAGCCTGCAATGGGTGAAGCAAGGCACGGGATCGAAGGACTGCACGGCTGTGGATATCGTAAGTGGACCCGATGACCAGCTATATGTCACCGGGCAGTTCAGTGACACCATCACGTTTGACGTGATGCACCCCGGCACCGTGCTCAACGGCTTGTACCTCTTGAACATCGATCCACAGGGCAATGAGCAATGGTTCCGCCGTTCGGGTGGTGGCAGCTTCAACCAGGTCAGCGACCTGCGATGGTCCTCCGCCAATGACCTGCTGTTGACCGGCGACGTGAGCGGGACGATGCACTGGTCCGACGGAACCACTTCCACACCCATATCCAACCCCTTTCCGTACGCATATTTCATCCTGCGGGCAAGTCCCTCGGGTGATCTGCTTGATAATGCCACGATGGGTTCGACTTCCGGCGTGCATGCGGCTTCCATCACGGAACAGTCGGATTCGGTGGTGGTCCTTGGCGAGTTTGAATGCAGTTTCACCGGGCTTCAGGTAGCCTACGGTGCGGATGGTCTCTTTATCGCCATGGGATCACCGGACCTCTTCATTGCGAAACACGCAGCGGCGGACCTCTCTTTCGTGCAGGCCCAACAATTCGGGGGATCAGCGGCAACGGATGCGGGTGCCATAGCCGATACGCCGGATGGCCTGCTGTTCAGCGGGGCTTTCACATCGCTCCTCTTTCTGCCAAGGGGAAGCACGGCTTGGGGCGATCCGATCGGACCATGTTCCTTCCTTTCAGCCAATGGAGGTCTCAACTTCTGCGATGACCCCAACTATGGCAAACTGGCCTGGGCAAGCGGAACCGGTTTGGCAACGGGCTTCCTGACGAAAGGCTTCGTGGAAGGACGGCAGCCTTTTGATTTCTGGGATCGGAGCGGTGTGCTACAATGTGATCGGGGAGCATTGGATGATGGTGTGCAGATCACCTTCCACGATGTGATAGCTCCGGACACGGTCACGATCTGCTCCGCGACGAGTTTACTTGGATCGGTCGTGCCGTTCCCGCGTGGAACAGAGCTACTGTGCTCGATAACCACCCCCACGGCAGGTCCTTTCAGCCATCAACTTTGGTCCACGGGTTCCGGGCTGGAATATACCGGGCTGTCCTCGTCAGGCTGGGTTTCCTTCACCGTGTCCAGTGGCAGCGGTTGCCTTTCTTGGACGGATTCCGTCTTCGTGAACTACACTCCGCTCATAGCGTCGGTCTCGGATAGTTCGGGAGCCTACCAAAACGTGGAACTGCCGATCCAAGGCCCGATCGTCTCATGTGGCCCCATGGTTTTTTGGGTCGAGCAGATGGGCTCGATGGACCAGGCCTACTGGATCAATGGGTCGGATACCACCTTCAGCGATACCGTCCATATTCCTGCTTCGGGGATCTATGTGCTGCAGGTGAACTCATCGAGCGGCTGTAGCAACCAATTTCCACTTGTCTTCGAGATCGTGGATCCCCTCAACATCACTGGGGTTACTTCCCAATTGACCGGCAGTGATACCATCCAGACCTGTAATGCGAATTGCATCACGGGCCATTTCACCAACACGTGGTATGTGGACGGTGTGGAAACGCAGATGCCTCTAGGCTACTTGGTTTCCTATCACTCCACGGGCGGATGTGATCAGATCGGGATCACTGACGCGTACCAACCGATCCCTTGGGGCTTGGAGCTGAACGGGACTGGATGGTACACGGTGCATTCCGAGGTCGTCCTGATGAACGGGGATTGTGCGACAGATCCGTACACGTTCATTTTCACCGATAGCGTGTACGTGGAGGTCGGGGATGAGCCGAGCGTGACGTTCACAAGCTTCGTAGTGCCGCGTTGCGTGGATGATACCGTGATGATCCCTTTCACGTGCAGCAACTGTGATACGGTCATTTGGAATGGTCCGGGCATTGTTTGGATATCGCCCAACGCGGATACCGTTCTGGTGGACCAGAACGGAACCTACTCCGCGATACCGGTCTCACTATCGAACAACTTTCCCTGTGCCGGGGAATACCAAACGGTTGTTGTTTCCGGCCCGGTGCCTCCGTCCTTGTTCATGGAGCCTGCCAACGGAACGGTATGCCCGAATGAGCTGGTCCTGCTTTCCACGGATGCCGTTGGTGCCGACTACATCTGGACCGGTCCGGGAACGGCGTTCCTTCCACATTCCAATTCGATCTGGGTGGATGAACCGGGGGATTATTACCTCACGGTCATGCTCTACCCCGGATGCAGCGTTTCCAACGGCCCGGCCACCATTTCCTTCTTTGGTTCACCCCTCATTTCCGGGCTGCCGGCCGGCCTCTTGTGCCCCGGGGAATCCGTGAGCCTACAGATAGAGGTTGAGCCCGGTGGCACGGTGCAATGGCAACCCCCCTTGTCCGGGAATGCATTGGTGCAAACTGTTTCTGCGCCCGGAACCTACTCGTGCATCGTATCCAGTTGCGGGAATGACTGGAACCTCAGTTATGACGTGGTGTACAGCAGTGTCAGTGCGGACCTGGGCGCCGATACCTTCGCCTTATGCCAAGACCTGCCGATCACGCTAACGGCTCCCGGTGCTTCGGCTTATCTATGGCTGCCTTCCGGTGCAACGGGGCAGCAACTGGTGGTTACCACGCCGGGCACGTATGAATTGATCGCAACCGATGCGGCCGGATGCAGTGTTTCCTCGGGCCCGATCGCTGTGATTCCGCAATCGATCGCACAACCCGCCTCTGCCGCCGGGGATTCGATCTGCGCCGGGCAAGTGGTGACACTAACGGGTTCCGGATCAGGAGACCTCTTCTGGTATGCCTCGCCGGATACAACGGAACTCCTGGCGGAAGGGGCGGTATTGACGTACCTGCCATTGACCACGGATACCCTCTTTCTGTTGCAGGTGGAAAATGGATGCCCCGGCGAGCCTGTTCCCGTTGTGGTGTTCGTGCAGGAGGTACCCGCAGCTCCGGTGATCAACGGTAACGATGCGTACTGCACCGGGGATATGCTGCTGCTGGTCGCGGATGGCGCATCCGGGGCAATTTTCAATTGGTCAACTCCCTGGGGCGTATTCCAAGGAGATTCGATCGGCCCCACGATCGCCAATGCGATGCACAACGGTACGTATGCATGCGTGGATGTGCTGAACGGATGTGCAAGCGATACCGCGTACACTGCCATCGTGGTGCTCGATGCGCCGCAAACACCCGTGATCACCGGGGAGGAGGAGGTCTGCGTTGGGGATACCCTCTTCCTTTTCGCAGCGGGGACCACGGGTAGCGTGTTTCTCTGGTCTACGCCAAGCGGCCCATACAGCGGCAGCCAGCTCGTGATACCGGATGTGAACACTGAAAATGGCGGTGCCTATCTGTGCCATGCGGTCCTGGGTGATTGCGCCGGAGACACTGCGATCTGGCTCACGTACGTAATTAGTTGCGATGCCCCGGACCCGGTGACCGAAACGCCTAACGTGATCACGCCCAACGGCGACGGAGTGAACGATGTGTTCCAATTCGCAGGCCCTGGATTCAAACAGGCTGAACTCCGCGTTTTCAATCGCTGGGGACAGCAAGTGGCCGTGGTGGCCGGCAGGAACGCCAGTTGGGATGGCCGGAATGCCTTCAGTGGCGAACTGCTCAGTGAAGGCGTCTACTTCTACATCATTGAGGCCGTGACCGTTGCCGGCGAACCGTTCCACAAGGCGGGGTACGTCCACCTACTCCGTTGATCCGGCAGCTTGCTCCGGCCGCTCCCGCCTACGCGATCCGGCATACAGTTCATACCGCATGAAGCGGCAGTCCAATGCGCCATTGAAGAGCTGGATCTTCGGCCGCGGGGTGAGCTTGATGTGCTTGGCGGCCTCCATGTTGGAGGTGAGCACCCATGCGTCATAACCCGCCCAGTTCTTCTTCAGCGTGTCGCCGATCATCTTGTACAGCCCGTTGATGTCCACGTCCTCGTCCATGCGCTCCCCGTATGGCGGATTGATGATCAGGATGCCGCGTCCTTCCGGGGCCGGCAGGTCCTCGAAGCCGAGGTTCATCACCTGGATCTCATCCTTCAGATCGGCGATGGCAATGTTCGTCTCGGCCTTGCGGGCCACGTTCTTCGAGAGCTCGCCCCCAAGGATCAAGGGCCTGTTGCCGCTAATGCGTTCCATGGCGCCATCGTGGATCCTTTGCCAGAGGTCCGCATCGAAATCATTCCACCGTTGAAAGCCGAAACCCTTGCGGTATGCGCCCGGCGGGATGTTGCCGGCGATCAATGCCGCCTCGATCAGCAGTGTGCCCGAACCGCACATGGGGTCGACAAAGTTGCTCGTGCGGTCCCAGCCGGAGAGCAGCACCATGCCCGCCGCGAGCACCTCGTTCAGCGGTGCCAGGTTGGTCTGGTCACGGTAACCGCGCTTGTGCAGCGAGTCACCGCTGCTGTCCAAGGCCACCGAGCACTGATCTCCATGCACAAAGAGGCGGATGCGGAGCACGGGGTTCTCGGTATCCACCGAGGGCCGCTTGCCGGTGCGCTCACGGAAGCGATCCGCCAGTGCATCCTTGGCCAGCTGCGCCACATATTGCGAATGGCCGAAGCGTGCGGAGTTCAGTTTGGCATTGAAGGCAAAGCTGTCCTCCAGGCCCATGTACACTTCCCAAGGGATCTTCTTGATCTCGGCATAGAGGTCCTGCTCGTTCCGCACGGTGAAGTCCATGATGGGGATCAATACGCGCAAGGCGGTCCGAAGGCAGAGATTGGCCTTGTACATGAAGCCGCGGTCGCCGGTGAAGGTCACCGCGCGGTTGTGCGTCTCCACATCCTTTGCGCCCAGCCGGAGCAGTTCCTCCGCCAATACCTTTTCCAGTCCATGCATGGTCTGGGCGGCCATCCGGAATTCGGGTTCGGGATTGCGGATCGAGCGGTCAGCCATGCCGTAAACCTACGGAGAGGAGGATGGTGGATCCCCGGTTCCCATGCCATCCGTTGCTGGTCGCAATTCCGGTGGTCATATTATCTTGTGCTATCCAATCGTAAAACCATGGCCCAACATCTCCTCCTGACCGTTGCGGCGGTCGCATTGCTTTACGTCAATGCCGATGCACAGAAAAAGCGGGAGATCATCCCGCGTGACAGCATAACCAACAAGTACTGCTACCAGAGCATCAGTGCCGAGCTTCCCGCCTCCAAGGCTGAGCTTCGTGATAAGCTCAGCCGGTGGATCAGTCAGAACTATGACACCTTGAAGAGCAAGTACACCACGCTCTCAGAGGTTGGAGACAGTTACTCGATCCACGATCGTGAGGCACTGCCCGGTCGCGCTCGGAAATTCGTTGAGTACGACCTCTCGGTGGATCTCAAGGAACACCGCTACCGGTATACGCTCACTGACCTTCAATATGCCGCGGTGGGCATGTATCCGTTGGAAGATAAGATGGCCACGGACAAGCGCAGTGATTTCGAGGCCATGGACACCATCCTTCGCCGCATCATCGCAAGCATGGAGGCCGCGTTGCAGAGCGAGTGGTAGGAGGCATATCCGCTGATCATTTTCGCGCTCAGCGGAGCTTCCGTGTTACCCGGTCGAGGTTGGCCGTACTCTTGGATCGACACGGCCAAAGAGGTCGTTGGTCGTACGCCCATATATTCAAGCTTCTTTCCAAACGCTTGGCGATGGAGCATCGCGGCTCAGAACACCACCTTCTGCTGGCGGACCGGCACCAAGTACTGCTCCTGCTCGATCACCAGGTCGCCACTGGCCGCATCGAACGTGATCGTGGCCACGGGACCGGCGTATGCAAGGCCCTCCTTTTCGGTGTCCGGCTCCAGCTTTACCGCAAAGGTGAGGCCCGCCTTTTTGCCCTTGAAGGAGCTGTCACGCATATTGTGTGTGTCCACCGACACCGTCTTCGTAAGGTGTCCGGGCTTGCGGAAGTGGATCAACGCCACTGCATTGGCGGGCAATACCAGATCCACCCGGCCGTCCTCATCGGGTCGGCCCCAGTCCTTTGTGCCGTTCACGTTCACCTCCACGATAACGCCGTTCGCGGTTCCGTCCGTCAGGTCCATCCAGGCCGTCAGCGCCACCTCGTTCATGGGTGCGGCCGGGGGAAGGGCCGCAACGTGCGCGCTGGCGAAAAGGCCCAGGAGGGTGACCAGGCAGATGAATGCGGTACGATGAAGAGGATGTATCATGGTTGAGGTGGTTGGTCCGGGTGCCTTAACGCCCGCTTTCCCATGGGGTTCGGGAATTTCGATAAAGGCGTGGGCCGAATGGGTCAAGGGTTTGATTTCGGTCGGCGAAGGTATCCTGCAGATCATACTGGCCTTCCGGCCCCGGGTGCAGTTTTCAACAGCCTTGGAAACCGGTGGGGTAGCCTCCAGGGCTGCTAGGGTCCGAAACCGGCTGCAGGAGGGGCGAAAGAAGTGCGTGCCGCTGCGGTTTGTTGGATTGCCAGAGGCTGATCATCGGTGATCGGAGCCAGTGAAAGCGGGAGGGGTCCATGTCGTTTTCTGCAGTGGATCCATTCACTTTTTTTCACCTGGCCGCTCCGGCGTGTAATTCAATTCACTCAAGCCAGCATCGTGTTCCTGCCGCAATTCGCCGATCATCGCTCATCACGCCGCTATCGATGAAGACCGCATCGGTTGCTATGGGGTCTGGTCGACTTGAATGATGTTCCTTCGGTCCGGTTGGAGAAAAAGCGATCATCCCACCCAAAGGATCGCGATCAACGACATCACGCTGATCAGGATCCAGAGCAGGATGCCCAATACCATCGGCTTCACGCCCACCGCGCGCATGGTGGCCAGGGTGAGGCTGGCACCGATGAGGAAGAGGGTAAGCGTGAGGCCGCGTTTGGCCGCTAGGGCTAGCCAACCATAGATCTCGGCGTGCTGTGGGAAATAGCTGCTGATGATCATGGCCAGGATGAAGAGGCCGATGAACCAGGGGATCTTCACCATGCCGCCACCCTTCATCACCAGCGCGGTGATCAGCGACAACGGGATGATCCACAGCGCGCGCTCGAGTTTCACGGTGGTGGCCACTTGCAGGGCTTCGTTGCCGTAGGCCGCGGCCGCGCCCACCACGGAACTCGTGTCGTGGATGGCGATGGCACACCACATGCCGAACTCGTGCTGGCTCATGTTGAGCAGGTGACCGAGGAGCGGGAAGACCAGCAGGGCCACGGAGTTCAGGATGAAGACGGTGCCGAGCGCGACGGACATCTGCTTGCGGTCCGCCTGCACGATGGGTGATACGGCGGCGATGGCGCTGCCCCCGCAGATGGCCGTGCCGCTGGAGATGAGGAAGGCCGAGATGCCGTCCACCTTCAGGCGCTTGGCGATGATCCAGCCGGCGACGAGCGTGACCGTGATGGAGAAGACCGTGAAGATCAAGCCGTCCTTACCGGCGGCGATGGCGTGCTGCAGATTCATGCCGAAACCGAGACCCACCACGGAGGCCTTCAGCAGCCAACCGGTGGCCTTGTGGTTGAATTCCGCGAAGGGGTCGCCGATCGTGACCGAAAGCACCAGGCCCAGCAGCAGCGCCATGGGCGGGCTCATCGCCGGGCTGAGGCAGAGCAGCATGGCGATGATGAAGACGGCCTTGCGCGCGTTCGGGCCCACGTGCAGCGGAGGATCCTTCTCCGTTGCTTCCGGTTCATTCGCTGCTGCCGCCATGCTCATTCCAGGGGTCTGAATGCGAAGGTCGAAGTCCACAAGGATGGTGGAGGCGGGAATTGCACTTGTTCTTGGACTTTCGCTTGTGGGGAAGTCGCTCCTGGTCACCGCCGTTTCGGCGGTCCTTTCCGCTCCGGTGGCAGCTTCTTCGCGAACCATAACGTATGCCGGGTTCCTTTCGTTCCGGTGGCGGGCACTTGTATTTCTTCCACGCGGAAACCAGCCATGCCCAACCGGCGGCTGAACGGCTTGTCCGGATGCGTGCTCCACACCGCCAGCACGCCGCCCGGTCGCAGGCAGGCATGGATGGCCCGTACGCCCGCCTCACTGTAGATCTTCCGGTTGTCGTTCTGCGTCAAGCCTTCAGGGCCGTTGTCCGTGTCCAGTAGAATAGTATCGTAGGCTTCCTTGCGTTCGCGGATGATCGCCGCCACATCGCCTTCACGCACCAGTGTGCGCGGGTCCTGCATGGGGTTTCCTGCTTTTTCGCCGAGCGGCCCCTTGTTCCATTCGATCACCTCCGGCACCAGTTCCGCCACCACCACCTGTGACTTCGGGCCGGTGTGCTTCAACGCGGCCCGCAGGGTGAAGCCCATGCCCAGCCCACCCACAAGCACGCGGGCCGTCAGGGGGGAGGGGAGTCGCTGCAACGCCATCTCCGCAAGCAGCTCTTCGGAGCCGTGAACTGCGCTATTCATCAGGTCGCCGTCGATGCCCACCACTTCGATGGCGAAATCATCGCCGCGCTTGTAGAAACGGAGCTCGCCGCCATTGCCGGGGATCGCTGCGGTGCCCAGCAGCGTGTTGGTGCGCATTTTCATGTCGGATCGATCTGCTGATGGTCGGCAACCGGAAGTTCGGGGCCTGTTCCGTGTGCCGTGTATTTCCACGCGGTCAGTTGCAAGGTACCTCCGGGATGGCATCCCCGTATTCAGCTTGGCCTTTGTCCTTGAAAAGCCATACGCCCTGGTCCTGCACCAGTTCACCATTGCCTATGCGCAGGCCACCTTCCGCCAGTTTGAAGAGGATCTCCTGCTTGGCTGTCTCGCCTTCCGAACTGTACGTGTAGAGCGCGGTGACCACCCCGTTCTCCAAGGTGCCGGTGAAGGTGCCCGTTACGGCATCCATCTCCAGGGGAAGCCACTTGTACACGCCGTTCACCAGTTCACCCAATACGTCCATCCGGATGAAAAGGGAATCCCCCGGACCAGCAACCAAGCCGGTATCCCTCACCTCGGGTGCCCCATGGGTGACCTGCAAATAACAGTGTGTTTCATGCATTGGTTCCTCGGCCGTACCGGTATCACCTCCTATGCCCCTCGCATCGGGACCGGCTTGCCCACAGGCGCCCAAGAGCAGCAGCAGGGCCACAAGCGGTACGAGTGGGCGGTTCATCGTCCGGATGCGAATGCGGGTGCCACCACCAAGTCCTTGCTGCCGGGCGTGTACGCATAAAATCCCTCTCCGCTCTTCACGCCGAGCTTCCCGGCGGTCACCATCTGCACAAGCAGGGGGCATGGAGCATACTTCGGTTGGCCGAAGCCGTCGTGCAGTACGCGCATGATCGCCAAGCAGGTGTCCAGCCCGATAAAGTCCGCCAGTTGCAGCGGACCCATGGGGTGCGCCATGCCCAGCTTCATCACCGTGTCGATCTCCGCCACGCCGCCCACGCCCTGGAAGAGCGTTTCAATGGCCTCGTTGATCATCGGCATCAGGATCCTGTTCGCGACGAAGCCTGAATAATCACGCACTTCCACGGGCACCTTGCCGATGGCGCGGCTCAGCTCCATTACGGTGCTCGTTACCGCATCGCTCGTGTTGTAGCCACGGATCACCTCCACCAGCTTCATCACCGGTACGGGGTTCATGAAGTGCATGCCGATCACCTGGCCGGGACGGCCCGTTGCCGCTGCTATCTTGGTAATGCTGATGCTGCTGGTGTTGGTGGCCAGAATGCAACTCTTTGGTGCATGCGCATCGATGTCCTTGAAGATCTTCAGCTTCAGGTCCACGTTTTCCGTGGCAGCCTCGATCACCAGCTCGGCGTTTGTTATCCCCGTAGCCGTGTCGGTGCTGGTAGTGATGCGTGCCAGGGCGGACTGCCTGTCCTCCTCGGTCAGCTTGCCTTTCTCCACCTGCCGGCCCATGTTCTTGCCGATGGTGGCCATGGCCTTGTCCAGGCTGGCCTGTGCGATGTCGATGAGCACCACGTCGTGGCCACCCTGGGCGAAAACGTGCGCGATACCGTTGCCCATTTGGCCCGCGCCGATGACGGAGATCTTCATGCGGCGAAAGTAAGGGCGTTGCATGCATCGCCCTTACTTGCCGTCGCCCTTCAGGATGATGATCACCGTGTAGGCCAGGATCTTCAGGTCCACTGCGATGCTCATGTTCTCGATGTAGAGAATGTCGTACTTCAGGCGGCGAACCATCTGGTCCACGTTCTCCGCGTAGCCGAACTTCACCTGCCCCCAGCTGGTGAGGCCCGGACGCACTTTGTGCAGATGGCGGTAATGCGGGGCCACCTTGAGGATCTCGTTAATGAAGTGCTGCCTTTCCGGGCGTGGCCCCACCAGGCTCATATCGCCCTTGATCACGTTCCAGAACTGGGGCAGCTCGTCCAGGCGCGCCCGGCGCAGGATGCGACCAATACCGGTGATGCGCGGGTCCGAGGTGCTGCTGAGCTGCGGTCCATGGCGCTCGGCATCGGCCACCATGCTTCGGAACTTGATGATCCGGAAGGGTTTGCCCGAGAGGCCGATCCGCTCTTGGCGGAAAAAGACCGGTCCCGGTGAACCCAGCTTGACCAAAATGGCGATCACCACGAGAAGTGGAGAGAGGATGATCAAGGCCAGCACGCTGAAGGTGATGTCCATCAAGCGCTTCAATGCGAACTGCCATGCGGGCATGATCTGCGGGTTCACCTCGATCAGCGGTGCCCCGAAAATGCTCGTCATCTTCACGCTGCCCGCGAGGATGTCGTACATGTCCGGAATGATCTTGATGCGCACCGCAGCGCCGTCCAGTTCGTTCAGGATCTTGCTGATGTGCGCATGCTCGCTGCTTTCCACGGCAATGATGACCTCCTCCACGGCATGTTCCGGTATCAAGGTGCGCAGGCCGTCCCAGGGGCCCAGGCGGGGCAGTCCACTTTCGGCCAGGTGCTGGTCGCCTCCGTTCACGTTCACGAAGCCCACGAAGCGGTTTCCGGGGGATTTCGGCATGCTCTCGATCTCCTGGTGGATGGCGATGGCACGCTCGTTCCCGCCCACCAGCAGGGTATTGAAGCCGATCCTCCGGTCGTGTACGCGCCGCACGGTTCGGCTGGTGATCAGAAAGCGGAACAGGAAAAGAAAGGAGAAGTTCAGCAGGAACAACGCTGCGGAGGAACGGTAGTAGTAGACCGGGCCAGCGATGGTGTCATCCAACAACAGGACGAAGAAGATCACGATGGTACCAATGACGCTGATCAGCAGCGTCTGACCAAGTTCCTTGATGCGGAAGCGCCGGTACACATCCGAATACCCGCCGATCATCAGGAAGAGCCCGACCCAGAACCAGGGAATGATGGCCATGCCCAGCCAGAAGTGCGGGTCCACTTCAAGCGGCACCTTGTGGCCGAACTTGATCGGCTCCAGGTAGACCTTGCGGAAAAGGAAGAACAAGGCCCAAGCGATGGCGGTGGCGGCGAGGTCGGCCATCACATAAAGTATCACCAGGCCCCGCTTTCCCATTCCTAGGGCCTTACCAATTTTATATTGTCCACCTCCACCACCCCCGAAGTGGCCCCGTTCTCCAGCTCCGCCTTGATGTAGAACCGCTTGTCCAACGCGCCACCCGCATTCCACGGTTCGGCCAGGTCCACGTAGATCTTGTTCCACGGCATGCTCCCATCGGCCTTTTTCGTGGGAACGGCATAGAGGTAGGCCACCTCGCGCTGCCATCCCTTCAAGAGGTAACGCACGCCGATCAATAGGCGGGTATCACTGCGGTAGTCCAGTTCCAGGAAGGCCACGTTGCCCGTGTTGGTGAAGGGGTCCCCACTGCTGACTCCCCGGTACATCGAATGTTCAGGGTCCAGGTCGATCCGGCCGTTGCGCAGCCCTTGCCCGACGAGCGTGCTGTCCGATGCCACCAATTGCATGGTCGCCGTGCAGTCCACCGTATCGAAGCGAATGCCCGTGTTGAAGTCGGCAAGCCATTGATCGAGGCCGGGGAAGTACTGTACCTGGGGTGCCAATGGTGTAGTTTGCTCCGGCACCAGGTCCACTTGCTGCTGCCAGGTGGCATAGAAGGGATACTGGATGCGGTTGTCCGTGATGCCGTTCTTGCGCACCCCCGCGATCACCTTCACCGTGGCCGTGCCCGCTGCGATCAGGGGGATCCGCTTGCCCGGCTCCCACACCCCCACGGGTTGGTCGTTCACGAATACCCATAGGTCGGTGATCTTCGAGGAGATCCCTTGTCCGGCGGCATCCACCACCACCGGGGAGCTGATCTGAACGTATGCCGGTATCGCACCATCCTTCTTGCAGGCGGTGAACAGCGCGGTACAAAGGCCAGCGAGCAGCAGGGTTCGGGTCATGATGTTCCTGTGCGGGTAACGCATCGGGCCGTGGATCAGTATGGAGGGTCAGGCTGTACGTATCTGCATGGCCTCCAACACCCGGTGCGCCAGTTCCAGCGCTGCCAAGCCATCCGATGCGGGTACCTCGGGTTGCCGATCGGCATGGATCGCAGCGGCAAAGGAGCGCAACTCCTCGCGGATCGCATTGGTGGCGGGGATCTCCGGTTTTTCAAAGGAGATCTCCCGATGGCCTTTCCCCGGACCGAGGTCCATGGTCACGGCAAAGGGGTCCGGGGTTTCCACGGTGCGCATGCGCATGATCTCGGTCTCCTTCTTCAGCATGTCCACGGCGATATAGGCATCTTTCTGGAAGAAGCGGCTTTTCCTCATTTTCTTCAGGCTGATGCGGCTGGCGGTAAGATTGGCCACGCAGCCATTGGAGAAGGCGATGCGGGCATTGGCAATGTCCGGGGTATCGCTCACCACGGGCACGCCGCTCGCATGCACCTCCGCGACCGGAACGCCCACCACGTGAAGAATGATGTCCAGGTCATGGATCATCAGGTCCAGCACCACGCTCACATCGGTGCCGCGCGGGTCGAAGGTGGAAAGCCGGTGCGTCTCAATGAACATCGGTGCGTGCAGGACGCCCTGCGCCGCGAGGAACGCTGGGTTGAAGCGCTCCACATGGCCCACTTGCACTTTTCTCCCCGTGGACCGGGTGCGGTCCACGAGTTGGCGTGCCTCCTCCAGCGTGTGGGCGATGGGTTTTTCGATGAACACATGCTTGCCCGCATCCAAGGCTTGAATGGCACATTCATGGTGCGCGAGGGTGGGGGTCACCACATCGATCACGTCGCTGGCCGCGATCAGCTCGGGGATGCTCCCCAGCAACGGCACACCGAACTCGCTTTGCACCTTCGCGGCCTTTTCCGCTCGCGGATCATACACGCCAACGATCTCGAATTCCGGGAGCTCCCGCAGTTGCTGCACATGGATCCGCCCCAAATGGCCCGCGCCCAGCACACCTATACGAAGTGGTCTTTTCATCAAGGCGGGCAAAAGTAGACCAAGCCATGAGTTCATCCCCTCCTATTTTCAAGGAGGGCCTAGGGGGGTATTGGCTGGCTCAGCGGTCTCCCGAAGGGGACCCTGAGCCTGCAAGCATCTTCCAGCCCCGCCCTGCACCATAGCTTTGCCGACGAACCATGCGAACAGATGATTTTCGCCACCAAGGCCTGCGGCGCAAGCTGGTGGAAGAGTTGAAGCACAAGGGCATCTCCGACGCCCGCGTATTGGCCGCCATCGGCAAAGTGCCCCGCCACCAGTTCATCGACGATAGCGCCTTTGACCGCTTCGCATACGTGGACCAGCCCTTCCCCATCGGCTGCGGCCAGACCATCTCACAGCCGTACACCGTGGCGTTCCAAAGCGAGCTGTTGAAGGTGAAGCCCGGTGAGAAGGTACTGGAGATCGGGACCGGCTCCGGATACCAGACCGCGATACTCTGTGAGCTCGGGGCCAAGGTGTACAGCATCGAACGCCACCGTCCGCTGTACTTATCGACCAAGAAACGGCTCGCCGATATGCGGTACCGGGCGAACCTCGCGCATGGCGACGGGTACAAGGGCCTCCCGGTACACGCCCCCTACGACAAGGTGATCGTGACCTGCGGCGCCCCCGAAGTGCCACAGGCCCTGCTCGATCAATTGGTGGAGGGCGGCATACTGGTGATACCCGTGGGGGGTGATGCCGGGCAATCCATGTACAGCCTGGTGAAAACAGCCACCGGCGTGGAGAAGAAGGAGCACGGTGCCTTCAGCTTTGTGCCCATGGTGGAAAACAAAGTGAGGGGATGACTACGGGATTTCACGGACTGTGCTACATTCGCCCCCGAAATCGATAAACCCATCCAACCGGAGCATCGACAAAAGGCACCTGGAAATCGGCTATCAACAAAAAATGGTTGATATGTCAGCCGGATGTTCATAAGTTTGCGCCCCCGGTCGGATAGATTTGACCGACCAAGCAGAACGAACCACTAACCAAAGCACACGAAAAACCAAAACGTCATGAAGAAGACTGTACTGATCACCGCAGCGCTCTTCGCTGGATCTGTTGCTTTCGCACAAACGGGCGAGATCACCAGCAACCGCGGCGAAAACTGGCTGTCACAAGACGGCGACTGGGGCCTCACCTTTGATGCCTCTCCGCTTTTGAACTATGCTGGCAACCTGTTCAACGGCAACCTCAACAACGGCAATGTCGCGTTGAACAACTTGTTCAGCAGCACAGGTGCTGCCGGCATTAATGGTAATAGGGTTGTTATCGGTGGCAAGAAGCTCATTGATGCGAACACCGCATACCGCGGCCAAGTGCGCATCGGCTTCGGCAGCACCAAAAACACCGTTTTGGTCCAGCAAGCTGGTCAAAATGAACCTACCGTTACCGTGGATGATGTACAGAAGATTGGTTTCATGGGCATCGACTTGGGTGTCGGTATGGAAAAGCGCGTTGGCAGCACCCGCGTAGTGGGTGTATATGGTGCCATGTTCAATGTGGGCTTTGGAAGCAATAAAACCACCTATGAATATGGAAACGCATTGAGCGCGACCAATCAGAACCACAGCAACTCCTTTAACCAGGGTGCAGGTGTGACTGAGGCCAAAGGCGGTTCAACCTTCGGTCTGGGCCTTCGCGCCTTTGCCGGCATTGAGTGGTTCTGCGCTCCGAAGCTCTCCCTGAGCGGTGAGTACACTTGGGGGCTGGCCATGAGCAGCACCGGTTTCGGTACCACGACTACTGAGTCATGGGATACTGTTAATAACAGCGTGAAGACCACAGAGGTGGAAGGACCGACCGGTAAGAAGAACACGTTCAGCCTCGATACCGGCGTGAGCGGAGCTTCCATTGGCGTCAACTTCTACTTCCAATAAGAGAATTTCTCGCTTTGGTCCTGAAAGCCCCCGGAAACGGGGGCTTTCTCGTAAAAGCCCCGGCCGTTTTGCGGCTGGGGCTTTTTGCACTGTGTTTATGCCGGGCGGTTATTGGACCCTAAAATGGACGTGAATGGACGTGTCCATCCACGTCCATTCGGGGCCATTGGGAAGGAGCCTGACAACAAGAAGAAGGCCGGATACCTTTGCTCCATGATCCCACTGCTTTCCGCGGAACAGCTCCGGCAGGCCGATGCAAACACCATGGCCCACGAGCCGATCGCCTCGATCGACCTGATGGAACGGGCCGCCACGGCCTGTGCCAACAAGCTGATGGAGACCTTGGCCTGCGATGTGCCCGTGGCGGTGCTGGTCGGCATGGGCAACAATGGGGGTGATGGCGTGGCCATGGCCCGCATCCTGAACATGGCAGGGCAGCCGGTGCGGATCATCGTTCCGCGATACAAGCCCCAAGGAAGCCCGGACTTTGAAGCGAACCTGGGCAGGGCACGGAAGGACCGGATCCCAGTGGACTTCCTGGAGGAAGGCGCGGAACTTCCCGCGTTCACCCGGGGCACCTTGGTGATCGATGCGCTCTTCGGGACCGGCCTCCAACGCCCCGTTACAGGCTGGTTGAAGGAACTGGTGATGGCCCTGAACCAAAGACCCGATCCGGTGCTTTCCATCGATCTGCCATCGGGTCTTTTTGTGGAGGTGAATGCCGCGAACGATCCCGAGGCCATCGTTCAAGCGGACCGGACCTTTACGCTGGAGCTGCCCAAACTGGCGTTGCTTCTGGCGGAAAATGCGCGCTATGCCGGTGAATGGGAGGTGGTCCCGATCGGTCTGGACAGGGAATTCATCGCCAGCCTAAAGACCGATGCGGTGGTGCTCGAAGCCGCGGATGTGGCCGCCCTGATGCCGGTGCGGAACCGCTACGCGCACAAGGGCGATTTCGGGCATGCGTGGCTCCTGGCCGGTGGAGAAGGAAAGATGGGAGCTGCTTTGCTCGCTGCCAAGGCTTGCCTGCGTTCCGGTGCCGGCTTGCTCACCGTCCATGTCCCGGCCGGGCAGGATGGGGTGGTCCATGCGACGTTGCCGGAAGCGATGGTCTCGTTGGATGAGGACGGCACGGCGCTCGCCGGCCTGCCGAAGTTCGAAAAAGTCTCCGCCATCGGGGTCGGACCGGGCATCGGGAAGGCCGATGGAACGGCGCGCATGCTCAAGTTGCTGATCCAACAGGCACCCGCGCCCTTGGTGATCGATGCCGACGCGATCAATATCCTCGCGGAAAACAAGACCTGGATCGCTTTTCTCCCTGCGGGAACGATCCTTACCCCACATCCCAAGGAGTTTGACCGCCTGGCAGGGAAGGCCGCGAACGACCATGACCGACTGATGAAAGCCAAGGAACTGGCTGTTCGCTTAAAAGCCGTGGTGGTGCTGAAGGGGGCCTACACGGCGATCTGCGCACCGGATGGCCGGACCTTCTTCAATGCCACCGGCAATCCCGGCATGGCCAAAGGAGGGAGTGGCGATGCGCTTACGGGGATCATCACCGGCCTGCGTGCCCAAGGGTTGGACGCGCTTTCCGCAGCATTGCTCGGTGTGTATGCACATGGCAAGGCCGGAGACCTCGCAGCGGAGCACCTTGGTATGGACGGCATGTTGCCCAGTGATCTGATCGAGCAATTGCCGAACGTGTGGAAGCAGTTGCGCGGCGGGAAGATGAACATGTAAACACGTTCCTTGCGCCAAAGGCGCGAACCTCGCACGCATCGCGCTGCAAGCGCGTGCAGGCGATCATCAGATCCGCGTCCGTCATCTCGTTCAGCGTTGATCGGCGTGCCCCTCGCCCAACAGTTCGCTGCAAAGGCATCTGATCCTCTGATCGTCTGATCGTCTGATCCTCTGATCAAGCCCGATCCCCGACCCTCAGAAAAGCCCCTCCAAAACTCCCTTTCCCTCGCGCAGCACCTCGGGCTCACTACCGGTGAGGTCGATCACAGTGGAACCCTCCATGCCGCAGATGCCGCCGTCGATCACCAATTCCACCTGCTTGCCGATGCGGTCGTGGATCAGCTCCGGGTCTGCGGTGTGCTCCATTAGTTCGTCGTTATCGTGTACGCTGGTAACGACCAAGGCATGGCCCAAGGCCTCCACGATCGCCACCGGGATCGGATGGTCCGGCACGCGGATGCCCACGGTGCGCTTATTATTCTTGAACAGGCGTGGGATCTCACTGCTGGCGGGAACGATGAAGGTGTACGGGCCGGGAAGGGCTTTTTTCATCAGCCGGAAGCCCGGTGTGTCGATCGCACGGGCATAGATGCTCAATTGGCTCAGGTCCTTGCAGATCAGCGATAGGTCCGTCTTGTGCGCCTTGGTCCCCTTCAGCCGGGCGATGGCTTCCATGGCGCGCGGCTGGTGGGCGCTGCAGGCGAAGGCATATACCGTATCCGTGGGGCAGACGATCACGGCCCCGGCATTCAGCCGTGCGACCACATCGAGGACCTTCCGGGGTTCCGGATTCTTAGGATGGATCGCAAGCAACATGCTACTTCGCGGTCGCCTCCTGCTGGGCCGCCTTCTTGTGGTCGGCCAGGAATTTTTCCAGCCCGATGGTCGTGAGCGGATGATCGAACAGGGCGAGAATGGCGTTCAGGGGGCAAGTGGCCACGTCCGCGCCCACCTCCGCGCACTGCACGATGTGCATGGGGTGGCGAATGCTCGCGGCCAAGATCTGCGTGTCGAAACCGTAGTTGTCGTAAATGTTCCGGATCTGTTCGATCAACTGCACTCCCTCCGTACTGATGTCGTCCAAGCGACCGATGAACGGCGAAACGTAGGTGGCTCCGGCCTTCGCGGCCAGCAGGGCCTGGCCCGCGCTGAACACCAGCGTGCAATTGGTCTTGATGCCCTTGTCGGCAAAATGCTTGATGGCCTTCACGCCATTGCGGGTCATGGGCAGCTTCACGGTGATGTTGGGATGGAGCGCCGCGAGGTTATCGCCCTCGCGCACCATGCCTTCGAAGTCGGTGGCGATCACCTCCGCGCTCACGTCGCCGTTCACGATGTTGCAGATGTCCACGTAGTGCTTCATCACCCGGTCCGTGCCGGAGATGCCCTCCTTGGCCATCAGTGAAGGGTTGGTGGTGACGCCGTCGAGGATGCCGAGGTCCTGGCCTTCCTTGATCTGGGCGAGGCTGGCTGTATCAATGAAGAATTTCATGCGCTATTCCCCTCCCGGCATGGTTGCCCGGAGTGATGCCGCGAAGGTAAGCCCGGACCGGTCCAATTCGTGCTGGGGGCGAACGCACCCATTATCCATGTTTCGTCATGTACCACCGTCAAAGGGGACAATTACAGAATGCGCTCGAACCTTTCTCGACCCTATTTGTACTCCCGCATCACCAGCCGTTGGAAGAGCCTGCCGGGCAGCATCTTCTTCATCAGCACCGCGAGCTTTTGCTTGCCGTGAGCAGCGTGGTAAACGCTTTTTGGCCGGGCCGTACTCATGATACGCTGCACTAGCAAGGCCACTTCATCGGGATCACGGCTGTAGTGGAGACTACCACCCAGGACTTCCATGGCGCGATCGTAGCCTTTTCTGTACGCTTCGCCGATCGCGGCGGGGCGGATGCGGTTCGCGCCGATGTTGGTCTTGTACTCACCGGGCTGCAGGCATACCGCATGGATGCCGAAGGGCTGCACCTCCATGTTCAGCGCTTCGGTGTACCGCTCCAGTGCGGCTTTGCTGGCGCTGTAAAAGCCCCGGTAGGGCAGCCCGAAATTGGCCGCTAGGCTGGTGATGTTGATGATCAGGCCGCTTCCCGAGGCGCGCATGTGGGGCAGCACGGCCCTGCATACCCGATGGGCACCGATCAGGTTCGCATCGAAAAGGGCGGTGGCCTGTTCGGGCAGGATGTCCTCCGTGGGACCTTGGATGCCGAGGCCCGCGTTGTTCACCAGTACATCGATGCGGTTGGCGGAAGTGATCACTTCCGCCACGGCGCGCTTCACGGTGCCATCATCCACCAGGTCCATCGCGATGAGGCGATAGCCCTCCGGTTGTTCCCCAACGATGCGCGTGGTGCCTAAGACCGTATGCCCTTGCGCGGCCAGCCGCGTGCAGATGGCCTTGCCAATGCCGCTGGAACCGCCGGTGACCAGAACGACTTTGGGGTTGGCGGCCATCAAGCAGGGGCAAAAAAGTGGGGCAAGCTCCTCATATCGCTCCGCTACGACCGCCTACCCTTGCTACCTTCCGGTCCTGGGGGATTCAGCAGGAGCTGGACGTACAAGACTTGCCCCGCACAAAGGTATCCTTTCCTGCGGATCCGCATCACCTTAGCGGACAAATCGTCCGATGCCCAGCGTGCCTCCACTGATAATGCGCACGGTCCAAACACCCGGGGTGAGCGTGCTGACATCCAACGTAAGGTCACTTGCGGACCGCTGCAATGGCTTCGCCTCTACGATGCGGCCGGTGGCATCGATCAGTTCCACGTGCACATCGCCCCAACCCGTGGAAGGCAAGGCCATGTGGACCGTTCCGATGGCCGGGTTCGGCCAGATGGTGAAGTAGCTTCCTGCTTCAAGGTCCTCCACTGCGGTCGTGATATCGGCGTTGCCGGAACCGTCCTTGCCCGATGTTAGCGTAGTCAGGTTCACGTTCGGGCATTCGAGCACGTTCACTGTCAGGAACGCAGTGTCCGGTGCGCACGGTGGCGATCCGGCGACCGTATAGGCGTAGGTTCCGGCCATCATGGATCCCGGGACGAACACGCCATTGACGACAGGGCTCGGTCCGCTCCATGTGCCACCGGCATCCGGATCGCCGTTCAGTTCCGAGAGAAGTTGAATGGGCGGATCAGTGAGACAGACATCCACCATCCCGTCGGTTCCCGCATTCGGCGCCGAGGTGACCATGACCATTACGTTCGCGGTCGCATCGGGACATGGCCCGGTTCCGCTGACCGTATAGGTGTATGCGCCACCGGTCATTGTGGTCGGGTCGAATTGCCCGTTGACCAAAGTGTTCGGTCCTGTCCAGACGCCTCCACTCTCAGGTGTGCCGGCCAGGGCATCAAAAAGGTCGTAGGTGCTGCCATTGGAGCACAGGGTGATGAAGGCGGAAGAACCTGCGTTAGGCGCAGCTACCACGTTCACGGTCACCATGGTCACTGAGGTTGCGCCGGATCCATTGCCCACGGTGTAGGTATAAACTCCCGAGGGATCGAGGCCCGGAACGAATATGCCGCTGGACGCACTCCCGTCGGGTGTGGTCCATGAACCACCCGGACAGGGGTCCCCTTCCAGCAGTGCAAATAATGGGAAAGCCCCATCACTGGAGCAAACGCTGACCGTTGTGTCGGATCCGCCCGTGCAAGGCGGCGGGCAAATAGTGACCGTAATGGAAGCACCCATGAAATCCAGGTTCGCGCAGATGCTGCCGCCACCTTGGGTCAACATGGCGTTCAGGTCCAGCGCGGTGCTGGTGCCGAAGGTCAGCATGCCGGTATTCCAAGTGGCCGGGTCGTACACGAAGGCATGGATGTGGTAGAGGCCGGTATCGGTCACGGTAAAGACGGGTGATGAATTCAGGTCCAAGAGCACCAGCCCGGCACCTTGGGAGAGGAAATAGCTCATCACGAAGCCGGGAGGCACCAGTGTGTCCCCGTTGGAGTGGGCACTGATCGCGGTGCTCCCTTCAACCAAGCAGGATATTTCATTTTCCGCTCCCATGGAGCCGGCGTCCGCCACGCAGGGAGGGGAGCAGTCCACCACCTGGAAGTCCGCGCCGTCCAGGTCCAAGCTGGCGCAGATGCCGCCACCACCTTGCAGCAACTGCGCGTTCAGGTCCATCAGGGTGGTTTCCCCCGGGACCACCGTGGTGATGTCGAACGTTCCTGGATCGTACACGAAGGGGTGGATGCCATAGATGCCCGGTGCAGCCACGGTGAACATGGGGGCATTGCCGTGATCGAGGATCATGGGTGTGTCCGTTCCCTGGGCGAGAAGGAAGTTAATGACGTAGCCGTCCGGCAGGGTGGCACCGCCATCGGGCGTGGCGCTGAGCTGGGCCGTGCCCTCGATCAGGCAGAGGTCGGCTTGGTCCGCGCTGACCTCGCCGGCCTCGGCGAAGCAGGGGGTTCCGCATTCCCCGGTCTTCACCGGGGCCCCGTTGAGATCCAAGTTGCCGCAAATGGTTCCTCCGCCTTGCTGGAACATGAGCCAGATATCATACGCAGTGGTACTGCCGAGGACAATGGCAGAGAGATCGAGGGTGGCGGGATCGTACACGAGGTTGTGGATGCGCCAAACGTTCGTACTGTTCACGGTGAACGAGGGCGTGGGCGAGAGTTGCGCAATGATGAGGCCGTTGGTTCGGGATAGCACAAAGACCTGCTCGAAGCCGATGGGCACGTTGCTCGCCCCGGCGGGTACGGCCGTGAGCGTGGCTTGTCCGCCCGTTAGGCACACGAGGGTGGAATCCATGATCATTCCGGATGCGAATGCCTCACAGGACTCCTCGCATTCCATGGTTTTCACGAACGGGCCGGACATGCTGAGGCTGCCGCAGATGGTGCCACCGCCCTCCAGCAACTGGGCCCGCACATCGTACGCGCTGGTGACACCAAATACCACACTGGCAAGGTCCAGGGTGGCCGGGTCGAACACAAGCCGGTGAATGCGCCAACCGTCCGTGCCGCTCACCAGGAAGGTCGGCGATGGTCCCATTTGCTCAATGATGCGGCCATTGGTACGGGTAAGAAGGTAGGTGCTTGTATAGCCTGCGGGGACCACGGCATTGGCCGAAGGGATCCCGGTGAGCATCGCTTCCCCGTCGTGCAAGCAGAGGGGACCGGCATCCATGTTCACGCTCCCGGCTTCGGCCCCGCATCCTCCCTGGGCGAAGGCATGGCGGGGTGTTGCGATGAACAGCAAGCCGACAATAAGGATGAAAACATGCCGGAATAGGGTATTTATGGGGGTCATGGTGGGGGTGGGATAGGGTAAAGTGTTTCAATGTATACAACCAATACCCAATGGTATACAGCTGTTCGACGAATGCCTTGGAACAGTCTACCGGATCGCGATAACGACGATCGATTGCACTTGGTCCCCGAGCCGGAACTGCACGGTTCCTCCCGGGACCTGCCCCAACAGGGCCTGGGCGATCGGGGCGGTGAAGGCGATCCGCCCTTCGGCAATGCGCGCCTCGTCCACGCCCACCAACGTAAAGGTCCGTTCCACGCCTTGCTGCGGTCCGGCGATGATGCGGAAGGTCACGGTAGCGCCGAAGCGGACCTCATCGCTGGGCCTGTTCCCCGGTTCCACCGGGCGGGCGCTCGCTATCCGTTCCTCCACCAGGGCCAGCCTTCCATTGATCTCCGCCAGTTCGCGCCGACGTGCCGGGCCTTCGGGCGTTTGCAAGGCCGTGCGGGCATTCTCCAGTTCCGTGCGCTCCTCCTTCAAGAGCTTCAGGCCGCGCGGTGTCACCAGATTATCGGTACCTGGCGGAAGCGGGGCCCGCTGTGGAATGAACACCGGTTCCTCCTGGTCATCTTCCCGTACGAATCCGCGGCTCATGCCGCAAGTTAGCCGTGAAGACCGGGCCACGGCCCGGGAGCGGTTGTTCACCTCGGCCCGGTCCACATGAAGGGTACTGGCAAGGTCCCCTCCGGAGATGGAGCCGCGTTCTTTACCTCAGGCCGGGCTTGAACAAAGAAGGTGGTTCTACTGGCACGTGTCGGGCATGGCGTTGATCCAGTCACCGATCAGTTGAATGGCCTCTTCGTGCCGCACCGTCCGGCCCATGAGCGGCATCCGAACAGCCTCGTCGGTGGAACTGATCCGGTAGTGGAGCATGGACCGCGCCGTGTTGCCCGCGTACACGATGAATTGCTGGGAGGGTTCCACCGTGGGGTCGTCCGGTGGTACGCACACCCCGATGTTCACCGGATCCGTCGTCTCGTTCCATGCGAACCGCATCGGGCGGTAGTCGCAATGCCGGCCCTCGGAATGGCAATGCGCACAGTTCATGTCCAAGTAGGCGCGCACTCGGCGGTCCATGGTCTCGTCGGGGTCATCCCACTTCGCCACGGTCTCGATGTTCGCGGGATAGCCGCTTTGCAAGTAGCCTTCCGCTTCCCACTTCCCCAACTGGTTCATGGGACCGTCCGTGTAGTTCAATATGAAATTGAGGCTCTCCGGTTTCGGCCCGATCGGAATGGATTGGCCGTTGTACTTATGGCAGGTAACGCATTCCACTTCCGAGGGGATCCGGTAATTCTCGTCGTGCAGCTGGCCGTTGTCGTCCATCCAGGTCAATTGGGCATGGGATCCGGACAGGTCGAATGTTGCTTCCGTCTGCGCATCGTTCCACACATAATCGGCGAAGATCCATTCCCCGTTCTTTTTGATCATCAGGCGGGTCTCCAACAAACGGCGGCTGTTGGTGGGCTGCACATTGTTATAATAGAAGTTCTTGATCAGCACGGCGCCTTCCGGAAAGTCCAGCACATCTCCGTCCGAAACATAGCTGGCCTTGCTGCCTGCGGGCATCCACGCGAAGCGGCCCTTGTGGACGTAATCGGTGAAGAGCGACGTGGTCAGTTCGTAGGGCAGCACCCCTTGCACCGGCTGCATGTTGGCCATGTTCCCCGAGAAGAAGTTGTAGTGGGACAGGGTGGAATAGGGCACGGAATCCAGATCGAACACCACGGGAGACTCGGGGGCAGGCGTTTGCACGGGATCGTCCGGTTCGTCCTTCCGGCAGGAGATGAACGCCACGACAAGAGCTGCAAGGAAGACGAGGACGGACTTTTTTCCGATCATGAGCGAAAACAAGGAAGCGGCGCGGAGACCGGGAGATCCGATGTGCATCGAATGACGGAGGAGCGGTCTTACCCGTTGTACGGCGGAATTGGAGAGCGCCTGGCGAGGGGAATGTAAAATGTAGAATGGCGAATGTAGAAAGTAGAATGTAGAGAGTAGAATGGCGAACCGTGCTGAGGCAACAATCGGTATCAGTCAGTAACCGATCCGCAATTTCCCTCTTTTTCAGATCCGCGAAAATCGGCTTGATCAGCGGCATCCGCGTTCCAATGGGCAATCCCCATCGTGCGGTCACCGAACCGGCTCTGTCACCCTCCGCGAACTCACGGCCCACAATCCCAGCATCGTTAACCCGGCCACCACGAGTAGCACCTCGAAGCCCATTTTGTAGCCGAAGAAGAGCTGCTGTGAATACATCCGGATGAAGTAGGTAACGATCGGCGCTGCGATGCACACCAGCGGGACCCAACGTTCCTGCGGCACGGCCTTGAACAAGATCCCGAACGCGAAAAGGCCAAGCAACGGGCCGTAAGTAAAGCCCGCGATGTCGAAGAGCGTTTTGATCACCGTGGGCGTGGCCAACCAATGGAAATAAAGGATGAACAGCAGGAAAAGCCCGGCCATGCCGAGGTGTACGCGCTGCCGCACGCGCTTCTGCTTGGCCTCGTCCCAGCCACGGTCGCGGATGCCGATGAGGTCCAGGCAGGTACTTGCGGTAAGTGCCGTGAGCGCCCCATCGGCACTGGGAAAAAGCGCGCTGATGAGGCCTATGATGAACATTAGGCCCAGCCATACCGGGAATTGCTGTAGTGCCAACGTGGGGAACACATCGTCCGAGTGCGCCGGAAGCGGGAGGCCATTGCGTTGCACGTACAGATAGAGGAGCGAGCCGAGCAGCAGGAAAAGCAGGTTGGCGCCCAGCAGGATCACGCTGAACACGCGCATGTTCTTCTTCGACCCCTCCACCGTGGAAACGCTCAGGTTCTTCTGCATCATCTCCTGATCCAGGCCGGTCATGGCGATGGTGATGAAGATGCCCGCCAGCACCTGCTTCAGGAGGAAGCTGTCGCTGCGCCAGTCGAGGTCCAGGATGCGCATGCTCCCGTTCGCCTTCAACGCGGGGAGCCAATCGCCCATGCCGGGACTTTGGACGATGTAGATGATGGTGCCGATCAACGCGCCCAGCATGAACATGGTCTGCAACGTGTCCGTCCACACGATCGTCTTCACGCCGCCCTTCAGCGTGTACAGCACGATCATCACCATCACGATGAAGGCCGTCACCTCGAAGGGCACGCCCATCGCATCGAGCACAAAGAGCTGGATCACGTTCAGCACCACGAAGATCCGGATGGTGGCCCCGGCCAAGCGGCTCAGGATGAAGAAGGACGCACCGGTGCGGTAGCTCCTCAGGCCGAAGCGCTCGCGCAAATACCCGTAGATGCTGGTGAGGTGCAAGCGGTAGTACAGCGGCAGGAGCACGCCCGCAACCACCCAATAGCCGATCGCGAAGCCGAACACCAGTTGGAAGTAGGTCCAGGCCTTGGCATCCACATAGCCCGGCACGCTGATGAAGGTGACGCCGCTGAGCGAGGTGCCGATCATGCCGAAGGCCACCACGTACCACAGGCTCTTGCGGTCGCCGCTGTAGAAGCTGTGCTCCCCCGCGCCGCGCGAGGTGTACCAAGCGATGCCCAGCAGCACCAGGAAGTAGCCGAAAACAACGGCGAGCAGGAGGTACGGGCTCATGGTGGGCAAATGAAAGGAGCAGTGAGCGTGCTGGATGGATCCTCCGGAAAGAGTTGTGCAATACGGGATGTGGCTTTCTTGGTGGATGGAACACGGATGACACGGGTCGAGCGGATCTGCGCTGATGGTTCAGGATGCTGGTGCTCGGCTCTTTCCCCGTCCCGGGCGCTCGGTTTTGCCAAGTCCTTTCACCTTCCTTTGCTTCCATGATCCCGGTTCCATGACACCCACCGATGTCTCGCCCTCCGGGCGCATCTTCGGCTTGGACCTCTTCCGGGCCGTGGCGATCCTGCTGGTGGTGCTGCGGCACGGCGGCATCATTCTCGGCTTGGGCGGCATCGAGAACCCGCGCTGGCTGGAGGTGATCGATGGCGTGGATCTCTTCTTCGTCCTGAGCGGCTTCCTCATCGGCACCATCCTGCTGAAGGAACTGCATCGCGGGGAGGGCCTCACATGGCCCCGCTTGGCCCGTTTCTGGAAGCGCCGCTGGTTGCGCACGCTGCCCAACTACTACCTCATTCTTGCGGCGAACGTCGTGGTGGTGAAGCTCGGGATCGTGCATCAGGACATCCATGCGATCAGTGCCCGCTTCCTGGTCTTCATGCAGAACTGGAACTCGCCGTTCACCGGATTCTTCTGGGAATCGTGGAGCCTTTCCGTGGAGGAATGGTTCTACCTCATCACGCCATTGGCGATCCTGATGCTCTTGGGCGCCCTGCGCCCCAAGTGGTCCTTCCTTGCCGTGACGGTGTTGATGCTCGCGGTCCCGATGGTGTTCCGTTACCAGCGCATGGATCCCGCACTGGATGAATTCTGGAGCGGCATCACCATTGGCAAGGTGGTGGTGACGCGGCTGGACAGCATCGCTTACGGGCTGCTCGCGGCATGGACCTGTTTCCACTATCGACCGCTCTGGGACCGGGTCCGGATCCCGGCATTGGCCGGCGGTGCGCTGCTGGTCGTCTTCCTGTTGGTCCATGGCCCTTTCACCGGACTGGTGGCTCGCCAAGTCCTCTACTGGTCCATCGTTCCGGTTGCGGCCATGCTGCTCCTGCCCGCGGCCAACAGCTGGCGAAGAAGCTCGGGTCCGTTGGGCGCAACGATCACCCACACCAGCAAGATCTCCTACTCGATGTACCTCATCAATCTCGGGCTGGTGGCCTGCGTGATCAGGGATCAATTCCCGCCGGTTTCAGCCACCGATGCGATGATCAAGTACGTGCTGTTCTGGGCGGTCGTCGTTGGGGTTTCGTCCTTCCTGTACCGTTATTTTGAACTGCCGGTGCTGCGCTTGCGGGAGAAGCGGATGTGGCTGTAGGATTCCGACTGGTGCCCCGAACCCCGCCAACAGCGCCACGGAGATCGCGCTGAGCTACGCTGTGGGAAGGGCGAAGAAGTAGGTTCGCTCATTTGCATTGCGCGCGTTGCGTCCCTGGCTGTCGCAAGCATGCTTGGCAGTTATATCGCATTTCGTTGCGTTTACCTTGCGTTCTTAGCGTCTTGGCGGTGAAAAACCTCTTCCCGCCCCGCTTACCTTCGCGGCCATGGCCAACATGCCTTCCATTCCCAAGGGCACGCGCGATTTCTCCCCAGCGGAGATGCTGCGCCGCAAGTACATTTTCAACACCATCGAAAGGGTCTTTCAGAAGTACGGCTTCCTTCCGCTGGAAACCCCGGCGATGGAAAAGCTCGAAACGCTTACGGGCAAGTACGGTGAGGAAGGTGATCGGCTGATCTTCAAGGTCCTCAACAACGGGGACGTATGGGGTACGATGGACCCGGAGGTGAAGGCGAAGTTGGTGAAAGGAGAGGAGGTACACCCCGGCAGGCTCGGCGCAGAACTGTCCGGAAAAGCCCTGCGCTACGACCTCACGGTGCCTTTCGCGCGCTATGTGGTGCAGCACCGCAACGAGATCACCTTCCCCTTCAAGCGTTACCAGATCCAGCCCGTGTGGCGCGCCGATCGGCCGCAGAAGGGCCGCTACCGCGAGTTCTACCAGTGCGACGCGGATGTGATCGGAAGCAAGAGCTTGTTGAACGAAGTGGAGTTGGTGGAATTGATCGGAGATGTGTTCGCCGCGCTCGATCTGCAGGTGGTCATCAAAGTGAACGACCGCAAGGTGCTCAGTGCCATCGCTGAGATCAGCGGGCAACCGGAAAAGGTGGTGGACATGGTAACGGCGATCGATAAGCTGGACAAGATCGGGCAGGAGAAAGTGGAGGAGGAGATGCGCGCCAAAGGCATCAGCGAACCGGCGATCGCTACCATTGCGCCACTATTTCGGCTCAGCGGTACGTGGCCGGAACAACGGAAAAAGCTGGATAAATGGCTGGGCGGCGTGCCCTTGGCCCAGGAAGGCCTGAAAAACTTGTCCACTGTCTTTGGTGCGGTGGGGCCGCTGAAGAACGCCACGCTGGAATTTGACCCTACGCTTGCTCGCGGCCTCGACTACTACACCGGCGCGATCTTCGAGGTGAAGTCACAGGAAGGTAACATGCCCGGAAGCATCTGTGGCGGCGGCCGCTACGACGACCTCACCGGCATCTTCGGCCTCAAGGACATGAGCGGCGTGGGCATCAGCTTCGGCGCGGACCGCATCTACGATGTGCTGCTGGAGACGAACAAATTCCCGACGGAACTCGGTGGAAGCACGCGCGTGCTCTTCGCCAATTTCGGGGAGAAGGAAGCCATGTACGCACTGAAGCTCCTACGCACCGTGCGCGAAGCGGGCATCGCTGCGGAACTCTATCCCGATGCCGTGAAAATGGCCAAGCAATTCAAGTATGCCGATGATAAGGGCATCCCGTTCGTGGCCATCATCGGTGAGAACGAGCTGAAGCAAGGCATCGTGACCGTGAAGGAGATGAAGAGCGGCGAGCAGAAGGCCGTGAAGGAGGAAGACTTGCTAAGTATAATCTCATAAGCACCTGGACCGTCGATCCATTGTATCGACAATACCACCCCAATGAAGCCCCACCAAATAGGTACCATCGGCCTCGAACTGGCTGAACTCGACCACATTCTCTCCTCCGGCAACCCTATCGCGCTCAGCAAGGATGCCGTCGCTGCCGTGAAGCGCAGCCACAGCTACCTGCGGGATAGACTGAAGAAGAGCGACGCACCGATCTACGGTGTGAACACCGGCTTCGGTGCCTTGGCCGACACGAGCATTCCGAAGGACAAGCTCGCGCAACTGCAGAAGAACCTGGTGATGAGCCACGCATGCGGAACCGGTGAACCCGTTTCCGAGGAGATCGTGCGGGCGATGCTGGTATTGAAGGTACAGAACATGGCCTTCGGACATAGCGCAGTGGCGTTGGCGACGGTGCAGCGCTATGTGGACATGTACAATGCGGACATGCTCCCAGTGGTCTACGAGCGCGGTTCGCTGGGTGCATCCGGAGATCTGGCACCGCTGGCTCATCTTGCCCTGCCGCTGATCGGACTGGGTGAAGTTGTGCTGGCCGGTAAGCGGATGCCCACGCGCAAGGCCCTGAAGCAGTTGGGTTGGGATCCCATCGAACTGGGACCCAAGGAAGGTTTGGCGCTGCTGAACGGCACGCAGTTCATGTGCGCGTTCGCGGCCCTGCTCACGCTGAAAGCGAACCGGATCGCACACATCGCGGATGTCATCGCTGCACTTTCACTTGACGCGTTCGATGGCCGCATCGAACCCTTTCACGCCTCCGTCCATGCGGTGCGTCCACATCCGGGGCAGGCCGTGGTGGCGGGACACATCCGCGAGCTGCTGAGGGGCAGTGCGATCGCCAAGCGTGCGAAGAAGCATGTGCAGGATCCGTATTCCTTCCGTTGTATTCCGCAAGTGCATGGAGCCTCCCGCGATGCGATCGCATACGTGGAGCGCGTGGTGGAACGCGAGTTGGAATCCGTGACGGACAATCCCACGGTCTTCGATGATGAGGACCTGATCGTGAGCGCGGGTAATTTTCATGGACAACCGCTTGCTCTTGCACTGGACTTCCTGGCCATTGCACTCGCCGAGTTCGGCAGCATCAGCGAGCGCCGCACGTACAAACTGCTCAGCGGACAGCGCGGATTGCCAGCGTTCCTGGTCGCGCACCCCGGCCTCAACAGTGGCTTCATGATCCCGCAGTACGCATCGGCCTCCTTGGTCAGCGCCAACAAGCAACGCTGCATGCCCAACAGCGTGGATACCATCGACAGCAGCAATGGACAGGAGGACCACGTGAGCATGGGCGCTGCCGCCGCGATCAAGACGTGGCAGGTGGCGGAAGATGTTGAGCGCATCCTTGCCATCGAACTCATCACGGCCGCACAGGCATTGGAGTTCAGGAAACCGCTCAAGTCCTCGAAGAGGATCGAAGGCCTGCACGCTGAGTTCCGCAAGCAGGTGCCTTTCGTGGAAGAGGATGTGGTCATGCATAACTTGATGGAGAGGGCATTGGAGTTCGTGCGATCATCGGATCACCTGATCGCCTGATCCTTGAATTTTGTCATTCCGGGCCTGACCCCGGAATGACAATCCCGGAAGATGCTCATTTACCTCCTCCCCGGCGTGGGTTGCGATAAGCGACTGTTCGAGCGGCTCAACCTTCCGGGTATTGATGTGGTCTACTTGGAATGGCCGCCCTTCCCCAAAGGATGCACCTTGGAGGAATTGGCCGCGACCATGCGGCCCGGTGTCGATGCGACCAAGCCGCATGTGCTTGCAGGTGTGAGCATGGGCGGCATGGTGGCGCAGGAATTGGCGGTGCTCACGCAACCGGAAAAGGTGATCCTCATCTCCACGTGGACGAGCCCGAAGGAGTGGCCATGGCATGTGCATGTGGTGAAATTCCTGGACTTTTCGTTCATGATCGGCTCCTTTACGATGTGGGCCACGTGGCCGTTCAAACGCATGCTGGGTCAACGGGACCGCCCTACCGATCGCCTGCTTTGGGACATGGCCAAGAAACAGACCGGTTCAAAGATCCGTCGCGGTATCCAAGCGGTGCTGCGCTGGAAGGGTTCCCGCTGGAACGGCCCTGTGGCCCGGATCCATGGTGATCTGGACCGGGTGATCCCCTTGCATTTTCCGGCAGATCATATCGTGAAGGGCGGGCCCCATATCATGGTGCTCACCCTTTCGGAGGAAGTGTCGCATGCGATCCTCGCGGAATTCACTGGCTGAACTGCATCTTCGTGCTCCACATGGAAGACCTCTTCACGCTCAGCGCGCTCATGAGCCTGGTCACTTTGACCTTGCTGGAGGTCGCACTCGGCATTAACAATGTGGTCTTCGTCAGCCTCATGCTGAACCACATGCCGAAGAAGTATCGCGCACGGGGCCGCAGGCTGTGGATGGTCCTTGGTATCCTGGTCCGGAGCGGTATGCTCATCGGTCTCCTCGCCCTGGTGAACAATGGGGAGATCACGCTGATCGCATTTTCAGGGCACATATTTTCGTTGAGCCACCTCATTCTCATTTTGGCCGGGATCTTCCTGCTGTACAAGGCCGTGAAGGATATCCACCTGCGGATGGAGGGAGGCAGCCGGGAAGCACCGCCGGGCGTGAAGGCCACAGGGTTCGGTGCCTTGATGCTCCAAGTGGTGCTGTTGGATGCCGTGTTGTCCTTCGACAGTGTTCTCACCGCGATCGGGCTCGGCGCAAACCTGGAGGTGATGATACTCGCCGTGGTGATCGCCATGATCGTGTTGTTCTACTTCGCCAAGGGCATCAGCTCCTTCATTGGGAAGCACCCCACGTTCATGATCCTGGCGCTCTGTTTCCTGATGGTGGTGGGCTTCATGCTTTTCTTCGAAGGGCTCGAACCGCTGCACCACAGCGAGATCCCCAAGGAATATGCATACGTGGCCATTGCCTTCAGCTTCGGTGTGGAACTGCTGAACATCAAGATGCGGAAGGTTAAGGATACAGGGGCCGGAGGTTAAGAGGCTGTCTTATGTCCAATGCCTTATGCACGCTCGAAGCGTAGGACATAAGACAGCGAGCATAGGACATTCATCTCTCACTCCGCTCCCCCGAAAACGTACTGCACCATATTGGCACCCATCTGCAGGGCCTTGGTGCGTAGCTCGGGTGGGTCGTTGTGTACGTCCGGGTCCTCCCAGCCATCACCGAGATCGGTCTCGTAATCATAGAAACAGACCAGTCGTCCCTCCCAGATCAATCCGAAACCTTGGGCAGGTAACCCGTCGTGCTCATGGATCTTCGGCAGGCCACGGGGGAAATTGTATTGCTGGTGATAGATCGGATGTGAAAAGGGAAGTTCCACGAGGTCCAGCTCCGGGAATACCAACTTGAGCGCGGGCCGAAGGAACTTGTCCATGCCGTAGTTGTCGCTCACGTGCAGGAAGCCGCCACCGATCAAGTAGTTCCGCAGGTTTTCCGCCTCCTGCGGGCTGAAGGTGATGTTGCCGTGGCCCGTCGCGTCCAACCAAGGATAGCTGAAGATGTCCGGACTGCCCACGTCCACGGTGGGCACTTCGGGATTGATGTTCATGCCCAGCTGTTCATTGCAGAACTTCACCAAATTGGGCACCGCAGTGGGGTTGGCGTACCAGTCACCGCCACCGCTGTACTTCAGCACAGCCAATTGGAAGGTGCCTTGGGATGAAGCGGAAATGCCGAGAAGAACGGCGAGTGAGAGCAGGAAGGCGCGCATGGGAGCAAAGTTAGCCGTGCCTCCGCAGGGTCCGCTGTTTGTAGGAGATACTGGTAAGCGCGACCCTGCGATGGTCTCCGGGGTCCACTACGTGAGACCCTGAGCGCGCATCATCCGTTCTGCGCGAAGTTCATCCACGTGCATGCCGCGATGGCTGCGGTTTCCGTGCGCAACCGGGCCATGCCCAGGCGCACTGCGTGATAGCCGTTCGCGATCAACCATTCCGCTTCCTCGGTTGTGAGATCTCCTTCGGGACCGATCAGCATAAGCGCATCCCGCTTTGGATCGTAAACGGAAGTGAGATCAGCATGCTCGCCCTCGCACCAGCCGAAGAATTTTTGCGTCGCACTCCCGGAGGCAAGGTCCTTTAGGTTTGTCAATTCATCCAACTGCGGGAGCCATTTGCGCTGGCTCTGCTTCATTGCACCCACCAGCACTTTCTCCATGCGATCGTGGCGAAGCTTACTGCGTTCCGTGCGGTGCGTGTGGACCGGAGTAATGCGATCCACGCCGATCTCCGTGGCCTTCTCCAAGAACCACTCGAAGCGGTCCATCTGCTTGGTGGGCGCCACGGCAAGGTGGATGCGGGCCGTGCGTTCCGCCGGGAACGATTCCTTCCGCAACACCTGTGCGATACAGTTCCGCTTGTCTGCCGTGATGACCTCCGCTTCCGCGAAGCCACCTTGGCCATCCAGCAGTCCGACCACGCTTCCCGCCTTCAGGCGAAGCACATGCAGTGCATGGTGGGCTTCTTCCGTTGGTAGTTCCACGGTGGTGGAAGTCAGGTCAGGACAGTGGAAAAGGTGCATCGTGCTCCGGCGTGCGGAAAAGGGCATCACTCCCGCACAAAGTCCAGCTTGCCAAAATGGAAGTCCGGGCTGTGCAGGTCGATCTTATAATCAGTGATCCGGTGGTCCGCATCGAAGTTGAAGGTGACGTAGCCCGGCTCAAGAAAGGGATCCGCGTGGTTCCATTTCCAGGTATCGTAGTGCCAGTGTTCCAACGTTCCGGTGAAGAGTTCCGGAGCGGGAAGGAGGGAGAGCGTGGCCACACCGCCCTTCACGGTTATCGTGGCATTGCCGTAGATCTTATCCGAATAGGTGCCACCGAGCGAGTCCAAGGCGATCGTGGGCTTGGTCTTCAGCTTTCGCGCAGCTGCCCGGTCCGCCCGCCGTTGTGTCTCCTTTTCATCCAATTGTTTGATCCGGGGGATCATGGTGGCCACCGGGTCGGCAGTGCCGTCGCCCAGGTAGAGGTCGAGGATCTTGCTCGTCACCGCGAATACACTGTAGCTCTCGCCGTTGCCCAAGGCGATCACTGCCAGGTCCCTGTCCGGCACCACCGCATGGTTCAGCACGAAGCCGGGCATGCCACCGCTGTGGGTGATCACTTTTTCGTCGTTGTTGTATTCCACGAACCAGCCCATGGCCGCGCCATCCCGCCTGCCCCCCATGGCCAGTTGCGTGGAGGTGAGGGTGTTGAACGTGCTGCGGCTCAGGAAGGCCTGTTCGCCCACCTTGCCTTCATTGGCCCACATGGCATCCCACTTGGCAATGTCGGTCACGCAGCTATTGATGCCGCACGCCCCATCGGCACCTTGCAGGGCTTGGTAGGGCATGCTGCGCTGGGGAGCATTCGGGTCCTGGCCCTTGCGAACGTGGGGGAGGGCCACCTCTGTGAAGTGCGACAGGTCGGAGGTCTCCACGGTGCTTCGATCCATGTTCAACGGCTGTAGGATCCGTTCCGTAATGAACTCGTCCCAGGTCTTTCCGCTCACCCGCTCGATCAATTGTGCAGCAGCGATGAACATCAGGTTGCTGTACCCGAATTTTTCGCGGAAGCCATACTCGAATGGTTGTCCGGCATGGCGGGCCAAGATCTCCGGTTGCGAATAATGGGTGCCGTACCAAAGCAGGTCACCATCGAAGGTTGCCCAACCGCTGCGGTGGCAGAGCAGGTCCCGCACGGTCATGTTGGTGGTCACATACGGGTTCGGTGTGTTGAACTCCGGTAGATGGTTCCGCACGGGATCATCGAAAGCGAGCTTGCCCTCATCCACCAGCAGGCCAATGGCGCAAGCGGTGAAGGCCTTGCTCATGCTGGCGATGAAGAAGATGCTCTTCGGTGTTACCGGGTCGCTCTTGGCGAGGTCGAGCTTGCCATAGCCCTTGCTCCACACCAGCTCGCCATCCTTCACGATCCCAACGGCCAGGCCGGGCTGGTCGAACTGTTTGACGGCATCGGTGATATAGGCGTCGAGCTGCGATAGGTCCGGCTGCTCCTGAGCTGAAAGACTGCCCAGGAGAAGGAACGCGAGAAGAAGAAATGGTTGGCGCATGGTGCTGATCGATCAGGGTAAAGGTGGCAAGATGCGCGATCCTTCCGTCACTTCTTCGGCTCGTCCACTTTCAGCGCACCCTTCAAGGAGGTGGTGTCGCTGATGCCACCGAGCAATTCGATGTTCACCCCGTCGCTCAGGCCTGTTCGCACGAAGGTCTTGTCCCAGGTCTTCTGGTTCTTCACTTCCACGAAGGCACTATCGCCCTTGGGACTGAAGCTGATCACGCTCTCGGGGATGGTGAGCACACTGTCCCTGCGGTCCAGAACGATATCGGCGTTGGCACTGTACCCGGCACGGAGTGTCTGGCCCTCCTTCACGTTCACCGCAGCGCGGATCTCGAACTGGATGGCGCCATTGACCTCCACTCCCTTCGGTGCGATGTATTCCAGGTTTGCATCCCAGCTGGCACTGTCGATGGCGCCCACGGTGATCACCACGGGCATGCCCAGGCGCACCTTGCCCACTTCGCTCTCGTCCACGTTGCCCTTGAAGATCAGGTCCTTCATGTCCGCAACCGTGGCGATGGTGGTCCCCTCATTGAAGTTGTTGCGCTCGATCACGCTGCTGCCCACCTTCACCGGTACGTCCAGGACCATCCCGTTGATGGTACTGCGCACGATCGTATTGCTGCTGCCGCTGCTGCTCTTGCTGATCCCGTCGCGCACCAGTTGCAACGCATCCTGGGCAGCGCTCTGTTCCTGCTTGGCGTTCCGCAGTGCGATGTCGTACGTCTGCATTTCGCTGGCCGAGATCACGCCCTTGTCCGCCAAGGGTTTGTTGCGGTCGAAGTTCAACTGCGCATTGGTCACCGCGATGGCCGAACTGTTCACCCGGCTCTCCGCCTGGTTCAGGGAAAGCATGTCGGGAACGATCTGGATGGTGGCCAATTTGTCGCCCTCCTTCACCTTCTGACCGGCCTCCACGAAGAGCTGCCGGATCACCCCGCTCACCACCGGCTTGATGTCGATCTCCTGCCGTGGCTCGATGGTGCCGTTCGCTACGGTCTTCTTCACGATCGTGGCCACCTTGGGCTTTACCACCGTGTATTCAGGTTCCTTCGTCACGCTTTTCTGGTAAAGGAACCAAAGCGTCCACACGAAGAGGAAGCCCAGCAGGATGAGGATGATGTACTTGAGGGATCTTTTCATGGTGAGGGTTGTTGAGGCGGAGCGGTGTAGCGGGCGGTGCATATGGGCGATGCATGCATCGCCCTTGCATCGCCCCTATTCCGCCCGCAGGGCGTCCACTGGTTTGATGCTTAAGGCGCGCTTGGCCGGGATGTACCCGGCGATCAGCCCGCTGATGATAAGGACGGTGAGGGCGATGAGCGCCACGTTGAGGTCCACTTCGGGGTTGGTGAAGAAGCCGGATTCGATCTGGATTGAATTGATGGCCTGGAGCACACCGATGCCGGCTATCAGGCCGAAGTAGCCCGCCACGAAGGTGAGCGTAAGGGATTCGAGCATGATCTGCCCGGTAATGTTCCCGGGTCGCGCACCGATGCTGCGCCGGATGCCGATCTCCTTGGTGCGTTCCTTCACGATCACCAGCATGATGTTACTGATGCCGATCACCCCGGCGATCAGCGTGAGCGTGCCCACGAACCAGCTCAACGCGGCGATGGCGATGAAGAGCATGTTCATCTTGTCGTACATCTCCTGCAGGTTGAAGCCTCCGAACGCCAAGGGATCGTCCGGCGAGACCTTGTGGCGCTTGGCCATTTCCTTTTTCGCCTGCTCCTCGATGTCGGACACTTTCACGCCCGGCTTGGCGCTGATGCTGAACCAATGCACCATGTTCATGCTGTTGAACGCCTTCTGGAACGTGCTGAAAGGGATGTAGATGGTGCTCCCCTGCCCGTCGTCGCGCATGGCCGATGCCTTTGGAACGTGCAGGCCCACCACTTGGAAGAAGACCCCTTGGATCCGGATGTACTTGCCCATCGGGTCTTCCGCGCCAAAGAGCGTCTTCACCACTTCCGGTCCGATCACGCACACCTTCCGCTCATCGCTGATGTCCTTCTCGTTCAGGAAGCGGCCTTGGGTGATGTTCGCCGATTGGAAGTGCAGCACCGCAGGCATGTCGCCGTTCACGCTGAAGCCGCCGTTCTTGTCCTTGTAGTTCACGTTGTTCGCGCCGCGATAGCCACCGAGCTGCAAGCGGGGGGCCACTTGGTCCACTCCGGGAATGGCCTTGATGGTCGCGATGTCGCTATTGTCGAAGTTGAACCGGCGCCCGCGCTTGAAACCAGCGTAGGGCACCGAGGTGCTCTGTGTCCACATGAAGCAACTGTTGGTGGCCCAGCCGCTGAACCCGCCGAGCACGCCATTGCTGAGGCCCTTGCCCATGCCCAGCATGATCACCAGCATGAAGATGCCCCAGAACACACCGAACATGGTGAGCCCGCTCCGCAGCTTATTGCGGGTGAGCGTGATCCAGATCTCGCTCCAGCGTTCGCTATCGAACATGGGGGGCTGGTTTTACACCACGGAGGCACGGAGGCACGGAGAAGAGCGTGTTAGCACGGAACGATGTTGGGTACAGGGTATTGGGGACAGGGTGCAATGCCGCGAGGAGCGACAAGTATGCGGTACCCAATACCCGGTACCCGGTACCCGGTACCAAGTACCTTGCCTCTTTGCGGTTTCCCATTCTCATTCGTCCCGGAGTGCTTCAATGGGTCGTATGGCTGCTGCTCGCCGCGCAGGGATCAGTCCCGCCAATGCACCGGCCACCACCAGCACGGCCGTGGCCCAAAGAGCTACGCCAATGTCGATCGTGGGGTCGCGGAACATCTCGGTGCCGGGCACATTGGATGAAATGAACTCCAGCAGGCCAACGCCGCAGACCAGCCCGAAGTAACCCGCCACCGCGCTCACGAAGACCGCTTCCATGATCACCTGGGCCACCACGTCCGCCGGGGTGGCGCCCAGGGCCTTGCGGATGCCGATCTCCCGGGTGCGCTCCTTCACCACGATCAGCATGATGTTGCTCACGCCCACGATCCCGGCCACGATGGTGCCGATGCCAATGATCCAAAGAAATGCGTTGATCCCGCCGAAGATCTTGCCGAAGACCTCGGCATTCTCCACGTTGTTGTTCACGTAGACCGCCCGTTCGTCCGTGGGGTCGAAGCGGTGCCTGGAGGCCAGCACGGCCACGGCCCGTTGAGCGGCCTGCTCGGAACCCTGGATCGAGCCGTCGAGGAAGCTGAAGGTGATCTTGTCCACGCTCTGTTGCGCGTTGAACACGCGCTGTACCACGCTCAGCGGAATGAAGACCTGGCTGTTCTGGTTCATGCCGCGGCCGCTGCTTTCGAACCGGTACACGCCCACCACTTGGAACGGGATGTTGTTCACCTGCACCCACTGGTCGATCGGGTCCTCGCCCTTGAACAAGGCATCCCGTGAATCCTCCGCGAGGACGATCACCTTGCGCGTGCGTATCTGGTCCACTTCGTTGATGAACCGGCCCTGGAGGATCTGCTGGTCCTGGAGTTCGGTGAATTCGGGCGTTACCCCGCTGATGGTGAAGTTCCCGTAATTCTTGCCCCGGCTCAGTTGGCTTCGCCCCCGCCATACACGCAGGTTCCCGGTGATGTGCTCAAGCCCGGGGATCGCCGTGCGCATCGCCTCCACATCGCGCGTGTCCAGTTGGATCTCCCGGTCCACCGCAAGGCCCTGCCATGGCTTGGTGGTCTGGCCACCCCAAATGTCGATGGTGTTCTTCGCCGTGTTCCGGAAATTGTAGGAGAAGCCGTTGCTCAACCCTTTTCCGGTGCCCAGGAGGATGATGAGCATGAAGATGCCCCAGAATACACTGAAGCCCGTGAGCACCGTCCGCAACTTGTTCTTGCTGATGGTGTCGAAGATCTCCGCCCATTTCTCAGCGTCGAACATGCACCGCTTCTATTATGGGTTGCCCATCGTGGCTTTCGATCTCGCCATCCTTCAGGCGGATGATCCGCTCGGTCAATGCTGCGACAATGGGTTCATGGGTCACGATCACCAAGGTCATGCCCAGGTCCGTGTTCACCTTCTTCAGCAACTCCATCACTTCTTCGCTGGTGGTGCTGTCCAGGGCCCCCGTGGGTTCGTCGGCCAGGATCACCTTGGGGCTGGCGATCAGTGCCCGTGCGATGGCCACGCGTTGTTTCTGCCCGCCGCTCAGTTCGTTCGGCATGTGGTGCGCCCATTCCTTCAACCCTACGTTGGCCAACATCTCCACGGCCAGTTCATTCCGCTTCCGCTTGGAAACCCCTTGGTAGTACAGCGGCAAGGCCACGTTCTCCATGGCGTTCTTGAAGGTGATCAGGTTGAAGCTCTGGAACACGAAGCCCAGGTATTTGCTGCGCAGCTCGGCTGCCCGTGTCTCGGTGAGGTTCTTGATCGCCAGTCCGTCCAAGTGGTACTCGCCGCTGTCCGCGTTGTCCAGGATGCCGATGATGTTCAGCAGCGTGCTTTTCCCGGAACCCGAAGAGCCCATGATGCTCACCATCTCGCCCTCCCGGATATGCAGGTCGATGCCTTTCAGGACCTGCAGGACATTGCTGCCCATGTGGTACGATTTCCGGATGTTCTTCAGCTGGATCATGCTCAGGTGGGGAGAGGTACGAAAGTACCGGTGACTTCACCTTTGCCACAAAGCTCTTACATGAACGGTTGGTCCTTCGTTCGAGCGGACATGCGCTGGCACGGACTGATCGGTGGATGGATCTGGCACAGGGCTTGCCTATGCCGCACGGATTACATTCGCAAACCAAAACACATCCAAATGGAACGCCACTATGCCTTCCTCTTCGCCGCCTTCGCTCTTGGAATTGGTCTTCACGCACAAACCAGTGATGTTGTCGTCTTCTCCGATGAAGGGGACAAGTTCACCTTGGTGATCGATGGCGATGTAAAGAACGAGGTCCCTGCCGCTCGGGTGGTTGCCAAAGGGATCAGAAATGAAACTCCTTTGCTGATCATCAATTTCCAGGACAAGCAGATCCCTACCCTGAAGCAGAACAGCTGGATGGAGCCGGGCCAGGAATACACCCTGCGGATCACCACCAACAAGAAAGGGGCGAAGGTGCTTCGCATGCAGGGCCAAGCGCCATTGGGCACCGCCAGTGCCGAACCGGCATCCAAGCCAGCACCGGGCCAGTTCACCGAGGATGCAGCCGCACCCGCAAGCACACGGGAAGTGATCGCCACGGACGGCCCGACCACCAAGTCCACAACCACCATTACCACCACGGAGGGCGTGCCGGATGGCAATGTGAACATGAGCATCGGGGTGAACGGGGTGGGTCTCAACGTTGCCGTTACCGACGGCATGGGCGGTACTTCAACCACCACCACCACGACCACGACCACCACCTATACCTCCACCACCACGGGCACGGCAGCACCGGCACCTGCACCGGTGGAGGAAGACCCGGTGGTTGCAGGCGGTTGCAGGCAGGCCATGTCCGCAACTGATTTTGAGGATGCCAGGAAAAGTATCGACTCGAAGGGCTTCGATGAGACCAAGCTCACCTTGGCCAAGCAGATAGCGGGCAGCAATTGCCTGTCCACTTCCCAAGTGAAGAGCATCATGGAGCTGTTCGGTTTCGAGGACAGCAAGTTGGATTTTGCCAAGTTTGCGTATGACCACGTGATGGACAGGAACAACTACTACAAGGTGAACGATGCCTTCGGCTTCTCCAGCTCCGTGGATGAACTGAACAGCTACATTCAAAGCCGTTGATCCTCCCCTGATCCCATCAGCACCACCAAGATGAGAGCTTCCCACATAGCCATCGCTTCCATCCTCCTTCTGTTCGCGGCTGCGTGCTCAGGCTCGAAGTCGTACTCGAAGAAGGCCGCCAAGCTGGATGGCAGCGGCCTGTACGTGGAAGCTGCGGACATGTATCTGCAAAGTGCGGTGCGCAACGCGAAGAACATCGATGCCAAGATCGGCCTGAAGAAGACCGGGCAAATGGTGCTGAACGACAAGCTCAGCGCCTTCTTCAAGGCGTTCAGTCTAGGTGAGGACAAGGCGGCAGCCGTGGACGCATACCTCGATGCCGAGAGTTATCAAGAGCGCGTGCAGCGGGCCGGGGTGACCTTGGAAATTCCGGACAGCTACACAACGGATTTCAAGCAAGTGAAGGGGGAGTACCTGGTGCAGTTGTACACCCAGGGCCATGAGCTCCTGGAGAAGAAGGATTATCAGGCTGCGGAGGCTGCGTTCGCCAAGATCGGCAAGCTGGAGCCCGGCTACAAGGATGCCGGAAGCCTGCAGGACATCGCCTACTTGGAGCCGCTATATTTATCGGGCAAGGCGGCATTGGAGGCCGGGCAATACCGCAAGGCCTACACCGACCTCAACCGCGTGATGGAGCGAAACGCCATGTACAAGGATGCTTCCGCGCTCCGGCAGCAATGTGTGGACAAGGGCCGTTACGCCATCGCGGTGCTTCCGTTCAACGTGGCGGGCAACCAGATGCAGACGGCGCAGGCGGCCACGCTCCAGGCCTATGTTACCGCAGCGCTTACGGACATCAACGACCCGTTCATCCGCGTGGTGGACCGGGACAACATCCAGAAGATCCTTGATGAACAACGCTTGGGCATGTCCGGTGTGGTGGATGAATCCACTGCGGTAAGCGCGGGCAAGCTGATGGGAGCCCAGGCTGTGATCATGGGCACGGTGATGTCCTATCAGGAAGTGCCGGGCAACACCCGCAAGAGCACGAAGGAGGGCTACGAGAGCTACCAGGTGAAACAGCTCAACAGCGAGACGAACCAGTACGTGTATGTAACGCGCTACAAGCCGGTGAACTACACGGAATTCTACAAGGAGAACAAGGCCATGGTCTCCTTCAGCTTCAAGTTGGTCTCCTTGGAAACAGGGCAGGTGTTGCTGAGCAAGGTGGTGGAGCGCGAAGCCGATGACCATGCCTGGTATGCCAGCTATTCCGGGAATGCAAAGGCGCTTTATCCCAAGCAGAACGGCGCGGTGGATACGCGCAGCAGTGCGCGCCGCGACCTGACTTCGCTGCTCTCCGCACCACGGGAAGTGAAGAGTACCACGGTCCTCGGGAACGAGTTGCTCCGAAGTACCTCCGTGGCCGCAGCCGGCACCATCCAGCATGAACTCGCGAGCAAGCTGCCATGAATCCGGACGCGGTTGAGGAGCGGGAAGTGGTGGCGATGGCCTGGCCCCGGGACCGAGGTCATGTCCATCTCATCCTGTGGATCGCCGTGTTGGCTCTCCTCCTTTCCGCCTGCAAGGCGAAACAGGCCGTAGCACCGGTGGAGAGTACCGCTGCGATAGAGGTCCAGCAACCTGATTGGGTGGCTGCGAGGCCGGTGACCAGCATGGCCTACATCGGCATCGGTGTGGCCTCCAAGGCCCGTCCCGACTATCAGGAGGCTGCGAAGAAGAACGCGCTGAACGACCTGGCCAGTGAGATCAGCGTGACCGTGGAAGGCAACAGCCTGCTCTACACCTTGGACCGCAAGTACAAGTTCGATGAGGAATTCACCAGTACCATCAATACCAGCACCAAGGAGCGCCTCGAAGGCTATGAACTGGTGGACAGCTTTGAGGATCGGGATCAGTACTGGATCTACTACCGGTTGGACAAGAGCGAGCACGCACGGATCAAAGCGGAGCGGAAGCAGAAGGCCATCGACCAGGCCACGGACCTGTATGGTCGCGCCAAGGCAGGCCTGAGCAAGGGTGACCTCCGGAGCGCATTCGACCTGGACCTGCGCGCCCTGATCGCCATGAAGGAGTATTGGGGAGAGAATGACCAAGTGACCGTGGAGGGCCGTTCGGTGCCCTTGGCGAACGAGCTCTTCAACGATCTGCAGCGCATGGCAAGCGGAGTGCGCTTGGCCGTACTTCCGGAGCGTTGCGTGGTGGATTGGTCCAACCGGTTCAAGCGCGAACTGCTGATCACCGCCACCTATGGCGAAGGGGCGCGTGCATTGCCTCAACTGCCCATCATCATTGAATACCCGGGGCATGTGGGGAAGGTCACCGAGAGCCGGAACACCGATGCCGAAGGGCGGGCCCGCACCACCGTGCAGCGGCTTGACCTCACAGCCCCAGCACCTGCCGTGGTAGTGCGCCTGGACATGGACGCCTTGGTGAGCAAGGACCTGGACCCCGCGTTCACGGCACCGTTGATCGGCAGCCTCACGGCCACGGAAGCCCATGTGCCCATTGATCGCGTGATGCCCAAGGTCTTCTTCAAGGGCGAGGAAAGCAACCTTGGCCAACGCCTGAGTGATGCACCACTGGCCCTGGCCATCAAGGAAGAACTCACGGCCACCGGCTTCCGGGCCGTGGACCGTGCCGCTGAGGCCGACCTCATCATCGAGATGAATGCAAGCACCCGGGAAATGGGGGAGAGCAACGGCTTCTTTACCGTCGCCCTGGACGAGGTGCTCAAGGTGAGCGACCGGCGAAGCGGCGAGGTGGTGCATGAAAGCGGCAAGCAGGGCATCAAGGGGATCCAGCTCGATTACCGGAAAGCCGGGATCGATGCCTACAAAAAAGCCGCGCAGGACCTTCGGAACGATCTTTTGCCCGCCATGATCAACACGCTACTTCAACAGTGACGCTACATTGCGCACTTTGGCACGCCATTGGAAGACACAGAACCACAACCACCAAAAAAACGAAGACCATGAGAACCACTACATCCAAGATCGCATCGATCGCCTTCATGGGCTTGATGCTTGTTGGCGGGCTGAGCGCCTGCAAAGGCAAAAAGAAAGCAGCCGAGGCCGCTAAGCCACCCAGTGGCGAGACCGAAGTGAATGTGCTCTGCTCGGGCCCCGAGTTCTTTACCGATGAGAAGAACTTCCGCGCCAACAACCTCGGCGAGAGCATGGACCAGGCCACAGCGAAGAAGAAGGCCCTCTCCAACGCGCGTGCTGACATGGCCAGTGCGATCAACACGCAGGTGAAGAGCGTGATCGACAACTACGTGAACAGCCGCGAGATGAACAACAAGGAGGAGATCGCCGAGCGCTTTGAAGGGCTCACCCGCGAAGTGGTGGACCAGAAGCTCACCGGCACACGTACCATCTGCGAGAAGATGATGAAGGTGGACGGAAGCGGTAATTACAAGTGCTACGTGGCCATCGAGCTCAGCGCGCAGGACCTGCTCGCAGCTTACAACGAGCGCCTCAGCAAGGACGACAAGCTGAAGATCGACTACGACTACGAGAAGTTCAAGGAGACCTTCGACAAGGAGATGGAGAAGATGGGGAAGTGAGTAGTGGCATGAATTGAAGGAAGCCCCGCCGGTCCGACCGGCGGGGCTTCTTTTTTGGGTGATCCGTTCGGGCCTTCAAGTTCACTGCTTCAGCACCCGCATGGTGGAGCTGCCCAGTTTGCTGGTGGCCACCAGTGCATAGGCGCCGGGGGGCAATGAAGATATATCCAGGATCAGCCGGCCATCCGCCGGCATCGGCCCTTCGTGCAACACCCGGGCTTGGCGGCCAGTGGCATCGTACAAGGCCACGTGCACGGACTCGCTGCGGAACCGCTCCAGGGTGATCACGAGCGCGCCCTGCGTCGGGTTCGGGAACACCTCGCTGATCAAGGGGCCCTTCGGATCGGCGATGGCCGTGCTCACGTCCAGCACCTTGAAGCGCCACCAGCCTTCCGGCGCGACGATGGGACGCACCTGCACTTTGCCATTTTCAGCAACCGCGCGGATGTAGTAGAAAATAGTGGTGGTTGCTTCCTGTGCCGGGATCGCGGCCGTCCAGATGTTCTCGGCCCCTGCCATCATCGGCACGGCGATAAAGCCTTGGGCGGTATCCGTGGTCCAGTACAGCTCCGCCGAAGCAATTCCGCTGCGGTGGCGGATGTAGGCGCTCACCGTGTAGGGGGCCACGGTCTCGTAGGTGTCGCGCAGCTTTTTGTGGCGGATCAACAACGGGTCCTCCACCCCGATGGCCTTGGTAATGCAATGGATGGCGCCGCTCTGGCTGATGATGTTCGATCCCTGATCGTCGCAATCAATTCCCACCACGCGGTAGCCCGGCAAGCTCTCCCGCAGGATCCGCAGCCCCGTGGTGTCATATTCGGTGCGATAGGTGGGCACCAGAACCGTTTTGTTGATGAACACATTGTTGGCGTATGTGCGATAGGAGGCGCTCGGCGCATACCCCCCGCTGGTGCTGGGTGGCATCGGGATCCGCACCACTTCGTACGGATCACCGAAGACATTGGTGTAGCCGTTCATGATCCCTTGCAGGTTCTGCTCCAGCTGCGGGCCATCGCTCACGCCCTGCGGAAATTCTCCCACCAGCAGGGTCTCCTCGTCCAGCAGTTTCATGTGCATGTCGATGTGGTGGATCGCATCGTAGGGCAGTGTGTTCATCTTGATGTAGCGCCCCAGGTCGATCCCCATCCATTCGCTCATCAGCGTATCCACTTGTGCAGCGCTCTTTTCGGTCTGGTTGAAATTCCCTTGTGGGCCGTTCTCATCCAGCACCAGGTTGCTGCTGAAGGCGGTGCCCGCTCCGTCGCACATGAAATTCCCGCCGGTGTGAACCAGGTCGTACGGCGCTTGCGTGGTGCCGTAGATCGGAATGTTCTTCGAGTCGGCGATCGCCTCGGGAAGCACATCATCCAAGGGACGCGGGCGGTTGTAGATCCAGTCCAGCAGCATCAGGCTGTCCACTTCGTTGCGGTAGATGGTCTCCGCGCCATAGTCCCGCACCCAAATGCTATTGAACCCCGCTTGGAGAAAGGTGATGTTGGACAGGTCATCCAAGGGGCCGCCCGCGCTTGAGTTGTTCAGCACTTGGGTCACTGTTGCGGGGTTGTCGCACACAATGATCACCTCGCACTCCTCCTTGGCGTAGCGCACGATCTGCTTGAGAATGGAGGGGTAGCCCGTCCAAGTGATCACCAAGCTCTGCACCTCTTCCCACTCGGCCATGGTGCGCACGGGGAATGCCGGCGGTCCATCGATGCTGCGGTGCAATGCGCTGCGGGTGTTCCGGTATTCCGGGATCAGGTGGAGTTCCTCGGGGGCAAGGCTGTGCGGAAGACCTTGCTGCTGCGCGTTGGCGAACAGGAACGCGCCGAACGCGAGGGCTGCCAAAATGGTTCTCATGGGCGTTGGAAATGGCCGGAAAGTTAGGGAGTCCCGGATCGGCCACCCGGTAACTCGTCCCGGACAGCCACAGGGAGGGCACCTCCTTCGGATCCGCCAAGCAGGGTCCGGGGCGTTGATCACGATGCGAGGGGTCGCGTTCCCCCGGTTGAAGAGAACTCGCCATTTCCCCACTGGCAGCGGCCCCTCCGGACCAAGTGCGTGCCGATCCACGTTGGCCGTCCCCCTGCAGGTCACCTCCTTCCGCTCAACCACGCATACAGTTCCTCTACCTCGCGCACGTACCAATAGGTATCCTGTCCGCGGCAGTACCCGGTCTTCGCACTGGGGCTGGTGAAATAGCGCGGACGGTTCAACAACACGATGGCGCGTTCCACATTGCCGTCCCAGCGCTGCGGGTCCATGCCGAGCTCCAAGGCCAGGCGTTGGGCGTCCTTCACATGCCCCGGTCCGGCATTGTAGGCGGCCAACACGAACTTCAAGCGCTGTGCCGGTGCCGGTATTTCGTTCCGCCAGATGCGGTCCAGGCGGTCCAGGTAACGGCTTGCTCCCTGGATGTGGTCGTTCACGCCCCCGGCCCGGGTAACCCCCATGAGCGCGGCGGTGGTCGGCATCATCTGCATCAGTCCGCCTGCTCCCGCACGGGATACGGCGGAGGTATCGAACCCCGACTCCTTGAAGGCCATGGCAGCCAAAAGTTTCCAATCCCAAGTAAGGCTGTCGGCATGGGCTTGGAAGAGGCTGTCGAAGCGCGAGATGCTGTCGGTGCCGAAAGCCATGGTCCGTAAAGGGCGTGTGCGATCGCGCGTGTCCAGCCCGTTGTCATAGGCGGCGATCAGGGCTTGGCGGGCTTCATATTCCTTGGCCGATGCCAACCAGGTGTCCAAGGCGTGCAGGAGATGAGTTGCGTTCGTGCGGACGGCAAAGGCCAGGGGAACGGACCTTCCCTCGCGTGGACGGAACTTCACCAGGGGCAAGCGCTTGGCTTCCATCGCTGCCGTGGCATCGCTTACCAAAAGGCAGTGCCCTCGGCCCAAGGCGATCTCAATCAACAATTCCTCGGGGAGGAGGTCCACAATGCGCACGGTGCTGCCACTGTCCACGGTGCTCAGTACCTGTGTGCTGTCCAGGAAGGGCGACCAAGCGCTCACGGTCAGTGTATCCGCGACCGTTGGGCCGGCATCCTTTGTGCCATCGGGCCGCGGTACGGCATGCACGCGGGCCACCTGGCGGTAGAAGCGGGTGAGGTGCGTGTACGGAGCGGCCCAGCCACTGGGGGAAAGTTGCGCGGCGATCACATCCCCACGCCCGTTCTGGAGCATCACCAGCATGCTGTCGCGGTTCTCCACCGGCACGGCCTTGATCGGCATGCGGTGCCTGCGGGCAAAGCGTTCCAACAACTCCCACTCCAGCCCGGTCATGGCCCCGGGACGTTCCTCCCAGGACAAGGGGTCCGGTAGCACCAATACCCGCAAGGTATCCCGCTTGATCTGAGCGAGGTCGCGTACCACATGCGGATGGGACCAGGACTCTCCGGTGTGATCAGCGTGCGTACCGGTCGGATTTCCTGCAAAGGGAAGCGCCAGCAACGCTGCGAACAGCCCGATCCCGATGTATTCCGCGTTACGCATCGGGCAAGGCCAAATGATCCTCAAGTTCCGGAAGGAAAAGCAGGCATTCCTTCTGGAATTCCGCATAATGTGCTTGCAGCACCTCCTCGGCGCCGATCAGCGATCCGCCGGCAGGAACGCGGGAAGCCAGTCCACGGAGGGCGCGGGCGATGCCGTGGACGCTGGCGTAGGACGTGAGCCAATCGTTCTTCACCATGTAGGGCAACATCTGTTGCGTACGATCGGGCATCAGGTGTGCGTGCCTTTTCAGCAAGGTGTACATGCGTCGGGTAAAATCCGGCAACGGTTCATCGTTCAACAGGTCCCATCGGCTGGCGATGGCATGATCGTAGAACAGGTCCAGGGCCACACCGGCATATTTTCCACAGTGAGGGCGCAACCGCTCCCGTCCTTTCAGTGTTAGCGGATGGTTGTCCGTGAAGCTGTCTATGCGACGATGCATGCGGATGCCGGTTTGAAGATCGGCGGACCAGCCGGAAAGATCGCGCCCCTTCACGGCGTCCGCCATGAAGTTGCCCACGATCACCAAGGGGGCATTGCCCGATACGAGAAGATGTCCCAGGAAGTTCATGGTGCTGTTGGGAAAGGTATTGCAACCGTTCTCATCGGCCCCCTACCTTCCCGCAAAGGCCGAGCCAGAGCGGATCGCGGGTGTTGAGGGATCGCCATGGGTGTCCATTTGCCGGACATCGGGCAGCGCGCCCGCTTGTGGATCCCGCAGCGCGGAACGCCTCTGGGCCGGTAATTTGGCGGCCATGGCGTCCGGTCGATCCACGATGCTGCTCTACTGGACCACGCAGGTGGTGGCCTGGTCGAGCTACATGCTCCTTCTGGGGCTGCCCACCTGGTTGGAGGGTGGGTTCACGGCGCGTTTCGGCCTGGTCACCTTGGCCATGGCCATCATCGGAATGGTCAGCAGCCATGCGCTGCGCACCTGTTTCAAGGAATGGCGATGGCTGGACATGTCGATCGGCAGGCTGCTGTTGCGCATGGTGCTCGGCGCGCTGATCCTTGGCACCATGGCGGGCCTGCTGCAGGCTGCCCTGCACGATGCGGCCTTTCCCGCGGCCGGGTCCATGATCGCGGGCACGGGGCGGCGCTTGGTGGAGGTGCTCCTCAGCTGGGTGCTGCAGCTGTTCGTGTGGTCCGTGGTGTACGTGGCGTACCATTACATCATTCGCAGCCGCGTGGAGGAGATGAGGTCGCTCAGGCTGCAGGCCGCCAACCGCGAGGGGCAGCTTTCCAATCTGCGGAGCCAGCTCAACCCGCACTTCATGTTCAATGCCCTCAACAGCATCAGGGCCTTGATCGAGGAGGATCCCGAGCGGGCGAAGCGTTCCATCACCCTGCTCAGCGCGATCCTCCGCAATGCCATGTCCACCGTGAAGCGTAAAACAGTCCCCTTGGGAGAGGAGATCGACATGGTGCGCTCCTATCTCTCCCTGGAGGCCATGCGCTACGAGGAGCGGCTGCGCGTGCATTTCGATGTGGACCCCGCCTTGGAACGAAGCCCGGTGCCGCCCATGATGTTGCAGACACTTGTGGAGAATGCCGTGAGGCACGGGATCGCCAAGCGCAAGGAGGGTGGGGACGTCCACATATCGGCCGTGCCGGAACAGAACGGCATGCGCATTTTGGTGCGCAACACCGGGCACTATGTCAAGGGCCGTTCCAAGGAAGAGGGCCTCGGGCTGCGGAACACCGAGCAGCGGCTGGAGCATATTTACGGCAATAAGGCATCGCTCCGTATTTTCAACGACGGGAACATGGTGGTGTGCGAGATCCACCTGCCCTCCATGGATGATACCGCGCAACACGAACGAACGGAACTGGAACGGGAACCATGAAAGCCTTGATCATAGACGACGAACGACTGGCCCGCAAAGAGCTGGCACGGCTGCTGGAGCCGCATGCGGGCATCGAAGTAATTGGCGAGGCCACCAATGCCGATGAGGCCGAGAAGCTGATCGCCGAGCTACGACCGGACCTCCTCTTCCTCGATATCAACATGCCCGGCCGCGACGGCTTCCAGCTCCTGGAGGCCCTGGAGATGGCACCGCACGTGGTCTTCGTCACCGCCTACGATGAACATGCCGTGCAGGCCTTCGAGGTGAACGCACTGGACTACCTGCTGAAGCCGATCGACCCGGAGCGCCTCGGGGCCGCAGTGAACAAGCTGGCCCAACTGCCCAAGGAAACCGCTGCACAGCGCGAAAGCCTCTCGCCCGACGACCGCATCTTCATCAAGGACGGAGAGAAATGCTGGTTCGTCACCCTGAAGGACGTACGCCTTTTCGAGAGCGAGGGCAACTACGTGCGCGTGCGCTTCGGGGAGAACAAGCCCTTGGTGCTGCGCTCACTGAACAATCTGGAGAAGAAACTGGACCCCCATGTCTTCTTCCGCGCCAACCGCAAGCAGATGATCAACCTCGCCTTCGTGGACAAGATCGAGCCGTGGTTCAGTGGAGGGCTCAACTGTTCGCTCTCCACCGGCGAAGTGGTGGAGGTGAGCCGCAGGCAAACGCTGCGGTTCAAGGAGCTGATGAGCCTGTAGAGGCACAGTGCTGTACGGATGTTCGGTCGCAACATCTGGGACAAACGTATTGGGGTAGTTGATCGAGGGCACATATCCGAAGCACGCTGCCCCAATGGGGAAGACGGTTGATAACTTTTCGCGCGAGTTTTGATGACCTGGTAAACACAACGCCTTATCATTGATAAGCGTTAACGTTCATTTCATTCACCTTACCCCCTCGCATTCCCATGGAAAAGCCGCGCCCTACCCGTCCTTCCGGTGAAACGCAACCCCGCAAAAGACGTTCCTGTGCGGGTTGGATCCTTGCTTATGGGGGCTTTCTATTGATCGCCTGGGGATCCATGGCCCCCATCATGGTCCACGCGCAGCCACAGGTGGAGTGGCGAATGATCTGTGCCGAAGAGCGTCGGGCGGGGTCCGGACTCTATTACGACATCACGTACAGTGGAACTGACCAGCTGGGGTCATACGGTTTTACGGCCGTGGCGGACCCGAACTTCGGCGCACCACAAACACCGTCGGCATCCGGTGAAGATTGGTATTATGGCCAGTGCAACGCAAGTTCCGGTGGCCATGTGGTGGGCGTATTGGCCGCAGGGTACTTTACATGGCCCAATTGGACCTTCCGCGGAACAGGTTGTGCAAGCCCCCTCACTATCGGCAGTCCCAGACCGGAGGAATTCGAAACCACCTACTATAGAAAAGGGGAAGGGCTAGGCTACGTGGCCATGCACGGCCTTGATGGAGCGGAGGTATGGAATAAGTGCCTGTTACCGGGCCTGTTGAGAAACGCAACACAGGATGCCGATGGCAATTTCCTCGTGGTGGGGAACGCCTACTCAAACCGCTGGGCCATGGCGCTCCAGCCCGATGACAATACGGTGATCCGCCTGAACCAGGACCCCGTACTCGACATGAACGCAGCAGTCTGCGGCGAGTATGACCAACCGTTCGCGGGGAAGGGTTATGTGACCAAGCTCAACCCGGATGGCAAGATCCTCTGGACCACCATGTGCAATGGCGAGACCGGGGCCGACCCGGACGCCAATTGGAACGCCAGCTCGTTCCTCACCGACATTGTGGAAGTTACGGTCCCCGCCACCACCATCAAATACTGCGCGGTGGGCAGAACAAGCGTGAACGGCAACACCGCTGTCCTGCGCCCCTTGATCGTCTACTTGGACAATGACGGCTATCCGGTCGAACGATACACATACGCACCGAACGACCCGGCAGGATGGATGGGCGATGATATCGCGGAGTTTATTTCCATTGACGCGGATGCAAGCAACGGAAAGCTTTTCGTTACCGGCTATTCCATTGGAGCACACCCCCAGCTCGTCGGCACATTGATCGATCCGTACACCGATCGCTCCGGGTTTGTTTGGCAACGGTTCACCGGAAATACGCAAGACCCGTTGAACAATGCGGGGATGCACGACCCAAATAGCACCAACAATTCCACTGGCGGCGGATTCGTCCCCGATGCCAACGGCGTCAAGATCGTGTGGCCAACCATGGGCAACTTCACCTCTGGCGGCATATATGGAGGTTCCGCCAACGTGGCAACCTTGCTGGTCCATGGCCTGGACCTCAGTGGGAACCTGCATTGGACCAAGAACTTGGGCGAGGTAAGGGCATACGACCTGCAAAGCGATATGACCCCCACCGCCGATGGGAAGGTGGCCGTGGTATCCTCCAAGCTCTCCGAGGACTATACCCCCCCCACATACTCCGTTCAGTTGGGCCGAGCTTGGCCCCGACCAACAAGCTTGCCTGAACGACACCTACGGATATACAAGGCCGGACGATACCAACACGAATGATTATGAATACGGCGGCGTAAATTGGGACAATGACCCGACCACGTACCCGAATAGCACAGCTGATCCAGGAGGTCTCTACGCGTACTGGAATACGGACGCTTATGTGGCCAAGCTGAACCCGGCCAACGGGGAACTGATCTGGGAAACCCGGTTCGACGCGCACCCCGGCATACCCGGCGCATGTCCACCAGCCGACATGCGCAAGCAGGAGTGCATGTACAAGATCTCCGAGCTGGATGATGGCGGATTGGTCGTCTGTGGCAATACCAGCGACAACTTCGACGATTTTTACCTCGCCAAGCTGAAGCCCGATTGCCAAGCCAAGGTAGCATACGCCAACCTGCCGTTGGACCCCAACAACGAATTCCACATCACCACCCCCACCACTTGGAGCTCGGACATGAACGTACATGGCAAGATAGTCGTGGACCAAGGCGCCACCCTCACGGTCACCAACGCAGCAACGATCCGTTTCGCCGACAGTGAACAGCTGGACCATCCCACACAATTGGTTGTGGAACAAGGCGGGCGATTGACCGTGAACGGCAATGCCAAGCTCACCAGTATGGACCAGTGTCCCGCCAGCATGTGGGACGGGATCAAGGTGAAGGGGAATTATTTCGCCTCACAAGACCCGATCTACAATACACCGCAAGGGCTTGCGTCACTCTCCCTTGCCACTATCGAAAATGCACGCGTTGCACTAGTTTCCGGAGGCCCGGCGAGCTTCGATGACCCCACTGGTCCTGTGATCAAGGAATGGTCCGGAGGTGTGGTCCGGGCCTCGTTTGTGTTGTTCCGGAACAACCGCTACGATGCGGTGTTCCAAAAATACGAGAACCACAGTGCGAACGACCCCTCCAACGTGCAGAACAACCGCAGCTACTTCAACCAGTGCTCCTTTGCCGAGGATGCCATGCTCAACGATGGGAACAGCCCCAAGGACCATGTTTACCTCAACGGTGTCCGCGGCATCACCATGACCGCTTGCACCTTCGCCGGGTTCTATCAGCCTGATGTGGTTTTCAACGGACCTGCACAGGTGGGTACCGGCATCCGCTCCATCAACAGCTCGTTCAATGTGTTCTCCAAGTGTGCCGTTATCGTGCAATACGGCTTCCCATGCCCCCCGGCATCGGTGCTCCACAGCACCTTCGACAAATTGGGCCAGGCCGTGGTGGCCACCGCCTTCACGCCGGACAAGACCTTTATTGTGGACCAGTCCATTTTTACCAACTGCCCCCGCGCCATCCGCACCGAGGGCGTGCGCAACGCCGCCATTACCCGCAATGCCTTCAACGTGGTGGATCACCTCAACCCTTACGTGGTCTCAACCCCCTATGGGGCCTATCTCGACCAATGCACAGGCTACAAGATCGAGAACAACGCCTTCACCTCCAACGGCTCCGCACACAAGTCGCGGGTCGGCTTGGTGATCAAGGACAGCGGACCGGAGTACAATACCTTCTACAACAATACGTTCGACAACTTCGGCACAATGACCAGCGTGGGTTCCTTGATCCAAGGACAGAACGCCAATGAACAAGTGAACTACCATGTGGGCTTGGAAGTGAAGTGCAACGAATACGGCCAGTTCGGCGGAGACAACCGCTTCGATGTAGCGCTGACGGGGCCAATGCCTACGGTTCAACAAACCCAAGGAGGATTTGATGGTCAAAATGACCCATTAGCGCCTGCTGGAAATCTCTTCAGTCTTGAGGGGCATGCTGAAAGCGATTGGGATGTTTCCAATGAATCCAATTTCATCTCCTACTACAGCCACGATGGGAACATTGGGGATTCATGGATACCCCAATTTTATGATCAGCTCTACGTTCATGTATATCCGCAGCAAGTTGACTGGCCGCAAGAACGCAGTCAGGCTTGCCCAGATAATTTTGACAACGACGGGCGATTGGAAAAAATGCAGAAATCCGCCGAGGCGGACGCGGAACTCGCCGACAGCAAGGACGCCTACGATGCCACCAAGGACAATGGCGACACCTATTCGCTGGAAAGCTACGTGGCCGACCCCGGACATAGCAGCACCCAAGTGCGGAACGCCCTCCAAAGCGTGGCCCCCAAGGTGAGTACGGAAGTGTGGAAAAGGGTGTTCGCACGCGAGCCGGCCATGGACCCGTGGCCTCTTACACAGGCCCTGGTGGCCAACAGCCCCTTGCAACCGGAGGTGATGAACATGTCATACGAGAGCGACTTGGACGACTTCTACTTCAACCTCGTGGAAAGTGCCCAGAGCGGAGACGTGAACGTATTGAGCCAAATGGAAAGCGAAATGGCCAAATACGCCGCCGAGAAGGGCGAGGCTCTTACGGATCTTGGCCGCATGAGCTGGTTGGACACCACGGATGTGGGTGCGGCCATGGAATACCTGAAGCTCTGGCACGACAGCCTCCCGGCGGACGATGGCGCCAGCGTGAAGGCCGGTTACTACGCCGCCAAGGACGATATGCCCGCCTTATACAGTTTAGCCGAGGCCGAAAAGTTGACCAGCTCCACCCCGGAGGTTTTTGAGGTGTTGAAGCGCTATGCGGACCACCAACTGAATGCACCAAATGACAGTTTGGACGCCGGTACGGTACAGTGGCTCACCGACCTCGCGGAAGAACGCTGGACCATTGGCTCCGCCCAAGCCAGTGCTTGGCTGCAAGGCGCAACCGGTGCTGATGCGCTGGATGAGGTCATTATCCTGCCCGAAGATGGGGAGCAGCGCAGCACAAGCCAACGGCGTGTCCGCAACCGGACCTCCGAAACCCCGCTGCTCCTGCAAGCCTACCCCAACCCCTCCGACGGGCCGGTATATGTGGTGTGCAACGTACCCGACGGGGTGGAGCAGGCGCGACTATGCGTGGCTGACCTGAACGGGCGTTTGGTGAAAGAGATCGTGTTGAATAACGGTGCTGGCATTGCCGAGATCCGGCCGGGTTTTGCCGCAGCCGGAATCTATTTGGCCGAACTACGCTTGGACGGTATACGCGCCGGACAAGTGAAGCTCGCTCTACAATAGGCGGATGAACGCCATGATGCGAAGCACCTTATGCGGGGTATTGGTTCTTGGGCTTGTGCAAGTTGCGCAAGCCCAAGGATTCAATCGACATTACGATGCGTTCAGTTCTGAATTTGACCAGGGTGCATTTGGCATTGAACCGACCGGTTTGGATTGGATGATATTTTCGGTCAGTTACGAACCAGATACCGTGACCCCGGATTCAATCCTTGGGATTCATACGATCATACTTCAAAAGATCGATGCTCAAGGTGAATTGCTGGCTGAAAAGAAATTTAAGATCCCGCAGCATGGGGCTTATTTGGGATGGGCGAATTGCTGTGACACTCTTGCCGGAGGTGGGTTCGTATCAGGAGGCAGTATTGAAAATTTGGATGGATCGTCCGAGGTGGAACTCGTTCGGTATTCCCCTCAAGGTGACACCCTGTGGACTAGAACCTTTGGGGATGCATCTCACTTCTGGATCGGATCGCAGGTGAAGCAAACCCCTGATGAAGGTTTTTTGGTCTGTGGCTATACCGATGCCACTGGCAACACGGATGGCTTTGTTCTGAAAACGGATAGCGCGGGCAATGAGCTATGGCGTCACACCTACGGTGCAGGTTCCGTAAGCGATGATTACTCTTGTATTACGCTGGTCCCGGATGGATATGTGCTCTCCGGAAGAAGTCACCTAAGCGCGGATAACTTTGATTTTTGGGTTACCAAGATCGATACGTCGGGCACATTGCAATGGGACATTCGATTTGGCAGCCCTTACAAAGAACCGAGTCCATCCATACTTTACTTACAAGATGGAAGGCTACTATTGGGCGGGGGTTGGGGAACAGATCCATTTTATTTTGAAACGCCCTACGTGGTTTTCATTGACCCGGCCAATGGAGATACCCTTTACTCCCGTAAGTATGGAGCTACGGATTACATAACCACCATATTTGTTTCCAAGCAATTTCCGGATTCGGACATCATCCATGCCGGGGTAAGCTATGTCGGTGGCCCTGAGCAGGGGCTGTTGTTGCGTACCACCAGCGATGGCGACAGTATTTGGATGCGTAATTATTTCTACTACGACGATGACGTAGAGCAAGGGCAAGGACGCTTTTTCGATGTACTTCCCACAGCGGACAACGGCTGTATCGCTACGGGCTTTGCCAATGGACCGGTCAATGTACCCCTGCCGCCGGGCCATTCCCAAGACACCTGGGTGGTAAAAGTGGACAGCATGGGCTGCGTGGTGCCGGGCTGTGATGGCATAGTGGGCATTACCGAAGTGGCCACCAACCTCGGCGATGCCCTGCACCTCTACCCCAACCCGGTACGGGAGCAATTGCATGTGGGCATTTCCCTGCCGCACGGGTTCAAGACCACCGGGCCGCTTACACTATCAGTCACCAGTTTGGAAGGCAAATTGGTGCAGCAAGTGGCGGTGCCCACCAGTGCTGCGGGCGAGGTGGTGCTGGATGTTTCCGGCTTGGCCTCCGGGATGTATGCGCTGCACCTGAGCGATGCGCAACGTTGGTTGGCCGGGACGAAGTTCGTGGTGGAGTGAGGGGATCTCAAAATGTTGCCAAGCGGTCGCAGCGGGTTGCATCGTGCAGTACGGCGGATCCCGGTCGACGACCGGATCTTATCCCGGACACCGGTGATCCGGCACACGTGATCGGATCCGGGGAAATGATACCTTGTTCACAAATCCCCTTTGTCATGAAAAGATCCTACACTCTCCTGCTCCTGCTCTTCGCTGCTTCCACGCTCTTCGCCGCTACCGGCGGCCCCGACCAGTACGGCTATATCTGGAAGGACAGCGACGAACCCGGTGGTCCGGTGTACTCCTGGATCGACATCACCACCACGGGTACCGCCATCACCGACCTTGCCGATGATAATCTCCACGGCCCCATCATCATGGCGGGGAACATGCCCTACTACTGGTACGATGTGAAGAAGGTCTGGGTGGCCAGCAACGGCTACGTGGCGTTCAATGGCGGGAATATCTCGGCCAACTTCCCGCTGCTTCCGGCTGCGGGGGGCACGGACAACTATATGGCGGTGCTCATGTCCGACCTCACCTTCACGGGCGCGGGAAACCCCGGACAATGCTTCGTGAAGGATGAACCGACGCAGTTCATCGTGTCGTGGATCAATGTTCCTTTCTGGAGCGTGACCTCACCCGGATATACCGGCAGCAATACCTTCCAATTGATCCTGAACAAGGCGGACAGTACCATCACCATGCAATACCAGAGCACCTCCGGGGTCACCGGTAGCAATGGGCCGATCATCGGGATCGAAAGCATCACCGGCAGCATTGGTCTGGCCCGCACGCAAAGCCTGATGCCGGCGGCAGGCTACGCCGTTCGGTTCTACAACCCGGCAATACCCTTGCTCCAGGTGAAGGACGCGGCCGTGGAATGGGTAGGCGAGGAGGGAACGGGGGGGACCACCATGGCGATGGGCGCGTCGCTCGCATTGGCCACCAAGGTCCAGAACACGGGAAATCAACTATTGACACCCTTCACCTTGGTAAGCAAGGTGATCTCCGCATCGGGGCAGACCGTGGTGACGGAAACGCTCACGGTGGATTCCCTCCAGCCCAACGGCACCGTTGAACCTCCGCTGGCACAGGCGTTCGTCCCCGCGGCCACGGGCACGTACAGGCATCAGGTCACTCTTTCGGGGATCACCGGCGAACTGGTGACCACCAACAACGTCATGGAACGGGAGGTGGTGGTCTATTCGCCCACGGCGAACATCACCAACGTGAGCTGGGCCGGCCCGATGGATGATGGAACGGGCCTGGCCTGGAACGGCGGCGATGGCGGTATCGGCGCGTACATCATTCCCCCGTTCCTTCCCTGCCAGATCACCGGCACCACGGTGCGCATCAGCAGCAACGCCGGAAGCAATTTCTGCATGAAGGTCTATGATGACGACGGTGTGGATGGCGCACCGGGCACGCTCCTGGACAGCGTGATGGTGTCCGCCGCCGATGGTGGCGCGGGCGATCATGTGTATCCCTTGAACACCCCGGTCCAGGTCACCCAGGGAGGCTACTATGTGGTATGGTACATGGTGGGCCCGAACGTGAACATCGCCGTGGACAATGTGGGTCCATTCTCGTTGCGCTGCTATGAAGTGCTCGGAGGGGCGTGGTCCGAGTATCGGGACAGGGTCATCGCGGACTTTCACCTCGGTCTCCAGATCCAACAGGCCCCCTTCATGGACGTGGGCGTTGTCGGGTTGATCGGCATCAACAACGGCCAGCTCATCACGTCCAGCACCACCGTCCAAGCGCTGGTACGGAATTACGGGAACACCCCCGCAAGCGGCTTCCCGGTGAACTACAGCTTCGCTAATGGCCCGGTGGTGACCCAGAACTACACGGGCAACAACATTGCTCCGGGCAATTCCGCGATCATCACCTTCACCCAGCCCTTCGTACCGGTGGAGGATGAGACGGGTGCCTTCTGTGCATGGACTTCGGCCAGTGCCGATACCCACGGACAGAACGACACGGCCTGCGTGAACGTCAATGTGCTGGTGGGGATCAGGGAGCTGGGGCTGGTAGACGTGGTCATGTTGCCCAATCCGGCATCGGATCGCGTGGCGATGGAGGGAACGCCCAAGGGGAACATGACCTTCCAGATAATGGATGTCCAGGGGCGACGGGTGATGGCCGGTGAGCGGTTCTCCGAAGGAACCCGCTGGTCCGTTGATGTTCGCGCCTTGACGGACGGAGCATACGTGCTGCGCGGTGTGATGGGCGCAACGGTTTTCCAAGGGCGCTTCGTCGTGCAGCATTGAGGCGGCATGGATCTTGGGGAATGGCGCGGAGGCTAACTTCGCGCCATTCCCGAACCACACATGTCGAAAAGGTCCCTGCTGCTACTGCTCGTTTTTTGGAACATCCTGCTCACCGGTGCCATCATCTGGTCGCTTACCCGGGCCCGCGTGCCGGAGCGCATCCTGAAGGAAAAGCTCACGGGGATCCAGGGCTCGGATGAGGCGGTTCCGCTTCCCGCCCTGTCGGATTCCACCCCGGTGCCCGAAGCGCGCATCGCCTATTTCATGATGGATTCCGTACAGGCCAATTTTGAACTGGTGAGCGAGAGCGCGGCGCGCGTGCGCAGCGAAGGGCAGCGCATGGAGGGCAACCTGCAACGCGAAATGCAAAAGGCCCAGGCGCGGTACAACGAACTGATGGGCAAGGACCATACCTACAGCACCCAAGCGGAGCTGAAGGCGGACCAGAACGAGGTGGAGCAGCTCGGCCAGAAGATCCAAGAGATGCAGGCAAGCTCCCAGGACCAGCTCGATGAGCTGCAGACCAAAATGTTGATGGACATCACCGGACAGATCCAGCAGTTCCTGGAGAACTACAACAAGACCGCCGGGTTCGACTACATCTTCAGCATCCAGGACGCCGGCCAGATCTGGGTGGGGAACAAGGGATTGGACATCACCTCCGCCGTGGTCTCCGGCTTGAACGCGAGGCACCGTGCACGCAAAGCGGAAAAAGCCAAGTAGGCCGCCCCGGTCCGGCACCACCCGCAGCCCCGTCCGGAACACCTTGCCCGGCCATACACGGATGAGAACGCTCAGGAGCCTCGCCACCATCCTCTTGTCCGGCTGCGCCTGGGCCGCCTTTGCGCAGGCCCAGGAACCCAAGAGCAGGGACCGCGTGGAGATCCTCAACGCCGACCGCTGGGAGTACGACAAGGAACTGGCCACCGGCGCACAGCGACTGATCGGGAACGTGCGCTTCAGGCAGGACGATGCCCTGATGGCGTGCGACAGCGCCTACCTCTACGAGGATGAGCGCGTGAGCGCATTCGGGAACGTGCGGCTCACGCAAGGCGATACCCTGCGCATCACCGGTGAGCGCCTCCTCTATTCCGGGGCCGACCGTACCGCCCGCATGTCGGGCAACGTCCACCTGAGCGATCCCGGCATGGAACTCACCACCGAGGCGCTGCTCTACGATGTGCGCGGCCACCGGGCCGAATACAACGCCGGGGCACGCATCATCAGCAAGCGCGACGGGAACACCCTCACCAGCGGAAAGGGCGCCTACTACGCGGACAGCCGGCTGTTCATCTTCAGCGATAGCGTGCGCCTTTCGCACCCCGAGCGCACCATCGAGGCGGATACGCTCCACTATGCCACCGCATCGGGCATCGCGGAATTCCTCGGCCCCACGCACATCACGCAAGGGAAGGTCCGCATGTACTGTGAACGGGGCAGCTACAACACACGCACCGGCAAGGGCCGGTTCACCAAGGCAGCGCGCATCGCCAGTGAAGGGCAGGTCCTCACCGGGGACAGCCTGCACTACGATCGCACCACAGGCGAAGGAGCGGGCTGGGGACATGTGTCCATCACCGACACGGTGAACGACCTGCTGGTCCGGGGCCGAATAGGCCGGCACAACCAGACCGATGGCCGGTCCATGGTGACCGGTCGTGCGGAAATGGTGATGATCATGGGCGACGATTCCCTCTTCCTGCACGCCGACACCTTGTTCGCCAAGCAGGACAGCCTGGGACAGCGCCGTGTGGATGCGCGCCGCAATGTCCGCTTCTTCAAGAGCGACCTGCAAGGCGTGTGCGATACCATGACGTACGTGGGTGCCGACAGCCTGATCACCCTGCGCGGCCACCCGTTCATCTGGAGCAGGACCGATCAGATCAGTGGGGATACCGTGCGCATCAAGCTGCGCGATGGCCATGCCGAAACGCTCTTTGTGGACGGGGCCGCCTTCATGATCTCCCAAGTGGACAGCCTGCACTTCAACCAAGTGACCGGCCTCACCATGATCGGTCGCTTCCACAACGATGAGCTCACCGAACTGATCGCCGAGGGCAACAGCCGCACCGTCTATTTCGCCAAGGAAACAAAGGACTCCGTGGAACAGGTCACCGGCGTGAACCGCACGGATTGCAGCCGCATCACCGTGGGGCTGGACAGTGGCAAGGTGAGCACGGTGAGCTTCATCACCCAGCCCACGGCAACGCTCTATCCCTTGGACCAAGCGCCCATTGAGGAACTGCGCTTGGAGGGCTTCCACTGGAACGCAGCGGCACGGCCGGAGGACCGGGCCGATATTTTCCGGGAAACGCCGGTGGGGGAGGTGCCGGTTGCTTCCGGAGGCCCGAAGTGATCCTGGTTGCTTCGGTTGTCAGTTGTCCGTTGTCCGGACCGATAGGCCGATTCGTGCCAACGAAACTCCTTATGGCATCACGGTCGAAAGCAGTGAGCGCGACTGAGCGATCCATTGAGAACGCCTGACAACGGACAACGGACAACTGACAACTACCTAGATCGCGATGTTCGGCTTTAGGCGCATTCAGGCTTCAGGCATTTCGGCATTTGGCATCTGGCCCCGGCTTTTGGCCTTCGGTGCGTTGGGCCTTATCAGGTCTTCTGGTGCATTCGGCCATCAGGCGTATTCAGGCCGTGCGTTCCTTGGCTTAGGCACAGGGCCTTTGGCTCAGGCTGTGCGGGACCTCCGGCACACGCGGCATTCAAGGCCTTTAGGTGTGTTCGGCCGTCCGGCGCATTCAGGCCAGCTGGCTCATCGGCCTTGGGCTGGGCGGAGCATCGCGGCCAAGCCTGACAACTGACAGCGGACAACTGACAACTGACCATTCCCCAAGGAATTCACAAACCCGGCTCACCCTCTTCGCCCCCGTACTCGGGTCGGCGCTTGTAGCCCGCATCGGGACGGTCCATGTAGTCCGTGATGTACGCATCGAACGAAGGGTTGCTCGGCATCAACAGGTGTACCGCGATGAAGCATTGCGCCCACGGCTCCTCCTCCGGCGCGGTGTACACCACCTCGGCCTCCAGCAACAGGCCATAGTCCAGCATATAGGCCAGGCAGAGGTTCTCGCCCATGGGCAGGTAGCCCAGTTTCTGGCCTTCCCAATACACGGCCACGGCATTGGGGTCGTGTTCATTGTCGTGCTCGCGCACCAGGTCCAAGGGGTCCTCGGCCTTGATGCGCGGCAACAGCTCCGGCCCCTTGTGGAAGCGGAAGCCCTTTACAAAGGCATCGAAGACGAAGACGCCGTGGCAGTCCTGCGTCCACGCCAAGCGGTCCTGTTCCTTGGCGTTGAGCATGGCCCACGGAGGTAGGGTGAGCAAGGCGGAGCTGCCCAGCATGGTTTTCAGGAAGGTGGGGCGGTCCATGGGGGGAAGTTAGGAGGGATCATCCGCTCCCCACTCCGCGCAGAGTTCCCGAAAAACGATGTAGGCCGCCATCTCGCGGGTGGAGAACACGTAGTGCGGGTTTTTGAAATAGTCTCCTTCCGTTAGCTCCAGAATGCCGGTACTTATTGGATCCATGATCATGGTGCCACGTTTGGTGATGCGCTTGTAGAAGTCTTCGTTGCCGAACGCCCCCAGGCTCACGTACTGCACCAAGTACTTGTGTTCCATATCGTGGTAGAGAACGTTCTCATCGATGAACGCATCACTTCCGCAAGCCTCGCAGTGGAAGATGTTGAGCTTCATGTCGCGCACCAATTGGCTGGCTTCCTTGTCCATGCTGTTCACTGTGGACCACACCATCACCTCCTGCTTGTGGCTGCATTGGGGGCAAGCCAGCTCCTTCCTTGTTTTCATGGTCATGGGCGCGGATCTTCTGATAGGTTTGTTCGGGCAAGATAGATGGAGCGCCAAGACATAGCAATGGCGACCTTCGTTGCGTGGAGCAGACCCCTTTCAAGCCTTTCAGCCCTCCGGAGGTTCACACCGATGCAGGGCCGCCATTGGATGCGAAAGTAGAAACCTTGCTAATGCGGAAAGGCACGAGGGTGCTCCGATAGGTATCGGAGCGATATGCATCGGACGCTCGTGCCAGAATGGGGGTAATTGGGCATCGGGATAGGAATTGAACAACATAGGGCTGGCTGCGTGAAGGGCACTATATTGTCAGCACCACTTTGCCGTATTTCCCGACAACCATGATTTCCACCGCTTCATGAAAGCCCTGCTCGACACCAACATCGTGATCCATCGTGAGGCCGTCACGCCCGCGGTCCATGGCGATGTGGGCGTATTGTACCGTTGGCTCGATAGACTGAGGTACGAGAAGTGCGTGCATCCGGTAACGGTCGCTGAGATCGGGCACCACAGGGATATAAAGGTCGTCCAGGCCATGTCCATCAAACTGGATAGCTATACCAAGCTGTTAAGTGTTGCGCCATTGGCCGATGAGGTCAAGCGTGTTTGTGCCGCGATGGATAAGGGCGCGAACGACCAGGAGGATACCAAGCTCATCAACGAGGTGTTCGTTGGCCGGGTGGATGTACTGATCACCGAGGACCGAAAGATCCACGCTAAGGCATGTGCGCTGGGCATTGAGCTGCAGGTACTCACCATCGAGCGCTTTCTGGAGCAGGCGATCACGGACCATCCGGACCTCATTGACTACAAAGTCCTTTCCGTTCGGAAGCGATTGTTCGGGGAGCTGGATGTTCAAGATGCTTTCTTCGACTCATTCCGTGCGGATTACGTGGATCCTCCGTTCGACAGGTGGTTTCAGAAGCGTGCGAACGATCATGCCTACGTCTACACGAAAGAAGATTCCGTTCGCGGTTTCCTGTTCCTGAAGACGGAGGACAGGGGCGAGAACTACTCGGATATCACCCCTGTTCTCGCACCGGCGAAGCGATTGAAGATCGGAACGCTCAAGGTGGTGGCTGATGGCCTGCGCATGGGCGAGCGCTTCCTGAAGATCGCCTTCGACAATGCGCGGGAAGCCAAGGTGGACGAGATCTACGTGACCATCTTCGAACGATCGCCGGAGCAGCTTCGATTGATCGAGCTGCTTACTTCCTGGGGGTTCGTCCGGCATGGGGCCAAGGCTACAGGTGAAGCTGTATTTGTTCGCCCCATGAAGGTTGATGCTAATGCATCACACCCCAAGGAGACTTACCCCAAAGTGTCAAAGGCGGCTCGGGTTTGGGTCGTCCCGATCAAACCGGAGTACCACACTGAACTATTCCCCGATTCCATCCTGCGAACGGAGAAGGCTGATGCGTTCGTTGATGGCGAGCCGCACCGTAACGCCATAAGCAAGGCCTACGTCTCGCACTCCCCGCATCGGGATCTATCTACGGGCGACATCCTTGTGTTCTATCGCACGGGTGGAATCCACAAAGGTGTGGTGAGCACCATCGGTATCGTGGAGAACGTAGTGAACCCCGTCGCCGATCTCGATACCTTGCGGAAGCTCTGTCGAAAGAAATCAGCGTTGGAGGTGGAGGAGCTCAAGGAATACTGGGAACGGTTCGGCAGCTACAAGCCCTTCGTCATCAACTTCCTCTATGCATACTCGCTGAAACACCGCCAGAACCTTCGTTCCCTTTTGGACGCGGGCATATTTCCTAACATGGACATCGTGAGAACCATCAACGAACTGCCGATGAACGCCTTTGTGGAACTGGTACGTTTGGGCAAGCTATGAAGGTACTCATGTCCATTAAGCCGAAGTTTGCGTCGAAGATCTTCGATGGCTCCAAGCACTACGAGTTTCGCCGCATGATCTTTAAGCGGCCCGAAATATCAAGGGTGGTGGTGTACGCTTCATCACCCGTGCAGAAGGTGATCGGTGAATTCGAGATCGAGAGCATATTGGAGCATCCGCCCGAGGAACTGTGGAACCGCACCCGCGAAGGCGCCGGGATCAGCAAGGACTATTTCATGGCCTACTTCGGCTCCAAGGAGGTGGGCTATGCCATCCACATCAAGGCCACCAAGCGCTACCGCAAGCCCAGGTCCCTGAAGGACCACTACAATCTGAAACCGCCGCAGTCGTATTTGTATTTGTAGGAGTGTTTTCGTGGTGAAGCAATCTCGCTTCTCACATACACCCCCCTTATCCGATTGTCTTGGTTTCCTTGATTCATCGTTATCTATGCCGGGCCGGAGATGGACCAGATTGCATATGCATACTTCGAACTGAGGTTTGAGAACGACTTCCTCCGATCCCGGGGCAATGCGTTCCAGAAGCTGTTCGAGGCTGTAATGGGCAAAGGCTATCCAAGAGATTTCCGTCCTTGTTCGCCATGGGGTAATGTGGGCGACATGAAGAATGATGGCTACCTCCCATCCACACGTACCTTGTTCCAAGTATATGCCCCGAATGAAATGAGCGCAGCGGAGGCAAAGCGGAAGATCGAAGAAGATTTCAAAGGTGCCTTGGTCCATTGGGGTAAGGCCTTCGATACGTGGGCCTTCGTATACAACGGAGAAGCCATTCCAGCTCCGATCCAACAAGTGATCAATGGACTTGAGCGCGAAAATTCTGGACGGACCATACAACTGTGGGGCTGGGAGGAATTGCGGCAAGAGTTCAGCAAACTTGGTCTGGATGCCAAACGGTCGATGTATGGTTATGCGCCCACGAATGAGGCCAAGCTTAACCTCAGGTTGGCGGATCTGGAAGCCGTGCTGGAACATATCGCCCAGAGCGACATGGTTGATGAGAATGCGACGGTGATGATCGTTCCCCCAGAAAAGATCGAGGCGAACAAGCTATCACACAACGTAGTCTGTCTACTGAAAGCTGGCATGGAGAAAGCCGACATGGTCGGAAAGTACTTCGATGGCCATCCTGATCCGCCCTTCGGTGATCGTGTCGCAACCTCGTTCAGAAACCGATACCAAGAATTGCGGGATACTCAACCCAAGCCCAGCCCAAACGATATCTTCGGAATGCTTCAGGAGTGGGCCGGGTGGTCGGGTAGTTCAACCCCGGCACAGCAGATGGCGATACTAGCAGTACTTGCCTATTTTTTCGAACAATGTGAGATCTTTGAGGCCCCCAATCCGTGACCGATCCAAATATTCCATGGTACTTCCAACCAAACGCATCCACCAAGACCGTGCTCTCCTTTCCGTTGGCGGGGGTATTCTTGGTTTGTTGGACCAACCCATGACCGTATCGCGCGTTTGGACCGAACTGTCAATGGCGCGAAGGAGCATACCCAATGCACCCACCATTACCTACGACTGGTTCGTACTGGCGTTAGACCTCCTATTCGCAATGAACGCGATCGATCTTGAACGCGGACTACTTTCAAAGCGCAAGCCGTGATCCACAGCATCCATAGCAGCCTGCCAAGCTTCAAGCCTCAGAGCTTCAAGCCGGGTTTGAACATCCTGCTTGCTGACAAGACGACGAGGTCTACCGATAAATCCACACGGAATGGGGCTGGTAAGAGCAGCTTGGTGGAAATCGTCCATTTCCTGCTTGGAGCGAATGTCGATTCGCAATCTCTATTCAAGACCGAAGCCTTGATCCATCAACAGTTCGAGATGACCTTCGATCTAGGCGGACAGCAAATCACGGTGAAGCGCTCAGGCGATGCTCCCTCCAAGGTTTACGTGAACGCAGAGGAAAACAAGGCATGGCCGACCAGACCCGCGGTGAAGGATGGAGGGCTGACGAACGAGGCTTGGAAAGAGATCTTGGGCACGATAATGTTCGGCCTGTCTCCGAAAGAAGGATCCCACCACCCTCAACCATCGTTCCGAACATTGCTCCCCTACTTTGCGAGAAGGGTCGCGGAGAAAGGATTCGGTTCGTTCGAAAAGTTCGCGGAACAGGTTCAGCCTTGGCAGTATCAGTTATCTCTGAGCTATCTGCTCGGACTCGATTGGGCGATCGCTGGGGAATGGCAGGAGGTACGGGCACGAGAAAAGGACCTCAAGGCATTGGCGAAGGCCACAGGAAGCCACAGTGTGCTCGGGCAAGTCCTAGGTACCAGGGCCGATCTGCGTACCACGGTAGTAGTGGCAGAGGCAGAGGTATCAAAACTCCGGAAGCAACTGGCCAGTTTCCAAGTCCTTCCGCAGTACGAGCAAACCGAACGGGAGGCCTCGCGATTGACACGGGAGATCAATGAGTTGGCGGATGCCAATACCATTGACCGCAAACTGATCCTTGACCTGACCGAAGCCCTCAAGCGAGAAACACCTCCCCCGGCGAATGACCTCGGTCGGTTGTACAACGAGGCAGGGGTTATCATCGCAGAAGCGGCGCTGCGTCGATTCGAAGAGGTGAAGGCCTTCCATGATTCGGTCATTTCCAATCGCCGGGATTATCTGAGCAGCGAGAAGGCCGCTGCAGATCAGAGAATCCAGAAACGTGAACGGGAGCAAGCGATCAAGGATTCACGACGCGCTGAACTCATGAGGCTTCTTCAGACTCATGGGGCGCTGGAACACTACAATGAATTGCGCTCCGAACTGGTCAAGCGGGAAACCGAGGTTGAATCGCTCAAACAACGGATGCAGGTGGCTGAAAGACTGGAAAGCGGCAAGACCGAGTTGCACATCGAGCGACAAAATCTGGTACAGCGCCTACGGAACGACCTGAATGAGCGCAAGGAATTCGTGGATGAAGCCATCCTTGCTTTTGAGGAGACCTCTCGACAGCTATACGAACGGGCCGGGGCCGGGCATTTGAATATTGATGTGTCCGACAATGGACCTCAATTCAAGATCACGGTACCCAGTGGCCGAAGCGTAGGCATTAAAAACATGCACATCTATTGCTTCGACATGATGCTCATGCGTTTATGTGCGAAGCGCGGCATCGGGCCTGGCTTCCTCATCCATGATAGCCATTTATTTGATGGTGTGGATGGGCGACAAGTGGTGCATGCTTTGGAAGTGGGAGCAAGGACTGCCGAAGAATTAGGCTTTCAGTATATCGTCACCATGAACTCGGACGATCTGTACAAAGAGGCTTCAGGCTCGTTTGACCTCGAAAAATATGTGCTGAATTCGCGATTGACCGATGCAAGCGAAGATGGCGGACTCTTCGGCCTCCGATTCAATTAGCCTGGATTCCCATGCAATACTCCTCTTGACCGGAAGTGGTTCACCCCACCACCCCAACCTCCCCATCCGTCAGCCCATACAACCCAAACACCACCGCATCGATCGCCTGCTCCAATGCCTTGGCTTCAGCAGTACCGGTTTCCACGCCCATCCGCTGCGTGACCAGTTCATCCAGCCGCAGCTTTTCCGCTTCGCTGGGCCGCAATTGCTGCAAGTGGCGGACAGCCTTGGAAATGGAGGAATTCTCGGCGCGCATGGAAAGGGTGGAAGGGTTGCTATAAAAAGTGGCAGGCGTTGCGGCTCAAAGTAGGGACTTGCGGAGCACATATTCGTCGCCTGCATCCACGAGTTTCAACCACCAAATGTCCTTAACCTTTGCATACGCCCAAGCCCGCAGCGCACTGTATGAAGCTTTGGCCGTCAGGGGCTGTATGGATTTGGAGGAAGTACTGGAGCAGCACGACTTGCGATGGCCCGCCCATCCCAGCGTTCGCGTATTTCGCGAGGGCCTGCCACCCATCGGCCTCCGGCCGGCTGAGGCGAACGCGCTGTATGCCCATCGCCCAATGCGCTAATTGCCTAAAGGGCCTAAGAAGCCAAAGGGGCCGGAAAAGTCCGAATGGATGAAGAGGCCTGAAGCCCCTTGAGCCAATAGAGCCTAAAGGCGCCTGAGCCGAATGCGCCGAAGAGCACTTCCTCGGTACCAAACGTACGGGAGCTCTGGGGAGTGTAGCCCCACCAGTGACCCCGGCCTTTTCATTCAGGAACGCAGTTCCCGGTATGGCCGGGAACACTGGCGGAAGCAGGGGCAACATTGGAGCGTGGAAGAGTGCCTTACATGTTCGGCAGACCGGAAGAAACTGAATGGAGTGCTTCGGCTGCATTCGCAGCACGCTCGTTACATAGGCGATCCAGGTATTGCCATTGAACACCTATGGGTTGAAATGGTCAGAGACGTTACATAGTTGCACTCAGGGTTTCAAAGCCACCCCCTCCACAACCCCCACCTCCTCCGCCGTAAGCCCATACACCCCATACACCACCGCATCGATCGCCTGCTCCAATGCCTTGGCTTCAGCAGTACCGGTTGCCAAGCCCATCCGCTGCGTGACCAGTTCATCCAGCCGCAGCTTTTCCGCTTCGCTGGGTTCGGCGATCGGGATCAAGGTGAGATAGCGTGGTTCGAAGTCCAACCAGCCGCCACGGATCTTGTTGGAGATGTTCAGCATCCAATAGTCGGTCACCTTCGCGTTCAAGATGGCCAGTAACCATTTATCAGATGATCCGATGATCGTCGTTTTATTGTTGGAGTAGGAGGCATGATTATCCAACGTTAGTAGTGGGTGCAAGGCAAAGCTGGGAGTTACGATATGCGGTGTTTCAAAAGCATCGTAGTAGTCACATGCTCTTAACTCCCACCAATATTCACCTTGGTCCGATCGCTTGCGGGCATCTTCCTCAAAGCGGAGGAGCCATTTGAACACCGAAGGGTACTGCTCATTCATCTGCGCAAATGCTTCTTCCTCGGACAAACCCACGCCGAGCAGCTCACGTGTAGAACCTCTCTTGAAGAGAATCAGGTATTTGCCCGAAGAAGTATCCGCATATCGTTTCACGTGCTTCCCCTCGAAGAAGAGCTTGATCACCGCTGCACACTTGGGATCTTCCTTGATTATCCTGTCCCGCGTTGCTTTGTTGATGACAAAAGCCTGATTCAACCCGGTCTTGATCCCCCAATAGACTTTGCCGTTGAGGTATTCACCCAATGGTACCCCAGCACGCTTGATCTTGTCCAGCACCGCGTTCGCTTCGGCACCACTGATCCGGTAATCGTTCCGCACCAATTCCGTTTGTGGGATCTCCAGGGCATGCGCCTTCACAAAGGCACGCAGGTCCTCGGTATGCAGTTCCGGCATGGATAAGGCTTGCACCGTGTGCGTCTTTTCCGGCTTCTTGTTTCTCGTGAGCAGGATGCACGGATAGGTGGTGGCCTCCTCGAACACGGGCAGGTCGCCGAAGTCGATCAATTGCTCAATGGTGTGCTGCCCCAGCCATTCGCGGAGATTCCGCCCGTAGCCTGCACGCATCCATTTGTTCGCCACGATGTAGCAGAACCGACCATCGGGGGCCAGCAGCTGGTGCCCGAGCTGGATGAAGTAGATGAAGAGGTCCGCCGTGCTGGCATAGGTCTTCTCAAAGTGTTGTTTCAGGAAGGGTTTGAAGTCCTTCAACTCCTCCTGCCGGATATAGGGCGGGTTGCCGATCACCACATCGAAGCCGCGGAAATCGCCGTTGTCGTCCAGCACTTCCGGGAAGGCGTAGCGCCATTCAAAGGCGCCGCCATAGGCCCGGCCGCCCATTTCGCGCGTCAGTTCTTCGCTTACGGCATTGATGTTTTTCTCCAGCAGGCCGATGCGCTTCTTGGCCTTTGCTTTCGCCGCTGCCGTGCTGTAGCCCTGCCCGCCGCCAAAGAGGCTCCCGGTCAGTTTTTCCAGTTCGTTCACCAGGGTGTTGCGCCGTAGCACGCGCGGGTCCCGGTTCTGGGAGTAGGCCAGGAATTGCGCCTCGATGCCTTGCAGGATGGTCTTGAGGCCGGCCCGCTCTTCGCGGTTGCTGGCCCCCTTGTAGTCCTGCACGAAGCCCCGGTACTGCTCCGCCGTATAGCTGGTGCGCTGCATGATCTGCTCGATGTTGTCATGCAGGTTGAAGCGGGAGTAGAGCGAGTTGCCGCGCTTGATGTTGATGTCGATGTTCGGCAGGGTGCGCAAGTCGCCCTCACCCCCCGCCCCTCTCCCGGGAAGCGGGGGGCTGATGTAGTAGGCGTTCTTCAGCAGTTCGATCCACAGGCGGAGGCGGCAGATCTTCACGCTGTTGGGGTTGATGTCCACGCCGAAGAGGCAGCCTTCGATCAGCTTGCGCTTTTGCTCGAAGAGGGCGCGTTGCACCCGTTGCATCTCCGCCGGTATGGGCTTGCCGTCCGGCGGTACCAAGTATTTGAAAGGCGCGTCCGTGGTGCGGTCCGTTACGGTGATCTCGTCGTTCGCCAAGCTCACCGTCCAGCCGTGCAGGGGTTTGCCTTCCACATCGGTAAGCAGGCCCAGGTCGCTCTTGATGCAGAGCAGTTCGTTGAGCGCACTGACCAGGAAGTGGCCGCTGCCCACGGCCGGGTCGCAGACCCGTATGCTATCGACCACGGCCTCGGCGGCGGCGATCTCTTCGTGCTCGTTCAGCTTGGCGCAATGGTTGCGCAGCGCCTCGAAGCCGGAGAGCGCAAGCCCGAAGCGCTCGTTGTAGCGCTGCACCACGGCGGGGCGCAGCGTTTCGCCGCACATGTACATGGTGATGAAACCGGGCGTGTAGAAGCTGCCGTCCTTGTATCCGTTCAGCTTCTCGAAGATGAGCCCGAGCACGCTGGCGGTGATCAGGGGTCGGTCGTCATCGGTAAAAACTTCACCGGGCGTGCTGCCGAAATCATAGGTGTCCAAAAAGCGGAGCAGATAGTCCAATGCTTGCAGGTCCTGCGTGTACAGCTTCCGCTGGATCAGGATGCTTTTGGGGTGCAGCGGTATGCGCAAGCCGTCCCGCAGGCCGTTGATGCGCATGGTGCGGCCTTCCAGTTCGCTGGGTTCGAAGAGCGTGCTGTTGAGGTAGGGCACATGGCCGAACTGCTTGCGCACTTCCGGTTCGCGCTCGCTGTTCTCGCGGGCCATCACATCGAAGAAGAGCGTGTTCAGGTAATCGTATTGCTGCCCTTCATCCGTGGGCGCGAGGAAGGCGTGCAGTCGGTCGCCATCGTGATAGCGCAGCAGTTGGGCTTCCAGCAACTTGAGGAAGAGGATGCGGTCCAGCCACGTGATGCACAGTTCCATGGCGACGGCGAAGAGCTGCTCGTCCTCCGTATCCCCATACTGCTCCTTATGCTCCAGCCGGGCGAGGCATCCGTCGTTCTTCAGGCGCACGATGGTGTTCTCGATAAGCATGCCTTGATGGCGCTTATCCTCGGGCAGCCGTTTGATCCGCTTCACGCCCTTCTCCTTGCTCTCATGCAGGCCAAGGATGTGCAGCAGCTCATTGTAAAAGCCTTTGTTGAGCGTGTTGTTGTCCTTGCCGGTGCCTTCCTTCAGCAGATAGCCGGGGCTTAGGAAACGGTAGAGCTTCAGCAGCTCGGTGAGCGCCTGTTCATCGTCGCGGTCCAAGTACTTCTTGAACGACCAGAGGTCCACATGCACGCCGTGGAGCACATCGTCCCCGTCGCTGAGCAGTTCGGCGATGCGCTTGTGCAGCGCGGCGGTGGAACTGTTGTCCCAATTCCCCTTGTTCCAGCTTTTGAAGGCATCGCGGACCTTCGCCTTGCCGTGGGTGGCGGCCCGGAAGTCCGCCGCATCGAACACGTACCATTCGCGGACGTTGGTGACCACCACGTGCTTCATGTGGTCGTTGTGCAGCACATCCTTCTCGAAGCAGTAGTAGGCCACCGCTTCCAAAAAGGCCTTGCCCAAAAGCTTCTCGGGCGTGGGCATCTCCTCCGGGTTGTTCCCGGCCTTGCACTCGAACAGCACCAAGGTGTTCTTCTTCGCGCTGCGGATGGTGAGGTCGGCCCCGGTGTTCCCCCGGTAATTGAGGTTGCCCACGCTCAGGTGCTTATAGAAGGTGTCGCGCAGAAAATCCTTCAGTAAACCCTTCTCGGTCTCTTCCAGCGCACCGCTGGAACTGGTCTTGCGCACCTCTTCCGTCTTGCTGATAAGCTGCCCAAGGTTCCTGCGGAAGAGGTTGAACTCCTCCTTGGTAGGCCGCAATTGCTGCAAGTGGCGGACAGCTTTGGAGATGGAGGAATAGTCGGCGCGCATGAACAGGTGGAAGGGTTGCTATAAAAAGTGGCAGGCGTTGCGGCTCAAAGTAGGGACTTGCGGAGCATACATTCATCGCCTGCATCCACGAGTTTCAACCACCAAATGTCCTTAACCTTTGCATACGCCCAAGCCCGCAGCCAGCATGCGCCGCGTAGCCAAGCGGCCTGGAACCGCCTGAACCGAGATCCGCCCAAAGCGGAAGGACCGGAGGCGGAGGGGATCGCGGGCACGCGGGAAACAGCCGAGGGCCGGGATGAGAGACCTTCTTGAGGCGCTCTACCCGCTGTTGGAAGTTGCGTATTCCTTATACTGGCATAGCTTTGTAGTGCCCGTTCGGGCGTGATGCTTTACAGCCGCGTAAGACCGTCTGTTATGTACCGGCATCAGTCAAGGACGGGCATTTTCTTTATCGGATAGCCGTTCCTGGTGTCCGGTTCCGTTGCCGTGGGGCTGTCAAAGCCCCGTCCCAGCGCAGGGTCCGCTACTTGCCGGGAGGTATTTCTTGGCGTGGCCCTGCGGGGCGGGGCCCGGAGGCCGCCGGTGGCGGAGGGGACCGCGGGCACTCGGGAAACACCCGAGCGCCGGGATGAGGAAAGGACAACAGCACCCGAAAATGAACACCTATACCTACAACGATGTAAGCTGGCGCGTGTACGCCGAGATCAACCGGGGCACGGTAGCGGTAACGCACATGAAGGCGAAGGAGGCACACCGGGATGCGCTCACCAACTTCCTGTTGCATGCGGTGGGCATCATGAACTGGACCAACAAGCCCGGGCCGATCACCTACACCATTACCGAGGTGGAGCAGGGCTACCGGTTCCACATGGACTGGGAAACCACCAAGGTGAAGGCACAGGCCATACAGGACACCATCGACCTGATGAAAGTGCAGGAGCGGCCCCCTACCGGCAAGACACAGTGGAGGCATGCACTCGTGTACGATGTCGAAAACGTGCTCGGCTATTGCAGCGAACTGGAGTATGCCCATATCCCGAATGAAGGCAACGATCTGGCACGCGCACACTTGGAAGCAATGGTCCTATTCACCAGTTTGGTGGATGCCCCGCACATACCACGCTTGTATGTTGACGGCCCCCAGCGTCAGGTGAGCATCTTTGACCTGTTCGAGTTTCAATGGTTGAACCGCAACCAATTGAACATGGAGTTCCTTGTTGGAGAGGAAGATGCGCTTTCCGTTCGGATCAGCATACCGGGCAGGCAGGCGGAACTCACCCTTGGTGACCGCACCCGTGCCCACACCAACCTGGTGCGCTTCCTGCAAGCCATCCGCAACATCATCCATTCCTTGGAAGAGCGGTTTCCCGTGGTGAACGTGGCCACCATGCGCACCAGCAGGTACTACGACGAGGAATGGGACGAGCAGTTCGTGCTTGATGTGGATGAAATGGACGACCCATGCCCTATCGAGGCCGAAGTGCTGCACACGCGCTACGTCCACTTCCGGGAGGACCAGACCCATTGTTCCATGGATATCCGCAACCTCCATCGCTGGGGAAGTACCTTTAACGTATTGATCCGTGAGGGAGCGGACCTGGTACGGGAAGATAATTGGTTCTACCGGAGCAGCGGGCGATTCACTGAACACGGCGAGGGGTTTGAACAACCCACACGGGCGGAACTGGAAGCAACCGTGCGCTTAGCGTTCACAGCCGACCAGTACGACCTGCGCACGGCCGTATCCGGTGGCATGCACCAGTTCCTGCACGACCTTGGGCCGGGCCGCTATGAGGAGATCTACAACGCGGAACCACCTTATGATCTGTTGGGCGCGATCTGAGCAAGCGAACTCCCGGCATACCCATCCCGGCGCTCGGCTTAACTGAGGATTCCACTGGTCTGCCGAGTGCCCGGCACCGCCGTCCGCCTCCGGCGGTTACAGTCCCGCGCTCGTGAGTTTGCAGCTGAATGCCTTCATTGGCCAGCCCCCTTCAATGCACCAC
>JAIOIH010000061.1 GCA_019912395.1 Flavobacteriales bacterium | reverse complement strand
TCGTTTGAATTCTTCGCTGAAGTAGCGCATTTGACGTTCTGCAACTTCCCCCTTCACTTGGTCTCTTCGTGCCATTTTTATCTAGGTTTGGGGAGTTGACATGTAACCTCCGAGCGGTCAATATATTCAGGCAAGCACAGGCTGCCGACCGTTGCAGTGATGCAGATCGCTCCGAACAACCGATAACTACCGAAGTTTCAAGCGCCGAACGGGAAACCGACAACCGGCAACTATCCGGCAATTGCCTTCATCATATCCTGGATGTCCAGCATGCCAAGCTGCTTGCTGTTCTCGCTCACACTGAGCGTGTCCACCTTGTGCTCTTTGAAAAGCTTCTGGGCTTCGTCCAGCAACGCTTCCGGCGACACCGTGTACGGTGCGTTGAACTTCAATGCGCTCAGCTTCCTTCCGAGGAATTTGTTACCGTCCTTCTCGATGCCACGGCGCAGGCCGCCATCGGTGAAGACGCCCTTGTTCTTCCCCTTCGCGTCCACCACCATCACGGCACCGAAGCCGTGCTTGGTCATTTCCACCAAGGCCTCGCTCACGGTGGCACTTTCCTTCACCACGGGATTACTGCGCGATAGTACGTCCTTCACCTTCATGGTGATCAGGCGCGTGTGCTCATAGAACTGCTGCGTGCCGATGGTGGTGAAGTGGTTGTCGGTGAGCTGCCTCATCAGCTTCCAAGGCACGGTGATGGTATGCACCCCGATCTCCACCGCGTTGCGCACATGCTCCACGGTGCGCACGCTGCTGAACATGATCTTGCTGTCGTAGCCGTAGTAGTTCACCGCCTCCACGCACTGCTGTACAAGACTGAGCGCATCATGCCCTTGGTCCTGTAAGCGGCCCACGAGCGGGCACACGTAGTTGGCGCCGGCCTGCATCGCCATGTACGCTTGTTGCAAGGTGTACACGAGGTGAACATTCACCATGATGCCTTGGTCCCGTAGCATCTTGCAAGCGCGCAGACCTTCGAGGCTCACCGGGATCTTGAAGACCGTGGTCTCCTTTTTCAGGCCCATCTTCAATTGGCGCTTGGCCTCCTTCACCACTTCCTCCGCCGTCTCACCGAGGGCCTCCACCTGCAGGATGGGCACCTTCTTGGCCAGGTCCAGGATCATCTTGTCGATGTTCGTGACCCCGCCCCGGTGCATGAAGGTGGGCGTGGTGGTGAGACCGGTGAGAAAACCTAGCTTGAAGGCTTCGTCGATCTCCTTGATGTCGGCACTGTCTAAGTAGAGTTCCATGTGAAAAGGTTATTTGCCGCAGAGGCGCGGAGACGCAGAGGGTCAAATGCTCTGCGGCACGCGATCGATGGCTTTGGGTGATTCCTGGGTTACGTTTGTTTAGAAGGTACGGGCCGTGTATTTCACGTGCATCTTTTCCGCTCAGCGCCTCTGCGCCTCTGCGTCCGTTCGTTCCCGGTACTTCACCTCCACCGCATGCAGGTCCAGCAGCGGCTTCAGGAATTCCTCCAGATCATGAACACAAAGTTGGCTGGCTGCATCGCAAAGTGCAGTGCTGGGGTCAGGATGGGTTTCGATGAAGACACCATCAACGCCCGCTGCCACCCCGGCACGAGCGATGGTGGGCAGGAACTCACGATTGCCACCACGTGGGTCGGCGCTGGGGATACCGTACTTGCGGATGCTGTGCGTGATGTCGAACACCACGGGATAGCCCGCTTGGCGCAAGTGATAGAACGCTCGGGGGTCCACCACCAGGTCGTTGTACCCAAGGACGAACCCACGCTCGGTAAGGATGATCTTCTCGTTGCCCACGCTCTCGATCTTCTTCACCGGTTTTACCATGTTGTCCGGAGCGAGGAATTGACCATGCTTCAGGTTGATCACCGCACCGGTCCTGGCGGCCTCCGTGACCAAGGTGGTCTGCATGCAGAGGTAGGCGGGGATCTGCAGCACGTCGCACACCTCGGCTGCGGCTTTCACCTGGCTCGGATAGTGTACGTCCGTGAGGATGGGGAATCCGAATTCCTTCTTCACCTTCTCCAGTGTCTTCAACCCCGCATCGAGTCCTGGGCCCATGTAGAACTCCACACTGCTGCGGTTGTCCTTCATGAAGCTGCTCTTGTAGATCACAGGGACCTTGGTGCGCTCGCTAACCTCGCGGAGCTTCTCCGCCGTGCGCATCATGATGCTCTCCTCCTCGATCACGCAAGGGCCGGAGATGAGGAAGAGCTGGTCTCCGCCGCAATCGATGTTGCCGACTTGTACGTGCTTGGTCATCTGCTAAAGGGAATGGAGAGGCTGGTGACTACGGGATGAAAACCGGGTGCAAAGCTACCGTTTCCCCACCGTCGCATTCAGCAGGAGTTTGCCGTTCAGGAACCCTTCCAGTACATCGCCCTCCACGATCGGTCCAACGCCGGACGGAGTGCCGGTAAAGAGCAGGTCACCCGGCTCCAGCGTGATGTAGCGTGAGACGTACGCGATGAGCTCGGCCACGGTAAAGAGCATGTTCGCCGTGGTGTCCTTCTGGACCGTTTCACCGTTCTTCTTCAGTTCGATCCCAAAGGCTTGCAGGTCGGTTGAGGCCGTCATGGGCAATTCCACCTCTCCCAGTACCGCCGAACCGTCCCAGGCCTTCGCCTTTTCCCAGGGCAGCCCCTTTGCCTTCAATTGGTCCTGCAGTGTGCGTGCGGTAAGGTCCAACCCCAAGCTGAAGGAGGCGATCAGGCCCAACGCCATGTTCACGGGCACATCCTTGGCATAGCTGTCGATCATTACCACCAGCTCCAGTTCATGCTCGATCTCTCCAGGGATATCCGGCAACTGGATGGGTTGACCGGGATACAGGCAGGCCGTGGTTGGTTTCAGGAAGAAGATGGGGTCCGTCGGAGGCTCGTTGCCGGTTTCCTTGGCGTGGTCGGCATAGTTGCGACCGATGCAGATGATCTTCATTTCAGGGGCGCAGAGCGCTGGTTTGATGGCCGCGGAGGTGCAGAGGCACGCAGCAGATCCCTCAGCGAAAGGACGGCATGACCATCCGCCGGAAGATGCTTCCCCGGAATACCGTGAAGCATTCCTCGGCGCCCCAGCATACCTGCGACCATTGTCATTACGCGTGGATATCGGCGAGCACGTTCTTCATCACGGCCAGTGTACTTCCCGGCAGCTCGGCCCTGGTGATCAACCACTGCATGTAGCCGGGGTCGTTGCGGCCGATGTTCTCAATGGTCCATCCCTTGTATTTCCCGAACGCGAGGCACACGCTCCCGTGGTCATCGAACTGCAACTTGCCCGCCGCGTCCGGCGAGCGTTTCCGGTCCCCGCAGAATTCACCCAGCTCGGCCGCATTCCTCGGAAGTTCCGTGTAGCGCTCCAGTTGGGCGAGCAATACATCGGCGGTCATCTCCACATCGGCCAAGGCATCATGGGCGCCCGCATGGTCGCGATCCAGATAGAATCGCGCAGCAGCAGAGAGGTCTCGTCGTTCGAAGTGATGGTAGATCCGCAAGGCATCGATCACGCGCAGGGTGGACGAATCCCATGTAGCCCCCACCCGGTAAAGCTCCTCGCTGAGAAAGGGCAGGTCGAAACGCAGAACGTTGAACCCGCACAGGTCGCAGCCGTCCAACTGGTGAAGGAGCTCAGTGGATAGCTCCGCAAGCACCGGGGCATCGGCCACATCGGCATTGGAAATGCCATGCACGGCAGTGGCTTCCGGGGGAATGGGCATTTCAGGGTTCACCAAGCTCTGCCACTTCTCGCGCGTTCCATCGGGCATCAGGCGCACAATGGCGACCTGAACGATGCGGTCGCGCCCGATACGGATGCCGGTGGTTTCCAGATCGAACACGGCTAGGGGACGCTCAAGCTCAATTGACATGGCTGCAAGTTGGGCATGAAAAAGCCCCCGTGGTCGCGGGGGCTTTTCTATTTTTGAACAGGGGTGATCAACGGACCTTCAGCTTCACGAACTGGAACTTGCCGTACTTCTCCTTGTTCTTGTAATCGCCGCGATATTTCGGTCCCTGTACCAAGTGGTTCACGGAGCCCAGCAGGAGGTTCTTCGGGTCCTTGCCCGCAGCCCTCACCGCATCCAAGAGGTCTTTCCGGGCCACCTCCATGCGCAGGTTGCTCAGTTTGTCATTGGTGCCATAGGTCTTTGTGGGCACGTGTGATGCGCTGGCCTCAATGGTCACGTTCACCGTTTCCTGCTTGTCGAACAGCGCGATCACCTTGCCGATGAACTCCTTCCACTGGGCACTGTTCACATCGATCTCCGTTTCGTTGTAATCGTGGTATTTTACGAATTCGGCAGCGAAGGCGGCATCGGGTGTTACGTGCTTCTCGCCTTCCTCCTTGCGTTGTGCATCGGTCTTCGGTGTTTGGGGTCCCACCACGGTCACCCCTCCCTTCACCGGTTCGCCCTTCTCCTTGCTTCCGGGAGGAGCGCCCTCGGGGAGGTCCACGATACTGGCCGCACCGTCCAACGACACGGGGTTGAGATATACCTCCTTGTTGATCTCCTGGTAGGCGCTTTCGCACTCCACGAATATATCCTCCGTGTGGATGGTCTTGTCGTTCACCCGGTAGTCCAAGTTGTAGTTCTTGCAGGGTGCCAGGATGGCCACATACACCCCGTCGCGCTGGCGGGGCTTGTAGCTCTTCACTTCGCCCGTGGCCTTGTCGGTGACGTACAGCGTGGTGGTGGGCGAAAGCTGTTCACCCGGGGGAGGAATGATGAAGCCCTTCAGTACGGCCAGCCCTTCGGCGCCCATTTCACCGGGGAAATCCACGAAGTAGATGTCCTTCTCCCCGTAGCCGCCGATCTTGTCGGAGCTGAAGTAGCCCCGCTTACCGTCGGCTGTGGTCACGAAGAAAACATCGTCGTCCACGGTGTTCAGCGGGTAGCCGATGTTCACCGGGGTGCTCCATGTGCCATCGGCCTGCATCTCGGTGGTGAAGATGTCGAAACCACCCATGCTGTTGTGGCCCTTGCTGGAGAAGTACATGGTGCGGCCGTTGGGGTGAATGAACACGCCATCCTCCTCGTACGGGGTGTTCACCTCGTTGCCCAAGTTCTGCGCTTTGCTCCATTCCCCGTTGGGCAATTTCACCACGCGATAGATATCACGGCCGCCGCGCCCCCCGGACCGGTTGCTGACGAAGTAGAAGGTGTTCCCGTCGCCGCTGAGGGCGCCATGGGTCTCCCAGGCCTTGGTGTTGATGTCCGATCCCATCTTCACGGGATCGCTCCAGAGTTCACCCACCAGCTTGCTCTCGTAGAGGTTCCCGTCACCGTCGTCATCCTTGTAAATGATCAAGGTCTGTCCGTCTGCCGATACGTTCACCGTTCCAAGGTGCCCAACCGGCGGATTGATGTTCAGCGGTTCCGGCGCCTGCCACTTTCCGTTCCGGTCCTTGTAGCTCACATAAATGTTCTCGAAGGGCAGCCCCGCCACCGGATCGATCATGCCCAAGTTGGCACTGTCCGGACGGATGCGACGGGTGGTGAAGAACAGGGCGTTGCCGTCCACACTGATCACGGGACTGAAGTCGGGGTATTCCGAGTTGATGACGGAACCGATATTGCTGATATCGAATTCCTTGGGCTCGGCCATCAACTTGCGGGCATTGGCCGTTTCCTCAAGGCCGCGCACGGCCATCGGTTTGAAGTCGCTACGGTCGCCGGCCTCGGCGATGAACGTCCGGTAGGAGGCATCCGCCTTGTCGAATTCATTATTGAGGTGGTAGGCTTTACCCAGCCAGTAGTCCACTTGAGGCGGCGCGTTCTTTTCCTTGGGATCGAAGGGATCGTACCCCGAGGTGTTCAATCCGCCATAACTGCTGCCGCGCTTGGCCGCTGCCGCTTCCAAATACGGCAACGCCTTGGACTTTTCGTTATAGGAGAGCATGTAGGCCTCACCCACCTTCCAATTGAGATTGGAGTTCTCCGGGTCCTTCGCCAGCAGGTCCTTCCATACCATTGCCGCCTGTCCGTAAAATTTCTCCTCCATCAATCGGCTGGCTTCTTCGAAGGTGGAGGTGGTCGGCGTGGTGGGCATCTGGGCCATGAGACCAGTCCCCATCGCGAGCAACGGAATGGCGACAAGTGTAGCGTAGAGTTTTCGGATCATCACGTGCTGCTTCAAGTGCTCCATCTTCCGGAGCGGTGTGGTTGGTGGCTAAAAGTAGGATAATTCCCGTGCGGGGTGTATTTGTTCAGATCTCCGTGTCCATGGACCAGCCTTCGAGTATGTCCGCCACACGGCGGACGAACTTTCCGCCCAAGGCACCATCCACCACGCGGTGGTCATAGCTGTGGCTGAGGTACATCATGTGCCGGATCGCGATCACATCGCCGCTGGGCGTTTCCAGCACGGCTGGTTTTTTCTTGATGGCCCCCGTGGCCATGATCGCCACCTGGGGCTGATTGATGATCGGCGTGCCGAGCACATTGCCGAAAGTGCCTACGTTGGTGATCGTGTACGTTCCCCCGCTGATCTCGTCCGGTGCAAGTTTTCCGGTCCGGGCCCGGGCGGCCAGATCGTTCACCGCTTTGGCCAAGCCCATCAGGTTCAGCCGGTCCGCATTGCGCACCACCGGCACGATGAGGTTGCCCGATGGCAGTGCGGCGGCCATGCCGATGTTGATGTCCTTCTTCTTGATGATCTTGTCCCCGCTCACCTGGATATTGATCATCGGCATCTCCTTGATCGCTTGGGCGATAGCCATGATGAACACCGGTGTGAAGGTGATCTTCTCCCCTTCCCGCTTCTCGAAAGCGCCCTTCACCTTGTTGCGCCACAGCACCAGGTTGGTCACATCGGCCTCCACAAAGCTGGTGACGTGCGGGCTTGTGCGCTTGCTCATCACCATGTGGTCGGCGATCATCCGGCGCATGCGGTCCATCTCGATCAGTTCATCTCCCGGTGCGAGCTTGATCGCCGGCGCTGGAGCATCCCCTGCGGCCTGCGCTGCGGTCGCTGCCGGCCGGGGTGCGGTGGCCTTCTCCGGCGCGGACTTCCCGGCATCGCCGTTAACGACCGCTTGCCGCCGGGGCAGATAATCCAACAGGTCCTTCTTGGTCACCCGGCCCCCCTGCCCAGTGCCTTCCAGGTTCTCGAGCTCCTCCAGGCTCACGCCCTCGCTTTGCGCGATGTTGCGCACCAAGGGACTGTAGAATTTGCCGCTCGGCCCGGTGCGCTCCACACTCGTACTGGGAACGGCCTTGGCCGCCGGCGCTGATGCGGCATGTACACTGGGGGTAGCTGCCTCCTGGGGCGCAGCTGCCGGAGCGGCCGGGGCAACATCACCCTCCGCACCCAATTGGGCGATCGCTTGCCCCACCTGCACCACATCCCCATCGCTCACCAACCGTTTCAGCAGGATGCCGTTCTGGGGTGCGGGCACTTCACTGTCCACCTTGTCCGTGGCGATCTCCACCAGGGGTTCATCGGCTTCCACGCGGTCCCCTTCGTTCTTCAACCACTTGATGATGGTGGCCTCCGCCACGCTTTCGCCCATTTTGGGCAACAGGATCTCGATCTGTGACATTCAATTCCGCTTCTGGGAGCACTGGCTCACGGGCTGCGAAGTTATCCGAGCCATGGGAACAAGCCACGTTTCATTCACGGGCTTTTTCATTTCTCTTCCTCAGCAGGCGGCCACCGCCGATCCCAACGCCCGGAAATTCACCATGATCCGGCCCAGATCCTTCCATACCCGATAGTCCTTGGCGTATTCCAGGTCCATGCGGCTCACCGTCGGCGGTGCGGGCCGCGATCGATCGGCATGGGCGGGATCCAACACCCCCGGCTTGATACGGGGCAGGCGACGGTCCCTGCCCGGTACCGCATAGCCCACCCAGGTGCGCTTGCCCAGGAGCACCAATACCAGGTTCCGAACAAATCCGGGTTTGGAACCGACGAACCAGATGCCAACCGGCAGCGTGACCAGAAAGAACAACGAAAGCAACACATCCAAGGTCCTTCTGCGCCGCTTGGAGGCCGAACTGTCCACGGCATGGTCGGGGAGCACCAGCAGGTCCTGCAGGCTCTCAGTGGTGCTGGGGCCAATGATGAACTCCGAGGCCGGCTGGGCGATCTTGAAGACCACCCCGGTGTCCTTCAACTGTTCGATCATGGTGATGATGCGCTGCATGGACAGGTCCTTGGCGCAGAACACCACCTCGTCCAAGCGATGCTTCTTGATCGTCCCCTTGATCTTCTGCACCCCGTTCGGGCCGTTCACCGTTTCCGTATCCAAGGTCACCTCCCGGTCCAGGCCGTAGTGGGTCTGCCAAAGCAGTCCCAAGGCAAGCTTCGTTTCCTCGGGGGAACCGGCCGCCAGTACCCGGGCCCGCTCCATCGGGGATGTGGGTAGGCGCCATACACGGAACAGGCGCAGCAACAGGCGTACACCCACGTAGATGCCGCCTGCCATGGCCAGTATGGGCAGTGCCTGTACAAATCCGAGACCGGTCCACCCCTGGCCGACAATGGCCAAAAGCAGCAGTGCCAAGAGGCCTTTGAACACGTTGCGTATGCGAAGCGGGAGGTCGTACACACCGGAAAAGGCCATCACCCCCAGGATCACGGCAGAAACCAGGGCCTTGTACAAGGGGCTGTGCAACTCCGCTGCGGACATCCGGTCCATCCAGGACAAGCCGGCGTACAGCAGGAGGAGATCCAGCATCGGCAACAGGGCCCCGCGCAGAAAGCGGAGGACGATGGCAGCGGCGGCGCTCAGGTAGATGGCACCCCGGATGAGGAACGAGAAGAATTGGGTGCCCCGCCGCGTGAAGTGCTTCCTGGCGAAGATCACCATGGCATTGTAGAAGACGAAAACATAGTTCACGCTGCTCTTCTTCGTGCTCTCTCCTTTGTAGTGGATGATCCGGGCATCCGGAAAATACCAGTTCTCATAACCTCCCAGGGTGATGCGATAGCTGAGGTCGATGTCCTCCCCGTACATGAAGAAGCTCTCATCGAGCAAGCCGACCTTATCGAGCATTTCCCGGCGCAGGAACATGCAGGCCCCGGATAGGATCTCGATGGCCGCGGCCTCGTTCTCCGGCAGATGCCCCAGGTGGTAGCGGCCGAAGAGCTTGCTGTGCGGGAACAGCCGCGACAAGCCCATGATCTTGAAGAAAGCCACGGTGGGCGTGGGTAATCCGCGCTTGCTCTCCGGCAGGAAACGGCCGGTGCCGTCGATCATCTTCACACCCAACCCTCCCGCTTTGGGATGCGCATCGAGGAATCGGACCACCTTATGGAACACGTCCTCGCCTACCACGGTATCGGGGTTCAGCAGTAGCACGTACTCACCTTGGCTCACCCGGATGGCCTGATTGTTGGCCCTGCTGAAGCCCACGTTCTCCGTGTTCGCGATCAACCGGACCCGCGGATATTTCCCGCGCACCATTTCGGCGCTTCCATCGGTGCTGAGGTTGTCCACCACGAACACCTCCCCCTCCATCCCCTCCAACGCCTCGAACACCGTGCGCAGGCATTGCTCCAGGAATGCCTTGACATTGTAGTTGACGATGATGACGCTGAGCTTCATGGACCGGGGGCGGCTATATCACATGTCGGCTAATTACCGCTTCACGCTTTGCTCGTATGGCTTCCGGTCGGCGATGCTGCGGCCCAAGGTCACCTCGTCCACCTGATCGAGGTCCCCGCCGATGCTGATGCCGCGGGCGATCATGCTTACGGTCACGCCCAGCGCGTCCAACTTGCGATGAAGAAAGAAGCTGGTGGTATCCCCCTCCAGCGTCGCACCCAGTGCGAGCACCACCTCCTTCACGCCGCCCTGCCCGATCCGCGCCAGCAGCTCCTTGGTGTTCAGGTCGTCCGGCCCGATGCCGTCCATGGGGCTGATCACCCCGCCCAGCACATGGTAGAGGCCCTTGAACTGACGGGTGTTCTCAATGGCGATCACGTCCCGGATATCCTCCACCACGCAGATGATGCTGCGTTCGCGCGATGGGTTGGCGCATATTTCGCACACCGGCCGGTCGCTGATGTTGCAGCATTCGGAGCAGTACCTCACCTCCTCCCTCAGTTTGCGAACCGCCTCGCTGAAGCGCACCACCTCCTGACGTTCCCGGCGCAGCAGGTCCAGCGCCAAGCGCATCGCCGTGCGCCTGCCGATGCCCGGCAAAGTGGCCAGTTGGTCCACGGCCTGGTCGAGCAAGGAGGAACTGAGCGCCATGGGGCAAAGATGCAAACGCTTCACCGCAGATCAAGGGCAAAGACCGCAGTTGTCGCAGACCGTGCCCAGCCAAAGCGCCTCGCGACGGCGGGTGAACGCAGATGGAGGGCCGGAAGTTGATCTTGGGGTTTACCGCAACGGTCGTAACGCACGCAACGAAACGAGGGATGCCGAATGTGACGGCTTCCGCGTTCACCGCCAAGTCGCAAATGTTTCATCCCGATCTTCCCGGAAGAGCGCCGATCTAAGGTGATCACTATTGCAAATAGCCGACTGCCCGCTACCGCCGACGACCGCTCACTTCAACTCTGTTGCTCCGTTTCAGCTTTTAGGTTTCAGCTTTCAACTTGTCAGTTCACCCTCGCCTTAAAGCTCCACCTTCAGCCCATCATGGGCCACCTGCACGTTCGGAGGCAGCTTCACTTCCGCATGCGGGCCCATCAGGTGGCTGATGTGCGTAAGGAAGGCACGCTCCGGGGCCAGCTCCGCGATCAGCGCCAGGGCTTCCTCCAAGTTGAAGTGAGAGATGTGCTCCTTCCTTCGCAGCGCGTTCACCACCACTACCTTGCTGCCACGGATCTTTTCCTTCTCCACCTCGGTGATGGACTTGGCATCGGTGATGTAGGTGAGTCCTCCGACCCGGAACCCCAGTACCGGCATGTGATGGTGCAGGACTTCCACGGGAATGACGGGAATGTCCGCCGCCGAGAAGGGATCGCGACTAATGGTATGAAGATCGAATTGCGGGACTCCGGGATACTTGGAGTCCGAAAAGGCATAGGCGTACACGCGGCGTACCGCAGCGAGCGTGACCGCATCCGCAAAAATGGAAATGGGGCGGACCGGTTCGTGTGCAAAACTGAAGGCCCGCAGATCGTCCATCCCGGCGATGTGGTCCATGTGCTCATGGGTGAGCAGCACCGCGTCCAGCTCCTGCACGCCCTCGCGCAGCATCTGCTGACGCAGATCCGGCCCTGCATCGATCAGGATGGTCCTCCCCTTCACTTCCACCAGCACGGAGGAGCGCGTGCGCCTGTCGCGGGGATCGGCGCTGCGGCACACCGCACAATTGCAGGCGATCACGGGAATGCCTTGGCTGGTACCGGTACCGAGGAATGTGAGCTGCACGAGGGAACGGGTTGTGCCGCGAAGGTAAAGGTGGTGATGTGATGGGTGAGGGTCCGGGGAAGCCTAACACAGCGTGCCGTTGGCTCTCAAGCCCGTGCTGCACACGTGATCGGACGGACAGAGGCAACAGACCCCGGAAAAACACCGCCCCTCTCCTACTTCCTGTTCTTCGCCTCGCGGATCTTGATGCGCACCCCTTGGGATTGCAGCCGGTCCAAGCCTTCAGCGGCCAAGGCGTGGTCCGGGCGCATGCTGATGACGATCTGGTAGTTGGCCGCGGCACTGTCCAGCTCGTTGCTGCGTTCCTCGGCGAGGCCGCGGTTGTACCAGGCATCGGCATAGCCGGGCTCTAATTTGATGGCCTCGCTGAAATCGCGCTTGGCCCCGGAGAGGTCCTGCAGGTGCTCCATTCGGATAAAGCCGCTATTGTACCAAGCCAGCGCGTTGCGCGGGTCCAGCTTCATGATCTGCTCATAGCAGGCCAGCGCCAAGCTGTCCTGCCCGGCCTCCTGATGGTACATGCCTTTGTTGTACCACGCCTCCACGCTTCGCGGCCTCAGCGAGATGGCCGTGGCGTAGTACTGCTCGGCAAGCGGGTCGTGCTTGGCAGCGCTGATCTTCCCCAACATGATGTAGGCCGGATAGTCCTGCGCATCCTGCTCCACCGCCGTGCGGAAGCTGCTCAAGGCCAAGGCCGTGTCCCCGGTCTCCATGTGGATCCAGCCCTTGAGGAAATAGCCATGGGCGGCGTGTTGGTCCTTTCGCAGGGCCTTGTTCACCAGGTCCATGCTCTGGGCGTAATTGCGAAGCACCAGCTGGATCTCGGCCTGCTTGAGGATGGCGGAGATGTTCGACGGGTCCACCTGCGCTGCCCGCTCAAACTGGTTTTGCGCTTTCGCTACCCGCGTGGTGCGGTAATACAGGTCGCCCAAGCGCAGCCTGTAGTTCACATTGGTGCTGTCCAATTTCACCGCCCATTCCAGATCGCGCTGGCCATCGGAGAGGCTGTCCACCGAGAGGAAGAGCGTGGCACGCCACGCATAGAGGGAGGCTTTTCCGGGGTCATCGAGGATGCGTGCATTGATGGAATCCATCGAGACCTGGAAGGGATCCCGCGCCTGGACCGGCATCTGCCCGGGCACATCGGCGGGTCCGCCACACGCCGCCCAGATCAGCACCGGGGCCGTGATGTACAAGGAACGACGGAGCAGTTTGGTCAGCACGAGCATGGTGGAAAATGATCCCCGCGCCGGACGCACGCACTGCGCTCCGGTCGCGGGGGACAAAAGTATACTCCGAACCCGCAGGATTCTTGAACCCGCAGGGGCATCGCCCCCCAAGGTCCTCTTCGTCCTTGGGAAGAAAACTGGGGTTTATGCCACAGGCAATGCCGCCGGGGTCATCGCCGCCTTGATGCGCTTCTCCAGTTCTTCGCAAAGCTCGGCGTTGTCGTCCAGGAGTTGGCGCACGGCATCGCGGCCTTGGCCCAGCTTGGTCTCGTCATAGGAGAACCAGCTACCGCTCTTCTTGATGATGCCGAGCTCCACGCCCATGTCGATGATCTCACCGGTCTTGCTGATCCCCTTGCCGTACAGGATGTCGAACTCGGTTTTGCGGAATGGTGGTGCCACCTTGTTCTTCACCACTTTCACCTTGGTGCGGTTGCCCAACACGTTCTCCCCGTCCTTGATCTGGCTGGAGCGACGGATGTCCAAACGGATGGAAGCATAGAATTTCAGCGCGTTGCCACCGGTAGTGGTTTCGGGATTGCCGAACATCACCCCGATCTTTTCACGGAGCTGGTTGATGAAGATGCAGCAGCAGCCGGTCTTGCTGATGGTGCCGGTGAGCTTGCGCAGGGCCTTGCTCATCAGGCGGGCCTGCATGCCCACCACGCTGTCACCCATTTCACCCTCGATCTCCGCGCGCGGGGTCAATGCTGCTACGCTGTCCACGACGAGGATGTCGATGGCGCCCGAGCGGATCAGGTTATCGGCGATCTCCAGGGCCTGCTCGCCATTATCGGGCTGGCTGATCAAGAGGTTCTCCGTATCCACGCCGAGGGCCTCGGCATAGGAGCGGTCGAAGGCGTGTTCCGCGTCGATGATGGCCGCGATACCGCCGTTGCGCTGGCATTCCGCGATGGCGTGGATGGCGAGGGTGGTCTTTCCACTGCTTTCCGGTCCGTAGATCTCCACCACGCGCCCCTTGGGGTATCCGCCCACGCCCAGCGCGAGGTCCAACCCGATGGAACCGGACGGGATCACCTCCACCTTCTCGATGGCATCGTCCCCCATGCGCATCACCGCGCCCTTGCCGAAGGACTTCTCCATTTTGTCCATGGTGAGTTGCAATGCCTTCAGCTTGTCCTTGTTGATCTCCGTTGCCATGCTATGATGTTGTTGTGGTTACTTGGTTGAGGGTTGGTCCGTTGCGTGTTGCGGGGTTGTCCGTTGCGGGTTGTCCCGTTGCGGGTTGAATTTCGGGTTTCGGCTTTCAAGTTTTGAAATTCAAACCGTTTCCAACACTTGAGCCGCGTGGTCCTTGGTGCGCACTTTGGTGATGATGTGCTCAATGACGCCTTCCTCGTCGATCAGAAAGGTGGTGCGCAGGATGCCAACGTACTCGCGCCCCATGAACTTCTTCGGGCCCCAGACCCCGTAGGCCACCGCAGCTTCCTTGTCCGGGTCAGCCAACAGGCGGAAAGGCAGGTTGTACTTGTCCGCGAATTTCTTGTGCTTCGTCGCCTTGTCCGGACTTACACCGAGCACTTCGTAGCCCGCCCTTCGTAGCGCTGCATGTTCATCACGCAAGCTGCACGCTTCTGCGGTACACCCCGGTGTGTCATCCTTCGGATAGAAGTACAACAGCAGCTTTTTGCCGGAAAATATGCTCAGGTCGATGGCCTTTCCATCCTGATCCACGCCTGTGAGGGCAGGTGCTTTGTCTCCGACTTTCAAGCTGGTCATGGTCATTCCCGTCATTGACGACATTCACGTCACTAAGTTGACGCACAATTAACCACTTAACTCGGGATCCACCAAATCCAAGGGCAGGAAAAGTTTTGAACAAGCCCGAATCGCCACACGCAAAATTCGCTCGATCCCGCCAACCAAGAAGCCGACCGATCATTCATTTTCTCCCACAAAATGGGGATATTCATCGACGAGGGCTTGACAAATGGAGACGGACGCCGGAATATTTGCCCCCTCGCCAAAAATCCACCGGCGTGGTCCGAACCTTTCAACCCTTCATCCATACGCACATGAAGCATATCCGACCCAGTACCCTGATACGGCACGCTCTGAACCTGATGCTGGTCCTAGCGTTAGCCCTGCCGAGCTTCGGCCAGTTAGCTGAAATGCGGCCTGCGATCAGCAAGTCCCATGATCATCAACACGATGACCTTGGCGGCCTGTTGAACGTGCATGACCAGGAGATCCACTTCACGGAGAACAAAGGCCAGTTCACTTCCCCGGTGATCTATCGGGCCGACCTGCCCATGGGCCAAGCGGTGGCCACCAGCAGTGGCATGGTCGTTACGGCCTTTGACCCGGCCACCATCGAGCAGCTACAACAGGACGGTATCGCCTTCGAGAAGGAGATCCAAGCGGGCTTGCCCCATCGCGTACCGGTCTGGCACAAGAAAGGCCATAGCTGGAAGTTGAACTTCACGGGCAGCTCCCCCAGTATGAAGGTGGAGAGCCGAAACAGCCATGAGGGCACCTCCAACTATTTCATGGGAGATGTTTCGGCCATGGACGTACACAGTTATCAGGAGGTGTGGTACACGAACACCTACCGCGGTATCGATGTGCGATACTACCCTGCCGCGGACGGCTCATTGGAATATGACATCATCTGCAAGCCCGGAAGCGACCCCAAACAGGTCGCCATTGAGTTCGAAGGCATTGACCGCATCAGCGTTAACCGGAAGGGTGAACTGGTGATCACCACCAGCTTGGGGGATCTTACGTACCCGGCCCCCGTGGTCTACCAGCGTGCGAACGGCAAGGAAACCTCCGTAAAGGCATCTTACACCGTGGAAGGAAAGAACACGTTGCGCTTCGCTCTTGGTGCGTACGACAAGAACGAGACCTTGGTGATCGACCCCATTGCCCTGCGCTGGGCCACATGGATGAACACGAACTCCGGTTCGGACAACCACGGACACTGCATTTGGGTGGACCCTACCGACGGTGCCATTTATGTTGTGGCCCGTGTTAGCAATGGTACTGACCAGATCACCCCGGGTGCATTCGACGAAACAACCAATGGAAGCTATGACATGGTCGTGGGAAAATACCTGGAACCCGCCACCATCGGCCAAAGCGGTACCCGTGTCTGGCAGACCTATATCGGAGGCAACGGCATTGAAAACCCGTATGCCATGGAGCAAGGGGCCGATGGCAACCTGTACATCACCGGCTACACGGCCAGTACGAACTTCCCCATGCTCGGTGGCCCGGCCTTCTCCGGCAGCAGCGTGGATCAGCAATCACAATCCGGTGATGACGTCTACATCGTGAAGATCAACACTGCCGGCAACTCGATCAAGTCGGCCGTGGTAGGTGGTAATGGAGATGAAAACGCCTTCGACCTGCGCATCGCTGCCAATGGTGATGTGATCGTAGGCGGGAACACCGTGAGCACCAACTTGGCTACCAGCAACAGCGGCAGCGGCGCCACCAACGGCAATTCCGGCGGCATTGATGTCCTGCTGTTCCGCATCAACGGAGACCTTTCCGCCGTGCAATGGATGAAGAACTTCGGTGGGTCAAGCGATGACCTTGCCCAGATCATGCTTTATGAGCCTACCACAGGAGACATTTTCGTGGGGGGCAGGACCACGAGCACCAACTTCCCCACGCTGATCCCGAGGCAATCCACGCGTGGTGGCAGCGAGGCCGGCTTTCTTCAGCGCATTTCGGGTGCAGGCACTACCCTGTGGTCCTCATACTTTCAAGCAGCCAGCAGCAAGAGCTTGACCATCCTGTGCATGTCAATGAACACCACCGGAAGTGAGATCTACTTCGGCGGGGTCACTTCCGGATTAGCTTCCAGCAACATCTCTTCCAGCGGCGTATACGACAATTCGTACAATGGAGGGACCAATGACCTGTTCGTGGCCCGCATGGGTCTGGATCAGAGTTTCATCGGTGCCACATACATCGGCGGCAGCAACAACGAGGTGAACATGATGGGTCTGAACACGGACCTCAACAACGACGTCTATGTGTTCGGCTATACCAACAGCACCAATTTCCCGGTAAGCTCAGGCCCGAACGTGCCCTTGCAAGCCACCAATAATGGTTCCAACGACAAGGTATTCCTGAAGTTGAGCGCGGACCTGAGCAACCTTGAGTTCAGCACCTACTACGGCGGTTCACAGGATGACTATGATCCCGTAGGTGAGCGTGGCATCAAGTTCAGCAACTGCCGCATCTATACCATCGTCACCTCCATGTCCAACAACATCCCGTTGACGCAAGGTGCACTGAACACGACCAAGTACAGTTCCACCAGCCGCTACGAGCCAGGCCTGGTGGTATGGGCCAATCCGCCCGACCTGTTGGGCAACACCATCACCGGCAACCAAAGCGTCTGCGCGGGATCGGTTCCCAGCGACATCATCGGGAGCGTACCAGCGTACTCCCTGCCGACGATCGTGCGGAACAACAGCGCGTCGAGCTACCCTCCCCTCGGTTCGGCCACCACCTATCAATGGCAGATCAGCAGTGATAGCTTGATCTGGAGCGACATCAGCGGCGCCACGGCCAAGGACCTTCCCGGCTCCTTGATCGGTACGGTGAACCAGAAGACCTATATCCGCCGGATCATCGGTGGCGACGCGTGTATTTTGGCCGGCGCTGCCGACCAGGTGGTCACGGTGAAGTTGATCGAGGCCACCGCCACGATCACTCATGTTTCCTGCAATGGTGCGAGTGACGGGGCCATTACCGCAAGCTCCACGGGCGTTGCCCCCTTCACCTTCGTTTGGAGCCACGGCCCTACCGGTGCCACGATCAATGGCCTGACCGCAGGTGCATATACCGTGGAAGTGACGGACGCCAATGGTTGCCACGCTTCACAGACGTTCAATGTCACCCAGCCCGCCGTGCTTGCAGGCTTGATCAATGGCGTGAATGCCACTTGTAACAATAGTGATGGTTCGGCCAGTGTGAACGTTAGTGGAGGAACCGCACCGTACGCCTATGCATGGAGTACTGGAGGCTCCGGCTCGTCGGTGAACAATCTGGCAGCGGGTAGCTATACGGTGGACATCACCGACGCCCATGGCTGCACGCTCCAACTCTCCGTCACCATCGGATCCAGCGGAACGCCCGGTGCGAACGCGGGTGCGGACAAGGTGATCACCTGCACCACGGGTAACCAAGTAATGCTCAACGGCAGCTCTCCCACGGGAGGAGTTTCATACGCTTGGACCGCTAGCGGCGGGGGCCATATCGCGAGCGGTGCCAATACGGCTACGCCGTACGTGGATGCGGCTGGAACTTACACCTTGGTCGTTACCAACATCCAGACCGGTTGCACCAGCACCGACGAGGCCACGGTAACGATGAACACGGCTGTTCCGAATGCCACTGCTTCCGCCAACGGCACCTTAACATGCTCGGTGACCAGTGTTCCCCTCGACGGTGGAAGCACGACCAGCGGAGCTACGTTTAGCTGGACAGGTCCCGGAGGATTTACGAGCACCGATGAAGACCCTGTGGTTTCCACTCCCGGCACCTACACACTTACTGTCACGGACCCGTCCAACGGATGCACCAGCACCGCCTCCGCGGACGTGATCCTCGACAACGCTGCCCCCGGTGCACAGGCCGCTGGTGGAACGCTCAATTGCATCGTCAGCTCGATCACCCTCCAGGGAACCGGCAACGGCACCTTTGCCTGGACCGGCCCCAACGGGTTCACCTCCTCCATGCAGAACCCCTCTGTGACCGAGGCCGGAACCTACACCCTCGTGGTGACGGGCACTAACGGATGCACCAGCACCGCAACGGCCCTGGTCGATCGGGACGGTACCGTACCGGGAGCACAGGCTGCCGGCGGAACACTGAGCTGCACGGCTACAAGCGTGACCCTGCAGGGAACGGGCAACGGAACCTATAGCTGGACCGGCCCGAACGGGTTCACCAGCTCCGCGCAAAACCCCACTGTGACCGAAGCCGGCACCTACACCCTCGTGGTGACCGGAACCAACGGTTGCACCAGCACCGCCACAGCCACGGTGGACGAGGACCTGAGCGTACCGGGAGCACAAGCCATGGGTGGAACGCTCGACTGCATCACGAATACGGTCACCTTGCAAGGAACCGGAAACGGAACCTTCATGTGGACGGGTCCATACGGCTACAGCAGTACACAGCAGAACCCGACGGTAGGTGAGGTGGGCATGTACACGCTCGTGGTTACCGGAGCCAACGGCTGCACCAGCAGCGCCACCGCCAACGTACTCCCTCAGGATTGCGGAGGTTGCGAAACCCCCATCATCATCTCCTGTGGGCCGGCCATGACCACGGTGGAGTGCGGTAGCTCCATCGATCCCGAGGACATCGGCCTTCCGGTGGTCCGCAAGAGCCCCGACTGCCCGCTGGTTGACTACTTCAACTACTACGATGAATTCAGCGGCATCTGTCCGATCACGGTTACCCGGAACTGGACCTTCCGCGACGTGGAAGGCAATGAGGAGACCTGCACACAGACCATTCTGATCATCGACACCCAGGCACCCGAACTGATGAATGTCCCGGTTGACGTGACTGTGGAGTGCAGCGATGTACCCGAGGTTCCCACGAATGTTTGGGCAGCTGATTGCAAGAACAACGTGGATGTGGAAGTGAACGATGTGATCATCCCGGGTCCTGATGAATCCACCTACACCATCGATCGCATCTTTACAGCGACCGACGCTTGTGGCAACACCGCTTCAGCCACCCAGGTGATCTCGGTGACAGGCTGCAAGGCGGCCTGCGAGGTCCCGATCATCATTTCCTGCGAGCCTGCCGTGACCACGATTGAATGTGGAAGCTCGATCGATGCCGAGGACATCGGCCTGCCGATCCTCCGCAAGAGCCCCGACTGTCCGTTGGTGAACTACTTCACCTATGTGGACGAGTACAGTGGCATCTGCCCAGTGACCATCCAGCGTACGTGGACATTCCGGGACGAGGACGGGAACGAGGAGAATTGCGTACAGACCATCCACATCATCGATACGCAAGCGCCCGTGCTAAGCTGCCTGCCCTCGGAAATAACGGTGGACTGCAGCTCGATACCGGAAGCTGAGAAGTGCTCGGCCACGGACAACTGTGATACCGATTTCGAAGTGTTCATGACGGAGGAGACCTTCAAAGGCGATTGTGAAAGCGGTTACACCATTACCCGCACCTACACTGCCACTGATGATTGCGGGAATACGGCGACCACCGTGCAGACCATCCATGTGATCAATGGCGGCAATTCACCGAAGGCCTTGGGAACACCGGCCATCGGCCAAGCGCCCATTACCAACGTGCTGGTCGCACCGAACCCCTTCCGGAATGAAAGCACCAACATCAGCTTCAACACTACGGCAGGTGGACACGCAACTGTGATCGTCATGGACATGCTGGGCCATAAAGTGACCACCCTCTTCGACGGCGAAGTGGAGAACGGTGCAGCGATGAAATTGAAGTTCACGCCGGAAAGCTCAAGTGGCGGGCTCTTCTTCTACCGCATCATCCTGAACGGCACCGAGGCTACGGGCAAGATCATGTACCGGCCTTGACCCTTCGCAGCAAGATTGATGAAAGCCCTCGCCGTTGGCGGGGGCTTTTGTCATTCGGCATGGGGTAATTTCGCCATCCCGAACATGGATACAGCACCTCTCGCCGAACGGATGCGCCCCTCCAACCTGGACGAGATCGTTGGCCAGGAGCATTTGGTGGGCCCCGAAGGCATCATCCGAAAAGCGATCGCGGGAAAGATCCTGCCCAGTATGATCCTCTGGGGCCCACCCGGGGTGGGCAAGACCACCATGGCCCGGCTCCTGGCGAAGGAGCTGGACCGGCCCTTCCACACCCTCAGCGCCATCAGTAGCGGGGTGAAGGACATCCGTGAGGTGATCGCAAAGGCCGGGGGTAGCGGGCTTTTCTCCCGAAGTGCAGTCCTCTTCATTGATGAGATCCACCGCTTCAGCAAGGCCCAGCAGGATTCGCTTCTCGGTGCCGTGGAAAAAGGAGTGATCACATTGATCGGTGCCACCACGGAGAACCCCTCCTTCGAGGTCATCAGTGCGTTGTTGTCGCGTTCACAGGTATATGTGCTGAAGCCGCTGAGCGTGGAGGACCTCACCGGATTGCTGCACCGGGCGATGCGGGAGGACCCTGAACTTCAAAAGGAAACGATCGAACTGAAGGAAACCGATGCCTTGATGCGGGCCAGTGGTGGCGATGCCCGCAGGTTGCTGAACACCTTTGAGCTCTGCGTGCGAGCAGTTCGGCCTTCCCAACAGGACAAGGCACATGCGGAACCGGTGGTGATCACCGATGCACTGGTACACGATGTCGTACAGACCACCACGGCACGGTATGACAAGCAGGGCGAGCAGCACTATGATATCGTGAGCGCCTTCATTAAAAGCATGCGCGGCAGCGACCCGAATGCCGCCGTGTATTGGCTGGCGAGAATGGTGGAAGGTGGAGAGGACCCCCTCTTCATCGCCCGCCGGATGCTGATCCTGGCCAGTGAGGACATCGGCAATGCCGACCCCAATGCCTTGCTCATGGCTACCACGGCCATGCAGGCGGTGAAGATGATCGGCTGGCCGGAAAGCCGCATCGTGCTTTCGCAGTGTGCCGTGTATTTGGCCTGTGCGCCCAAGAGCAATGCCAGTTACATGGCCATCGGGGAAGCCCAGCAAGCGGTCACGCGTACGGGGGACCTGGCCGTACCCATCCATCTGCGGAACGCTCCGACCAAGCTAATGAAGGACCTGGGGCACGGCAAGGATTACCAGTACAGCCACGATGCGCCGGGGCATTATTCCGAGCAGGAATTCCTACCGCTGGAACTGAGCGGGACAGCATTCTACAAACCAGGCGACAACAGGAGGGAACAGGCGTTCGCAGCCTATCTTCAACAGGTCTGGGGAAGCAAATACGCTACGTGACCTCAGTGTGCCCGCTCCGCTTCCATGAACCTCCGGTGCAGGTCGTAGATGATGCCCAAGCTCACCATCAGCCCCCCGATCCCTTGCTCAATGATCTGCCAGATCAGGTCCACCACCACATGTTCGATGCCATGACTGGCGAAGGACAGTCCGGATAGCAGCATCACCAAATACACCAGTACCCCGACCCCGCCGCCCACCAACATGGCCTTCAGTTGGAAGGCCGTCTTCAACGAGAGCCATTCGCGAGCGATCAGGAAGTGGATCGTCAGCGTTAGGATGAGGCCGATGCAGAGATAGGCGAGACTGGATAGACCGAGGTACAGCCAAGGATCCACCCGGAGGTCCGAGATGTCGGTCAACGCCAAGCCATGCCACGCATAGGAGATGCCCAGCATCACTGCTGAGCTCATTAACCAAGGAGACAGAATGCGACGTTTCAGCAACACGTTCGGCCTTAGTGCCGTTGCTGCAAATTTAGGCACCAGCAGACCAGTTGATCGTGCTTCATCCCATACCTTGCCCACAATGAGTCGCTTGCTTTCCGCCTCCCTCGCCCTTGGCCTGCTCGTGGCCACGGTATCCATTACTTCCTGCCGGAAGGATAAGCTGAAATCCCAATGGGACCTGAACGTTTTAGCCCCACTGGCCAAAACCACGCTGACCATCCGCGACCTGATGCCCGACAGTATTCTCAGTGCTGACGCACAAGGCAACGTCAGCATCCTCTATACCACCGAGCTTTTTTCACTCGCGTTGGATACTGTGCTCACTGCGCCGGATACCAGCTTCCGCTATGCCTATGCCCTCCCCTTCCCCGGCCCCGTGCCGTTCCAGCCCGGGGCCACCTTCAATACCAGCGATGATGTGACCCGTTTCGACCTGGAGGATCTTCAACTCACCGAACTGATCGTGCGATCGGGACAGGTGGACGTTGCCATCACCAGCATGATGAACGGCAACATCATCGGGGATTTCGCCTTGCCCGGCGCATCATTGAACGGCGTTCCTTTCCACTTGGAACAGCTCATTCCCCCGGGCACACCTACCGCTCCCAGCACGGTTATGTCGGGCAGGCCCTTGGATGGATACGTCTTCGACATGCGTGGCCCCGACCATGATGACGTGAACTCGCTTGCCACCCACATCAGCTATTCCAACTCACCGGACGGGACCATCATCACGATCACTGATCAGGACAGCCTGCTCGCCACGGTGAGCTACTACGACATCATTCCGCAGTACGCCACGGGTTCCTTCGGCACGCGCATCATCACCGTGGATCCCGCCTCCACGGAACTCGACCTCTTCACCAACATCAGTGGAACACTGGACCTGGACCAGGTAAGTGCAAGCGTAAAGCTGCGGAACGGGATCGGTGTGGATGCCCGCGCGAACATCCACTACATACGTTCGCAGAACACGACGACCGGGAACAATGTGGACCTTGTCGGCAGCATCACTTCGGGGCCGGTGAACATTGATCGCGCCCTGGACCTCGGTACTGGTTCCCAGTCCGCCCTGAACACGTTCAACCTGGACCAGGGCAATAGCAACATCGATCTTTTTCTGGAGAATCTGCCCGACCGTATCGGATACGCCTTGGACATCACCATCAATCCCTTGGGCAACATCAGCAATGGCCACGATTTTCTGTACCACGACAGCAAGCTAATCGCCGAAATGGAGGTGGACATCCCGCTGCGGCTGATCGCCACCGACCTTACCCTTGGAAAGACCGTGTCCCTGGACCTTCCCGGCAACGCAGAGGCGCACGCGTGGCAGAGCGGAACATTGCACCTCTTCGCGGTTAATGGATTTCCATTCAGCGCGAACATCGAAGTTGCCGTGGTGGACCACAGTGGCCAAGTGCTAGCGAACCTCTCACCCGGAGGAACGGTTGCAGCGGGCAACTTGGGGGCGGATGGTTTTGTTTCCTCCAGCACCACCAGCCACGTGGACCTTGAGGTGAGCCCGGCACAGATGGACCTGCTGCATCAAACGGGGACCGTGCGCATCACAGCCATCTTCAACACGGCGGACCAAGCTCAACACGTTCAGCTCCTCGACCACTACAGCATGGAGTTGCAAGTGACGATGAACGGCAACTACATCGTGAATGGCGATGAGTGATCGCTGGTGCTGGCTTCCGCTACTTTTCCCCATGCTGGCCTCGGCCCAAGCGGACAGCACCTGGAGTCAGCATATGGTGCATAAGCATCGGATCACGTTGGAGTCCGTGGGTGCCTACGATTCCAACGTGCTGTACAACGACCTGGTGATGGGCATCCATCGGGGCGGATTCCTGAGTACCGAGGTTCGTGAACGCACCTTGAACGCACTGGGAAGCGCGAACAGGGCTGGATATGAGTTCAGCGGATCCGCCAGCTTTGCATGGGGGGACAGCCTATTCGGACTCGCTGACCTCATGCCCCGCGTCAGCGTGGCCCACCGCGACCTTCTGGGGATCCGCTTTGTCCGGGATGCCTACACACTGTCCTTTTTCGGCAATGCAGCGTTCGAGGGAAGCACCGCCCATATCGGACCGAGCGCATTCGAACAGGTCCAATACCAAACCTTCGCCTTCGGCGTGGAGGACAAGAGGACGGGATCCTTCGTGGAACTCGCCATTGTGAACGGGAGATCATTGAACACGGGGGATATCCCCAAGGCCGACCTTTATACCGCTACCGATGGCCGATATTTGGAACTGGAACTGGACGGAGAATACCAGCGTAGTGATACCGGAAGCACTGGCTTCTCCAACGGGATCGGTGCGGCCATCACTCTGCAATGGAAGCGGCCTTTTCGGCTGTTCGGAATGCCCGCGATGGGTTCCATCGGCATTTTCGACCTGGGTTTCATCAACTGGAACCAACGGTCCTTATCCGTGGACAAGGATTCCACCATCCGATACGAGGGGGTTGAAGTGGCCGGAATACTGGACCTGGACGGGTTGATCCTGAACGAGAACAGCTTGCAGGATAGTCTGGGACTGGGCTATGAGCCAATGAGTTTCCTGCGCCCGCTCCCTGCAATGGTGGAGGCCAAACTCGAATTCGGCAGGCGCTACAAGGGCATTCCCGGGTTTGAGCGTCATGCCTACGCGGTATCGATCGACCAGCGGACCTTACCCGGCTACATACCCCGTGGAACAGTGGTCCGCAACTTCCCGCTCAGCCGAGCTGTTCTCGCCCAAGTAGGCGTAACCTATGGTGGCTTCGGTGAATTCCGAGCACGTGTGGGACTAGAGGCTTTCGTCCAGGACCACCTCAGCATCAGTGTCGGAACGCCGAACGCGGTGGGCCTGTTCTCCGATCAGGCGAGAGGCAAGGCCTTGGCGGGGCGTGTGGGGGTGGTCTGGTGAGCCAACATTGGATCAGTTCTCCGCCAATGCCTCGTTCTCATACGTGAGCTGGGTGCAGCTTGTGCCGTTCTTGAAGTAGAACACACCGCTGTACTTCCGCGACACGCGCCGATACTCCGTGGTCACATCCCCTTTTTCCAGCTTGATGACGGTGATCACCTCATTGGGCTCCACGATCACATCGTGATGGCGGACCACGGCCATGGGCGTGATTTCATATTTCGGTCGCGGTTCCTCGGACTCACGCACCATGGCTTGCTCCACGCGTGAAGGCTCCTGCACCATCCGAGGCGCATTGGGCTTGCGTTGCTCGGACCCCTCCACGGGCTTGGCGATCACACTTGCGGGCAATGGCTTTGGCGGTGGCGGTGGTTTCCGCTCCACCTTTTCCGGCGGTGGTGGTGCCACTGCCGGTGGCGGTGAAACTGACTTCACGTCGGCAACAGGTGCCGGTGCGGCATTGCGCGCGGCCGATTCCTGTTTGGCCAGTTCCTTGGCCTTGGCATCCGCCTCCTTGGCTGTGCGCGCATCGGCTTTTGCTTTTTCCTTGGCTTCCTGATCCTTTTGCTTGGCGGCATCGGCCTGTTCGCGCACTTCCTCCTTCTGTTTCCTCTCCACTTCCGCCTGCGCATCCTCCAAGGCGCTCTGGATGCTCTTGGTATAATCGGTATCATAGTCAAAATCGGCCAGGACAGCATCATAGCGGATCATGCCTACCGGCTGATTGAAGACCACCGTGTTCATGCCCTCGTACTGCTTGAAGAGGGAGACCACGAAGTCGAACGGGGTGAATCCGACCTGTGCCGCCGAAGCCGGAACATGGGTGTTGAACGAAAGTTTCTTCGTAACGAAACCATCCTTCTCGAAGGACAGCACATAGTTCTTGTTCAGCTCCATCTCCAAGGAGAAGCGATTGAGGTCGGAGGAGATCGTTCGTTGCTTTTCGCCCCCCATGTACACCACCATGCGGCAGCCGTCCATTCCACCTCCATCCACCTTCAAGCGCCCGTTGATGGTGAACTTGCTTTGGGCCATGGCCATGGTGGTGACCACCACGGCGAACACGACCCAACAACTACGCAGGAATGACGGGCGCAGAGCTACACGCATCAATGGGGTCAAGAAGCCAGGATCGCAGTGGAGATGAGGCCCTTGGCAAGCATCGTAACTATCAGGCCCATTACCAGGACCGCCGCCATGATCAACGTGCGGGCGGCTACAGAACTGTTCGGCTTTGTCATGATCAGAGGAATTTCTCCCCTGTACGAAGCTTCTTCCCAAAAAGGTTACACGCTCCTCTTTCCTGTGCGCATCCGGTCATTCGCTTCCGGAATGAAACCGGGCGTGTGCTTCTGCGTAAGAACGGCCCCGATGCTCAAACCCGTTCTCATCGCATTCCTGATCGTGCAGGCCCTTGTGGCCCCGGCACAGCGTACCGCCGCGGACCCCGATGAGGTGGATGCGCTCTTTCGAAAGGGTGAACGGGCCTACAGCAATGGCACATATGCGGAAGCCATCCAGTTCTACACCCGGGTGTTGGAGATCGACCCGGAATATCTGAACGCGTATCTCCAACGCGGTTTTTGCCATAGCCTCCAGCGTGAATATGAGAAAGCCATCACTGATTTTTCATCGGTGATCGATCGGAAACCCGACCATCTGTGGGCGTACACCAGCCGGGGTAGTGCGTACGGAAAATGGGGCAAGCAGGAGCTGGCCATCCAGGATTTCAATACCGTGCTTCAGCTGGATCCACGGAACCAAGAAGCCTACAATAACCGCGGCTGGGCGAAGAAAGCTGCGGGAGACCACAAAGCTGCCTGCCAGGATTGGGTCGCCAGCCGGAAAATGGGCAATGCCGAAGCCAAGATCATCCTCAAGAACAACCAATGCAAATGATGCGCACCACACTGATCGTCCTCTTCGCTGCTTTGCTCTGGATGCCCGCGCACGCGCAGGACCAGAGCTATGCGGACTGCTTGGTGAAGGCCTCCAGTAGCTGGGGACAACCCTGTGAGAAATGTGAGATCTACACCGGGTATAAGCGCGACTACAGCAGCGTTTACCAGGTACAGATCCGAAACATCTGCGGTGAAATGATGGAGGTTAAGATGGCCATGGAGGAGGATAACGGCACCTGGCGCACCTTTCCGGTGAAAACCCTTGCCGGCGGCGATACCATGTCGGTCTTCGCCTGTCGAGGAACCGGGAAATACCTCTATTGGGCCAGACGCGTGAATGATACCGAGATCGTGCTTCCAAGCGATGGGGACATCGTAAGCGCCTACCCTGGTAAGTGAACTCGGTGTAAGCGTGCTACTGGCTGCGGTTCTCAATTCGCCGGGTCATCAACGTTGCGATGTTGACATGATGCACTGAGCTTGCCGCCAGGCAGAGGAGTCCCCGCCTAAATTGGTCCGGAGATCAATTTAGGACCATGGGGCTCAAACACATGCATATCGGTCGGACGGCGACATCGCCGGAGGTCGAACTGGATCTGGAACGGGGCACCATAGATATTATCGGTCGTTCCCTTCCGGCGAACAGTGAGCTATTTTACGATCGCGTGTACCGATGGCTGGAGGAATACCTGAAGGAGCCGCGTGCGCAGACCACGGTGAACATGCGCCTGGATTACTTGGACACGAGCAGCAGCAAGCACTTCTACAACATTTTCGACCGTCTTTGCGCGGCGAACGAGCACGGCAGGATGGTGGAGGTGAACTGGCACTATGAGACGGGTGATGAGGAAATGGCCGAGACCGGAAAGGACTACCAGAGCCTGTTCCCCATGCAGTTCAACTTCATCGAGGTGAAGGACCTGTTCTGATCAGTTCGCTCCACTACGGAAAATACTCCACCGACCGCATGGGCCTGAACAACGAAACCCCCAACTTGCGCTGGGGGCTTACCATTCGGTGTGGACCCGTAGGGAGTCGAACCCCAAACCTCCTGATCCGTAGTCAGGTGCTCTATCCAATTGAGCTACGAGTCCAAGTGCCTTTTCCCGAATAGGGACGGAAAGCGGGCGCGAATATACTACGGAGCACTCAACGCGGTTTGTAATACTTCATCGCCTCCGGCATATAAGCCTGCAGATCAGCGATCCGTCGCTCGTCGCTGGGGTGGGTGCTCAGGAACTCCGGGGGCTTGGCACCTCCTTGAGCGGCCATTCGCTCCCAAAATGCGGGAGCCCCTCGGGGGTCATAACCAGCCATGGCCATGAAGACCAGCCCCATCTTGTCCGCCTCACTTTCGTGCTTGCGTCCGTATGCCAGCATGCCGAGTTGGCCTCCGACCCCGTATGCCTGCAAGAAGAGATTCGATGCCGTGGTCGGGTGCTCGGAGGCGAAAGCCTGAAGCGTGAGACCAACACCTTGTACCGCAAGTCCTTGGCTCATCCTTTCATTGCCATGCCTCCCAATGGCATGGGCTATCTCGTGCCCCATCACCAAGGCCAAGCCGACCTCATCCCGGGTTACCGGTAACAGTCCGGTATACACCACCACCTTGCCTCCCGGCATGCACCACGCGTTCACTGCGGGATCGTCCACCACGTTGAATTCCCATTGGAAGTCGGCCACCCGACCGGCAGCACCATTCTCCTTGAGGTAGTTGGTGGCGGCCTCTGCCAATCGATCCCCGATCTTCCTGACCATGATCACCCGTTGATCCGATGGAGGGAGGGGCGGATGTTCCTTCAGAAAGCCTTGGTATTCCGTGAGGCTCATGCCCATCAGTTCGCTTTCGGGCAACAGGTTCAACTGACTTCTGCCCGTGATGGGCACCGTTGAACAGCCCGCCCATACGGCGAGCGTGAGCGGCAGAACGAACAACCGGGTCCTGATCGTACTCATTGTATGTCAGCTGAAAGACCGCGTTCGCAGAGTGCGTCGCACATGGGCCGTAGAACCTCGAAGGCCCCCCGCTTCACGCTGCATTTGCCGGTATAATGCACAAGCCATGCGCATTGTTCGGCTTGGATGGGATCATGGTCGCAGATATCCATCAAGCTCACGATCACATGCTCGAACGTGTTCACATCGTCGTTGTGCAGAATGATCTCCTTCGCTTTCACATCGATCAGCAGCGTATCCACCAATGAACGTTCCTCTCCTTTGCGTTGCATGCTCATTTCTTCTCTCGGTTTCTTCCGCATGCGAAGGTAAGCAGTCCATCAGGGAGTGGCCAGTGCCGGGTCCACCAGTACGTCCTTGCCGAATTTCGCCAACAGGGCCCTGGCATCGCGCACCGGAATGCGCTTTCCGTTCAGGTAGGCGGTCACGAATGCATCGGTAACTCCGAGCGTGACCGTACCGTTCTTGCGCTGCACGGCTTGCCCTTCATCGAGGAAGATCCCGGTGGTGTACCTGATCTTTCCCGTGGCGGTACGTTCGCTGTTGAGCGGTGTGATATTGAACAAGCGGTCCAGCGCGGTGGGCTTGCTGTACACACCTACCTGCACGGTGAAAAACAGCCCTTTCACGGCTTCCACCTGTTTCGCAGGTGCCGCATCGGGGTCGTTATAGTACTCGGTATCCGTCTCCGTTGGCTTGAAGGCGGCCAGAACTTCCTCGGCCGTAGTGGGATAATCAGCCAGCACGGCGGCCTCCGGGGAAGGCTCGGACGGTTGCACGGGTATGACGACAGGAACCGGAGTAGTTGTGGCGGCCGGCACCGGGTCAGGAACAACGGATGTTCGACCCGCATCGGTTGCAGGAGGTATGGTTTCCCTGGTGCTTGTGGGCGTGGCCTGTGCAAGGGCAAGGGCAAGGGCAAGGGCAGCACGCTCGGCTTGCATCGCATCGCGCAGCGGCACGCGCTTCCCGTCCATGTACGCCACAACGAACGCATCACGGTAGCCACGGTCACGCACCTTGGCACCGGCTTCCGAAGCGCTCCTGGCACTGGTGAACATGCCTGCGGTATACCTCACCAGACCATTATCGGCATGTTCACCGGTCACGGGGGTCATATCACTGAAAGCCTCGGACGGCAGCGCATTGCGGAAAGCTCCGACCTGCACTTTATAGACCACCCCTGTGGGCATCGGAGCATCGATCGGGATCTCTTCCCGACGTGGCGTGGAAGTCTCCTCGAACGCGAATACATCCCGCTTCAACGGCGTATTGAACGGTACCGGAGCGTGCGACACGATCGGAGCCACGCCCGTGATGCGCTCAGGCCCTTCCCCCCTTTCGGCCGGCGAAGTTGCGTCTTCCGCAGGGACGGCGGTCTCCGTAGTTCCACTTCCCGGTGGCTCCGAGGTGGTCGCTTCAGTGCTCACCACGGGCTGCGTGTCCGGTGGGGACAGTTCCTCCCCGCCTTCCCGAGGCTCCATGGTCTGAGCGATCTCCAATGAATCACGCTGGCTCGCCTCGCGTGCCTGCTGGTCTGCTCGGGTGGTGGTGGTCAACGGCGCTGTCTGCCGTGGCCGGGTCCTTGCCAGTAGGGGTTCCGTGCGTCGTTTGGCCTGCTCCAGGTCCATGATCGCTGCGGAGCGATCCGCCGGCATGCCCTGCATTAATGTGGCCGCTTGCGCATCGTTCATGGTGGCCGCCGCCAGCAACCGGTTGGCTGCGTCGTTCAACGAATCCGAACGCTCCATGAGCGCCTGTGCGCGTATTTCCAGTTTGTGGACCTGTTCTGTAGTGTCCGTGCTCGTCGCCGCTTCTGCGCCGCTTCGCAGTGATCCCGCTTCGCGGATCAATGCCTCGGCGAGTTCCAACGCTCCTTCGGCCTCGTTCCGGGCCGCTTCAGCCTCGGCACGATCCTCCATGGAGCGTCCCTTGATCATGAAGTACTTGCGCTCCTCCTCCCCTTTCATTACCATGTTGCGCTCCAGCGTGTCCAAATAGTAGTACTCGTTGAGGTAGCGCGAAAGCACCACGCTATCCGCAGCTGCGTTGGCCGAGCCGGCCAAGGAAGCCTCGGGCGCGGGTTCCATTGCGATGGCCGTGCCCCTGTCCGAGGGCTGCACGGGCTGGTTGAGCGTGTCCAATGTTGCTTGTTCCGCACGGAGTTCTCCAGCGGTGAGGGCCGAATCGCCATGAGCCGGCCGGGACTCCACCACCGCCAATTCCGATGTACTTTCCCGTACAGTGTCCACCTTCGCTTGCGAGCTGCTGGATCCAGATGAAACGCCATCCGCCGAGCTGCTTTCCAGCGCGCGCCTGGATGCATTGGCCAAGGCGGAAGGGAACACACGTTGCTCCACCTCCTCATAGGTCAATGCTTCCCCGGCTTTGGCCTGTCCGTTCAGCAGATAGTTGCGCACCGTATGTGAACGGTCATAGTCGCGCAGCGCTTTCAACTCTTCCGCATACGCTTGGCGGTAAAGGGAGTTCCTCTTGAATATATCACTTGCGTCATCGGCTTGCTTCCGGAACTTCTTGGCCTTGCTCATGGAGGCTTCGGCGGCATCCACGTAGGATCGGGCCATCTGCATCAGGGGCTCGTCCGGTGGCAGTCCGCGCCGTGACAAGCTATTGGACAACACCTTGGCACTGTCCTTGGCCACGGCGTATTCACTTTTGCTGATGAAGGCCAAGCGCTGGCCCAGGTCCACATTATGGATCAGGAGGTCGTCGATCTTTCGATCGACCTTTTGGCGCAGCTTGTCGTAGTTCTTCCCCGGGGGAGTGTCGGAAAGGATGAGCTGCATGCTGTCGATCTCGGCAAGCATTTCCTCTCCTATTTGAAGGTCGCGGTCCTTCTTGGCCACCGCATCAAGGTCCTTGGTTGAGCGCGGCACCAAGGGGCTTGCATAGATCCGGTCCAGATCGTCGCTGATCGAAACATAGGAGTCGTTGTGCGGTGTAGCCGAAACAAGCTCACCTCCGGCAGGTGTTTGCGGGGCTGCCTGCCCGGCCAACTGGGCATCCTCCAGCGCACGCGTCTCCGTGGCGGCATACTCCTGATCCACCTGTGCCAATGCTTCCGCAGCGCTGTTCACGTGCGCGGTCTTTAAACTTCGCCAACGCTCCAGTCCGGGGAGCAACTCATCCGCCTGCTCCGGATGCTCTTCCAGATGATCCAGGATCCGCGCGGTCTGCAGGTCGATGCTATCCACCAATTGCATTTCAAGGGCATGCAACATGCTCGCTTTCTCCCGAGCGCTTCCCGGCCCCTCTTCAATGGCCTTGCGCCGCAGATCGAATCCGGGATAGGCTTCGTCCACCCATTCCTCGTCGAGCATGGTCATGTCGAACTCCAGCAAAGTGAACCGGTGAGGTGGACCGGAAATACGCTCGGCATCCACCTCTTCAGCTACTGCACTTGCGCTTTGCAAAGCATCCATTCGGCTTCGCTGTTCCGTGATGGCCTGGTCCAAGCTGTCCCGCTTGGCACGGCTCTTTTCCCCTTGCCGCAACTGCTGTAGTTCGGCAAGCTTGTTGGCCATCAGGAAGGCTTGTTCATCGGCATTCAAGCCCTCCTCCTGACCTTGGCTGGTCACGCCTTGAGCCGTGGCTGGCGGTTGCTGGTCCGTGGTCGCGGTTTGCTGCTGTGGGACCACACCTGCCGTGGACGATCCCTGCTCAGCGGCTCCCCCAGCATCGGGCCGGTCGTTCCGTTCGGTTGACCCCTTACCATCAGCGCTTCCATCCCCAAGCGGCTCCTGACCAACCGACACAGGAACTTGGCGATCTTGAGACGCTCCGCCCTTCCCGTTCGTCTTGGCACTATCGATTGCTTGCGCCGCGGCGATGTCCGTGGTATTCAACCCACCATCCACGCGTTGGTCCTGCCCCTCCTGCGGGGTGATACCCCCATTGGAGGTCGGGCGGTTCCCATTCTCTACCGCGACCATGCCGTCCTGAGCGACCGTGCTATCGCCTTGCGCTCCGAACGCGTTGGCCTGATCGCTGCTCACGACACTCCGCGAAGCAGCTGCTGGGTCTGTTCCTTCGCGATCGGAGCGGGAAGTGGCCATGTCCGCTGCCGCGTTTTCATTGGAAGCGGTGTTAACGCCCTCTTCCGAGGAAGATCCGGATGCGGCGCGCTGATCGTTGTTGGTCCCCGATCCCTTTTCCGCCTGCGAACTGCCGCGCTGAGCTTGGGTGGTGGTGGATGTGCGCCTCTCCGTGAGCCCCGCGATGGCCTCCCCGGTGCCCCAATTGAACGTGCGGCGCTCCCTTTCCTCAGCGGATACCGACGCATAGGGGTCGTACTGTTGCTCGATCACCAGTGCCTTGTTGCCTTCGCGCACCTGGAGCAGGCGTTGCTCAACATCGGCGAGGGCTCCCTCGTCCACTTGAACAGCCTTTCCGACATCGGGTGCAGTGTTCAGGTACTTCAGCAGTTCCACCTGGCCCCTGGCCAATGCCGCAGCTTCTTCGGCTTCGCGGGCTTTGTCAAAAGCTTCCTCCACTTCCTCGTGCAGGGCTCTGCGTTGATCTTCGAGCACGGCCAACTGCGCATTGAGATCATCCCGCTTGCGGCCTTTGGCAGTTGCAACATCGCGGTTCATGCGCGCGATCCTGTCGGCGAGCATGGTTTCATCCTCGCGCTGCGCCGTGGCTTGCCTCATCCGCATGGAAGCTTCCGATGCCGCGTCCGTTGCCACCCGCCGTGCACGCTCCAGTTCGCCGATATCGGCCTCAGGGCCTTTACGTGCATCCATGCTGGCCTTCAATTGCTTCAGTGCATCGGTGGTGGATGTGGGGTTGTTGGCAGCTTGTGCCTGTTCCAGTTTATGGCTCAACGCCGCAGCGGTAGCTGCACGCTTCCTGTTCAGGGCCCCGGCTTCCCCCAGTTCCATACCGCTCCGGTAGGCTGCACGCGCACGATGTCCCGCTTCGACCGAACGTTCCTTCGTCTCAGCGGCCGCACGCATCAGGCGGTCCTTTTCCTCCGGAGCAGTTGCCTCGTTCGCCTGCTTCACGAAGCCAAGTGCAAGTGCTGAACCTGCTTCCGCCTCGCTCAGGTTCTCCAAGGCCAGATCGAAGGCGGTATTCGACTGATGCTCCAGTTCGTCGGCCAAGGCGCTGATCGCGTCGGCATCCTCGCGTGCGAGCTGGGTTGCCTTGCTCATGGTCATGGTCCCATCGAAGCCTGCGGCTTGGATCGGGTCTTGCGATACCGGCACCTTGTCCGCTGCGATCGCGGTAGCCTTTTCAGCGGTCACGTCCAGCTTCGCCCGCCGCCGGATCTCGTCCAGGGCCAAGGCCATTACATCCTCATCCAAGGGTTCATCGAAGTAGTTCCTGATGCTGGCCTTTTCACCACCTTGGTCCACAAGTTGGATCTCCTGCCTGAAGGCTTGAGGCTTATGGGTGGACGGCACATCCACCGTTGTCAGATGGGTGCGCCCGGTGGGGCCGCCTTCCACAAGCACCTTGTACTTGCCTCCACGAGGAAGAGCGAGCACATACTCGCCATTGATGTCGGTGGTGATATCGGCCACCCGTTCGCGGGTGAGGTCATCCTCCACAATGATGCGCGCATGCCGGTCCGACGGATCGAACGCCGAGGCATAAGTGCCCTTGAGCACGGTGATGTTGAGCGGTGTTTGGGTGGTGCCCACCCGGTACACGTTCACCATGCCCTGCTTGCTGTCGCGGTCACTGGCGAAACCCGCCTGCTTACCGTCCGGCCCCACGATGTACAGCATCTCGTTCGCGGGTGTGTTCACGGCGAAGTCCATGTTCTCGGGCGCGCTGAACACATCCATTCCCTTGTCGTACGTGCTCCGGAAAACATCATAGCCCCCCATGCTGTTGTGCCCCTGACTGCAGAAGTAGAACGTCTTCCCATCGGGTGCCATCACGGCATAGTCCTCATCCTGGTCCGTATTGATGTACCCGGCCAGTTTGACCGGAGCGGCATATCCGCCCGTTGGCAACAGCTCACTACGAAAGATGTCCCGGCCGGTCTTGCCGTCCTTGCCATAGCTGCTGAAGTAGATGGGGCCCCCGCTGGAGGGTAAATAGGTCAAAAAGCGCTCCCCGCTTTTCTTGTCCATGTTGGAGAGCAGCTCCTGCGGGGTCACCACGATCTTCCCCCCGATGTCGCTGAGGTCATAGAAACGGAAGAAGTCCGAGCCTTCCACTTCCACTTTGCTCATTACGTCAATGTCCTTCAGGTCGCTCAGCAGGTGTTTCCCGTTCCGGCACTGTTGTTCCAAGGCATCCACGGGAAACTGGGCGAGCAGTTTTTTGTCCGCAGTTCCCCGGTAATGCTGGAAGGCGGTGATCGCCTCGTCGAACTGGTAGTCCAGTTGATAGGCGCGGCCCAGGAAATACCACGCGAGTTTCGGGGTAGCCGGGCCGCCCACGGCGAATTTCAAATAGCCGATGGCCTTTACCTTTTCATCACCTCCGTAAAGGGTGCAGGCACCGAACTTGTAGTTGAGCTCGTGATCATGCGGAGACAAGCTCACCAGTTGCGAGTACATCGGATAGGCCTTGGCATACGCTCCTTTTTCAAACAGCGCATCCGCCTCGGCCTGCAGGGCCGCATCGCCACCCTGGCCATGGCCGCTCAAGGGAGCCGACAGGGCCAACAGCATTCCGAAGAGAATGCGGAAGGGGATATTGAGATGGACCTTCATGTTTTCACGTTCCTTCGGCCAAACAGGTCCATGCGGGTCTCCTTGCCCTGGAGCAGGCGCCCGATGTTCTGGCGGTGCGTATAGAAGACCACCACGCACAGCAGCACGAAGAAGCTCTTCAGCACCAGACTGGGTTCATGATAGACAAACGTAACCACGACAGGGAATGCGACCGCAGCCAACAGGGAGGAGAGCGAGACATAGCGGGTGATCATGAACACGATGAAAAAGACCCCGATGCAGATCATGGCCGAACCCGGATGGATCGCCAGTACGCCACCCAAGGAAGTAGCAATGCCCTTGCCTCCGCGGAATTCGGCAAAGACCGGATACAAGTGCCCCAGGACCGCGGCAGATACCAGCAGTACCCGCAGCAGGGTCCACGCATCGGAATAGGGTTCCGTCCCGCTCCACAAGGGCAGCAGCCTCACCGGTAGGAAACCCTTCAGGACATCCAGCAGCAGCACTGGAATGCCGGCCTTGGGGCCGAGCACACGGAAGGTATTGGTAGCTCCCGCATTGTGGCTGCCGTGCTCGCGTATGTCCACGCCGAAAAAGCCCTTGCCCCACCAGACGGAACTGGGCACGCTCCCGCAGAGGTAGCTGATCGCCATCGCCGTAAGACCGAACATCCAGGGGAATTCCATGCTCAAAGTCCGAAGCGGTCCCGGAATTCATCCGCTTTGCGTTTGTTCGTCAAGATGAACTGATAGTCCGGCATGCCCTTCCTGCCCGGGAATTGGCGCTTGTCGTCCTTCAGTTCGCTGATCATTGTGTTGAATTCGGCATTGCTGCTGTATGCGTACATATAGTTCCGCGCGTACTGGAAGAACCAGTAGGTCTGGTCGTCCAGCATCAACAGGATGTTCATGACGTCCCCGCTTCGCTTGCGCTGGAATTCCACCTTGCCTTTCAGGTAGCGGTACACCGGCTTCTTCAACACGGTGCCCAGGCCGATCTGTCCGGTGCTCTGCCACGCTTCATCCTTGGCGCTCCATTCCAGGTTCAGGTCGCAAAAAACCAATGCTTTCACCAGTTCATCCGGCAACCGCTTGATCTCGCCCTTGATGCTGAGCTCGCTGATCAGCTTATCGCTCTTCTCTTTCCCCAGTATCTCGCGGATCGATCGTTCGTAAGGCGTCTTGGCAAGGTCCACCTGTTTCTGTTCCGGATAGGCAGCGATATCGGCCACCATCTTGTCCAGTGCATTGTCCAGGAATGGGAAGTCAACCAGCATGGTCACGTGCTCCGCGGCGGTCTTGCTCTCACCGCGGTACTCCAACATGCCGTATGCATCCGCCCGCACCTGTCCCAGATCCACCCCTTGGTTGATCTGCCCGTCAGCCGATAACAGGCAGGTTTCGGTGGAGAGGGCGACCAAGTTGCCCGGTAGATCGGCTTGCCGGATCTTGTCCTTGTTGGAGATGAGATAGGACTTTTTGGCCTTGTCATGGAACAACAGGCCCTTTGCGCTGATGATGTCCCGGTCAGCCTTGTCCTCCTTGCGGCTGAGGAAGGTGCCGTATGTGGTGAAGGGGTCGTCCTTGGTCATATAGATACCTGCGCCCACCGGAAAGCCTTGGGCATCCACAAGGGAATCGCTGACGGGAATAAAGACCTCCGCGGGATCGATCTTCCCGGTGAAGCCCATCCAATTCTTGGAGATCCCGGCACACGCGTGCTTGATGCGCGTATTGCCGGTGTACGTGAGCTCCTTGCTGCTGGCTTCCAGGAGCACGTCCCCGAAGAAGTCGAACGCCGGGCTTAGCTGGAATCCCTCCTCCTGGGGTACCCTGCCTCGCGCATAGGTCTGGAAGGATGTGTCCACGTTGATGTTGTTCATGTTGATCGGAAAGACCTTGCCCGTCTCGTCCGTGTAATCATAGATGCCGGAGCCGCTGTACTGCCTGCGTGCCGCGATGTTCACCGTGGCATCATGAATGGTGTGGTACCTGTTCACGAAATTGGCGGTGACGGTGGCATTGGTGAGCGGGTCCATTTTTGCGTTTCGCCCAATGCGCACCCGCATGCTATCGGGTGTGATCAAGGCATCGGCTACTTGGATGTACTGGACATCATTGGCCGTGATCAAGTGTTTCTTCAGGTCATACCTGGCCTTTGGCGCCATGAAACGCAAGGAATCCTGTTCGGGGTTCACGCTGATGAAATTGCTTCCCGAGAGCTGGAGGTCCTCATTGCCTGCGGAGGCGGTGCGGTCGCTCTCCAGTTCAATGTCGCCCTGGTCCATGTACCACTTGAAGCGGTCCATGAAGCAGACATATTGGTTGTACGGGAATTCGACCTTGGTCTCGCTGCCATTGCTCACGAACTCGCCGATCCGCTCATCGAGCTTTACCGTGGCATTCACGTTATTGGTGCGGAAGGCGATACTGGCGGTATCTCCCTCGGTGAGGCGGAAATCGCTGGTATCCGCATGCACGTTCATCGTTTTGAAGTCGAACAGTTTGGAGCTGAGCGTGGCATTGGTGAAGTCCACCAGTCCCGCACCGCTCATGCCATCGGGCCTCAGTTCGGTCTTGCCGTAGAGGTAGGCCTGCTTGTCGTACATCACCATGGGTGCGGCCAGGTTGCGGGCCAGCAGCACGTCCTTGGCGGGTTCAAGCCGGAGGAACACCTGCGATGCCTGCACGTTGGGCACGTTCATGGTGGGGCTGGAAGCTGCACCATTGTACAAGGTGTCGGCCACGCCGAAGGTGGTATCGGGTGTGAACACCAGGTCCTGGCTGCGGGCGATGGTGGTGAGGTAGCTGAGATCGCCTTCGCCATGAAGGCCGTGGCTGTCCAATTTCAACGTTTCGGAGAACTTGGCCTTCTTGCCGTAGAGCGGTAGCCCTCCATCGCCGGTGGGGCGAACGAAGCCCAATGCATAGTCGGGCTGCAAGCGCAAGGTCTCATTGATGTCCGGGAATATGCCCGCGCTCACCAAGGTGCCGTCAAAATTCAGGCCCTCGTTGCTGAAGTTGTCCAGGCTGTCCAGCACGAAGGGGTTGCTCTTGTAGTAGAACCTGTCCCGGCCGTACGCGCCGTTCTGTATGGTGTTTCGGTCGTAGAAGACGAAGCTCTCCTGGGTGCTGTTGAATTTGGGATACTCGGGATACTTCTCCTGTTGAAGGCCGTTCTTGTTGGAGGGAGCGTCGATCTCCAACGTACCGGTTACCTTCTCGAGCACATTCTTCACTTTCACAAGCCCGCGCCGCCCCGTTTCATCAGGCTCGAAACTTTCGGCCAGAAAACCAACGCTGTCCACATTGAGCAGATCGATGACAAAGGGGGCATAGTGAAAGTAGTACTCCTTTCCGTAATAGGTAAGCTTGCCGGCCTTGATCATTCCCCCGAAACTGAAGTCCCGGTCCTTCTTGATGGTCACCAATTTCTCGGCGGGATAGATCCTCACGTCCTGGGAATCACTTAGGGTGACCCGAGATACACCCTTGAGCGCCAGATCGTTGTTGAGGAGATTGATCGTGCCGTTCACCCCGTCCGAGCTGTTGCTATTGAACTGAAGAACATCATAATCCATGCGCCCTGCGCTGGAGAGGATGTGCTGCTTGAGCCGGGGAAGCAAGGTGACGCGATCCTCCTCCACATCATAGTGCAGGAATCCCTTATTGGCCATGTCTATGAGCATGGGCTTCACTTGGGACATTTGCAATTTGGCGTACAGGGCGAAGTCCTTCGCATCGAACTGCTCCCCGGCCTGCTTGCCGAACTGCCGCAGGCGCGATAGCGGGTGGACGTTGTCGATCCCCAGCATCGCAGTGTATCTGCGTTGCTCGAAATAATTGGAACTTTCAAAGGAGGTCCTGGTCTGCGTTGTGCCCTGCATGTTGCCCAACTGCACCAACGGATCGCCCTGTTTCCAGCGGAACTCCTCGAAATACATGTCCAGTTGATGATAGGTATCATAGAAAGGCCCCTTGGACAGGCCTTCGTCGCGCTTGATCAGGGTTAGTTGCTTCTTATCCCTCAGGAAACGCAGACCGACGCTCGGATGATAGATGGAATCCTTGTCCAGCATCACGGTTACGGCGACATCCTCGCTGGCCACCTTCTCCGGCTCAATGGTGTACACAAGGCCCTTGGTGATGATGAAGGGACGGCCCTCGCGCTTGAACGTGAGCGATGCTGGCTCCTCCTTGGTACCATAGCCTTGGAGCTTGGCGCCCTGCATGGTGAAGCCGCCCTCAAAATCGATTCCCGGGACGATCTCATTGATCCGTTTGCGGAGGTCGTAGCTCTCGAAACGGGGATAGGAGGCCGTTTCCTCGCTGACGTTCGCGCGAAGCTTGTCCACCACGGTGCCCAAGAGTACTCTGTCGAAATAGGGATCGGTGAAGCCCACGCTATCGATGAGCACTTCGGTCGTCTTCAATCGCAGCCCATAGCTGTGCGCCCACTTCACGAAGGTCATGTCCGGTTTCAGGCCAGCGCGACGCCATGTGAGGGTACCGCCCTTTCCCTCCCAAGAATTCGTCAGCGGATAAAAGGTACCGCTGGTTCCTTCGATCACGGAGCTGTCCGTACGGGATGCCCACACCAGATCGGTGACGGGGAAGTGGACCTTGGGCACGCTGTCAAAGGCGAAGGTGAACTTCCCGTTCCTGGAGCGCCAGTACGAGCTTGCCGCACTGAAGAGGATATTGTCCGAAAGGAGCGCGTGGCCCATCTCAAGAAAGTCGGCCAGGTCCTGTTTGCGCGATGAACGCCCTGCTTGCTCCAAGCCCTTAAGCCAAGCATCGAACTCCGCCGAGGAATGCCCCTTGACAGGGAAGATCGCGGCCGTATTCAGCATCTCCTTGAAATCGGGGATGGCCGTGAACCGTTTCTTGGCCATCACATTGGATATGGCCACGAAGCGCGAGCGTTGCTCGTTGTTCAGGAAAGGGCCGTTCCAGAACGGCGTGAACACCGTTTCCATGAAGGCCGCACCCTCTTTCTTATTGGCACTGACCAGAAAGTCATTGACCTCTCCCAGATAGGCAGCTTGGTCGTTGGTGAACACAAGTGCTTGCCCTTGGGCAGCGGATGGCCCGATCAGGAAGGACACGGTCAGTACCAATGCGGAGAGCAACGGTTTCATGCAGCTTGCGGCGTAGTGTGTTTTTCCCATCGTGAACAAGCCCAATCTCCCTCTTCCAGGTTCTGCACGTTCCGCAAACCCGCGTTCCGGGCCGCCTTGGCCATTACCTGCTCATCGGCCCGAACGTATCCGCTGAGCAGGAGACTTCCTCCCTCAGCCATTGCTCCGACCAGGTTCGGCATGGCCTTCACCAGCGTATTGCGCTCGATATTGGCTAAAATAGTGCCGTATTCTTCACCGCTTTCCAGGTCCGTCCCTCCTTTTTCCACGGTCACCCGCTCACATTGGTTCATCTCCACGTTTTCGCGGGCGTTGGCCACGGCCGTCGGATCGTTGTCGATCGCCACCACTTCAGCTGCCCCCAAACGCTCCGCCAGGATGGCCAGTACACCCGTGCCGCAGCCCAGGTCGCACACGCGCTGATCCGCCAGGTCCAGTTCCAGCATGGATCGCACCATCATCCGGGTGGTGGCGTGGTGACCCGTGCCGAAGGCCATGCGCGGGGTAATAATGATCTCATGCTCGTAACCGGCCATTGCCGGATGGAACTCCGCACGTATCCGCACTTTGCCGTCCACCTCCACAGGTTGGAACTCCCGTTCCCAACGGGCGTTCCAATTGATGTCCGGAACCTCCCGCACCGTATGTGTCACCGATACGTGTGGATCGCGTGCGACCATCAAGCCGTCCAGCAATGCACGGTCGAAGTCCGCCGTGGGAAGGAATGCCTTCAACCCGTGGGTGGTCTCCTCGAAACCTTCGTAACCGTGCTCCATCAGTTCCACCATCAGCAGTTCGCGCCAAGGGTCGGTGGGCGCGATCAGGAAGTCAACCTCCGTGTACCGCATCAGGAGCTGGATTTCACCTGTTGGGCGATGCGCATCAGCTCGATGAAGCTATCGGCCACCAAGGCCGCGCCGCCGATCAAGCCCCCGTTGATATCGCTTCCGGCAAAAATGCCTGCGGCGTTCTCCGGCTTGCAGGAGCCGCCGTACAAAATGGGGATCGCGGAGGCCGCTTCGCCGGCAAGGAGCCGCAGCTCGCCACGGATGAACCCATGCACCTCTTGCGCCTGTTCCGGGGTTGCGGTAAGCCCGGTACCAATGGCCCATACCGGCTCATAGGCCACGATCACCTTGGCGACCTCGCCAGGGGTGAGCGCACCCAGTGCTTCGTGCAATTGCGCGGAGACCACATCGCGGTAGCGACCGTCCTCCCGCTCCTCGCGCCGCTCACCGCAGCAATAGATGGGCTGCAGACCATGCTTGAGCAACAAGGCCACTTTCCGTCCCACGATCGTATCCGTCTCCCCGTAGTATTGGCGCCGCTCGCTGTGGCCCACGATGCAGGCATCCACGCCCAACGACTTCAGCATGCGTACGCTCACCTCACCGGTGAACGCTCCCTGCTCCTCCTCATGGCAATTCTGAGCTGCAATGATGATCGATGAATTCCTTCCGGTTCCGGCGCTCGCCGAGGCCCGGTCAACAGCGGTGGCCAGAAAGGGATAGGGCGGTGCCACGATCATTTGCACATCGCTCCGGCCCGCTTTGGACCAGCCCGCCAGCGCCTCCATCAGCTTCCGGGCCTCATCCAGGTCCGTATGCATTTTCCAGTTCCCCGCCACAATTGTCCTCGCCTTCATCAAACTCGCCATTTATGCATGCAAAGATCGGCGCGAAAGACGCACTGCCGAGGAACCCGGCGATCGTTTGTCAACGATGACCACGTGAATGCCTCAACGCTCACTTCAATGCCTTCGCCGCCTTGGCGAACGAGGGAACGTCGTTGCAGTGCCACTTGCCACGCACGGTGCCCTGTTGGAGCAGCACCACTCCCGGGTTGCTCCGGATCACGGTCTTCAGCGTTATCTCGTCGCAGGTGAGGTAGTCGAACATGTTCTGGTTCGCATGGCGGAATTCCTCCGTCTCGTCGTACGAGCTGCTCGTAAGGCCATACACCTTCCATCCGGCTTCGTCCGCCTTGGACACAAGTGCATTGATCTTCGGCATGCAGCCGGTGCGCGTGTCGCTGATGGTCTTGGCCACCACCAGCAATACCGGCTCGGGATCGCTCAATACATCCTCGGTGAGGTCATCCCCATCGGTGTTGAACATCGCGAAGTCCTGCACTTGTGAAACGATGCCGGGTTCCACTTCGACCACCCGGGTGCTGTTGGGCACGTTCTCATAATTGGGGTCGTCCCAGGGATAGGGTTCGGAGGAGAGGTATTCCTTCACCTCGCCGGTCGTCTTGTTGCGATAGCTCACGTAGGTAAGGTTCACCGGAGGCTTGGCTTCCTCCCTTTGCTCGGTGATGCTCTTGCCCACGGCATAGGGGCGGTAATCGCGCACGGGCAGATGTGCGATGCAATACCACATGAAGATCAAGGAGGCCAGGGCCACCCACGCCGCAGTGAGCCATTCCCCGTGCGGTCCCTCGGTGAAGCGCTTGATCCCCAGGTAGCCCGCGAACACAGCGATGGCAAAGAGCAGCGGGAACCACCAGGCGAACACCCAGCAATAGAACACCAGCAACAGCAACGATGCCGGAAGGAGCACCAGATCATCCCCCCATGTATTGAAGTGGATCCGCTTGTGGAAGAAGAACAGGGGAAGCACGAACACCAAAAGCGCCATGTCCTTGGAGAAGCTCTCCCACGGGGTCATGGGCCTCCCAAGGGAACCCTTCATCGCATCACCGAAGCAACCACAGTCGGTAACGCAGGTCACATCGCGCATTTCCGTTACTCCATTGACGACCACCTCGTACTTGCCCATCGGGTCGCACGTGGCGGTATAGGCGGTAAGCCAGCCGAAAAAGACCGTGAGCAGCAACAAGGACCAAGTGGCCAACTTCATTCTACCACCCACGATCACGGCGAAACCGAGCACCACTTCCGCCAGGCAGGCAAGTACGGCCAAAGCGAGTGAGAACGGGATGAGCCACGGCAGGCCCAACGCGCTGGCCGCGAAGTACTCCTCCAATTTATAACTGAAGCCCAAGGGGTCGTTGGCCTTGATAAGGCCGCTGATAATAAAGGTGGTGCCGACCAGGATGCGGCAGATCAAAAGGAGGATGCGCATGATGGGTTGCCCGGTGTTGGTACGAACCGAATGAACCTCGGCTCTGTCAGGGTCCGGCGAATTTAACGTTCTCCGTCCTCCATCCCCGAACCGTTTGGGAAAGGTTGCCAAAATCCCTGTGTGGCAGGCATGGATTCCGGCGCAATCCGTCTCACCGACGGTGAAGGACCAGGTATTCCCCGAGTTGAACCCGCTCCTCCACGGTGGGCTGCATGTGTTCGGCGTAGCGCCGATCATAGTTCGCCATCAGCTCCCGCGCCTTCAACATGACGGTCCGCTCATAGGTCATGCTCCAGCGCGTCAGACCGGTCGCTGGTTCAAAAAAGGCCATGCCCATGGGCAGGTCGAAATACGACAGGTCAATCTCGGCTCTTCTGGCGGGAAGACGCATCTCCACTTCCAGCTCGCTCACCCTGCGGTCGCCCTCCCATTCCATGCCGTGCGTATCGATGGTGATGCACTTGCCCTGATAACCCGGAGCATCAACCCGGATCACATAGCTTCCCCCGTTTTCCAGCAAATGGGTGTACTTGCCCGTCATATTGGTCCGCTGGACCCGCTGAAGACTTCCGTCCTTATAGATGCGAACCCGTGCCGATGCCATGGGCTGCTGCGAGCCATGCTCCGTTACCAGACCGTTCAGCCGCAGGCGAAAGGCAGAGGCCGACTGGCTGACCCCGAGAAGGGCGAGAACCAGGATGAGGAGGGAGATCCGCATGACGTTTCCGGGGAATTGCAGGTAGGGCGGCGAAAATATCCCCGTGAATACTGGGATCCAAGCACAATGCGGGCAAATTCCACCAATGTGCCAACAGCCCCTTGTTCATTACCCGGAAGCTTTCGGCAGGTGATAACTTCACAATGCCGATATTGGCACCATCTATTCCATCTTCCAATGACCCTATGCTCCCGCCTTTTGCTCCTCGCCGCTCTCATGACCTCCTTGACCGTACAAGCGCAGGAGGTGCGGGTGGTCACTCGGGTGGTCACCGATACAATACCGGCATGGAAGACGTGGAAGGAGAATGGCTTTACCATGAACCACCCCGGCAAGTGGACGGTGGACAGGGCCGCCTTGGATGATACCCTGGTGGCATTCCGGAATGTGGTACCCGGAAAGGAATCCTCCACTCCAGTGGTTGCTGTGATCGTTCAAGGCGTGGAAGGGAAAGCGACCCCGCTGCAGAAGCGGCTGAAGAAGAAGAAGGCCGACGAGGTGGAGTTCATCCCCTCGGATGAACCCGATGCGGATGCATCCCGATCGGAATGCCGTTACACCTTGATGGGTATCCGGTTCCACCTGCTGGAGCGAGTGGTGGAAAAGGGAGACCGCTCCTACATCCTTACTTACGTAGCTCCGGAAGAGGCTTATGAGGAGTCCCTGTTCCTGGCGGAAGCCATGTTGAACTCGTTCTCAGCTCCGGCCGATCGCTGAGTCCTCCTGCTCGTTCATCAGAATGAGCGCGAACACGGCATAGTTCACTATGTCCAGGAAGTTGGCATCGATCCCCTCGCTTACGAGGGTGGCACCTTGATTGTCCTCGATCTGCTTGATCCGTAGCAGCTTCATCAGGATGAGGTCCACCAGGGAGCTCACACGCATGCTGCGCCAAGCCTCCCCATAGTCGTGGTTCTTGCGCTGCATGAGGTCCCGAGCGCTCCGTATCCGGGCCCGAACAAGTTCGGTGGCCTCCTTGGGCTTGAGGTCCGGGGCCTCCACCACGCCCTTGTCCACCTGCACCAACGCCATGGCCGCATAGTTCACAATGCCGATCAGCTCCGGGCGAATGCCCTCCTCCACCTTGCTTTCCCCTAGCTGTTGAAGCGTTCGGATACGCTGGGCCTTGATGAGGATCTGGTCGGTAAGCGATGGGACGCGCAGGACCCGCCAAGCCGTGCCATAGTCATGGGCCTTCTTCATGAAGAGCTCCATGCAGGTATCGGTAACTTGATCGTATTGTTCGAGGGTCTTGTCCATGTGCAGCGGAGCTGCCCCAACTTTGGAGCGTGAAGATCGGCGGCGAAGATATCGTGTGGTGCATGCACGGACGGCTCGAACGTGCGCGCACCCCGATGGTGATGGGCATCCTCAACATCACCCCCGACTCATTCGTCAGGAGCAGCAGGCTGGAAACCCTGGACCAAGCGCTGTGGACCGCCGACCGGATGTTGGCGGAAGGGGCCGGCATGCTTGATGTGGGCGGGGCCAGCAGCAGGCCGGGATCCTCGGAGCTTCCGCTGGAGGAGGAACGCAAGCGTGTGATCCCTGTGATCACCGGCTTGCGCGAACGGTTCCCCGGGGCCCTGATCAGCATTGATACGTGGCGTGCCGCCCTGGCAGCGGAAGCCGTGGAAGCCGGTGCCTCACTGGTGAACGATATTGGCGCGGGGCTTATGGACAGTGCCATGCTGCCCACCGTGGCCCGCCTGCGCGTGCCCTACATCGTGATGCACATGCAAGGAACGCCGCGCACGATGCAGCGTGCCCCCACTTATCGGGACGTGGTGGCGGAGGTGGTCAAGTTCCTCAGTGAACGGGTACTTGCGGCCCGAAGAGCGGGCATCGCGGACGTGCTCGTGGATCCGGGCTTCGGCTTTGGAAAGGACAGCGCCCACAACTTTGCCCTCTTAAGGGGATCGGGCGCGATACGACAGCTCGGTGCGCCCATCGTGGCAGGCCTCTCACGAAAGCGCATGATCAACGAAGTGCTGGGAACCGACCCGGAAAGCGCCCTGAACGGAACAACCGTGCTGAACACGCTGGCCCTGTTGAACGGAGCGGCCATCCTGCGCGTGCATGACGTGCGGGAGGCCGTGGAAGCGGTGAAGCTGCTGGCCGCCTACGATCGTGGATAACGGCACGCCCGATCAGGGAAGGACATCCCGCTCCCGGCGATCACGGCGTTTGTAGTAGCCCCGGAAGGTCTTCTCGTACTCGTCCATCACTTTGGAGAAGACGGGGCGCATCTCTTCGGTGTAGGGCATGTCCCAGCTCATGTTCCTCACACTGGCCTTGAAGGCGGCCACGCCCAGGGCCTCCTGGAACGCGCCAAGGTCCACATCCGCAATCCACGGGAACAAGGTCATTTGGAGATCCATCTCATAGAAGGGAACATCTGGATAGGGCGGGATCTCTCGCGTATCAATGATCACGTGCTTGGTCACCATGTTCTTCTTGCTGAACCAGACCTCGTATTTCCAGCCCCGTTCCAATTCGAACTCGTACCGGCCATCCCCGCGAGTGATCTGTTGCTGATCATCCTGGCCAGCCTTCAGCACCCGCACCAAGGCACTTCGCACGGGATCGCCGGAATAGAGTTCCGTGACCTGCCCCGAAAGTTTCACCTGAAAGCGTTGCGCGCTCACTGCGGAGGTGAGGACCAGGACGAACGAGAGGGCCAAAGCCATGATGGCCGTCAAACGTGAACGCATGGTGCAAAAATACCCCTGGTGGTCCGCTCATGGCAAGAGGCAAGGTGCAAGGACCGATGGCTGGATACTTTAGCGCCGTTGCACGCAGCTGATGCCGATCACACTTTCCAAGTTCCGGCGCCGCTCCAGGCGCACCTTGCGCATTACCGGCGCTTGGATGCTGTTGGCCGTCTTCACCGCCTTGTTCGAAAGCAATGTGGTGTCCACCGCAGGCTTCCTGCCTGACCGATCGGCCATCTTGTTGGCGCATCTCATCCGCGCCCTGGCCGGCGGGCTTCTGATCGGAGGGGCCTACATGTTTCTCCTGCACGACCGGCTTCGGAAGCTGCCCTTCACCCATGGCGCCTCAATCGTGACGGCCCTTCTTCTCATCGTGACCTTGGTGGTGGACCTCTTGTTGCCCGTAGGACTCTACACCGGCCCGGCACTCTGGAAGGACGGTTGGCAGGTGGCCGGGCAATTCCTTCATTGGGCCCTGCTCATGATCGGCACCATGGTGATGCTCCGCTTGAGCGATCAATATGGCAGCGGCTCCGTGAGCGATCTGCTGGAGCGGTACCGCAAGCCTCGGCAGGAATTGCGCATCTTCATGTTCCTCGATATGCGGTCCAGCACATCGGTGGCCGAGTCCATCGGCGATACGCGATACTTCAAGCTGCTCAACGAGCTCTACGCGGACATCACCGATCCGGTGATCTATTCGGAAGGCGAGATCTACCAATACGTGGGCGACGAGATCAGCGTGAGTTGGCGGCTGGATCGCGGGATCCGCAACAACCGCTGCATCAAATGCTTCTTTGCCATCCGGAGCAAGCTCCGCGACCGTGCGGAACATTATCGGAACAACTATGGCATTGAACCGGTTTTCAAGGCCGGATTCCACTACGGCCGCGTCACCAGTGGAGAGGTGGGCATGGTGAAGCGCCAGACGATCTTCAGTGGTGACGTGGTGAACACGGCGGCCCATATCCAGGCAAGCTGCAACGAACGGGGCGTGGACAACTTATTGAGCAAGGAGTTGCTGGACGTACTATCGTTAAGCTCATCGGCATACGTGATCAAGCCCATCGGCACGATCCCCTTGAAGGGCAAGCGCAACGCCGTGGAACTCTTCACGTTGGCGCTGGTGAAGGAAACTCAATAGTGCGTGTACAGCTTGCCGTTCCACCAAACCTTGGTGTCGCCACTGTTGCTGCGATAGGTCACCGCCCCGGGGAAGATATCGAACTGGGTGATGCCGGCTTCCTTGCTCACAGTGATGCGCCTGCCTGCTTGAAATAGCTTTAGCATTCCCCGATCATCCAGCCATGCCACCATGCCGCCGACCGCAGCCCACCGGGCGGGCACATAGCGCTCCATGATCTCCACCGCTCCACCGCTGAACACCTTGAACATGCCCTGGTCACGAAATACGACCACGCTGTCCCTTACCCAGTATTCCTCCGGAGCGAAGTCCATGATGTCCCACACACGACCGGCCTGGAAGCAGCGGAACGAGCCGGTCGCGTTCACGAAGGCCACCAGCCCTTCCCCCACCTGAAAGCTTGCGGGCGCAAAGGCCTCAAGATCGTATTCGTTCCCCCTCTCGAACACACGGAACGTATCATCATATTCACCCATGAAGGCCACCAGATCCCCTCCGGGCACCGAGCGCGAGGGATCGGTGCCATTGCACAACACACTGACATGGCCACGGTAGAACAGCAATACACGACGGTGGCCTTGATCGTACAGGAGCAACGTGTTCGACCCGCTCTTCCAGACCACGTCCTCGCTGGTCATCAGCACATCCGCGACAGGGATCGTTCTTCCGTTCCACCGGACCAGCAGTTCTTGCTGCATCACGTCATGAAACGCGATGATGCTGTCGCTCACGGTAAAGCGCCCAACGCTCCGGCTCAAGGTGGTGGCCCCTTCCGAAGTTGGAATGCGCAATGCCGGTCCGGACTTCCATGCGAGCATGTGCCTTGAGGTGGACACTTCCACCGGTTCACCGCGCTCCAACACGGTCACCTTCCCATTGGAATAGAGCTTGAGGTCCCCTGCATCGGCGATGTAGGCCAGCTTATCGCCCCCATGGTAAACAGCCTGCGGCGTGCGTGCCTCCAGTTCACGGAACGCTCCATGCTCAAAGACCACCAGATGTCCGTATGCGGTGAGCAGCGGCACGGGGGTTTGGGCCTGCCCCGGGTTCATCCCATGGAAGGAAAAACAGAACAAGATCAAGGGTATCCTCATCCTTCCTTAACCACTTCGGTCCGCGACTTTTTCCGCTCCACACTGCGTATGGTCATTTGCCGTTTGCCTCCTTTTACGCGCAAGTGCACGGGTTCGCCAAGGTCAAAATACGCATCGGCATCCGGCATGCGGTCCAGCAGGTCCTGCGTGATCATGAGGTCCGCTTTCATGTTCTTGCCCATGGATTGCACCCGGCTCACGGTATTCATCACATCTCCACTGAGGTCGATGGCCCGCTTGATGTGGCCCACCTGCGCGGTGATCACCCGGCCGCCATGCAACCCTCCCCTGAACTCGGGGGCCACGCCGAACTCGCGCATCATTTCCTGCCGATGCATCTCCAAGCGCTCCCTGATGTCGAAGAACAGCTGCAGACAGTTGTGGTGATGTATGCCCGTGCGCATGTTCCAGGTGAAGATCACTTCATCACCCACGTATTTATGGATCTCGGCATCATGGCGGAGCACCGCGTCCGTCATCAGCGAGTGCGTTGTATTGAGAAAACGGAAATACAGCATGTCTCCCAGTCGTTCATTCAGCGCCGAGCTTCCTACCAGGTCGATGCTCAGGACCACGCGTTCCGCTTCGCGCGGCTTGTCGTACCATCCGAGGAGAAAACCCATGAAGAACCGCCGACCCATGAACTCCTCCACTTGAACCACGAGGATCGCCACGGAGGTGATCACCACCACCTGCAGGGCAAAGCGATAGGTCCCGATGGCATCCACCACCTCGCCGAATGGTTGCCAAACGCCACGCACGAACGGGAAGGAATGGCCCCTGCTGGCGAGCAAGGCAATGCCGATCAACGCAATGGTGAAGAGATTGACCGCCAGGGCCTTTCCAATGAACTGGAGAGGGACGGCGAGGGACCTGAACCGTCTACCGAAGAGAAATTCCTCCAGGATACCGGTCCAGGTGCCCAGAAAGATCCATCCCAGAAGGATAGGGCCGTTCATGGTGCCTCCGAACAACGTCAATACGGCACCCACGGTCGCTGTTACCAAGGCATACTTCAGCAGCTTGCGCAGCTTGTAGCGGGTAATGGCGGAAATTCGTTTCAAAACAGGGAAAAGGACCGCGAAGATAGGTCTGTGCAATGGCCCATCTTTGCCGCATGTCCTGGGTGAAGAGCCTCCTGAGCTACGCTTGGCCGATCACGGCGTGGGAAGGCCCCGGCAAATACGGCCCTCTGCGATTGGTATGGGAGAGCGGGCATTTGGTGCTGAACAGCGGCCATGCCAACCAGAGCTATGGCAACCTGCATGCGATATGGCAACAATGCCTGGAAGACCGGAAAGTGGCCCGGAGGGACCTGACCAGCATCCTGATCCTCGGTTTCGGCGCAGGAAGTTCGGCCAGCATTCTCCGCAAGGAAATGGGGGTAAAAGCACCGATCATCGGTGTGGACGGCGATCCGGAAATGGTTCGTTTGGCGCGTACCTGGTTCAAGGTGGAGCGTCTTCCCGACCTGGACATTCGCATCACCGATGCCATGGAGTTCATGGAGCAGCACAACGATGCACACGACCTGATATTGGTGGACCTTTGCCATGAGCTGGACCTAGCACCGGGCGTGGATGAGGCTCCGTTCATCATCGGTCTTCGGAAATGCACCGCGCCGGGCGGCCTGGTCTGTTTCAATACGGTGGTGCATGATGATGCCAGCAGCGCACGGAGCCAACGTGTGAGCGATCTTTTGCGTCTCTGGTTCGACCGGGTGGATGAGCATCTTTACCAAGGGATCAACCGTGTGTTGACGGCAACGTGGACGAACAAGCAGAGCTGAATGCGTTGAAATGCGGATCAGGCCCGAAATTTGACAGACCAACGAACTATTTTGAACACCCGCCGCATATTCCATACGGCCCGGTCACTTGTTGTGCTCGGCTGGCTGCTCGGCCTTTCTGTGTTGGGCCAGCCGGTGTGCTCGATCGATATCGGACCGGACCGGACCATATGCGAGGGTGGGTCCGTGACCCTGCAGGGGCCGCCGGGATATGGCAGCTACCTCTGGAGCAACGGGGCCGCCACGCAGGACATCACGGTGAGCACGGCCGGAGACCATTGGTGCGAGGTGAGCTACCCCAGCGGGAACCTGGTGACCAACGGAAACTTCTCCGCCGGGAACACGGGATTCTCCTCGCAGTATTACTATTCCCCGACATCGGTCCAGAATGAAGGCTATTATACCATAGGCTCCAACGCCAGCTGGTACCATCCTCAGTTCCAAGGAACGGGCACTGGTAATTTCCTGATCGCCAATGGAGGCTATGGGAGCTGGATCAATAATCAACATGATGTATGGTGCCAGACCATCTCGTGTTGTCCGGGGCAGACCTACACACTGAGCTTTTGGGCCCGCACACTATCCAATGACCTCCCCGCCAGGGCGGTTTGGACGATGGACGGTGTGCTGGCCCAATGGCCCGACATGACCTTTCCTGCCTATGGGGCAGGGTGGCAGCAGTTCAACACCAGTTGGACAGCGGGACCGGGTCAAACCAATGTAACAGCGTGCATATCCATGACCTCGGCCAACGGTGTCGGGGATGATTTCGGCATCGATGACATCAGCATCTCCGGAACGGTTGTCTTGCGGGATGAAGTACACGTTACGGTGACACCCCTGCCCATTGTGGACCTGGGAGCGGATCAGACCTTATGTGCTGGTGAGACCTTGGACTTGAACGCCACGGTTCCCGGGGGGACCTATCTCTGGCAGGACGGCAGCACGGACCCGATCTTGCCGGTAAGCACTGCCGGGGATTACACCGTAACGGTTACCGCACAGAACTGCTCCAGCACGGACCAAGTATCCATAGCCTATGATCCTTTACCATTCGTGAACCTTGGAGCGGATACCTTGCTCTGCGACGGCAGCACGCTCACCCTATCCGCCTTCAGTCCGGGCTATGGTTATCTCTGGCAGGACGGTTCCAGCGCATCCTCCTTCACGGTGAACGCACCGGGAACGTATTGGGTGGAAGTGACCCGGAACAACTGTACGGCCAGGGATTCCTTAGTAGTTGGGTATAAGCCGATGCCAGCGGTATTCCTTGGTAATGACACGGCGATCTGTGCCGATGCATCGCTTCTATTGGATGCCACCTTTCCCGGAGCGACCTACCTCTGGCAGGATGGCAGCACGGACCCCTCCCTTTCCGTTCTCTCCGCAGGAAATTACCAAGTGACCGTGGACCTGAACGGATGTTCGGCACAAGATGCGATCCTGGTGACCGAAAAACCGTTACCCGTAATAGACCTCGGACCGAACCTCACCGTCTGCCCCGGTGCCTCGGCCACCTTTGATGCCACCACCGCAGGGGCCACCTACCTCTGGAGCGACGGTTCCTCCGGAGCCACCCTCACCACGGACCAACCGGGGAACTATTCCGTGCAGGTCACCGTGAACGGATGTTCCGCCAGCGATGCCGCCGCGCTCGCCAACTTCAACCTCCAAACGGTGGACCTCGGGCCGGACCGCACCATCTGCGCGGGGGAAACCACCACCGTGGGCGTGAGC
>JAIOIH010000060.1 GCA_019912395.1 Flavobacteriales bacterium | reverse complement strand
GCGGCCCTTCAGTAGTGCGATCCCCACCGATAGGTCAACGTCGAACTCGCTTCCTCTCAGGTAGGTGTAAGCGGCAAGGTTGATCGCCACGCTTTGCTCTTCATTCATGCCTGCCTTGGCTACCAACGCCACGGCCTCACGGTCGCCTTTCAGCGGTTCATCGTGGTGGGCTTGGATCGCGTCAAGCACGTCGCAATAAATGCCCATTGCCTTATCCACGTCGGGGAACTCACCGCTTTCTTTTGCCGTGCATAGAAATTCCAGTGCGTAGCGGTTCCAGTGTTCGTTGTCCGTGTGGATAGCAGCCTCAGCCGCTCCGATCTTCCTTTTGCTCATTGTTTCAGTTTTCGTTTTCATGGTGTTCTCAATTACAGGGTGCGCACTCGTGCCCGGCTCAGGTCAAGGTCCAGCAGGTTCACAAGCGTGTTGATCGCGGGGTTGCGCCCAGCCATACGCTTCACCGCGACCTCGGCGCGGGATAGTATCGGCGGTGGTGGTGCGCTCAATGTGGTTATCGTCGTGGTGGATGACTTCACGGTGGGATCGTTGAATCTTAGCAGGTGGTCGCCAATGTCCAGCCCGGCAATCCGGTCGGCTTCGGTGGCCTTGCGTTCCAAGATGTCGGAAACGTGGATCGACGCGAAGAGGTGCCCCAGCTCAATAGCCCGTTCCTTCCATTGCATGAAGGCCACCCCGTCCCGGCTTAGATCGGGGAAGGCCAGCACCTTCCTTCCGGTGAGGGCTTCGAGGTAGGCCAGTTTGAAGCCATCCTTCGAGCCGGTCGCCACCCAACAGTATTTGGGGCAAAGCGCGGCGGCGATCATGGCCGTTTTCTCACTCTCCACCACAGCAACGGGTTGATCCATCGGCCAGCCCTTCAGTAGATGTTCACCGAAGAGGCACTGCTCAACGTTTAGTTCACCGGCACTTTGCCGGGTGCGCATGAAGTGGACCCATGAAGTAGTCCGCTCTTCCTTGCTTCGCTTGCCCGTGGTCGGATCATATTGCATGATCTTCCCGGCTTTCACATGGCCGTGAGTATCCACCTGCCAATAGACCACACCACCTGCCAGCCGTCCATCCTGCCATGTCCCCAGCGCATAGGCTTTGGCTACTTCGTCCCAGCGGTCCGCGCCGATACGTTCGCGCCAGTATGTGCTCAGGGTGTTCCGCTCAGGATGCGCACGTAGTGCCCGGACCTCGGCACGATCGTGCAAGTACGGAGGACGCGGTGGTGGCTCAGACTTGCTTTGTGTTCCATCGGATCCACTGGGGCGTGTACCGTTGTCGCGGAAGTAGTCACGAGGTGGGTAATGGTATCCGCAGGCATCGGCCCGGTTGCACTTGCCTACATGCTCTGGAAGCAGTTCCCCGGTCTCCGTGTCTACGTACTGGGTGAACTCATGGGGCTTGCCACATCCGGGGCAGGTGTGCCTTGTGGATCCTCCCTTGTAAGGTTCCAAGATGAAGCGATGGGGGGCGTTCATCTTGTTGTGGTGTTAGAACCCGTGGCGGATGTGGCGGGTGGCGGATGAAGCTCTGAACGCTTACGGCCCCAACGGTTTCCGGCGTTTAGGGGTATGGCGGACGGGTTGGCGGGGTGGCGGACGGTGATGGTGGTTAAGTGGCGGGCCGCCATGGGGTTCCGCCATGGTCGAAGGGCACCACAGCCCAATGATAGCAAGGGTTTCGGCTGTTCCTCCGCCACCCGCCACCCGCCAACCGGGTATCGCTCAACCTTCATGTCGCTTGGTGTATTCGCCACCGTCACGATGACGTTGATAGATCTTGCCATCGCCGAGGTACCGCTCCACGGACCTTCGGGTAATTCCAATCCGTTCTCCTATCAATATCGCCTTGGCCGTGGTGAACGTGGTGGGCAATGCTTGGAACAGGTCCAGCTTGCGACCTCGAAGGGCATCCACCGGGGTACTATCATGGAGGGTGAACAGTACCTTGTCCGAGGTGGTGGTATAGTATTCGGCAAGTGTGATCGCGGCACCAAGCGAAGCAATATCGACCTCGACAGGCACATCGTGACCATCGCCTGAAGCCCATTGCATCGCAGCATCCAACAGCGCGAAGCGGAGCGTGTAGCTCAGCATCTTGGTACGGTGCCCGGCCCGTGCTTCGTCCCCGTCCCTGTTCAGGCCGTCGATCTCTGCTTTCATCTTGGCGTGGTGCTTCGCCCAAAGCTGTTTTGCTTCCGTGGTGAACTTCAGTACGATCGGGTCCGTGCCTTCGTCGGGTGGGGGGATGGATACCAACTTGGTGATGAATTGATCCCAGTAGGCCGCGATCCAGTCAGCGGGTTCCTCTTCGCTCCATGCCGCCATTGCCTGCTCTTCAGGAAAGGCGAAGAGCATCCTATCAATGAAGCCATTGACCCCGCGCCCATCGGTGACAAGTCCGCCCAATACGCCCGGCTGGATGGTGCCGCATACGGATACGAAAGGACGATGGACATACAAGGGCTTGGAGGTCTTTACCCTGTTCACCCGCAATGGTTGAGCACTCCACATGGACATATAGCCTTGCGCTTCGCCACCTTGGCTATATCGTCCGAAGTCGGCTACCCATCCTGAAAGTTCGTCGCGGTGTAGTCCGATCCCGCGCGGGTTCTTTCCCAGCACTTCGGCCAAGGCTTCGGGGGTGGTATCAACCACAAGGTGTTGGGCACATGTAGGAGGCGTGGGGGCTTCGCGGTCCTTTTCCTTTTTCGACTGTTTCAGCTCAGCCTCATACTCTCTCAACTCACTTGCATAAGCACGGACGCTCTCACGATCCCGTGCATGTAGTGGTTTCAGCATCATGGTGAGGGGGTGCGTCTTATTCGCGCCCGGCCTTCCGACAAGTGCCAGCCACAGCGTAGCAGGCTCAACCCAACCCCTCTTTGGCGATACGCCCAACGATGTCCCGACCGCTACGGACGCGGCGAAGAGCATCGCCGAGGCGGTGTAGTCGATAGGGAAGCCAATGGTATCGCGCAAGTTCTCGGCGACCTGTTGCAGGCCGACCGGCAAAGCATAGATGGGGAAGCCCTGGGCTTTGGGTCGATCATCTTCCACGGGCTGTGCGGTGAGGTGTTGAGCCTCTGCCTCAATTTGGGCTACCATGTCGGTGTTGACCGTGGCCAGTGCTGTGCTCATCGGTTCGCTGTGATATAATTACCGCACTCTTCACGCTCAGCTTGGATCGCCATGACCACATGGCCGGTAAACCACTCAACCATTTCTTTTCGCAGCTCTTCGGAGACGGCATCTTTTAGCGTTTCCCGGAGGTACTCTCCAAAGAGCTTGTGTGCCTCACTTATTCGAGGTATGTGGTGCTCGTTCAGAGTGCGGAAGTCGGTCCGTATCTTCGTGCCGTCGGTCACATGGGCAACCGTGGGCGCGATACTGGATAGGTGGTGGGGGTCTTTGGCCCCCATTGCCGTTTTCTGCTTCATCCCCGTGCGTGTTTGGCGGTGCGCATCTGTTGCAATGCGTCCAGCACCTCGTTGCGTTTGTACAGGACGCGGTTGCCCATACGGTAGCCCTTCACATAGCCGCGCCGCGTGTAGTCCCGCAGGGTGGGTAGGGTAACGTGTAGCTGTTTGGCCGTTTCAACCCGCGTCAACAACTCTTCAGGCGGCGGCGGTGTTGCGGTGTCCAAGTCCGCACGGATGGCGCGGACAATTTGGCCCACCAAGTCGGTGAGCGGTACGGGGGAAAGAACTATCTGTTGATCCATTGTGACGCTGCCAATTGTTCAGCAGCGCCGCAAAGTCACGTTGAGGGAAGGCCAAGGGAAAGACCTTCCATGTACGTACACACGGAACCCACGCTATTCGGGCCTCTTTGGTATTTTGAACTCTTCCACGTCCTGTGCGGGAACCGTTGATCCTTCAGGTTTCAATTCGCGTCCAAGTGTGGTTTCATTCACATTGGCGAAATGGGGGGCCATAGCCTTTGCATACTTGCTGGCATTGATGTTCCCTGCCGTGTATCGTGAATTTGTCGAAGTGTGTTCCGGCGCGGCGATCCATCCCTTTTCGGCAAGTTCCCTCAATAGCCATGCAAGTACCTGAACACTGCCTTTCCAAATGATGGGCGGTGCCGGGGTGCCGTCCGTAGCATTGTGGTCAGTCATTCCCATAGGTGAATGCAGTGCAGCAATTTGGTCCAACTCACTGTTGAGGTGGTCCCGAATGCGACCGAACGCATCCATTGCCGCGTGTCCTTTCGCCTCACCTTTCAAACGTTCCATTAGCGGGGCACCTTCGAGCGTACCGATTTCAAACGTCCGCACACGGTTCCGAAGTCCATCGAAGGCCGTCACCTGCTCCACGTCGGGATCATTTCCCAATAGTTCCCGAACCTCTGCACAATACAGTTTAACCCATTGCATCCCGACCGCCTCTGCCGAGGACTTAACCATATTTTCCGCATCGGTCCGGAACTCAATATCCCCGGCATTTATGAAAAATGGTGGCCATGCGGGACTGGCCCTTTCGCGTTCGCGTTCATTGTGCCAATCCGCCTCTTTTACCGTGACTTCGTGAGGGGCCATTATCGAATGGTTCAGTTGGTGTTGCGCGATATCGTAGGTCACTCCGTATGGAGGGCCTTGGATGTTCAAATTCCATCCATTGCCTTTCGCCCACGAATGCGTTAGATCTCTACGTTCCGCGCTCATGTGCCCCCACTGAGCCTTGCCAATGCGAACGTCCCCGTGAAAGAGCGAACTCATCCGGGTATAGTGCTCTTTCAGCAGTTCGTGAAGGGTATCGTATTGGCATGCAATTCCTTCACGTTCAAGTTCAAGGAACTTTTCGTTCACGGATCTTTTCGTGTCGTTTGGTATAGGCCCTATCCAGTGTCGAAAGTTCCTTAAAGTGTACTCAACCAGCAACGCTACATGCGGCCCCTTTAGGTGACTGAAATGCTCCGTTCCGGGGTCGATTGGCTCAGGCACCTTAACCGATGTGCGCACGCTCTTCCCCACCACTCGTTTGCTGTTCTTTGCCATGTTCAAACGGCCTTCATTACCGGCATGGCGTTCAACGGGGACTTGGCCAACAGGTCCGCATGTTCCTTGCCGTCCAGCACCACGTACCGCAGGAATACCGCGTCCGTGCGGTGCCCGGTAATGGCCCGGATGGTCCGGATGGGTTGGCCATCCAAGTAGTAGTTCGTGGCAAAGGACCGGCGGGCGGTATGCGTAGCCACCAGCTCCCACTTTGCCTTTGCCTCTTCCTGCCGAATGCCCCCAACGGTACGCACCACCATGATACGCTTTTGCAGTTGCGGCACCATGGCGGCAACCTTCTTGATGTCCTTGTTCTGCCCTTGGTTGGACTTCACCGGGGGCATCTTCCCGCCATACTTGGCCAGCACATGCCGCACATGCGAATGGAGCGGGATCGTCACCTCTTCCCCCGTCTTACCCGTGTGGATGCGGATGTAATCGCCGTCGATGTGTTCCGGCTGGATGCGCACAAGATCCCCGAACCGTAAGCCGGTCCATGCCCCAACGATGAACAGGTCACGGGTGCGATCCAAGCGTGGTTGCCCCGACAAGTCAAGGGCCAGCATCGCCGCCAATTCATGCGGGGAAAGGGCGATCTTAGTGATGTTTTTATCCTCCGGTATGCCAATGCCGCCACGCCTTACCACGGAGGGCGGCACCACATGCCCCGCATCCACGGCGGCACCAATGAACTCCCGCAGTGCCCGCATGTACTTCCCCACCGTGTTGGTGGCCAGCTTCTTTGTGGTGGTAAGGTACTTGGCAAAGCCATCCACGAACGCCTTGTCCACCTTGGCGAAGGGTATGCGCCCACCCCTGCGGGACTTCACAGCATAGACCTTCAGTAGATCCAACGCTACCCGGTTACGCCCATGATAAGTTGGATGCAATGCCCTTCCATCCGTTTTGTTGGTCGCACCTTCACGGTCCTTGTTCCACTTGGCAATGAACCGCAGTAGGTCGGTTTCCTGCTGCTCTGCCTTGCCCATACCCTTGTCCAAGGCCAGCCGCAATTCCTCCGGCTCCGGGTCGCGGCCTTGGTCTGTTTTGAAGTTCCTGAACGCGGCACTGGCCTTTAACAACAGGTCGTTCAGACGGTCGTTGAACTCCGGGTGTTCAGGGAAGGACTTCGTTTCCTTCGCCCGCTGGAAGTTCCGTTGTCCGGGCTTGTCGCACCAGTAGCCGGGGGCGATCTTTTCCCCGGTAGGGTACACAAGCCGCCTGTTCTCCCAGCGGATGACTAAGTTGATGGGTGTCGTTCCCTTAGCGGATGCGTTCCGCAGGTTGAAGTTGTATTTGGGCATGGCCGTTCATGGGTTGATACTGGATGCCCCAAATATACCGCCTGAAAGGGTGGTTGTCGGTCGGTTGTCGGTTTGGTTGTCGGTTTTTCTTTCCTTCAACCGATATTGGCTTTCCTTCGCTTTGCTTTTGCAGTAAAGGGTTTGCTCAATAGTAGCACGGCTTAGGTGTGGTTTTGGGAGGGTTCCAATAAAGGTTGTTCGAGTCCCGTCCGGACCGCAGGAAAGCCCCTTTCGAGGGGCTTTCCTCGTTTTCGGTGGCGGAAGTTTCCATGCATGGCATACTTTTGAGTTAACCAAAAACCCAATGCCATGGAAAAGATGAAACTCATTGGCGGGAGTGTTGCCTTGATGGCCTTGTTGGTGGGCTGCTCCGAGGTCAGCGCCCCCCAAGCCGTGGCCAAACCCGAGGGCATGAGCTTTGAGCAGCAAATGATGGCCGTGTTGCCCGCATAGGACCAGGGCATCGTGCTGAAGGTGTGCAATACGAACACCAGACCAGGAGACCGAGGCAGCTTGGATTTCTCCATCGAAGCGGCCAAGGCCGATCCGAAAAATCCGGGCAAGCTCATTCCAATCGACCCGCTTTCCGTACAGCAACAGCTTGCCAGGATCCTTCCCGCGGTGGACGAAAACCATGCGCTGAATATCCGCTCCGTCACGGACGGGTCCAGCGGGCAAGCACACCTCGTCTTTACTATTCAGCCCAATGCGGAAGGGTTGAATGGAAAGGATAGCTGATCGGGTCTTGGCTCTGCACCACCTCGTTCCAACACGTGCTCGGCCATATTCCGGGGGCAAGGGTTAGCGCAACCCGGTGGGAAGAGAGGGTCGGGGCAGCTCCAGACCTGATATCACGCCTACTCCTCGCAAGAAAGCTCATCCCATCGCAGGAAAGCCCTTGAGCAGGGCCTCCCTCGTTTGGGCCGTGGAGGACGAGAAGCGGAGCACAAGCGGTTTCCGGGGTCTGTTCAGCAGTTCCTCCTGCACGTGCCACGTACCTTTATCGGGTAGAACACTGCCCCATGGAACTCCATCATCTTCGCACCTTGTTCACCCGTGACCTGCGCCAACTGTGCAACGAGATCGATGCCTTCACCAATGAGGCCGACCTCTGGCGCACCACCGGTACCATCACCAACAGCGCGGGCAATCTTTGCATGCACATCTGTGGCAACCTACGGTATTTTATCGGGGCGCTGCTCGGCGGCGGGGCTTATGTCCGTGACAGGAACCGGGAGTTCGAGGCCCGCAACATCCTCAAGGCCGCTCTGCTGGATGAGGTGAACCGCACCATGTCCGCGGTGGATGCGGCATTGGCGGGCATGACCTCCGGGAAACTGAAGGAGCATTTCCCGGTGAACGTCCTTCCTGAAGTGACCACCACCGAGCATGTCCTGCTGCATCTGTACGGGCACCTCAACTACCACTTGGGGCAGGTGAACTATCTGCGGCGCGCCTTGAAGGCATGATCGTTCCTTGGCGTGGTAATTGAAGCACCCGGTGCTTCACAAGAAGAGCGCCCCCACCCCGTTCTTACCTTCGCGCCGCCGCTAAAAGCGGCCAAAGCCATGATCATCCGACCGTTCGTCCTTTCCCTCTTCTCCCTGATCGCCGTTGCCCTTGCGGCGCAGCATGCCGATGCGCCGAACCACAAGGATGCCCAAGGTCGCAAGCAAGGGCCATGGGTAAGGAATTGGGCCGAAAGTGCCCAGATCCGCTATTCCGGCCAGTTCAAGGATGACAAGCCGGTGGGCAGTTTCACCTACTTCAGCACCAAGGGCGTGCTGGAGAGCAAGATCGACCACTATGCCGGCAGCGATGCTTCACACGGCCGCCATTTCCACCCCAACGGAACGCTGATGGCTGAGGGACGCTATGTGGGGCAGGAAAAGGATAGTACCTGGAACTACTTCGATAAGGAGGGTGTGTTGAGGAGTACCGAGAACTGGAGGACGGGGAAACTGGAAGGGGAAATGACAACCTTCTATCCCGATGGAAAGGTCGCGGAAAGGAGGTACTTCAAGAATGGCTTGTCCCATGGGCTGGCCGAACAATTCCATCCGGATGGTAAGCCCCGGTACAAAGCGAACTTTGTGAACGGGGAACCCGAAGGGACGGAGACGTTCTACTTCCCCAACGGGAACAAGGAGATCGAAGGCCGCTACGTGAACGGCAACCGCGATGGCGGCTGGATGTACTACAATGAGAACGGTTCCGTGCAGATGCAGGTGCTCTACGCCCAAGGGAAAATGGTACGGCAAAAATACGAGAATGGCACCTTCAAGGAATACTGGGAGAGTGAACAGGTGAAGAGCGAGGAGACCTACAGGAACGGCAAGCGCGAAGGACCCTTCACGGAGTGGTATGACAATGGTGTGTGGACCGAGGTGCCTGTGAAGCTAGGACCCAAAGGCGGAGAGAAGAGCGAAGTGGAACGCGTGCTCAAGGGGCAGACCAAGAAAAGGGAAGGCTTCTATAAACAGGATATCTTGGAGGGGCCAGTGAAAGAGTATGACGAAAAGGGCAAACTGATCTCCACGATGGTCTATGTCAACGGACGACCGGCAACAGGCGGCGTAAAACCATGAGCAAGCATGGAAGGGTATTGGTAGCGATGAGCGGCGGAGTGGACAGCTCCGTGACCGCCTTGATGCTGCACGACCAAGGCTATGAGGTGATCGGGGTCACGATGAAGACCTGGGACTATGCCGCCAATGGCACTGGTAAGCGCATCACCGGCTGCTGCGATCTGGACAGCATCAACGATGCCCGTGATCTGGCCGTGAGCCGGGGCTTCCACCATATGATCATTGATATCCGCGAGGAGTTCGGGGCTTCCATCATCGGCAACTTCACCAGTGAGTACATGGCGGGTCGCACGCCCAACCCGTGCGTGCTGTGCAACACCTTCATCAAGTGGGAAGCCCTGCTGAAGCGGGCGGACATGCTGGATTGCGAGCTGATCGCCACGGGGCACTATGCCAAGGTGCGGGAGGAGGAGGTCATCACTTCCCAGGGAGCCGAGAAGCGCTTCATTGTGAGCAAGGGCGCGGACCATACCAAGGACCAGAGCTACGTGCTGTGGGGCCTGGCACAGAAGAACCTGGCACGTACCCGCTTCCCCATCGGAGGCTTCAGGAAGAGCGAGATCCGCGAGATGGCCGCGAAGAGCGGCTTCCCACAACTGGCCTCCAAGGGCGACAGCTATGAGATCTGCTTCATCCCGGACAATGACTACCGGGGATTCCTGAAGCGCAAGGACCCCGTGGCCTTCGATAAATTGGCGCACGGCAAGTTCGTGGGTACGGACGGGGCCACCTTGGGCGAGCACGACGGCTATCCCTTCTTCACCATAGGCCAGCGCAAAGGGCTCGGCATTGCGTTGGGTACGCCCATGTATGTAACGGAGATCATTCCGGAGACCAACACCGTGGTACTGGGCCATAAGGAAGATCTTGAGAAACACACCGCCTGGGTACGCCAGCCGAACTTCCAGAAAGTGCCGGAACTACGGGGTGAAATGGAGACCGTGACCAAGATCCGCTACAAGGACAAGGGCACACCGGCCACCATCAGCATGGACGGTACACATGTGCGTGTTGATTTCCATGCGAAGGTCTCGGGCATCGCCCCGGGCCAAAGTGCCGTCTTTTATGATGGGGACGATGTGGTGGGCGGAGGCTTCATCGATCGCGAACCCAAACAGCCATGAAGAACACGTTCATCGCCCTCTTCCTGTTGCTGCTGATCGCTTCGCCGGGATGCAAGAAGGAGGATGCTCCCCCGCCCATCGAGCTGGGCCATGCCTACTTCCCCACGGATACGGGCCGGTGGATCGATTACGACGTGGACACTGTGTGGCGGAACGATATCACGGGCGTAACGGACAGCCTGAGGTACCACCTGCGGGAAAAGATCACCGAGGATTTCACGGATCCCGAAGGGCGTGCGGCACAACGCCTGATCCGCTACATGGAGGACAGTACCACAGGCAACTGGGTGCCCAAGGACGTGTGGTGGCAGGTGCGCACGACCACCCAAGTTGAACGGGCCGAGGAGAACCAGCGCCGCATCAAACTGATCTTTCCACCGCGAACGGGCCAGTATTGGAACACCAACGCCCTGAACACGGAGGATGCATATGAGCTCACCTACGAGGAAGTGGACGTGCCATGGAGCATCAACGGCATGAGCTTCGACAGCACGTTGCTGGTGAAGACCACTTATCCCAACAACGCAGTGATCACCAACACCTACTACGAGCGTTACGCCAAGCATGTCGGGCTGGTCTACCGCCAGGTGGACAGCACCGACACGCAGACCACAGGTGTGCGGGGCACTTGGTACAAGCAAGTGATCACGGGATACGGTCAGTGATGATGGGCCGCCGAGACGCTGAGGCGCGGAGAAAAATGCCGATCAGGTTGTTCTTCGCCATCATGCACCTGAGCGTGCTGGTGGCCAGCCTCCTTCTTCCCGCCTCCCTGCCCGCCCAAACGGCCCCCGCCATTTACTGGGTGCAGTTCACCGACAAGGACCACACCCCGTACAGCCTTTCCGCCCCACAGGACTACCTCTCCCAGCGCGCCCTCGATCGCCGTGCGCGCCAGAACATCCCCGTCGATTCGCTGGACCTGCCCGTGGATCCAGCCTACATCGCACAGCTCCTTGCAGCCGGGCAGATCGAACTGTTGAACGTAAGCAAGTGGTTCAACGCCGTCACTATCCGCAGCACGGACACCTTGGCCTTGGACAGTCTTGGCCTGCTTCCCTTCGTGCATCAATTGCGCATGACCATGGACGGAAAGCCCCGCCCTACGCGCTTCGCACAGAAGTTCGGGACCGGGACGAAAACCTTCCAACAGGATTACGGATCATCCTTCCGGCAGATCGAAATGATGAACGGGCACCTGTTGCACGAAGCGGGCGGGGCAAAAGGTCAAGGCATGCTCATCGGTGTGCTCGATTCCGGTTTCCAGGATGCGGACATCCTGCCCGGGCTCTCCGACCTGCGAGGGCGCAATGGCATCACCCTCACACGGGACCTGGTGGAGCCTGGCGGCAACGTGTATGCGGAGCATTACCATGGCCGCAGCGTCCTTTCCCTGATGGCAGGTCATGTGGACGGGAAGCTGACCGGCACGGCACCCTTGGCGAACTATGTGCTGGTGCGCACCGAGAATGTGGAAAGTGAATACCTTGTGGAGGAGGACAATTGGGTAAGCGGAGCGGAACTGTGCGATAGCATCGGGTGCGACGTGCTGAACACCTCGCTGGGCTATACCACCTTCGACGACAGCACCCAGGACCACACCTACGCGGACCTGAACGGCCTCACATCGCGCATGACCCTTGCAGCCGATATCGCCGCACGGAAGGGCATGATCCCGGTGAACAGTGCGGGGAATAGCGGGACATTGCCCTGGCACTACATCAGTGCGCCTGCCGATGCGTTCGATATTCTCGCCGTGGGCGCCGTGGGTAGCGATCGCATGCTGGCTGACTTCAGCTCCCGCGGACCCAGCGCGGACGGTCGTGTGAAACCGGACGTAAGTGCGATGGGCCTGGGCACCATCGGCATTGGAACCGGTGGGTACAATGTGTACGGCATCAATGGCACCTCCTTCTCCTCCCCTCTTGTGGCGGGCCTTGCCGCGTGCCTGTGGCAGCTACATCCCGATCGCTCGGCGCACGACATCATGGACGCTGTGCGACGCAGTGCGTCACAATACGATCATCCCGATGGCGATCTCGGCCATGGTATCCCGGATTTCTGGCGGGCCCATTTGTTGCTCGGCGGAAGGGACATCACGAACCTCACGAATGCGACGGCCTTCCAAGTGATACCGGTACCGTTCACGAATTTTCTGGACATCGAGGTGTTCGCAGGCGATGAAACAGGAATGAACGTACTGATCTATGACATGCTGGGGCGTGAACTGTGGTCCACCACAACCGGCCTGGAGCCACACACCTATTCCCGCGTGCGTATCCAGAACGACCTGTTGACGCATTTGCGTGCCGGTGCCTATATCGTCAAGGTCCAAGTGGGCGGTTCAAAGCTTACCCAACGCGTGATCAAGGCCGGGTAGAGGATGATCTGCACGGACAGCACCCCGCCATTCTCCCCGCAACTTCTATTGGCCACGTACGCACAAGGGATCTTCCCCATGGCCGACCCCGATGGGAACATCGGGTGGTATTCCCCGGATCCCCGGGCCGTCTTCCCCATGGATGTCATGGAGCCCAACGCCCGCTTCCGTCGCTTTCTTCGGAAGAGCGACTTGAGTTGCACGATCGATCAGGAATTCGAGTCCGTGATCGGCCAATGTGCCACGGTGCATGGGGAAAGCTGGATCAGCTCCCAGATCATCGAGGCGTACAGCGCTCTTCATCACATGGGCCACGCCCATAGCGTGGAAACATGGAAGGGCGACCAATTGGTTGGCGGCCTCTACGGTGTCAGCCTGGGCGCTGCATTCTTTGGCGAGAGCATGTTCAGCTTGATATCGAACGCCAGCAAGGCGGCGTTTTATCACCTCCTCAAGCATTTGAAGGAGCAGGGCTTCGTACTCTTTGATACGCAGTTCCCGAATGACCACACCGTCTCCCTGGGTGCCATTGAAGTTCCTCGGAGAGAATTCCGCACGATGCTTGCACAAGCACTGCGATCACCCAGTTTATTCTGAGCACATGCGCGCGTTCTCTCTTGTTGTTATGCTCATTCTATCAGGTTCCTGCTTTGCACAAGCCGAACTGAAAGTGGAGGTGATCCTGAACCAACCGGATGCTGGTGGTAAGCTGCAATTGGCACTTTGTCCTTCAGCAGAGACCTACAAAAGCGAAAAAGGTTGTGTGATGAAAAGTGTTGAGGCTGATGCTCGCACGGTGAGCTGCACCTTCACTGGGGTTTCCCCGGGAACCTATGCCGTTAGCGTGTTCCACGATGTGAACGGGAACGGCGAATTGGACAAGAGCTGGGTCGGTTGGCCGAAGGAACCTTGGGGCTTCAGCAATGATGCACCTGTGAACACGGGTATCCCACCCTTCAAGCTGGCTGCGTTTGAAGTGAAGGAAGGAAAACAGACCGAGCGGATCCGCTTACAGTGAGCGCACTGGCCATCAACGCTTGCCCTTTTCCACACGTGGTTCCGTGGCATTCCGCTCCTGTAGGTACCGCTGGTACGGCTCCGTGAAAGCAGCGCGCTGGTCAAAGACATCCGCAAAATCCCCGATCAGCCCGATCACTGCCTCGGTGGCTTCCCGGAGGCCGTTCTCCCCACCGCTGTTGGCCGTTACGATGTCGGCATCACCTCGTGCGATCACATGCTCCGCGAAGAGTTGACCGGCAGGGCGGCCGATCAATACGCGTAGGCCGCACTGCTTCGCCACCGGAAGATCGATCGCATCATCAAAGACGAAAGCCACTTCTTCAGGCTTGAGCTCATTGTCCCGCAGGAACTGACCGAACGCATCCGGCTTGTTGATATATCCCATGTAAATGGCGTGGAATCGTTCGCGCTTCACGAAGTTCTCCGCATGGGGGTTGATCTGCCCGGTGATCACGGCGGCCGGTGGGTTCACCCCATTCGTCAGCCACAAGGCAAAGCGCAGCATGTTCACGCCCATGCTGCCCACCTCGCTGAAGGGGCTGCCACCATCGATATCCTTCCAACCGTCGTTGAACACACCGTCCCAGTCGAAGAGCACCGCTCGGATGTTCTTTGCTCGGCGCTGTAGTTCTTCTTGTGAGTGCAGGTAGCGGGTTTGGTGCATTTCAATTGTTAGTTGTTCGTTGTCAGTTGTCAGGCTGTCAAGTCCTGCCAGACGTTGACCTCTTTTCAGTGTTCTGTCAACTCGATTTGTTGGTTGTGTTGTGATTTTTCTCTTTTGGTCCTTTTCTCTTTGTTGATCACTGTTAGCTCTGTGAACAACTCGGGGT
>JAIOIH010000059.1 GCA_019912395.1 Flavobacteriales bacterium | reverse complement strand
AAAGCTTTTCCAAAACGGAGTTCAGGACGTTGCATTTCCTGCATTCCCTTATTCAACAGGTGGAGGAAGCATTGTTCCATGGAACGATGCTTTTTACGTAAGTAATGGCATGCCCAGACGGATGCTATCAAGTGGCTTGCTCGATCCAACTTTCCATCCAATTTTCGATAGCCCGTATTTTTCATATCTCCAAGGCGGCGATTACCACGTCTTCCCCGATGGCCGGGTGCTGCTGACGGGGGAATACCTGTTGAGCGATTCCGTCCGGGGCTTTGTGGGCCAATACAACTTGGTGTGGATCACCAACACGGGCTACTTGGATACCACGCGGGTACACCGGCAGGCGAACGGCCCCTTATGGGAATTCTCCGAGATGCCGGACGGTCGCTTCATCTGCACCTGCTCCTGCTCCCAATACGACGGCCAGCCGGTGGACAAGCTCTTCCGCATCGAGGCGGACGGGAGCTTGGACACCAGCTTCCATACAGGGTTTTCGTATGCACTCACTCCGGGACTCATTCCCTTACCGGACGGACGTTTCTATGCGGGCGGTTGGATGCGGCACACCGATCTACCGGATGACACCCTTCGCTTGACCAGGGTTATGCAAGATGGCTCCTTGGACCCCACATTCAATAGTCCTACGTTCGGGGCAGGAGAGCTTCCCGGAGTTACCGGTGCCGTAGTATCCTACATATACCCCTGGAGCGAAGGTCGTCTCATTGTTTCCGGTTATTTCCAGACCGTAAACGGCTTGCCACGCGGGGGCATCTGCATGGTCGATAGCACGGGCCAAGTTTTAGAGCCCTTCGCAGGCACTGAGCTGGGGAGCTTTGTCTATCAGGGCTTCACCTATGCGTCAATCGATTTCGTTACCGAAGACGCGGACGGCAACTTGCTTATTTGTGGTGCTTACACCGGCTTCAGTGACGGCACGGTGAACGATACGCTGCAGCGCTTTGTGAGCCGCTTGCTCGTGCAGGATATGCCCACGAGCGTTACAGAAGCGCCACCTGCGGAGAACAGAACACATTTCGGCATTCAGCCCAACCCGGCCAATGGGCTGGTCCGGTTTAATTTTGAGACCATGGACTTGAAGGGCAAGGACGGCACGATCACTGTGCGGGAAGTGACCGGTAAGGTGGTCGCCACACTGCCCATGCACGGCCCCATTGGCCAGCAGGTGTGGGATACGCGCCAAGTTGCACCAGGGACTTACTTGGTGGAATTTCGGGACAGCAGGCAAATGTTGCACGCGGAAAAGCTCATTGTTCAGCGATGATGCGGATCGTTCCCTTGGATCGCAGGTTCGAGGTGCTCGCCATTTTCACGGGGAGCCACTTGTTCTGCTGATCCTGGACGGGATCCAAAGGAAGCTAGGTGCGTTGTTTTCTGTATGGCCATCTACAACATACACGAAATCCCGTCCCTTCACCGTTGGATGAAGCCTACATTTGCCGCCCGTTATGCGCATTTCCCTCTTTCTTTCCGTGGTCGTCGCCCTGTTGCTCGGCTCCTGCAGCGAGTTCAGCAAGGCGGTGAAAAGCACCGACGTGCAATACAAGTACCGCATGGCCGTGCAATACATGGAAGAACCGGACTACGACCGGGCCATGCCCTTGTTGGAGGAATTGCTCAGCCTCACGCGCGGCGATACCCTGTACGAGCCGGTGAGCTACTACTACGCCATGGGCTATTTCGGCATGAAGGACTACATCATGGCGAGCTACTACCTGGGGAATTTTGCCAAGACCTTCCGCAACAGCGAACATGCCGAGGAATGCACCTTTCTGGCCGCTTTTTGCCATTACAAGGAATCGCCGGAGTACGAGTTGGACCAGCGGGACACCCATGCGGCTATCGACAAGCTGGAGCTTTTCATGGTGCGCTATCCGGAGACCACGCTGAAGGATTCCTGCAACGCCTTGATCGATGAACTGCGGCTGAAGCTGGAGAAGAAGGACTATGCCGGGGCGCAGCAGTACCTCCGCACCCGCTATTACCGCTCGGCAAGTGAGGCGCTGCGGGGCTTCCTGCGGTCCTGGCCGAATTCCACCTACCGCGAGGATGCTCTGTTCAGCATCCTGCAAGCCGACCACGACCTGGCCCAGAACAGTGTGGAAAGCAAGAAAAAAGAGCGGATCGAGACCGCTATCGCTTCATTCAATACCTTCGCGGACGCTTTTCCCAACAGTACACGGCTCCCGGAAGCCCGTGCGCTGCTCCGGGACCTTACTTCCCAACAGAACCGATCGCAACGCAGACCTACACCATGAACCCGAAGTACCTCAACGCCGCCAAGTCAACGGTAACACGCAATGTGGACCAGTTGGACAAGGAGACCGGCAATATCTACGAGAGCATCGTTGTGATCAGCAAGCGGGCCAACCAGATCGCCGTGGAGATCAAGGAAGAGCTGACCAAAAAGCTGGAGGAGTTCGCCGTGAGCGGGGAGAACATCGAGGAGATCTACGAGAACCGCGAGCAGATCGAGATGAGCAAGCAGTTCGAGCGCATGCCCAAGCCCTCCGCCATCGCCATCGAGGAGATGCTGGAGGACCGTATCGTTTTCCGCCGCCCCGAGGAGGCGGTGAAAACCGCTGAGTAATTCACAGTTGAAGGATGGGTGCGGACCGCGTCCTTCCACGCAAAGTGCTGCTGGGCATTACCGGTGGCATTGCCGCCTACAAGACCCCCATGCTGGTGCGCGCCCTGGTAAAGGCCGGGGCGGAGGTGCAGGTGGTGATGACCCCTGCCGCGCATGATTTCGTCACCCCCTTGGTGCTTTCCACCTTGAGCAAGAGGCCCGTGCTCACGGAAATGGTGGACCGCGGCCCTGGTACCGCCTCCTGGAACGATCATGTCCATTTGGCCCGTTGGGCCGATCTGATGTTGATCGCCCCAGCGACGGCAAATACACTGGCCAAGATGGCCATCGGCATTTGCGACGACCTCTTGCTGGCCTGCTGGCTCAGTGCGGAATGCCCCGTGTTCGTGGCACCGGCCATGGACTTGGAGATGTACCGGAACAGGAGCACCCGTGCCAATATCGAGTTGCTCAAGGAACGAGGCGTACACACCATCGGTCCGGAGGAAGGTGAATTGGCCAGTGGCCTTATCGGAGAAGGCCGCATGAGCGAGCCGGAGGCCATCACGGATCAGCTGATCGAAGCGGTGATGGGCCGGTCCGCACTGGCCGGCGTGAAGGTGCTGATCACGGCGGGCCCCACCCATGAGGCCATCGATCCGGTGCGATTCATCGGCAACCGCAGTTCCGGCAAGATGGGCTTCGCCCTCGCGGAAGAAGCGGCTGCCCGCGGTGCGCAGGTGGAGTTGATCACCGGCCCGGTTGAATTGACCACGCACCATCCGCGCATACGGCGCACGGATGTGACCTCGGCAGCGGAAATGGCCGAGGCCGCGAAGCAACGTTTTCCGGAAACGGCCATCGCGATCCTGAGCGCGGCAGTGGCGGATTGGCGACCGGCGCACGTCTCCGATGTCAAAATGAAGAAGCAGGACCGGTTATCGGCCCTGGAGTTGGAACCCACCGAGGACATCCTCGCTTGGATGGGAGGGAAGAAAAAGGGCCAACTATTGGTCGGCTTTGCCTTGGAGACCTCGAATGAGCGGCGCAACGCCAAGGAGAAACTGGAAAGAAAGAACTTGGACCTGATCGTATTGAACTCGTTGAACGACCCCGGTGCGGGCTTCGGCCACGATACCAACAAAGTGACCTTGATCGACGCGGATAAGAACGCCACTGATCTTCCGTTGATGTCCAAGGCCGATGTGGCCATCGCCATCCTGGACCGTGCAGAAAAGCTTTTGACCCATGCGAAGTAAGTTCCTCCTGCTGTTCGTGTTCGCCTTCGCAACCGCCCAGGCGCAGGAGTTCAATTGCAAGGTCTCGGTGATCGCCCCGAAGGTCCAGAGCACGCCCAAGCGCGTATTCCAGAGCATGGAGACCAGCATTACGCAGCTGATGAACACCCGGCGCTGGACCGCCCTGAACTTCAGCCCCGCCGAACGCATCGACTGCAACATGCTGCTCACGATCAACGAGCAGAGTTCTTCCGATCGCTTTCAAGGCACGCTCCAGGTGATCTATTCACGGCCCGTGTATGGTTCGGATTACCTCAGCCCCGTGGTGGAGATCCTTGACAACAACGTGCAGTTCACCTTCCTGGAGAACACCCAGATCGACTTTGCACCCGAGCGATTCACCAACAACCTGTCCTCCGTGGTGGCGTTCTATGCCTACTTCATACTCGGGGTGGACGGGGATACCTATTCACCGCTGGGCGGAAGTGATTTCTACGCCATGGCCCAGACCGTGGTGAGCAACGCGCAGAACGCCAGCGAATCCGGCTGGAAGGCCTTCGAGGACCAGAAGAACCGCTATTGGCTGATCGACAACCAGCAGCAGGGCGCGTTTCGTCCCCTGCGGCAGTTCCTCTACGACTATCACCGCAATGGCTTCGATGAAATGGGCACCGACCTGGTCAAGGGAAGAAAGGCCTGTGCCGCAGCCATCGAGACCTTGAAATCAGTGCATCAGGCCAAGCCCAGTAGCTACAACCTGCAGGTGCTCTTCAACGCCAAGTACAACGAACTGGTGGAACTCTTCAAGGGCTCCGACCCCCAGGAGCGCGCCAAGGTGTACAACACGCTGCAGATCATCGACCCCGGGCACATCAACCAGTACCTGGAGATGATGAAGGGGGGGGGCTAGGGGCCGGGCCCATCTCATTTTGCCTCAGAGCAATCTGTCAATGCGCAGGAATTCGTTCCAGTAGCGCGTGCGGTCCATGTCCTCATAGTGGATCCGGTAATACCGGGCCTGAAAGGTTTGGACCTGGCACAAGCCGACCAGCAGGACCAGGCCGGTCAAGTAGCTCCTTCTGGCCGCTCCATTGAGTTCTTGAACGGCCAAACCCATCGGGATGGCGAAGAAGGGGAGGTATTCCACGAAGGGCCGCGCACTGAAACTGCCACCATACCACCAATTCCACCAACTGCTCAACACCAGGACGAGTACAGACATGAACCCAACCCAAGCCACCAGCGCGAAACGGGAACGTTTCGCGAGATGAACCAGGCCCACGCAGCCGAGCAGGAGGACCGGTGTATAAACGAAGAGTCCTTTTTTATAGCTGAACAGGATGTCCAGCGGATGGGGATCGGTCCAATTGAAATGTTCACCCGGATAGCTGTCCACCCACCAGTTACCGGTACTGAGGAAATGGATGAAGGGCTGGACCATTGGGATCATCACCGCGAGAAGGATAGCGACCAAGGTGGTGCCCTTGCGGTGCATAAGCCCTTGCAGGCCCGATCGCAGACCGGACCAGGAACCTGCAATAAATGGCAGTGATAGCAGTATGATCCCATTGATCGGACGCACCAGCACGATGACACCCCAGAGCAGGCCCATGGCAAGCAAGGATATCGTCCGAGGTCGTTCCCAATAGCGGAGCGCCGCGAGCAGGAACAAGGCCACCAAGGCAAAGCTGTACGCATGGCTCATGCCGGGAGCAACGATCACGTAGTAGAACAAGTGGGTCCCGAACAGTAGGACCACCAGCACGATGGCCTGCCCGCTCCGTCGGACACCGAAGCTTCCCAGCACCCGGGCAGTGGCCCACATGCCGACCAAGGCGTAAAAGATCGCCGCGAGGCAAATGGCCATTACGTGGATCTTTCCATAGCCGTCGGTCCGTTCACCGCTGAGCTTTTCCGCAAGTTGTGCCGATAGAAAGAAGGGAGCCTGTAACAGCGCGGTCCCGCACCAGTACTTGTTGATGGTGCCGCCGGCCGTATTGACGCGATAGTCATAGTGGAGGTTCGGGTTGCTTCCTGTGGCTTCCGCCGCTTCGATAAAGCCGAAGTGAAGGTCGCCGTGGACAAGGATCGCCGGCAGGTATGCGTAATAGCCCTTGGCATCGGCTTGAAGCACGCTGCGCCAATGCTCGCCGCCCCAATTGATATTGTTCGTGATGCCCAGCAAGAGCAGGAGGGAGGCAAACAGCACCAAGACCACCGGACGGTGCATCACGATGGTTCCCTTGGATCTGGATAATGTTCCCGCATGCTGATGTGCTCCGTCCTTCATGCAGGTTCTGGACATGTTCCGCGATCGACCCTTCTCGAGGGATCATTGCGGTGAAACCGCAATGGGGGCAAGTTAGCATGCCACTACGCTTGATTGTTCCGGGCGCACCCTGCACCATTCGCTCCAAACCCCGATCTTCACGCCGCCATGCTGCGCCGCCTTTCCGTTCGCAACTACCTCCTGATCGAGCATCTGGAGCTGGACCTCGGTCCCGGCCTTACCGTGCTCACCGGGGAGACCGGCAGTGGCAAGAGCATCGTTATCGGTGCATTGGGCTTGGCCATGGGCGATCGGGCGGAAGGCAACCTGCTCCGCGATCAGGACAAGCGCTGCGTGATCGAGCTGGAAGTGGAGACGGAAATCGGTGCCACCTTCGTGGAGGAATGGTGCCGCAGGAACAACGTTCCGCAAGAAATGCCCATGATCCTGCGGAGACAATTGGAGCCGAGCGGTCGCTCCCGTGCCTTCGTGAACGATACGCCCGTGCGCTTGGAGCAGCTGCGCGAACTGGGTGAGGGGATGGTGCATGTCCACAGCCAGCACCATACCCTGCTGCTCAATACCCCCGCCTTCCAACTGGGCCTGCTGGACCATTCCATCGTGCAAGGTCCCGCTGTGAAGGCCTATGCCGAATGCTTCCAGGCGTGGCGCCAGGTGAAGAACGATCTGGCGGTTGCCCGGGAACAGGAGGCCCAAGCCCGGAGCGAGCGCGATTATCTGCAATTCCAGTTCGAGGAGCTCGATGCGGCGCGGCTGGTGGCCGGGGAACAACCGGAACTGGAACGGGCATTGGCACGGGCCGACCACGCGGAAGAATTGGTGCTGGCCCTGCGCGGCATGGAGGAGGGCATCGAAGGTGATCGTGGGGTGGCGGCGCAATTGGCGACCATCAAGCAAAGTGCTGCGAAGGCCGCCCGTGTGGACATGGCGGTGCAAGGTCTATTGGACCGCCTGCAAAGCGCTTCCATCGAGTTGAAGGACATCGCCCAGGAAGCGGCGCAACTTGCCGAACAGATCACTATCGACCCCAAGGAGGCGGACCGCCTGCGCGAGCGTTCCGACCTGCTATCGCGCCTCCAGCACAAGCACCGGGTGGAAGAGGCCGACGCGCTGATCGCCCTTCGGGACGGGCTGGCGGAACGGATCACCGGCATTGGTTCCTTGGCCGAGCAGGTGATGGAACTGGAACGGAACGGGGAGGCTCTTCATGCCGAAATACTGGAACAGGCCGGTGCCATCAGCGCGAAGCGGACGGCCGCGATCAAACCCTTGGCCGACCAGGTGACGGCCCTGTTGAAGGAGCTTGGGATGCCACATGCCACCTTCCGGTTCAAGCAGGACCGCACGGAGTCCGGGCCCACGGGCATCGACAGCATACGGGCGCTGTTCTCCGCGAACAGGGATCGCACACCCGAACCCTTGGACAAGGTGGCCAGCGGCGGGGAGCTGGGCCGGGTGATGCTCGCATTGATCAGCCTCGCTGCAGCCAGCAAGGAGCTGCCCACGGTGATCTTCGACGAGATCGATACCGGAGTCAGTGGCGAGACCGCGCATCGCGTGGGGGCATTGCTGGCCCGCATGGGGCAACAGCGCCAAGTGCTCGCCATCAGCCACCTGCCGCAGATCGCCAGCAAGGCCGATACCCACTTGCTCGTGACCAAGGACCACGAGGCCGAGCACGTTCAGAGCGACATCCGACCACTGGACGACAAGGAGCGGGTGGAGGCACTGGCACGGATGCTCAGTGGCAGGAAGACCACCAAGGCCGCGATGGAGAACGCCAAGGAGCTGTTGAGGAACAAGTAGCCCCGATGGAGCAGGCACTCGCGACACGCTAGCGCCTGCTCCAGGGCAGCTCGTCCACAGGCAGGGTCTCCCGCGGAGGATCGGTGCGAAAGAACCCGGTCATCCTTCTATCTTCGGCCCGCAAACATCAAACACATGGCCTACGGATTATTGAAAGGGAAACGCGGCGTGATCAGCGGTGCGTTGAACGAGCAGAGCATCGCGTGGAAGGTGGCCGCGCTTGCCCATGCCGAAGGTGCAAGGATCGTGCTGACGAACGCCCCCGTGGCCATGCGCATGGGCGAGATCGACAAGCTCGCCGAGGAGACGGGGTCGATCATCATCGGGGCCGATGCCACCAAGGACGAAGACCTGGAGAACCTCTTCATCGGTGCCAAGGAGAACCTCGGTGGTCCGGTGGATTTCGTGCTGCACAGCATCGGCATGAGCCCCAACGTGCGCAAGGGAAGGAGCTACGACAACCTCAACTACGATTGGTACAAGCAGACCCTCGATATCAGTGCGCTCAGCTTTCATCGCATGATCCAGGCAGGCGTGAAAGCGGATGCCCTGGCCGATGGTGGATCGATCGTTGCGCTCAGCTATATCGCAGCCCAGCGCGTGTTCTCCGGCTACGGGGACATGGCGGACGCCAAAGCGTTGTTGGAGAGCATCGCTCGCTCCTGGGGCTATCACTTGGGCACCGAGCGGAAGATCCGCGTGAACACGGTGAGCCAAAGTCCGAGCATGACCACTGCGGGCAGCGGCATCAAGGGATTTGCCGAGCTGTTCGATTTCGCCCGGACGATGAGCCCGTTGGGCAATGCACCCACCGAGGATTGCGCACGCTACGTGATCTCGCTGTTCAGCGACCTCACCCGTTACGTCACCATGCAAAACCTTTATCACGATGGAGGGTTCAGCAGCACGGGCGCCACGCAGGAGGTAGTGGACAGGATGGGAACCGAGTGAAGGAAAAGACCACAGGTCTTTGACCTGTAGCATGGGGGCTCCTGGCCTGGATCCCTTCGCTCCATGGGTTCTTGCTAATTTGCTCCTCCAACGAACAGTACCCTCCGCATGAAGCTTGCACCCCGACGGAACTTGCTGGTGATCATCACCATGATCTTGTGCCTAGCGAGCTATGCGCAGGACGGCAAGACCTTCCTGAAGGATGCCGAAAAGTTGCGCGCCTCGGGCCAATTGGACGCGGCCTTGGAACAATACGGCTTCGCCATCCGGGTGGACTCCAACTACGTGAAGGCCCTGCTGGGGCGGGCATCGCTGTACTTGGACATGGGCCGCATGGAGGAGCGCATGGCCGACATGGAGCATGTGGCGCGGTTGACGCCCCGGGATGCGGGCAATCTGACGATGACGGCCGTGGCCTGCCTGGACGCCCATGATCCGGCCAAGGCGCGACGGTACGCGGATGCGGCGCTCGCCATTTCGTCCAAGAGCATGGAGGCCATGCAAACCAAGGTTCGGGCGTGCTTGGCGCTGGGGGACGTCCGGGCTGCTGTTGAAGCAGCGGATGCCGCACTTGCGCTGAAAGGCACCACGGACACCTATTATCTGCACGCACGAAGCCGCATGGCGTCAGGGGACTTTACCACTGCGGACGCGGATTTGGACAAGGTGTTGGAATGGAACCCGCTCTACGAGGCCGCATACGTGGCCTCCGGTGAGACGCAACTGCAACTTTACACAACCTATCGCGGCGTTTCCATGCAGATGCGTGCCTTGGAAAAGGCAATTAATAGGTGTACCAGGGGCTTGGAACTGAACCCCTCCAGCACCGAGCTGCTCATCGTGCGCAGCAAGGCCTACGCCCTCCAGAAGGAATTCTCCAAGGCGATCGACGACGTGAGCAAATGCGTGGCCCTGGGCAGGGAGGATAGCGTGGTATTCTATCAGCGTGCCCTCTACTACCATGGCTTCGGGCAGGAACAGAACGCGGTCAACGACTTGAACAGGCTGTTGCTCCAAAGCCCGGACAATGTGCGTTTCCTGCTGTTGCGCGCCGAATGCCGCGAGGCCAACTTGGACCTGGACGGTGCCGCGAGGGACCTGGGGCAGGCCGAAAAACAAATGAAGGACCATCCGGCGGAATGGACCGCGGAGGACCTCAAGGCGATCACCGTGAGCAAGGAACGGGTGCAAATGCTGGTGTTCGAAATGAACCGTGAGGCGGACCCGCCGGTGATCACGGTGGTGGAACCCTTGCGCAAGGATGATGTAGTCCAGGTAAGCAGCGCCCTGACCAAGGTGAAGGTGGCCGGACACGTGCGCGACAAGAGCTTGTTGAAGTCCATCAAAGTGCAGAATGTGAACGCCGATTTCGATCCCGAGGACCAATCACCGGAATTCCGCGCCACGGTGCCCTTGGCACCAGGGGACAAGGAGATCGACGTGATGGCCGAGGATGTCTACGGCAATCGGTCCACCATCACACTGCACGTGCAGCGGACCGAAGGAGATCCTCCCTCGCTCATGGTTACGGTTCCCTCCGTGTCCGCTGACCGGGTGGCGGTGATCCCCGCCGGCAAGGACCAGCTTTTCGTGGAGGGCCGCGCCTCCGATCCCAGCGGCATCCGCTCGGTGATGGTGGACGGGCGGTTCGCCAGCTTTATTCCGGACACGAGCACCACCGACTTCAGCATCAAGCTGGAGATCGCGGGCAGGGACCAGTTCACGGTGCGGGCCGAGGACCGTTACGGGAACGTTACCGAGAACACATACGCCGTACACCGCGCTGCGCCGGTGGTGGCGACCGTGAAGCCGGTCCCGGAGAAACCCGCATCGCCCATGGGCACCGCGTGGGTGATCTACATCGAGAACAGCAACTACCGGAACATGCCGGCCCTGAACAGCTTGGGAATGGACAAGATGCGCAAGGCTTTTTCCAAATACCAGGCCCAGCGCACCATCGTGAAGAAGAACCTGACCAAGACGGAGTTCGAGCGCTTCTTCAACATCGAGCTGCGCGACCTGGTGCGCAGCGGGCAGGTGAACACCTTGCTGGTCTGGTATGAAGGCCATGGCCGTAGTCAGGGAGGCAAGGCCTATTGGATACCGGTGGACGGCAAGGCCGACGATATCTATTCGTTCTACAATTACGGTCCGCTCAAGGGGCTGATGGAGAATTACAGCGAAAGCGTGCGGACAACCTTGGTGGTGAGCGATGCAGCGGGGAACGATCCCAGTTTCTATGAACTGACCCGATGATCCATGGCACCCGTACATTGCAGGGCGATGCTCCGAAAAACCGCTAGGTTCCTGCTCATTTCCCTGCTGGTGGCCGCTGCCACCACAAGCCAGGCCCAGCGCTACTTTTTTGAGAACGTCGCTGTACGCGACGGCCTGCCTGCTTCCAAGGTGTATGCACTTCTGCAGGACAGCACGGGTCTGTTGTGGATCGGTACCGAGGCGGGCTTGGCGAATTACGATGGGAACAGGGTGCGTGCCTTCGGGGCGAGTGACCTGCTGGCCCCCAACGGTGCCCGCAGTCTCTTTTTGGACAAGGAGGAACGCCTATGGGTCGGCCATCTCGGTGGAGGGGTCAGCTTGAGGGAAGGCAACCGCTTCCGCGCCTTGCAGCTTGGGACCACCCCGCCCGCGAAGGACATCACCGGTATCGCCCAGGATGTAAGAGGCGACATTTGGGTCTCCTCGTTCGGCGATGGTGCCTATCGCATTTCCAATGTTCCCGATGAAGGTCCGGTGGAAGCCGGTCGGTTCGACGAAAAGGACGGCCTAAGCCTGCGGATCACCGGTATCACCACGTTGAACGACGGCAGGCTCCTCTTCCTGGAAGCCAATGGGGATATGAAGGTTTGGGTCCCTGAAAAGTCCAAGTTCGTGCCGTTCAAGCCCAAGGGGCTGCCCATGCTGATGGGGGTGACCACCGTCTTTCAGGACAGTCGGGACGGGCTATGGATCGGTACCCAAAGCAACGGGGCCGTGCATGTGGACAGCCGGACAGGCAATGTGGTTACCTACGACATCGCATCGGCTCTGCCCAGCAATTTCGTCATGTGCTTTTCCGAGGATGAGCAGGGGCGGATCTGGGTGGGCACCTGGGACAATGGATTGGCGAGGATCGAGAAGAATGGCATCCGCAGGTTCAACACGGGCAATGGAACGCATAGCCAGCGCATGCGCTGCATTGCCCGCGACCGCGAGGGGAACATGCTCATCGGCACGCATGATGCGGGACTGGAGATCTACAAGGGTGATCGCTTCCGCTCCTTCACCGAGGAGGACCACTTGGTGGACAAGCAGGTATGGGCGATCACCGAAACCCGCGATGGCCATCTGTGGTTCGGTACCAATGGCGGCATCACCATCCTGGTGCCGGAAGCCAATGGAGCAGGAACGGTGCGGCACCTGACCATGCAGGGCGGGCAGCTCACCAGCAACCACGTCCGGGCATTGGTGGAGGATGCCCGGGGCCACATCTGGATCGGAACGGAGGACGGCGGGCTTTTCGACTTTGACCCGAATACCTTCCGCCCCAGCAACAGCCTTGAGGTGGCCGGGAGCATCGCGGAGAACAAGGTGACCGCCCTGGCCGTAGGGAACCGGGGAGAACTATGGGTGGGGACCATCAACGGTCTGGTGCATTCCGTGGACGGCATGATCCCCACCGTGATGCACGTTTCCGATGGCCTCGCCGGTGAGCACATCGCTGCGCTTTATCGCGATTCAAAGGGCGTGCTCTGGGTGGGGAGCTCGAGTGGCGGGGTCAGCCTTGTGGAGAAGGGGAAGGCCAAGGCCCTGGACTTGGGGTTCGCATACAGCCCTACCTGCTTTGCCGAGGATGGCCAAGGTCGCATGTGGGTGGGCACCGAGGGCAGGGGAGTGCTGGTGCTGAAGGATGGCCAACAAGTGGCGAAATACGGTATGGAGGAAGGACTGATCAGCAATTCCATCCGGGCCTTGGTAGCCGACAAGGCGAAGCACATATGGATCGGGACCAACCGCGGGCTGAACGAGTGGCAACCGGAGAAGGACCAGTTCATCCGCTACTCCGCGCGTAGCGGGTTCACCGGCATCGAGACGAAACCCAACAGCGTTGCACTCGCGAAGAACGGGGACCTCTGGTTCGGAACGGCCAATGGAGCCATCGCCGTGGGACCACCTGAAGGGATGAACGAAGCGGTGCCTCCCACGGTGGCCATTCGCGGGTTGAAGGTGAACCTGGAGGACAGGTCTCCCAAGTCCAATTTCGAACTGGACCATACCGAGAGCAACATGCGCATTGAGTACAGCAGCGTGAGCCTCAGCGATCCCGGTGCCGTGCGATATCAGTACTTCTTGGACGGACTGGACAAAACATGGCAGCCCCTCACCGAGGAGACGGGCGTGCATTATCCCTCCCTGCCGGCAGGGCATTACGAGTTCAAGGTGAAGGCGGTGGGTCGCTCCGGCATGTTCAGTGCGGAGCCTGCCGTGCTGAGCTTCACCATCCTGCCGCCCTGGTACCTCAGTTGGTGGTTCCTCACTATCGTTGCCATTGTCTTGGTGACCGGCACGATCAGCTATGTGAAGGTGCGGGAACGGCAGCTGAAATTGCGCAACCAGATATTGGAGCGCCGCGTGGATGAACGGACGGCCGAGGTGGTGGCCCAGAGCAAGGAGATCGACGGCCAGAAGGCGCGTATCGAGGAACTCCTGCTGAACATCCTTCCGAAGTCGGTGAGCGACGAGCTACGCGACACGGGCAAGGCAACGGCCCGGCGATACAACGATGTTACGGTAATGTTCACCGACATGAAGGGCTTTACCACCATGGCCGAGAAGATGACACCGGAGCAGCTGGTGGCCGAGCTGGACGAGTGCTTCGTCCGCTTCGACCACATCACCGCACGCTACGGCATCGAGAAGATCAAGACCATCGGGGACAGCTACATGTGCGCCTGCGGGCTACCCTCTCCGGTGAAGCACCACGCGCTGAGGGCCGTGCTGGCGGCCATTGACGTGCGCGAGGAAATGGAGCGTTGGCACAACGAGCGCAAGGATTCCGGAAAGGACTCCTGGGTATTGCGGATCGGCCTGCACTCGGGTCCGGTGGTGGCAGGCGTGGTGGGCAAGAGCAAGTTTGCATACGACATTTGGGGCGACACGGTGAACACCGCAAGCCGGATGGAGAGCAGCGGTGCCCCGCGTGAGGTGAACATCAGCGGGACCACCTACGAGCTGGTGAAGGGCCATTTTGTCTGCGATCATCGCGGCCAGGTGGAGGCCAAGAACAAAGGCAAGATCGACATGTACTTCGTGCGGAGGATCAAGCCGGAGTTCAGCTTGGACAAGAATGGCTTCGTGCCCAATGAACGCTTCCTGGAGGAAGTGGGATTGTCCATGGAATTGGAGAACATGGCGTGACGGGCCCGACCGCCCGGGCTTGGACCAAGGCACCTCCGCCCGGGAAATGCAGGGGCCTGCGCATCTGGAACAGGATGGACGGGACGATCATGGCTACAGTCCCCGGACGGACCAAGCCTATAGGGGTCCTATTGCCTGTCGGGAGGAGATCACGCCATGAACCCGGGCACAGGTCAATTGTCCCGGCACATTTCCGGTAGCTCAAAATGATGGTAGCCGCAACTGGCAACCCGTCGTGGCTGGGGCCTTGCGTGGGAAACTGACAACTGGAGCCTACCGTTTCACCACACGCTGCGTGATCACCCTGTCGGCGGCGTGAACGCGCAGCAGGTACACGCCCTTGTCCAATGAAGCGAGGTCCAGCGGAATGCGGACCGTGCCGGATGCGTTGGGCCGACTTTCCTTCCACACGGTCTGTCCCGCAGCATTGAGCAGGTCCAAGTTGAGGTCCTGGGCTTTGCGAAGCTCCATGGTGATCACTGTGGCCTTGTTGGTGGGGTTGGGCACAACGCTCAATCCTCCCTCGCCCAGATCACCCGCGATCACCCCCGTGGAGATGTCGCCATAGATCGTACCGGTCTTATCCGCACCGCCCAAGGCGAGGTAGTAGTCCGCATTGTTCAGCCCTGTCCATGTATCGTTCACGAGGCTGAATTCCGCCGTACCGGTCACCGGGATGGTCACCACGGTATACTCCTGGCCGGCCACCCACTCCGAAGGGATCCATTGCATGGGCGTCATTCCAAAGCCCACGAAGATCTGGTAGCGGTCGCCACCGGCATCCTGTTCACCTCCACTGCGGCTGATGGGCAGGTAGGTGCTGGCAGGCTCCACTTGCTGGATGGCCCCCAGATGGGCTTCCGTGCCCGCATCCCATTTCACCGTGAACACCAAGCTGCTGACCATCCCGTCGAAGTTGGCGCCGGGGCGCAGCTTTACCTCCAATTGGCCCTCGCTATTGGGCACCATGGTGATGTCCACATCCGCCGCATGGACGGATGCGGTGGCCAGTGCCAAGCTGAGAATGGAAAGCGACCTGCTGAGGGAGAACGTGTTCATGATCAAGGGAATGTTGCACAAATGTAGTTCGGGGAGCAGACCCAACGCAACTCCGCCCCCGTGGTTTTTCCACGATCAAGCCCCATCGCTCACCACGCCGGGCGGACCGGATGCCCCAAGACCGTGCGCAGCTCTGCGATCATCAGTGCGGTGGCTCCCCAAACCGTCTCTCCCCGCACGTTCCAATAGGCTCCCACGCGCTCGGAACCATCCACTCCCATGCGGAAGACCTTGCGCAGGAGAATATCGTCGCGAAGGATTTCCGGTAGCGGCACGTCCAGCAGTTCGGCCACCTCCCGGGGATCGGGGCGCAACCGGCCCAGTGCCGGTGCCCAGGCCACAACAGGGGTCACCAAGGTGTGGCTGGGAGGGATATGGATACGGGTGAGTTCGCCGACGATCTCGAAGGAAGCAGTATCCGCTCCGGTCTCTTCCCGGAATTCACGCAGGGCGGTATGCTTCAGGGTGGCATCGGTATTTTCCCGTTTGCCACCGGGGAAGGCGATCTGGCCACTGTGGACGCCCTGATAGATCGGTCGGCGCATCAACAGGGTGTGGTCGATCCCGTTCACGGGATGGATCAGGATCAATACGGCGCTTTCACGCGGTGGAGGCGATAGGGAAAGCGCGGCGCCGATCGAAGGCCGGGGATAGCCGCTCAGGTCCGCGAAAGCATCATGCCCCGGCAAGGGGGAGCGCAAGGCGGCACGGAGCTGGGAAGCGGAAAAGGGCACGGATTCAACGTTTGTTCAGGGCCCTGACCAGGTCGGCCGCTTGCGTGCGGTAGGTATGGGGCCGGGAAGCGATCCATTCTGCCTGCTTCAAGGCGCGCTCATTATTGCCCTCGCAAAGCCAGCACATGGCGTTGTACCAATCCACTTGGTCGCTGTAGCTCCGGTCCTGGTAACTCTCCATGAAGTCCAGGTGCATTTCCGCCTTGTACGGGTCGCCCGCCGCCAGCAAGGCGCTGATCAAGTAGATCCGCGCGGTCACATTCCGGGCATCGCGGTCCACTACGCGCTGCAACCCGGTGATGGCCTGCTTGTAGTCCTGGTCCGAGTATAGGGCCATGGCATCGACCAGGTCGGCATTGCGGGCGGTGCGTGGTCGCTGGCTCACATGGTCGGGGTAGGGGGTGAAGAAGCGGTCGCACAGGGATACCGGATCGGAGGAGGTGCAGGAACAAAGGGCTGCGACCAGGATGAACGGGGCGAGCAAGCGCATGGGTGCAAGATACGGAGTGGCTACAGGTCCTTGAGGGATCGCCCGGGGACCGGGTGCATTCCCCATATACGTGCGTTCAGGAGGATAAAACCGGCACGACCCACGATATGGTCCGCAGGCACGAAACCCCAATAGCGGGAGTCGGAACTGTTGTCCCGGCTATCGCCGAGAACGAAATAGTAGTCCTGATGGAACGTGTAGCGGTCCGCAGCCTTGCCGTTGATCCGGAGTTCCCCGGCGGAGACGTCCATGGCATTGTGCTCGTACCTGCTGATGATGCGATCGTAGATGGGGAGGGAGTAGGCCGAAACGCCAACGGTATCCCCAGCGGCCGGCACCTGCAAGGGCCCGTAGTTATCATTGTTCCAGCGAAAATTCGGGCCAAAAGGGAACAGGTGGTCCGGGGTGGCGGTTGAGCTCTCCCGCCGGGTAATGCCGACCACATCAGGCCGCTCCCGCAGTGTACTTGCAAGGTCCGCGTTCAGGGGAAGATGGATCACCCGTTGCCCTGGAAGAACATGGTCCGGGGGAAGGCCGAGGTGAACCAGCAGGTCCGTGGCGTCCGCTTCAGCCTTGAGGCGTACCGACCAACTTGAGGTTTGATCGGGTGAGCCCGGCACCGGAAGGCCATCTACGAAGAGCTTGCCGTCGCGCAGTTCCACCTCGTCCCCCGGCATGCCTGCGATCCGCTTCACCAGCAATTGGCGTTGGCCCATGGGGCGGTCATCCTGCACGGGATCGCGGAATACGATGATGTCGCCGCGTTCCAGACCCGTCCAGATCGGCCATCGCTGCACCCCCACCAGATCGCCCGGCAATAGGGTGGCGTACATGCTGGTGTTCCGCACGGTGACCCAACGCAGCACGAACAGGTGAAGGAACAGGAGCAGGACCAGCGCCAACAGGGCGGCCTTTCCCCAGTCCGGGATCCGCCCCCGGCCGGCCTTCACCTTCATCTTACGCGAGAGAACAGCCGCTTCCAGCGGATGCCCGTCGGGAAGCCTCCCTTCTCCGGATCGGCGGTGAGCCAGACCAGTACGGCCTTGCCCACCACATGGTCGTACGGAACGAAGCCCCAGAACCGCGAATCCTGGGAGCGGTGCCTGTTGTCGCCCATCATCCAGTAGTAGTCCTGTTTGAAGGTGTAGCGGTCCGTTTGCACCCCATTGATCCAGATCGCACCATCCTTCACCGCAAGGTCATTGTGCTCATAAACGATGATGGCCCGCCGGTACAGGGGAAGGTTCCGTTCCGTAAGGGTGATCGAGGCACCTGCCTTGGGTATCCATAGCGGTCCGAAGTTGTCCTCGCTCCAATCGTAGCTGGGCTGATTGGGGAAGATGGGCCAGAAATCAGTTGCGCCATAGGTTCCCTTGGGCTTGTTCTGGCGCGTCATGCTCACCACGTTCCCGAAGCTCTTCAGTGCCTCGGCATTCTGCCGGGTCAACGGCATGTTCGCCGTGCCGCTTTCCTCCACCACGTCCGTGGAGGTGATGTCATACTGGTCCTTCAGGATCCTTTTGTTGAAGCCGTCCTTGACCACGAAGTCATACGCATATTGCCCCGTGGGCACCAAGGGTTGCGGTGTTCCATTGATGTGGACCAGGCCATCGATCACCTGCACGGTGTCGCCCGAAATGCCCACGCAGCGCTTGATGTAGTTCTCCTGCTTGTCCACCGGGCGGACCAGGATGCCTCCCGTGGGCCTGCTTGCCTTTCTGCCATCGGGCATGGAGAACACCACGCGATCGCGCTTCAACAGGTTTTCGCGACCGCTCATCCGTGCGAGCTGGTAATAGCTCATGTTCTGGAAGTTCGCTACCACGGTGTCGCCCTCCGGGAAGTTGAACACCACGGCATCGCCACGCTGGGGTGTGCCGAAACCGGGCAGGCGCATGTACGGCAGCTCGAACCAGTTGGTGAAGCTCGGCGTGTGCGTCGTCAGTGGAAGGGTGTGGTGCGTGAAGGGGAAGGTCACCGGCGTCATGGGCAGGCGTGGCCCGTAGCTCAGCTTGCTCACGAAGAGGTAATCACCCACCAGGAGCGACTTCTCCATGGATTCCGTCGGGATGGTGAAGGCCTCGAAGGTGAACGTGCGGAAAGCCGTGGCCACGATCACCGCGAAAAGGATCGCATCGCCCCACTGACCGATGAGGTTGCGCTTGCGCTCCCCGATGGGTATGGGACCCTTCCACGTGTACTTCGGGTTGTACGCCAGTTTGGGCAGTTCCACCCAAGGGACCAGTACCATGACCAGATGGTCCTTCAGGCTGCGCTTGCCCAGCGCAATGCTGGTGTTCACGTTGTAGATGATCAGCATCAGCAGGTTCACCCCGGGCGCCAGCAACAGGATCAACCAGTACCACGGCTTGCCCATGATCTTGTTCCATACGTACAGGTTGTAGAACGGCACCGATCCTTCCCAAGCGGGGCGGCCCGCCTTGGCGAAGACCTTCGGCAGGGAGATGAAGACGATGACGAAATAAAGTGCGAGCAGGAGCCAAGCGATCATGCGATGGGATTCAGGATGGGGCGCAAGGTGCGCATGGTGTGTAGTTCGCCGTGGCTAAAAGATGCAAAGGTATCGTGCGCTCAAAGTGAACCGTCGAGCACATCATCCATGGTAAAAAGACCGGTACGCCCCTGAAGCCATTCTGCTGCCAGAACGGCGCCCAAGGCGAAACCCCGCCTTCCGAACGCTTCGTGCGTGATGGTGATGAGGTCCTCAGCACTCTTCCAAGTGACCGTGTGCGTGCCGGGTACTTCCCCGATGCGCTCGCTCCGGATGGGCACCTGCTCCTTCACCTCGTTCACCTCCTTCACCTCCTTTTCCTCCTTCTCCCACCCACTATAGCGCCCGGTCTTCAGGTCGATATCGCGGGCCAGCGTGATCGCTGTTCCGCTCGGCGCATCCAGCTTATGAACGTGGTGGGTTTCCAGGATGCTGGCCGCATAGTTTGGTTGCTGATCCATCAAGCTGGCCAGGTACTTGTTCAGCTTGAAAAACAGATTGACACCGATGCTGAAGTTGCTGGCCCACAGCATACTACCTTGCTCCGATTGAACAAGTTCATTGATCTCGCCCAAGTGGTCATACCATCCCGTGGTACCCACCACGACAGGCACCTTGTGCGCCAAGCAGAGCCGCATGTTGTCCATCGCCGTGGCAGGGCTGCTGAACTCGATCGCCACGTCCGCGCCAGTGGGTGGCGACCCGGCATTCGAATGGTCCACGCGAAGTACGATCCAGTGGCCGCGGGACAAGGCAACCTGCTCGATGGCCGATCCCATTTTTCCATATCCGTAGAGCGCGATGTTCATGTGCGGATTGAGCTTGGCTGATGATGCAAAGGAACGCTTCAGGTACGTTCCGGAACTGTTGGCGTCCGGGATAAGTTGATCACAAACGGTTGTCACCACCGCCCCGAGCCGGGGTCACGATCAAAAGCGGTTGCTCCTTTTCCCAAGAACAGGCCTTGCTTCCCTGAACTCCATGGGTAATGGTGTTGAGGGCATGTTCGGAAGGTTCCTGCATCATATCCCGGATGTCAGTGGTGCCGAAATGCTCACTTCATTTCGGCGTGAGTCTCCTCTTCCAATGGCGGTAGTTCAAAACAGCGCTCGGCGAGGTGAGTGCCGGGTTTCAAGGGTCACTGGACCAAGCCCCAAGAAAGGGGTCGCCTGGCTCGGCGACAAAGAGTTAAAAGTAGGAAAGACTTTGTTCCTGGACGGAACCATTTTTGTGGCATCTTGGCCCTTAGATGAGGTGCGTGGGAATATATTCACAAGGCTTTATTAAGCGCATTCCTCAGCTCCTCAGCTCATCAAGAGCTAAAGTTAGCCCTCTTCTGCATGCCACAAAAAGCCCCCGGTGCTACTAACACCGAGGGCCATTGTCGCTCATGTTCCACCAACTCGCGAAAGAAGATGAACAGAAGCTGAGCAAAGGTACGGCTAAGGCCCAAGCACAGTAGGCCCCGCCACCGTAGCCACCGGACCAACTTCTGGCATGCCCCCGCCACAGCCGCGATGCGAGCGGGCATTAGTTCAAGCGGTTTTGGACCTGAGCGATGCTTCCGGTCGATGCGAACGACGAACATGACCTTAAAAGGCAAAAGGTACAAGGCACGGAAGCAAGCGATGCAACGCGCAATGCTAGCCATATGTCTTGTGCCCAGCGCCTTCCCACTTGTCTGCCAGAACCTTGTGCCCAATCCGGGGTTCGAAGAGGCTGATACATGCTCCGAAGCAATTCCTCCTTTGGAGGCCCTCCAGGATTGGTTCAGCGCCAATGGAACCCCCGACCATTTACAAAGCTGTTTGCCATATGGGGTTTTCAACGGATTGCCCATGAATTACTTCACGTACCAGGAACCATTCGAGGGGGCCTCCTGCGTGGGTATGCACACGTACTGGCAGAGTGACCAAGCCGAATACCGAGAGTGGATCATGGCTCCCTTGTTGGCACCCATGGTAGTGGGGCAGACCTACTATTGCAGCTTCCGGGCGAACGCAGCATTCGGTGGCAATGCCCAGTATCCGATAATCTGGTTGGCCAATGACAAGGTGGGAATGTTGTTCACCATGCAGGATCACCCGTGGGCCGTGGGCGAGCCATACCCGGTGCCACCCGACCATGCACATATCTTGTGTCCGCAGATCCTCGCGGATACGGTGGGCTGGCCCTTGGTGAGCGGCAGCTTCGTGGCGGACAGTGCCTACCGGTATTTGATGATCGGACAGTTCTTCAGCAATGCCCTGACGGATACGCTTCACTTCGCCGACCCGAACTCGGTATTTCCGTGGTATCCACGAGGTTATACATTGATTGATGCGGTCTGCGTGTCGGCCAGCCCGGATGGTTGCGATCTGGGTCAGGCAGTGGGCGAGAAGACTGAGTCGGTGGCTTACGTGTACCCGAACCCGGCCACTGATGCGCTGGTGATCGGACATGCTGCCGGGGGTGATGCGAAAGCGCTGGACATGTTGGGGCAAGAAGTATGGAACGGGCTGGTGGAAAGCGATCGCTACACGCTGGGCGTGGCACATTGGCCCCGGGGAGCCTACGTGCTGCAGGTAGGGGGGCGATCAAGTGTGCAGGTCGTGAAGTTCGTATTGACCGAATAGGAGCATCGTTCCGGTCCTTTCAATGAACACATAACACGAAAGGAAAATGAGAACGAAGAACATATTGAAGCACCTGATCTTGGGTGCGCTGATGGTGACTACCGGCAAAGTGGTCGGTCAGTCGACAACTCCTGGCAATGTGGCTGCCGGCCCAAATGATTTTCTGGGTTGGAACAGTAACGCGGTCAACAACTTTCCGCTGGAGATCCGCCACGATGGCGCTTTTCCGATACAGTTCTGGACCAGCGGTTCTTTCCGGGGGCTGATCAATGAGAGGGTTATGTACCCCAGCTTGAAC
>JAIOIH010000058.1 GCA_019912395.1 Flavobacteriales bacterium | reverse complement strand
TCTCTTCTCTCTCTTCCCTTACCTCCCTCTCTTCTCTCTCTTCCCTCACCTCCCTCTCTTCCCTCTCTTCCCTCTCTTTCCTCTCTTCCATCACCCCGAACATCTTCGAAGCATATCAAATGGCTTCTTGCCGCCTTTGTGTCCATTTCCATAGGTGCGAGCGTCCATGCGCAGGACATCCACTTCTCCCAATTCTTCAACGCGCCCTATGCGCAAAGCCCCGCCAACATCGGGCAGTTCGAAGGCGACTACCGCGTGGGGGCCATCTACCGCCAGCAGTGGCGCAGCGTGACCACGCCCTACAGCACTTTCGGCATCGGAGGCGATGCAGCGCATTTCGCCGGGGTGGAACAGCTCGGGCTCGGAGCGTGGCTCTACAACGACCGCGCCGGTACTTCGCAGCTCAACACCTTCCACGCGGACCTCGGGGCCAGCTGGACCGAGCGCTTCGGCGATGCCAAGCAGCACAGCCTCACCGCCGGGGCGCAGTTCGGGTTCACCAACGCCAGCATCAACTACAACGCCCTGCGCTTCGATGCCCAGTACAACGGCTTCAGCTACGATCCCTCCTTGGGGAACGCCGAGCAGTTCACCCGCAGTGCGCGCTCGCGCATGGACGTGCATGCGGGCGCCGCCTACCGCTACGCGCCGGATGCGCGCCACCGCTTCACCGGGGGCCTCGCGCTGTTCAACCTCACCACGCCCAACGCCTCCCTCTTCGATGGCGCCCCTTCCCCGCTGGATGCCCGCACCCTCGTGCATGCGGGCGGGCAATTCCCGGTGAGCGCCAAGCTGGACATCCTGCCGATGCTGCAATGGCAGGCCCAAGGGAAATTCCGCGAATTCAACATCGGCGGCGCGGTCCGCTACATCATGCTGGACCGCTGGAGCCTGCTGCGCACCGTGCAGGCCGGGCTCTTCATGCGCGCCAAGGACGCCGGCTACCTCTATGCGGGCCTGGAGCACGACGATTGGACCTTCGGCCTCAGCTACGACATCAACCTAAGCCGCTTGGAACCCGCCAGCCGCAACAGGGGCGGCTTCGAGGTTACCGCAATCAAAGTGTTCCGCAAGCGGCCGCCCGTGCCCGTCCGTTTCAAAGCCTGCCCGGACCAGATGTGATGCGCGCTCCTCTGTCCATATCCCGCTATCTCCTCGCGCTGCTGCTGGCCGCGCTGGCCTTGGCCGCGGCCGCCCAAAGTGCCGAGCAGTTCACCACCTGGGGCGACCGCGCGATGGCCGCGGGCGAACACTACGGCGCCTCCCGCTACTACGGCGAAGCGCTGAAGCAAACGCCCGGCACCATGGAGCTGCAATGGAACTATGCCGAGGCCTGCCGTCTGAGCAACCAGTACGCCGAGGCGGCGGAATACTACGACAAGGTGCAGCGGAAGGACCATGCGCGCAAGCATCCGGAAGCCCTGCGCTGGCTCGCGGAAATGCAGATGTCCACCGGCCACTACGACGAGGCCGAAGCCACCTGGGCCAAGGTGAAGCAGAAGGAGCGCAAGAAGGATTCCTTCATCGCACAGCGCGCGGACAACGGCCTGGAAGGTTGCCGCTTGGCCAAGGCCCTGCTGGCGGACCCGGATACGGTGGTCCGCATGGAGCACCTGCCCATGCCCGTGAACAGCTTCGACAGCGAGTTCGGCGCCCGCACCGGTCCCGACAGCGCGCTCTACTTCACATCGCTGCGCGGTGAAGTGAATGCCGACGGCGAAGTGCAGGACACCGCCAGCTACCACGCGCGCATCTTCCGCACGCAGGAAGGCAGCGGCAGCTGGGCGGAACCCACGCCCCTGCCCGCCACCGTAAACAACGCGCGCAACAACGCCAACAGCAGCTGGAGCACCGATGGGCGCTGGTTCTACTTCTCGCGGGAGGACGCACCGGGCCAGTTCAGCATCCACGCGCTGGACCTGCAGAACCCCGGCGACACCGGCATTGTGGTGCTGCGTGTTCCGGGCAGCACCGCCACCCAGCCGATGGTGGCGAACCACCAGGGCGGCGATCTGCTCTTCTTCGTCTCCAACAGGCCCGGCGGCCAAGGCGGCCTGGACATCTGGTGGGGCCAGATCGTGGGTGCCGAGCTCTTCGACATCAAGCCGGTGGGCGCACCCGTGAACACGCCCGGCAACGAGACCGGCCCCTTCCTCGATGCCCGCGACAACATGCTCTACTTCAGCTCCGACTTCCTCCCCGGCATGGGCGGCTACGACCTCTTCAAAAGCGAGCTGGACAACGGCGCTCCCGGCCTTCCCATCAACATGGGCGTGCCCTTCAACAGCCCCGCCAACGACCTCTATCCCGCCGTGTACGGAAACCCCGCTTCCGGCTGGCTCACCAGCAACCGTGCGGGCTCCTTCGCGGAAAAAGGCGCAACCTGCTGCAACGACCTCTACCGCTTCAGCTACCCCGGAAGTGAGACCACCGTGCCCCCGCCCGCGCCGGACACCGCCACCACCGCGGCCGTGCAGGAGGTCCGCGAAAAGCGCATCACCTCGCTCCGCGAAAAGCTGCCCATCCGCCTCTACTTCCACAACGACGAGCCCGACCCGCGCAGCTGGGATACCACCACCACGCTGGATTATGCTGAGACCTTCCGCAGCTACGCCGCCAAGAAGCCCGAGTACGATGCCGCCTGGCAGTCCACCGCCGAGGGCAGCAAGGCCTTCGATGCCTTCTTCGCGCAACAGGTGGAGCAAGGCTTCGCGCAGCTCGACCAGTTCATCGCCCTGCTGAAGGAAGCGCTGGACGAAGGCCAGCAGATCACCCTGCAGGTGCGCGGCTACGCCAGCCCCTTGGCCAAGAGCGATTACAACAAGAACCTCTCGCTGCGCCGCATCGCCACGCTGGTGCATTACCTGGAACGCACGGACCACGGCGCGCTCCTACCCTACCTCAACGGCACCGCCACCAACGGCGGCCAGCTGGTGGTGGTGCCCCGGCCCTTTGGCAAAAGCACCGCCGATGCCTCGGTGAGCGATCGCTTGGATGATCTGCAGCATTCCGTGTATGGCGTGGGGGCGGCGATGGAGCGGAGGATCGAGATTGAGCAGGTTGTGGGGCGGTGAAGAGATGATCGTCAAATGAGCCTGCCAGTGAGGACAGCTTATGGTGTCGCTGAACTTATTCATGGATGTGGAATAGTGTGAACGAATGAATGGAACGGATGAACCGAGAAAGAATTAGTGCCGATGGCTTTAAACACATACTTCGAACTGGAGCTTCGCCGTCAACGGGTAAGCTCTACTTTGGCCTTGGAGGTAGTCAATTAGTCATCAATGGTGTTGATGTTACAGGCGAAGTGGTACTAGATGGTTGGGATCTCGCTACAAACTATATCAAGTTGGACGGAGTTAGATTTCAGCATGTTCGACTTGAGCATGAACAAGTCAAGAACATGCATTTTTATCAATGCGAATTCCGGGCATTGGTGATCGAGGACGCGTATGTTCCGGGCTCAATCGATGAAAGTCAAATTGAGATACTCCGGTTAGAGAATTACAGCGGCCCAGGTAGTTTACTCCTAAAGTGGCCTGCCGCCCAGATTATCGTTTCGCATACGACTGTGTCTGAAACGTTAGCCGAGGCGCTTCGACCCAGCAGCAGTCTTCACTTTGTTGAAGGTTGCTCTTTCCAAAAACTTACACTTCATCAACCGGATTTCGACCGTACAATGCCGTTTACGAAGTTCGTTATTTCTCAATGCAGCATTTCGCAGCAACTACAACTATCTAATTGGTGGATTGAGGAGGTCACGATAAGTGAGCTAAGATTTGAGAGTGCAGAGAACAGCAGTTTGAGCTTTGAGTTTTGCCGGTTTTCCCATCTTCGAATGGACAACATTGAAGCGTATCAATCTGTTGTCTCTTTCCGCAATGTCTCATTCGAAAAAAAGTCAACGGCACTTGCTGACGCAAACGCTTTTATCAATACTCGCATGAGTTTACTTATTCTGGACTCACAGTTTGAGGAGATGCGATGGGCGTTCTGTGATTGGTCACGAGTTCCAATGGTGATAGAGAATATCTCAGTAGATAAGGTGAGGCTACAAGGATCGACCACACCGCGATCAATTCTTTCCACCAGCAAACAGTGGAAGGAAGTAGCAGATCTCTATGGTCAATTCGAATCGCACGCGCGATCACAGGGGCATACAGCGGATGCGATCACGAACAGAGCTAGTGCATTGAGAGCGTATCGAATTTACTTGAGCAAACAGGGTAGGGATTATCTGGATAGAATTACCTTGTGGCTATCAGAGCGGATAAGTGACTACGGATCAAATTGGCTAAGGGCCTTGACTGTCCTTCTCGGTTCCAGTCTGATACTTTTCGTGCTCCTTCTTTTGACGACAGATAGTAGAATCGTTTTTGGCCGGATTGATTCTTCGACATCGACGCTCACGTTAAAATACGCAGGATACTTCTTGGAATTCTTGTCCCCCTTCCATAGTTCGAACTTCCTCGAGCTCTCGTTCAATCCGTTAGGAAAGATCGTTGATCTAATATCAAGGATTTGGATTGGATTTGTCATCTACCAGCTAGTGCGATCAACTAGGAAATTCATATCATGACATATCCTTTCTTAATCCTAGCGTTGCTCACTTTGTCCTGCATGAGCTCGCAAAGCATACAAGCGCTTGCTCCCATCCGAGCCGAGCGTGGACGCTAAGGCCAGTAGAGAGCGAGCACTTGGGAAATACGGAAACGCTGGGGTGGAGATACTAAATTGGTCGCATGGAATGGCACCCCATTTCTCGGGCTCAATTACAGGTTCTTATTGAAGAAGGGCTTGAGCATGCGGACGATAAGGTCCTTGCAGCTTGGGCATCTGTCCGGGTGGAGCCAGTGAAATGGCAGTGTTCACCCTTCGGGGATGCTGGAGGGGGCTTTTGGGTGGTCGCTGTGCGTGATGGAACGGTCACCTGGTATAATGACATCGAAGGCGGGTTCAATGTGTGCAGGTGGACTGTCGCTGGCGTGATCGATGAGTATGGTTGCGCTGAACAGGACTTCTCCGCATACCTGAGCTCCTTGGTGCAAAAACGCCAGACCGATATCTCGCAAGGCTTAGTGCCCGAGGAATTGAGCAGGGATGGCTGCATTGTGAAAAGGCAAACGACCTATTGGACATTGACGGATCGGGACGGCAGATCTTGGCGGGTTCACTTCAATGGCAAGGCCGAAATGAATTTTCTGTCGGCCGCGTACGGATCACTTTCGATCAATGATCAACATGTGCTGCTCAACCATCACAACCAGCCATGTTCTTCCCTCTACTTCAAGGGGAAGTCGAATAACCCGGAGGAACTATTGGCTGCACTGCGCTCCAAGGTGGCCGAACTGACCGATGGCTGGCGCCGGTTGGAAGAGTACATGGAACCGACTCTTCGACTCGCTGATGGATACGGCCTTCTTATGGAAGGGCCGAATAGCTTGGTGCTGGCTCTGCGCGAGGTTCTCACAAGTTTCGGCGTCACATCAACCACCCTTGAATCCAGAACTGGAGCCAAGCCTCTCCTTCGCTTACTTCTTCTTGACCACAACTATGTGGTTGCAGAAGGATTCCGATTCGAGCTGCTCCTGAGCGAAGCCAGTTAGCCCGACTAGCGAAAAGCTTGGATGTTGCAGTGCACGGCCATTAATGTTGATGCTTTGCTTGCACTCGGGAAACACCCGATATCGGGGGTGGGAAGTGAGGCCACCGTGCCCCCGCCAGCGCCGGACACCACGACCACCGCAGCCGTGCAGGAGGTCCGCGAAAAGCGCATCACCTCGCTCCGCGAAAAGCTGCCCATCCGCCTCTACTTCCACAACGACGAGCCCGACCCGCGCAGCTGGGATACCACCACCACGCTGGACTATGCCGAGACCTACCACAGCTACAGCGCCAAGAAGCCGGAGTACGATGCCGCCTGGGCGGCCACACTGGCGGGCAGTACCGCCATCGATGCCTTCTTCACCCAGCAGGTGGACCACGGCTTCGCGCAGCTCAACCAGTTCACGGCCTTGCTGAAGGAAGCGCTGGACGAAGGCCAATCCATCACTCTGCAGGTGCGCGGCTACGCCAGCCCCTTGGCCAAGAGCGATCACAACAAGAACGGCTCGCTGCGCCGCATCGCCACGCTGGTGCATTACCTGGAACGCACCGACCACGGCGCGCTCCTACCCTACCTCAACGGCACCGCCACCAACGGCGGCCAACTGGTGGTGGTGCCCCAGCCCTTTGGCAAAAGCACCGCCGATGCCTCGGTGAGCGATCGCTTGGATGACCTGCAGCATTCCGTGTATGGCGTGGGGGCTGCGATGGAGAGGCGGATCGAGATCGAGCAGGTGGTGGGGCGGTGATGGGGTCTGCTCGTAACGGGGCCACTGAAAAGGATGGTTTAGAGGCGGCCGGAGGTCGATATGTGGTTGGCACTCGGGAAATTACCGAGCGCCGGGATGGGAAGTTGGCGATCGCGACACTTAACTCCTCTATAATGCACGGAACAAGTAATGATCTTCCCTGGGCACGGAGTAACCTTTCGTATTGTACTGCACTGGCCGAACGTAGATCAATTGGATACTCGAATTCTCGATTGCAGCCAAGGCAGCACCTAAGGTGGATACCTTGTTGTTCATTGGTGCAATCACTGTGTTGGCGCCGGGAAAAGAAGCGACTTGCCGATCAATGGATGCCTTGGCCCTATTCATATCCGTCAACGAAAGTTCAAAACCAGTGGCATGAGGATAAACATCCATCAGATGCCGGTGCCTCACAACGTTGATGTGGTGATGCGCAGAGTCTATCGATTCATGCTCAGGACCAAAGCCAAGCGAGACCTTATCAAACTGGACATGTTCAATGAGTGCCATGGTCCTTTCTACTTCAAATCCAAAAACAACGATGAGGTGATTACTTCGAGCAGGACTGATCACTCCAGGATACCCGATTACGCTCCTTATCTCACGAATGCCTGAGGAAAGCCACTTTTTTTCGGGGTCTGGCTCGTCAGTCGAGTAGTCCTTTGCGCCAACATAGCCGACCAAGAGTTCCGCGTACTTTTCTCGCTTATACTCGAGTAGACGGAACATCATCAATAGACCCTCATGTGTGAAGGTGCTACAGTCAAGAAATACTCGTTCAATAACTGCCGCTTGGAGCAGGCTGTCGAGTGACGCATTGAGCGCAATGATGTTCTTGGCAGGATTATCTGTATTCAATGCAACGCCCTCGGACTTACCCTCAAATAGTTTCAACAACCGTTTGCTATTCACCACCGTTACCTCGTCTTCGTTCTCGTTAAAGACAACCAGCACTCTCGTGGTCTCACAATTGCGTGCAATACTTTCGGGCAGCTTCATGCAGCGCTCCTCGAAACTCGCGGAGCAGATAAACAGGTCGATTGGCCCTGAGACGTCTGCACGAAGTGAGTCTGTTGCTCTGGGTTGGTTCATCTCTAGCGGGGAAACTCAATCTGCGTTTGCTCACTTGCATTTTGCTCATCCACCTTACTCGCAATTCGGTCCTTGATGTATTGCAGAAATCCCTTTTCATCTCTTGCTGCTTGTTCAACCCTCTCTGCTGTGAGGTTGAGATAGCCAGTAAAGGAAAATGGCTCCAACTGGTATATCGGAGCCAGAATGCGGTTCATGACATACAAACTCGAACGACCGAGACCTGTTTTGGAGGCAAGAGTGGACTGATGCAAAAGTCCTTCGCTCACTCCAAGGCGCAGAACTTCACTCACCTCGCGACTCACCTCACCATCAAAATAAAAGCTGAACTTTTTACGCTCGCTACTTTTTGATTCCATGAACATCCGGAATGCCTTTCCCATGCTATCAAGCAGAACCTTGAGCATCCGGAACTTGTTGAGATGGGCAATGGGTAGCTCTCCATCTTGAATTGTCTTCTCCAACTGAGCAAGGACCCAGGTAGAGTGCTCCAATATTGCGGCATCCTGAACTGCAACAGGAACCTCAGAAATAGGATGATCGGCGGCATCCTTTCCTTTGGAAGCCCGGTCATACATCTTGAAGGCCATGTCGATGAAGTTCCTGACTATGCCTGAAGATAGATGAACTAACTGTTCGAACCCTGCATAACTATATCTGTATCGATTCTTGAGGCCAAGCATGTAGTCCAAGCTCGCATTCCGATATGCGAAGTCATAGCCATATTCCTTCTCCATTGACTCAAAGAGCCTTTCAAATTGGGCTTGCTGTGCTTCATTTCGTGGAAAGAACTTCTCAGCGGAAGAATCAATGCCACCAAGGTGATGCAGTCTCTTCTCAACCATGGCCTTGAGGTTCGACTTGTAGCGTCCCTTTAGGTTCGACGTATAGACATCCGAGAGGTTGATCTCGTGATAGTCATGAGGAGAATCGATTCGTGTTTGAGTATTTGTCGTGTAATAACTTTTGTAGTTCAGTTGTGTGCTGATCTTAAAGCAAACCGATGCTGTTGACCTGAAAGACACCCAACTGTTTAAGGTCTGTGTCTGGGGACGGTTCAGCAGGTCAGCATCATCGACCAAGAGATACATTGGTTTCCCAATCGGGAAGAAAGTCAGTCGGCGGACCGATTCTATTAAGGGCAGAAGAAAGCTTCGGTACGTAAATATTGGACCATCGTAACTCTGATGCTGAGCACCAAGTGCCAGCCTCTTGATATAGTCAATAAACCGAGTCAGTGCTAGCTCCAATTCAACATAACCATGCGTGTAGCAGTCTTTAGGCGCATTGCATACTGGAAGCTCCTTCAGCTCGTAACCTGCATTTGACACCAGAGGAATGAATGACTCCTTGTAGAATTGTATTGCCTCATCCGTTGCCGTTGCGTAACCATCGAGGTCGAGATCAGAAAGACACTTGAGTATTGATATTCCGAAGTAAATGCACAGTAGGTTCTCGTTTAGGATGAACTCACCGTGCTTCTTGCTGAGTAGATCAAGTTCGCTGATGGCAAGGGAGGTGTCCTTTATAGGAACGTATACAGCGAAATAGGCAAGGGCCTCCAGTTTGTGATTTCCGAGGCGAAGCATCTGACAATCGGGACGCATTACTCTAAACATCATGCTCTTCCCAGATCCCCGAGCGCCATTGACGAAAGTGTTGCCCACGCTTTCGATGAGGCGAAAGTCCTTGAAAACGTCAACGAAGAGGTTCAACGCTTCCTGTGGATCGCGAATTTGATCCGGCGTTGAGTAAATGAAAGGATTTTGCGCTGTCATTGTCTTGCTTGCTCAGGGTGTAGGGCAAATCAATTCGCTTGTGAGAAGAGCTACATCAGGCCATAGTAGAGTCATTGTTGTCAGCGATTCGTTCTGTACGATGGAGCTTTCTTCAAGCTCGTATCCCTTCTCCTCAACGACCTGTTTGTTCTCTTCTATTCGTATCGTGACTTTGATGGTGTCAATATTGATGTATGGCCTCAAGTACTTCATGCAGTATACTCTTTCTGCGTATGTTTTAAGCACACGCAGGTGAATCTCGTCGAGCAGAGTGATAGTCTCATCCTTCTTCTGAAACTTCTTGCACATCAGCAGTCGATCAACATTGTACATCATAATGATATCACGCGACTGAGGTCGAGCCTTGATTGTATTGACTGCTTGGGCGTATTGATGGTACAGCTCTGATTCGGGAGGCAATTCTCCCAGGGCAGCCATTAGGTTATTAGCCCGTTGATAATTCTCCGCAAGTTCATCTGCAAACTTTAATAGGGCAGCAAGGAATAGAACCTTCACAGGATGACCGAGGACGTGATCTTCGCTGGGCAGGATGTGGAGTACATTTCCTTTATGCGCTTGGGCTATTTGAAAAGCACACTGATTGACTAGCTTGTCTTGTCCTACAATGCCATTTCCAATGAGTTCTAGGATTTTCTGAGCGCTAACCTCATGGCCCTTTCGCCCAAGAACATTACCCACGTCATGAATGTGAGCCGCGACGAGGAGAATGTAGATTTCCAGTAGTGAGAGGTTCACAGATGAGCCTTCTAGCAACTCACCACATCGCTGTTGCAGTGTTCTCACATGGTGACTTGCGTGTCCGGTCAAAAGGCCACCATCCTTTATCATCGCCCCCTTTTCCACTTCAGGATGCACCCATGTGTGCAGCGCATCGGACATGACGCAGTACTTGTAACCATAGTCTTCTCCATGCGGAAATTGCGCCTGCTTTCCCTTCGACTCATCGAGGAACCATGATTCGAGAATTTTACCCTGAAAGTTCATCAATGAGTTTGGTCAATTGCATTGAAGACAGACTGCGCCAGACTAGGCGGTACAGCATCACCGACTTGTTGCTGTTGACCAATTAGAGGGCCTGTGAAGACAAAGCCATCTGGGAAGGACTGTAGTCTGGCAGCTTCACGAACAGATAAGCCTCGGTCTTCCGTTGGATGCACGAGCATGTTCTTTCTGTAGTTGCCTATTACAACCGCGGGACGGCCTGCATGTAGTCTGTGATAGATCCTATGGTGGCAGCGTGTATGGTCCTTGTAGTTCTGCATCAGTTGGGGTGGGATGCTCTGCCAATTTCCACCTTGTGGAATATGTGGATAACGCTCCAGCACTTGAGTCGAGTTCCTGCTTACATAGTTGTTGATGGCGTATTGGCGATTGCGGCGTAACCCGCTGGCATAGGACGACTGGACAGCATTGCGATAAGGAAGCCTATCCCACCACGCGCCGTTCTCCAGTGCAGGCAAATCACATAGCGCCTCGCCGACAGTCAAGGGCTTCTGCTTCTTGACAAGGTCAAGGTCCACCGCCACACCGTGCAACGATGCAACAATGAATATGCGCTCGCGGCGCTGAGGGACACCGAAGTTCGCGGCGTCTAACACACCGAAATTGACGGTATAACCTTGCTTCCGCAGCCGCTTGACCAAGTCATCGAAGAAGGCACCTTCAGCCATGTGCATGAAGCCAGGCACGTTTTCGACCACGATCCAGTCGGGCCGCAGCATTTTCCCAATTCTATCAAACTCCTTGTACAGCTTATTGAGCGGGTTTTCCAGCGTGCGGGATGACCGATTCGACTTTGAGTAGCCCTGACAAGGTGGGCCACCGAAAAGAACCAGCTGCTCTTTGCCGCGACGCAGATCGAACTCCTTCACGTTTCGTACGTCGTCATTGACTACGGTCGTCCTCTTATGGTTGACCGCATATGTTCTAGCAGCATGGTGGTCAAACTCCACGGCAATGCGGACATCAACTCCCGCGCGTTGTGCGCCCAATGACATACCACCCGGACCGGAGAAGATCTCGACACCAATCATTAATCAAACCGCAATAGGAGCTTTGATCCCCGGGTGTGGGTCATAGCCAATGAGCGTGAAATCAGCGAAAGCAAAGGCATCAATGTCGTTCACGGTCGCATTCAAGGACATGGTCGGAAAGAAATTGGGCTCGCGGCTTAACTGAAGCTTTACCTGCTCAAAATGGTTCTTGTATACATGTGCATCACCGAATGAGATGATGAGATCACCAAGACCCAAGGAACACACCTGCGCAACCATCATGGTCAGCAGCGCATAGGATGCGATGTTGAAGGGAACACCCAAGAAAGTATCAGCACTACGCTGGTACATGTGGCAGGAGAGCTTGCCTTCTGCTACATAGAACTGGAACATTACATGGCAAGGCGGAAGCGCCATCCGTTCTATGTCACCGGGGTTCCAAGCCGTCACCATTATCCTGCGTGAATCCGGATTGGACTTCAACTGCCGTATCGCAAGTGCCATCTGGTCCACCGTGCCCCCTGAGGGCAATGGCCATGAACGCCATTGATACCCGTAGATGGGGCCAAGTTCACCTTGTGCATCTGCCCACTCGTCCCAAATCGTTACGCCATTCTCTCGGAGGTAGTCCAAGTTCGTTGAGCCCTTCAAGAACCAAAGAAGCTCATGGATGATCGCCTTCAGATGGACCTTCTTGGTGGTAATCAAGGGGAAGCCTGCTGCGAGGTCGTACCTCACCTGGTAGCCGAACACGCTCCGTGTTCCCACACCAGTGCGGTCGGTCTTGTCCACACCATGATCCATGATGTGGGCGAGCATGTCTTCGTACTGGCGTTGAATTAACATCGGTGGGGCTTGCAAGATAGAAGTAAGCTTGATGGAAAAATAATGACATGATTCAACTGCGTCTTACTTCCACCTCAATCCACTCTGACGATCGAACAATGCCCCCGCTCCCACCAGCGCTTGCCTCCCGGCCCGACAGTGAGCTGCGTTCCTGAATGAACAAGCCGGGGTCACTGGTGGGGGCTGCACTCATCAATTGATCAGTACACGGAGGCTTCCGGCAGTCTTCAGCCTAATGCGCGGAACAAGCTACCGCGTGTTGGTGGTCTGTTGCAGCCCAAGAGCGGGAGGAATTGCGGGAGTTATGGCAATAATTGGAACAGCGAGAGTCTGTATTGGAAGAATATGTAGGTTGCACAATGTCCGGATCCCACCGCCAACTTATTGCTGGGGCATTCTCAGACGTCGTTATTGACGCAGTGCGTATAGTTCATAAGGACGCACAAGTGGAAGCGACCAAGGACATGCTGCTATCCTTGTCCTTCTTCGAAACCGACATCCCGACCAAGGACATCGCTGTGGCTCTTGATGAGCCTAAAGGAAGTCTTGTCGCAACGTTTCATAATCTCATCCAGCGGGGCGCACCAACCCGTGCGAGTATTTTCCTCGAGCAGTATTTGAAGTCAACCTGGGGCGGGGTCGAGCAACACTGTGACGCGACGGGAACACTGAGCTACCGTGCAACGGATGCAACGAAGGAGTTTGTCCGCGACCTATTCGATGCCCTATGTATCGTTGACCCTCGAGTCGGAACGGAGCCGATCCAGAGATGGGCACAGACCAATGAACTCGGGTCTGGCCTAGAGAAGCGGTTCGTGGTGGGCTTTGTGAAACAACACAAGAATCCTTGCTTGGTCCAAGTACTTGAGCTGCAACGCTCATTGACCAACATCCTCAACTATGCGTACGATTCAGGTGAGCATATCGAGGACCTGCATTCCCGACGTCCCTTCGATCGATTCGGGCGACAGTGCGTAGACTTTTCCATTGAACTACCCAGGGATCGCGAGGGACAAAAGAAGGGCCTTGTGATCGAAATCGACGGCTCTCAACATTTGAATCCAGTTCAGGAGCACTTGGACGGTCGCCGGGATGATGTACTTGGTCTTGTGAAGAATGTGAATTGGTCCGTCCTGCGACTCAAGAGTGGAGACATTGCAAATTGGGGCTCTCGACTGGATGAGCACAACGCTTTCTTTCAGGACAGGTATCTCAAGCAGCTTCGCGCAAACTACGAGTCTCCTTTGTACGACAACCCTGCGGGACTTCGAGCGCTATCAATAGCCCTTACACCCTTGGCGGTGGCCCGGATCCAACGGGTGTTAGTGGAGTTGCTCTTGAATGGAACGCTATCACTGAATACGCCGGTTTGGCGGATCGGTATTATCGAAAGAGATGTGGATTGTGCTTTGGCGGCATGCCGAGATTTTGAGAGCACTTTGGGCGATCTGCTAGCACTTGCGGAACTGGAGGATGCCCCCCCGCGAATTGAACTGACCATCTTCGACACAAAGGATTTTAGATGCCAGCAAACTGCTCAACAGGGTAAGCAACCCATTGAAAATGCTGATCAGTACAAAGGAGATGTTGTGATCGACGTTTCGGTGCTACAACGTTGGGGCCTGAGTGATCCAATACGAGCAAAGGCAACCACTGCTGTCACCATCCGGTCAGCCCATTCTAAATCATCGCGGCGGCATTTTTTGAGCGCCAAGCCGATCACCTACCCACCGCTTGCAACTACCCACGCCGACCGTACGGATGTTGACCTACCCCGTATTGCAGTTCTGCGCAACCTGATGCAGTCAATTTTCCGAAAATCAAACTTCCGAGAAGGCCAGTTACCAGTGATCTCCATGGCGCTGGGCAGAAACTCGATCGTCGGCCTACTTCCGACTGGAGGAGGAAAGTCGATCACCTATCAGATATGCACGCTTCTGCAACCCGGACATACGATCGTAGTCGACCCGATCAAATCCCTCATGGAAGACCAAGATGAAGGACTGAAGAGAAACTGGATCGACGCCACTGTTTTCGTGAATTCTAATCTGAACCAATACGAACGTGCCTGGGCACAGGAGCAGATCTTAAAAGGTAACGTGCTGCTAAGCTTCGTCTCACCGGAACGATTCATGATTGACCGATTCAGGTCAGACATGCGTCAGATGCAACGTGCGGAGAAGTTCTTCTCCTACTGCGTGATCGATGAAGCACATTGCGTATCCGAATGGGGTCATGACTTCCGGACAGCATATCTTCGGCTGGGTGACAACGCCCGCAAGTATTGTACGACTTGGACTGGTGATTCCGTGCCCTTGTTCGGGCTCACAGCCACCGCTTCTTTTGATGTATTAACCGACGTTCGACGTGAACTGGAGATACCCAAGGACCATGTGGTCGAGAGTTTGAGCATCCAGCGCCCGGAACTGTGCTTCGGCATCCATGGTGTTTCGGAGAGGTCGACCAATCGTGAATCAGTCGCGAGAGCAAAGCTGCTGGAGCTGAATGCGCTCCTGGCATCATTGCCGGTACTACTCACCAAGCACCGCGCATGCAACAGTAATTGGCCATCCTACTCCGAGCAGGATCTCTATGAACGAGATGAAAAAGGGAAGTATCTCAATGGAATCCTGATTTTCTGTCCTCATGCCTCTGGCAAGCTTGGTGTTGAAGCGATTGCAAGCGGCATCGACCCGCGCTTTGGGTCGGTTGGGACATTTCGAGGTGAACCTTCTGATGGAGAGCAAAAGAAGAAATCGGAGATATCCAAGATGTCAGGCCGAAATCAGCGCTTGTTCCTAAACAACGACACCAACATCCTCGTGGCCACAAAGGCATTTGGCATGGGTATCGACAAGCCTAATGTGCGTGCAACGATACACATGGGGTTCCCTAGTTCCATAGAGTCATTCGTACAAGAAGCCGGCCGGGCTGGTCGCGATCGGAATCCAGCCTATTGTGCCATCCTTTACAACAACGAGACAGACTTCGATGAAGAGATTATTTCTTGGTTTCATCAACAGAATTTCCAAGGGGCCGACAATGACACTCGGATATTGCATGGGTTGATCGAAAGGGTCAAGGCGAGCTATGCAAATGGAACCACTGGGAATGAAGTCAGGCAAATTCTCCTACCATTTAACGGCGATGATGGAAAGGTCAGCAAGTCGGACACGTTCAAAGCGATTCATCGACTCTGCATACTTGGTTTGCTTGACGATTACGTTGTTAACAACAATGAGAAGGCCGTAACTGCTTATAGTTCGAAGCGGCTCGGGGAGTACTACGTAAAACGTTTCAAGGATTATTTGAGCCTCTATCTCTCTCCACGACGAGTTGAGAGCCTGATGAAAACCACGGAGAATGAGCGATTGGACTTGGCTGCCAAACTCGTCAAGTATGTTTACGACAACGTTGCATTGAAGCGCGGAAGGGCGATCAAGGAGATGCGCGCCATCTGTGACGGAGGCCTTACTGACCCGGATGGCTTGGCCAAGGCACTTCAACTCCACTTCACATCGAAGTACTACCAACCGATGATGGTAGACACTGAGGATGGCCGCACCTTCGGCTTGTCAGTGCTTGAAAAGTACATGGAGTTGACCGATGGTAGCACCGACCTGCTCGAACATGTGCGCGGCTCCTGCAGCCGCATATTGGCAGACAATCCACGTAATGGAGCGATTCTCGTGTTGAGAGCGTATTCCGTATTCTTACTTGAGACACGAAGTGAATCCGGTCGTTTAGCTTACAGAAGCGAGAAGTTGTTCAATGGTGCGCTGGAAGACCTTGAAAGCGGACTGGAGGAATACCATAACCTTGGAACAGATCCTATGTCGGTTTTAGCCATTTTCAAGACGGACGTCCTATCCCACGCCCATTACCTGACACCGGTTTTGGACGACCTTGCAGCGAATCAGAACTTGAAAAAGCAAACGCGTTGGATACGCTCGTTCAACCATAGATATCACACTGAACATGTCAACAACTGATCGGATCAACTCGGAGCTATCCGCGCTACAAACGGAGCTTGGCCAACTAAAGAGTGAGGTGGTCGACCCGATCAGGACAGGTTCTGATCAAATGTATGTGATTGTTGATGGTGTTTTTTGAGGGGTCTGGGGAGACTCAAAACTCGGCTGTTTTGTTGATTGTTCATGCGGCCATCCGATAACGCACGGCTGGCG
>JAIOIH010000057.1 GCA_019912395.1 Flavobacteriales bacterium | reverse complement strand
AAAGCTTTTCCAAAACGGAGTTCAGGACGTTGCATTTCCTGCATTCCCTTATTCAACAGGTGGAGGAAGCATTGTTCCATGGAACGATGCTTTTTACGTAAGTAATGGCATGCCCAGACGGATGCTATCAAGTGGCTTGCTTGATCCAACTTTCCATCCAATTTTCGATAGCCCGTATTTTTCATATCTCCAAGGCGGCGATTACCATGTCTTTCCCGACGGCAGGGTAGTGATGACGGGGCAGTACATGCTGAGCGATACGGTGCGTGGCTATGAGGGCACGTACAATTTGGTGTGGATCACCAACACGGGCTACTTGGACACCACGCGCACACACCGGCAGGCCAACGGTCCCTTATGGGAATTCTCCGAGATGCCGGACGGTCGCTTCATCTGCACCTGCTCCTGCTCCCAATACGACGGCCAGCCCGTGGACAAGCTCTTCCGTATCGAGGCGGACGGAGCATTGGACACCAGCTTCCATACAGGGTTTTCGTACGCACTTCTCGGGGCCGCTTTACCCTTGCAGGATGGTCGCGTTTATGCCGGGGGGCTAATGATGAACAATGACCCGGACACCTTGCGCCTGATGAGACTACTCCCGGACGGTTCGCGGGACCCGACCTTTATTAGCCCGCATATTGGTGGAGAGGGTGGTTGGTGGCCGTACTTTGGCACTGCGGTGTTCGAGATCTTTCCCTTCCGTCAGGATCAGCTCATCGTTGCCGGGCAATTCACCACGGTGAACGGCGAACCGCGCGGAGGCATCTGCATGATCGATACGAACGGCACCTTGCTCCCCGAATTCGCGGGAACCGCGCTCGGGCCGTTCACCTACCAAGGCACCACGAATGCCGTCATCACCAATGTGTATTGGGCCAATGCAGATTCCACGGCGCTCTACATTTGTGGCACCTACGCAGGCTACAACGACGGCACGGTCAATGATACTCTGCAGCGCTTCGTGAGCCGCTTGCTCGTGCAGGATATGCCCACGAGCGTTACAGAAGCGCCACCTGCAGAGAACAGCGCACATTACAGCATCATGCCCAACCCGGCACGCGGCTGGGCGGCCTTCAATTACAACCGCAAGGAAGTGGCACCCGGCGATGGAATGATTACTGTGCGGGAAGTGACCGGGAAAATAGTGGCCACATTGCCGATGCAGGGCCCCATTGGCCAGCAGGTGTGGGATACGCGATCGGTCGCACCAGGGGCTTACATGGTTGAATTCCGGGATGCGAAGCAGTTGTTGCATGCGGAGAAACTCATTGTGCAGTAACCATGCGCTTCTATTCTGTTCCCTGCATGTTCACGGTGGTCGCCATGTTGGCGGCCACCGTGGCATGTTGTCAACATGCCTTTGTTTTGGATACAACGTTCAAAACCACGATCCAAAGCAAATATGTAAATTCCATTTATAGTTTCTCTGACGGTAGCCTTTTCATTTCAGGAAGCATGAAGTTTCCGGGGGACCTTTCTTTTAGAGGTAGTGCAAAGCTTTTCCAAAACGGAGTTCAGGACGTTGCATTTCCTGCATTCCCTTATTCAACAGGTGGAGGAAGCATTG
>JAIOIH010000056.1 GCA_019912395.1 Flavobacteriales bacterium | reverse complement strand
GTGGTGGGTGGGTCGGTGGGGGGATACCTTGTCAGTAGCGCGTTTCCCGGCGTTTGCATGGCCATGCAAACGTCATATTAACATTTCCCGTAAGTCGTTGACATTGAGAATTGTATGAAATCGTCTTTTCTCCTGAAACGGGCGAAAAGGGCTCCCTTTAGCTGGGAGTGCCATTGTTCTTTGGTGAAATACGCAGTAACGGCAGGCATTTCCTGACGTTTGCATGGCCATGCAACTTTGAACCTACCCTGGCCATTCTCCTCTTGGGGGAACCGTGTTTGCATGATGAAAATACCGGTGATAGCGGGCACTTCCGGACGTTTGCATGGCCATGCAACTGTTATTTTAACATATTCTGTAAGCCGTTGACTTTGAGGCCTATAGGAAATCGCCTTTTCTCCTGAAACGGGCGAAAACAGCCAGCTTTAGTTCGGTGAGCCAAAGTTGTTCGGTGAAATTCCCAGTAGTAGCGGGCATTCCCTGACGTTTGCATGGCCATGCAACTGTCGTTTTAACAAATCCCAAATTAGTGAATTCCTCCACCGCGCTCCATATCCTCAAATACCGAGTTGGACGCATCAGCTCGTCTCAAACGCACCTTCCTGCCTTAAGCGCTTTTCCCCAATTCCAAGCTCAAATTCGCTCATACTGATCCTGAACTCAGACTCGGTAAATTTGGCGGAATGAAGATCTCCCTTTTCGCGCTCCTGGTGTTCAGCCTTTCGTTCCCCCCCGCCCTTCAAGCACAGCTCCCCGCCATCCAACAGATCATCGATGCGGTGAACATCGATTCGATGGCGTGGCAGATGGATCGGCTTACCGGGCAGGTGCCGGTGAATGTGGGGATGGGGAACCAGGTGATCGTTTCACGCCACAAGTTCCAGCCCGGCAATGCGCTCGCTGCGCAATGGATGCAGCAGGAATTCACCCGCCTGGGGTATACACCTTCGGTACAGGCCTTCGGGACACGGGGCGAGAACGTCCTGGTGGAAAAGCCGGGCCTGGTCCATCCCGAACGGAAGGTGATCATCTGCGCACACTACGACAGCATGCCTACCGGGCTCACAGGCCCCGGGGCGGATGACGACGGCAGCGGCGTATGCGCTGTGATGGAAGCGGCTCGCACGATGGCGGACCACGATTTTGAGAACACGGTGGTCTTCGCGCTGTGGGACGAGGAGGAGCAGGGGCTTGTAGGCAGTGCATACTATGCCAGTGCTGCGTTCGGCAATGACGCGGAGATCCTGGCCGTGTTGCAGATGGATGCCATCGGCTATGACGGCGATGGCGACGGCTTGATGCGCATCCACACGCGCCCCGTTGGTAACAGTGTCGCCATCAAGGATTCCGCGCTGATGGTGAACACCACCTATGGACTGGACCTGCCGATCCTCATCAACAACCCCGGGGCCACGTACAGCGACCACGCCTCCTTCTGGAACCAAGGCTATGGTGCGATCCTGGTGATCGAGGATTTCGATAACGATCCCAACCCATACTACCACACGCCCAACGACCGCATGGAGTTCATGGATCTGGCGTACTGGCACGGCTTATCCAAATTGACCATCGGCACCACGGCGGCGATGGCCATACCGACCATGGGAACGGCCGTGGCATCGGCTTCCGCTTCGATACCGGTTTTCGAGATCTACCCGAATCCAGCGCGGAATGTACTGCACATTCGCTTCGGCAGTGATCCCGCTGGCAGTGCCAGCTTGGTGATCACGGATGCAACAGGCCGGAACGTTGGGCAAGCTTGGCCAGTGGGAAGTCCTGATGGAACAATGCAGGTGGATGTGAGCGAGTTATCGCCTGGCGCTTATGTCGCGAGTTTTCACGCTGGCAGTACGATCATGTCAAAGCGCTTCCTGCGGCTGCCATAAGTCCTCGTTGCGCTAAAAGCGCAAACCGCGCACGCCCGGGCTACCCTTCGACTCGCTCAGCGGAGCCAAGCGCGGGCGGGCAAAGCCGTATTGGCCAAGAGAGAGAAACCCAGCGTCGGTCCTGACAACTGACAACGAACAACTGACAACTGAGGGCGGACAACTGAAACTCAGTGCCCTTTCCCCAAAAACTTCTCATCAATATAATCCAGCACCTCCGTGTACAGGTGCACCCGATCCCTGCCGCGCACGTTGTGGGCATGGCCGGGGTAGTAAAAGAAATCCGGGTGGATGCCTTTGTCCACACAGCTCTTCAGAAAGCGTAGCGCGTGCTGCGGAACCACCGTTTCATCCATGTTGTCGTGGATCAGCAAGAGGTCGCCTTTCAGGTTCGCGGCGCTATCGGGTAGTGCGGTTTCAGCATAACCCTGTGGATTCTCCTCCGGAGTGTCCATGTAGCGTTCGGTGTACATCACCTCGTAGAGCCGCCAGTCCTGTACGGCACCACCGGCCACGCCCACTTTGAAAACGTCCGGTGCGCGGAGCATCAGGGCCGCGGTGACATGTCCGCCGAAGCTCCAGCCATGTACCGCCATGCGGGAGCCGTCCACGTAGGGCAGGCTCTTGAGGTAGTCCGCGCCGTGCAACTGGTCCTTCACTTCCGTGATGCCGAGCTGCCTGTAAATGACCTGCTCGAACGCCTGACCGCGATTGCCGCTTCCATGGCCATCCAGCGTGAAAACGAGATAGCCGCGCTCCGCCGCCTCCAGCATCCAGAGCTGTGCGCCGCCGAGGTAGCTGTTGGTCACCAATTGCACATGCGGACCGTTGTAGGTGTACACGATCACCGGATACTGCTGGCGGCTCTGGAAATTGCTCGGCTTGATCAGGCGACCGTTCAGCACTGCACCTTGTTCACCGCGAACTTGCACGAACTCGATGGTCCCTTTCTTCATCTTCATCATGGGATCATCGCTGTCCTTCAGCAGCTTCACCACTTTTCCGATGGAAGCATCCAGCACTTCCGTGCGCCCCGGTACGGTGAGGCTGCTCCACTGGTCGATCAGGTAGTCCCCGTCGGTGCTCAGTTGGCCCCGGTGCGTGCCGGGCTGTGCGGTCAGCTTCACCGTTCGGCCGGTCGCCAGCTCCACGCGGTACAAGTGCGTGTCCATGGCACCTTTGGGATCCTTCTCGTCGATCATGTCCGTGCCTGAGACGAACACGTTCTGCTCCCGCTTGTCGAATCCGAGGATGTCCTTCACCACCCAATTGCCCTTGGTCAGTTGGCGTACCATGCCTTGGCCTACATCGTAGAGGTACAGGTGCCACCAGCCATCGCGTTGGCTCCAGTGGATGTAGCGGCTGGGGCTTTTCTTCAGGAAGGTGAACGGATGCTCGGGCTCCAACCACTTTTCGTTCCGTTCCTCGAAGAGCATGCGTTCAGCCTCACCGGTAATTGCATCGTAACGCATCACCTTGAAGTGGTCCGTGGCACGGTTCAGCAGGATGATGTGTATGTGCTGGTTGTCCGGGTCCCAGCTGATGTTGGTGAGGTAGTGGTCCGCCGGTCCTTCGGGATCGATGAAGACGGTCTTGCCGCTGCGGGTGTTGTACACGCCGAGGGTCACGTGGTGGCTGGTCTGGCCGGCCATCGGATAGCGGAACTTCTTAAAGGTGCTCGGCGTGGTGGTGATGTCCTCCACGTAGTAGGGCGTCACCATGGTCTCGTCCATCCGGTAAAAGGCGAGCATGCTGCCATCCGGGCTCCAGAACGTGCCCTTGGTGATGCCGTATTCCTGCCGGTGGACGGCCTCGCCATTCACGATCCCATCCGCACCGTCGAAGGTCACCTGCGTAATGCTGTCGCCCAGGCCGGCTATGAAGAGGTTGCCGTGGCGGGTGAAGGCGATCTTGCCGTAGGCCTCATCATGGTCCTCGTTCTCCGCATCCTTCGCTGAGGTGATCCGCAGGCCGGACGTCTTCTTGGCCACATTATAGGCGTAGGTATGTGTTCCAACGGAGAAGAGGAAGGTCTGCGCATCGGTCCATTCCACCGATGGAATGCGTGTAAGGCTGTCCACCGGTTGGAGCCCCTTGTTCAGGTCGGCCACGGTGGCGATCACACGGTCCGCGCTCTTGCCCACCTGGCCGCGCATCAGTACATCATCCTGCACATAGGACCAGCTGCTCGTGTTGGGTATCCATTGCAAGCCGGTCAGGCGCTCGGGGTAGTAGTCCCTCGCCTTCAGGATGGCATCCGATAGCGTGAAGCCTTTCTCCTGGGCCGGAAGCAGGGTAGTCCCGAGGATGGTGATCAATAGCAGTGCGCGACGCAACATGGTGGTGGATTGAAGGTGCGAAGGAAGTAAAGAACCGCCGGGGTTGGTTTTTACCGCCAAGGCGCAAAGAGCACCAAGGGTGATTTACTGCCAGGGACGCAGAGGGCGCCAATGATGATCAAAGGTTTTTACCGCCAAGACGCAAAGGACGCCAAGAGTGGTCACGAGTCCGGACGAATTTCTTAGCGCTCTTTGCGTCTTGGCGGTTGAACAAGAACGATGCTTCCACGCTGCTGCCCGCATTTCTTAGCGCTCTTAGCGTCTTGGCGGTTGAACAAGGACGATGCTTCCACGCGGCTGCCCGCATTCCTTTGCGCTCTTAGCATCTTGGCGGTTAACCCAAAACGATGCCTGCGGTCAACACTTTAAACGATATTCACCTCCCGCTCCAGTTCCACGCCGAACTTCTCCTTCACGCTTTCCAGCACGCGGGTCGATAGGTCGTAGATCGCTTGGCCGGTGGAGCCGCCGTAGTTCACCAGCACCAGCGCTTGGTCCTTGTGTACGCCGAGGTTCGCCTCGCGGAAGCCCTTCCAACCCGCCTTTTCGATCAGCCAGCCCGCTGCCAGCTTCACCTGCCCGTCGCCTGCGGGGAAGGAGACCATGTCCGGATATTCAGCCTTGATGCGATCCGCCAATTCCGCACTTACCACGGGGTTCTTGAAGAAGCTGCCCGCATTGCCCAAGGCCAGGGGATCCGGAAGTTTGCTGCGCCGGATGCTGATCACCGCATCGCTCACATCCTGGATGGAAGGTTGCGTGATCCCGCGCTTCTCCAGCTCGTGCTTGATGCTGCCATAGTGCGTGTGGACCTGCGGGTGCTTGGCCAGTTTGAAGGCCACATTCAGGATGATGTACTGCCCCTTGCCTTCGCGCTTGAAGAAGCTTTCCCGGTATCCGAACCGGCATTCCGCCGCGCTGAACCGAACGACCGCGCCATCGCTGAGCCGCAGCGCCTCCAAGTGGTCGAAGGCATCCTTGATCTCCACGCCGTACGCCCCGATGTTCTGCATGGGCGCCGCGCCCACCTTGCCGGGGATCAGCGAAAGGTTCTCGATGCCACCCCAGCCTTGGCCCACGCAGTACGTCACGAATTGATGCCATAGCTCTCCGGCGCCGGAACGCACGACCACGTGCTCGTCGGTTTCCTCCACCACCTCCATCCCGGTGATCTCGTTCAGCAAGATCACTCCGGGCCAATCGCGGGTGAGCAGGATGTTGCTTCCCCCGCCGAAGACCATCTGCGGCAGTCCCTTTAGCTCAGGGGCTTGCAGCAGGTCACGCAGTTCTTCCACGGACCGGAAACGCGCCAGCCGCGCTGCGCGGGCAGCTACGTGGAAGGTGTTGAAGGGTTGAAGGTCCGCGTCGCGTTGAATGTCCATGGAAAAACGAAATGTGGGGGCCGTGTGCCGCAGCGGGTACAAGTTTACCGGTCCCTGCGCGTTTACTTGGGCCGCATGCCGCCACCCTTTCAACGCGCCATTGTCAGCGTTACTGTCGGCCCGCGCTTGGCTCCCCTGAGTGAGTCGAAGGGTAGCGCGGTGCCAGCGAGGTCGGCGCTTATAGCGCCACACCACCAAAGCCAGAGCCGTGGTCCTCAGGGTCCGCTATGTCTCGGAGATGTTTGTTGGCGAGACCCAGAGGGAGCAAAATAGCTGTCTTGCCGGGCCGCCGCGCAGGGATGCACAATGGCATCACCTTTCCCGGCAACGGCGACCAGGGCTACATCGGGCAGAAGTACAACCGGGAGCATGAGGAGGGCGATCTCACCGATATGGTGATCCAACAAAACGATAACCCGGGCGATCATCGCTCCGTCGCATCTCGATCAAGTTTTCAACCTATGTGAAATTATTCAACGGATCCGTTAAATTCAACGCTCGAACCTATGCAGTTGTACTATCCAACCAGCTACACACAACAAAGCCCCCGGTGCTTCTAACACCGAGGGCCATTGATACTTATGTCCCACCAACTCGCGAAAGAAGATGAACAAAAGCTGAGCAAAGGTACCGCACTACCACAATGTGCCACTGCCTTCCGGCAGTACCTCCGGGAATGCCTTGGCTGAAGCCGTGCTGCACAAGGCATTAAAACAAGCGGCAGTTTTTTGACCGGACCGATGCTTTACGCATCACGAACGAACAACGAACGAATGCTTCCCTCTTCAATGAACGATGGACGGCGCAGGGCGGGCTTACTGCTTGCCTTGTGCTGTTCGCTGTTTGTTGCCCACCTCCGCTGTGAAGCGCAGAACTTGGTACCCAACCCGAGCTTTGAGGAAACCGATACGTGTCTTTTGGGTTTAGCTTTTGATTCGGAATTTGGTCTTCATGATTGGTTTTCAGCCTACCTGACCCCGGATCATTTGCAAAGTTGCCTCGATGGCTTGTTCAACGGCTTGCCGATGAATGTCTTCACCTATCAAGAGCCATTGGATGGTTCATCTTGCGTAGGTCTCTTCAGCTACTATCAAAACGGGTTGGAAGAACAACGCGAGTGGGTGATGGTGCAATTGACGGAGCCATTGGTGGCAGGCCAGACCTACTATGCGAGCTTCTATGCGAACGCAGGGTTTGGTGGAAATGCGCAGTATCCTCAGATCTGGTTGGCCTCCAACAATATAGGCATGCTGTTCACCATGGAACCTCGGCCGTGGAACTCTTTTGATCCATATCCGGCAGCACTCAATAGTGCACACCTCCGCCGGACCGAGATCTTGTCCGATACGGTGGCGTGGACGCTGGTGAGTGGCAGCTTTGTGGCTGACAGTGCCTACCAGTACCTGATGATCGGTAACTTCTTCAGCAACGCACTGACGGATACGCTCCATTTCGCGCCACAAGGATCTCCATGGGAATGGTTTCCTAGGGGCTACACCTTGATCGACAAGGTCTGCGTCTCGATGGACCCGGATGGTTGTGACTTGGCGGATGGGATCGTCGATCATTCCATAGGCGCCGTTCATTTATACCCTAATCCTGCGACAGATGTGCTGTGGGTCGGTTCAGCACAAGGTGCCATGGGTACGGTGCAGGATGCCTTGGGGCGAAGGGTTTGGCAGGGCAGGGTCTTGGCGGGGCAGTGGATGCTGGATGTCAGGGCATGGGCGCGGGGTGCCTACGTACTGAGGTTGGAGATGCAGGGGAAGCAAGCAACGTTCAAGTTCGTGTTGGTCGAGTAGTAAGATCGTTCCGGTCATTTCAACATAACTCAAAACCAAACAAGATGAGAACTGAAAGCATGATAAGGCTGCTGATCGTGGCCATTGGTTTGCTGGCGTTTGGCCGCTCGCAGGGCCAAGCCACCGTACCGGGAAATTCCGGGGGACCTGGTGATTTTTTGGGCTGGGATGCGGGTACTCCGCTGAAGCTCGATATCCGCCACAAAGGGAACTACCCGATCGACTTCTACACCTCGGACCTGTTCCGCGCGCGGATCAATGAGAGGGTCACCTATCCCTCATTGAACAACTTCACGAACATCCCGGCGGATGGTTTCACGTTGATCACGCCAAGTGACCATTATTTCAGCTTCAACCCCAAGGGGCCATTCAGCAGGTTGCACTTGGCGGAAGGCGATGGGGACAATGCACAGGCTTTCGGCTACCGGCTGTGGCAGCGCAATGGCGTCACCTTCACCGGCAACAGTGACCAGGGCTACATCGGGCAGAAGTACAACCGGGAGCATGAGGAGGGCGACCTCACCGATATGGTGATCCAACAAAACGATAACCCGGGCGATCATCGCTCCGTCGCATCTCGATCAAGTTTTCAACCTATGTGAAATTATTCAACGGATCCATTAACTTCAACGCTCGAACCCATGCAGTTGTCCTATACAACCAGCTACACACAACAAAGCCCCCGGTGCTTGTAACACCGAGGGCCGTAACTCCTGTCCCACGAACACGCGAATGAACATGAAACAGAGATAGCAAAGATACGATCCTTCCCGGAGCAAGCTGCATGCCGGGCGGGACGGTGAGCACCCGGTATCCACGATCACGTGGCCGGAAGCGCAGGGCAATGCTGGGAAACCAAGCACGTCCTCAAGGTGCCGAAGACGCGGCGAGCAAGTAAGGAGAAAACAACATGCTCAACGCACTCCTTCTTTCCTTGACGAACCACGCTGCCCGCGCCATCCCCTTGGCCGTGGCGGCAGCCCTCGCCGTGATGGCGACGGCACAAATAAATCTCGTACCCAATCCGAGCTTTGAGGATACGGCCCGCTGCAATGCGGAATACGATCCCGTGCTTTTGTCCGCACCTCCTTGGTTCAATGTCAATTGGGCCACACCGGACATTTACGATAATGATCTGGAAGATCCCTGCGGAATCGCATGGGATCCTGCAGACCCGGATGTTCAGGGCAGTGGTTTCCAATATGCCCGCACTGGCACACGCTTCGCCGGTGCCTACCACTGGTATGGCGCAAATGGTTCGGACACTAAAGACTACATCACCGTTAAGCTGACTGAAGCACTGACTGTCCAAACGGTTTATGATGTTTCACTCTACTACAGCCGAGCGGACGGTTTTGCATTGGCGACCGACAGGATCAGTGTCTATTTCGGGCCGGACAGTTTCTATGTGCATGATTACCGTACCCTGCAGGTGCAGCCGCAGGTTGACCTGATGGACCCGGACAACCAGTTCCTCACCAACGCGGACGACTGGGTGTTGCTGAAGGGTTCGTTCACCGCAGCGGGAGACGAACGGTACATGACCATCGGGTCTTTCCTGGACAGTTCGCAAGTGGTCGGTACCGTCGCTCCGACAGGAAACCTCCCGTACGCTTATTATTATTACGATGACGTCCGGGTGGCTGCAGGTAGTCAAAGCGGGATCGGTGAATTGGACTTGTCCGGAACGTTCTTGAGTGATGGCAACTTGCGGTTAGCGGGATTGCCGGATGCCGAATATTCCGTGCGGGTGATGGATCCGGTCGGTCGGGTAGTTCAGGAGCTTTCCCAGGTCCGCTCCATGGCAGGACATGCGGACATCGCACTGGGCGAACAAGACATGGCCGAAGGACTGTACGTTGCAGTGGTTTGGTCAAGGAAAGAAAGGGGGTCTGTGCGGTTCATTTTTACCGGCAGGCAGCGATGAGCGCAATGATCCACAACGATGAAGAACGCAATATTTTTGGGTGCCTTGGCCATTGTGGCAAGCACTTCGTTACGGGCGCAGGGCCCGGTTGACTGGAATACAGCGGGAAATTTTAGCCTGAACCCGTTGAGCAGCTTTTTGGGCACCACGGACGGGGTACCAATCAACTTCCGCACAGACAATCTGTTCCGTGCACGGATCAATGAGCGGGTCACCTACTCTTCATTGAACACTTTCCCGAACATCCCCGCGGACGGCTTCACCCTGATCACGCCGGACATGGGTTTTCTGAACCAGCCCCCGAGTGGTCCTTTCAGCCGCCTGCATTTGGCCGAAGGGGGCGAAGATGGTAATGCCGAGCAATGGGGCTACCGGCCGTGGCAGCGCAATGGTGTCACCTTCACCGGCAATACGGACCAAGGCTACATTGGGCAGAAGTTCCGGGAAGGGGGAGAAG
>JAIOIH010000055.1 GCA_019912395.1 Flavobacteriales bacterium | reverse complement strand
CAGCAATTGCCGTTCGATGGAGAGCGCCGCGACCTGGAGATGTACTTCCAGAGCGACCTGACGGACCAGGCACAGATCCAGTTCGCGAACCAATGGACCGAGCCGATGTATTACCTGGACAACGTGGAGGTGACCCGGGTGGCCGTGCAGGCTGTGGACCCCTTCCTGGGAAATAAACTGCTCGTGAACGACCAGCCCACGGCCCAGTCCTTCAGCCCACCCGACGGATGCTGGAGCGATATCAACGGGAACCTGATCAATGGCCAGGTCTCCGTGCCTGCCTTCAGCTCCAAGGCCATCTTCCAATTGCCGGATGATGCGTGTTCCATCAGCACCGGGATCACGGGAATGCATTCAGATGACCAGGCAGATCACCTGCACCCCAATCCGGTGATGCGCGGCGAAGCCATTTACTTCCCGGCCCTGACCAACGGGAGGCTCCTTCTCATGGATATGCGCGGAGCGATCGCGCTGGACAGTTCCATCGCCTCGGGCGCGAGCAGTATGACGATCCCATCCGACATCGTTCCGGGGATCTATATGGCCAGGGTGCAAGGTGATGAGCGCACCGTGGTGCAGAAATTGATCGTTCGCTAGGAACTGCAAGCAGCTATCGGGAAAGGCTCGGTTCTTCCGGGCCTTTCCCATTCACCCCCAAGGGGAAGTGCTGGCGGTACCGGTTGACGCGGGGGACCTGTTGATCACCGGGGAGTGAAGCGGGCCGGGTTCCCGATGGCCACATGACCCGCCGGAACATCCCTCAGGACCACCGCAGCCGCGCCGATGGCCACATCATCCCCAATGGTGATGGGACCGATGATCACGGCATTCGCGCCGATGTCCACGCGGTCGCCGAAGATCGGTGCCCGCGTATATCCTCCTTCCTTCGCACGCTTGTTCCCGATGGTCGTACTGTTGCGCACGGTACAGTTCGCGCCGAAAACGGTGCCGTCGTTAATGACCAGGGCTTGCCCATGGTCGATCCGAAAGCCCGGACCGATCCGCGTTTTCCATGGCAGTTCAATGCAGAGCATCCACTCCACCATGAGCCTGTACAGGATGAAGATCGGAAGGAACAGGATGAACGTGACCAGGCTCCGTCTCAGCAAGTGCATCGTTCTGAACCAGATCATGACCAACCGCCCCTTGGGGTTTCCCCGGTTCGCACGCCAGTCCTGGAAAAGGCCGTACCGTACCTGCATCAGTCCCGCTTAGGCCGCAAAGATGCCACCAACTGATTGAACTGCAACTTGGCCAACGCTGGGAAGTACAGGCACGTTCGCACCATTCTCGCCAAGATGCGCTCGCCTGTGCTGAAGCCCAGGACCTTTGCCATTCTGTCGCCCTCCTCCAGCATGCTCTGCAATGAATTGGTCATACTGGCACCGCCTGCCGTGAAATGGGCCAGCACTTCCCGAATATAAAGAAACTGGGAAGCATCTTCACGCCACGCCTGCAACGTCCATAGATGGTCGCCGCTCACGCGGAAGCTCGGATCGAACGGGTGGTCCCGGTAGTAGGACCGGCGCACGAAGAAGCTGGGATGGTTCAGGACCATCTCCCAATAGTTCAGCAGGAATGAGGACCGCCTGGCCTGTTTCACCTTGCTGCTGCCGTTCGGATAATGCACGAGAATATCCCCATGTACGATGTTGATCTCCGGCCGGTCCCGCACGGCCTCCATCGCCTTCCGCACAGCCCCTTCCGCGTAGGCATCATCCGCATTGATCAAGCCCACCCATTCACCCCGGCACAAAGCCACGCCCTTGTTCATCGCATCGTAGATCCCCGCGTCCTTCTCACTGACCCAGAAGGCCAGTCGGTCCTCGTATTTGCGTATGATATCAAGCGTGCCATCAGTACTTCCCCCGTCCACAATGATATACTCGATGTCCTTCCGGTCCTGGCCGAGCACGCTTTGGATCGTACGCTCCAAGGAAGCTGCACCATTGTACACCACCGTCACAATGCTGACCAGTGGCGAACCGGTCAGATCAGGGGTGGAACGTATTCCTCCCTCCATCATTTGGCAAGGCTCCCGGTCAACATGCCGTGGGGCTCATCCCTCCGGCGCTTCATCACCACCGGGCCCATGAGTATGAACACGAACGCGGAGCCACTGTAAAAGGCATAGGCCACGATATCGATCTGCCAAACGAACATCATGTAAACGAAACCGGCATAGAGCGGAGCCATTGACCCATTGGAGAGGTACTGCCTTTGATAGAACTTGTACCCGGTCCAGTACATCCCGTACATCAGCAGAATGCCCACCACCCCTTGATTCACCAGGATCTCCAGGAACGCGCTGTGCATATGAAGCCTGAAATCCCCTGTCTCACCCCACAATTTGGCCACCCACCGCAATATGCGCAAATGGTACTGGCCATTATAGCCGTTCCCGAAGATCAGGCCACGCCGATCATCGGTAAGCCAATCCGCCGCGGAGGTCCATATGTAGGTGCGCCCATTGAAGGTGGTGACATCCGCCTTGTCCACCCGCTCCATGATCGCGGCGAAGAGGGGCAGCGAGAGGATCTCATAGATCAACAGCGCAAAGCTCATCATGATCGGCATGGTGAACAGGGAGATGGCGAACAATCCGCGCAACGCCCTCATGGCCTGGGAGATGAACAATGCCGTGAACACGATGAAGATCATAAAGGACAGCCGGCTGTTGATGCTGAGGATGATGCCCAGACTGATGACATACAACCCGGCAAGGGCGAACCAACGCATCGGATCCTTCCTGAACTCCCGCAAATAGGATAACAGAATGAGGTTGAAGATCGCCAGGAGATGGGCTGCATCGTAAATGCCAAATGCAAAGGGCGGGCTGGCCCGACCGGGGAAGGAATGCAGCCCGTTCTTGATCCCCAAGGCCATTCCCATCAGGTTGAAAACAAGGTAACTGATGAACCCCTGCGTTACAAGCCACGCCATATTGAACTTCGGGTCGGCCCTATTGTAGACTTGAACCACCACGGAGCTGAGGAATGGTGCATAGAAAAGCACGATGAGCAGCGCACCATTGGCATTGTTGATCAACGGACTCTTGTTATGAAGGCCGACCAGCACGGATATGCTGAGGGAGGTGAGCGCTCCCATCACCAGGTAGAACTTGCCGTTCACCAACGGCGTCATGGACTTGCGGTAGAGCAGGTCGAGCATGTAAATGCCCAAGATGAGCACGAACGGGATCGCGCAGGTAAAGATCCCGATGGCAAAACCCTTGTGCGCCAAGTTGTACGCCCCGTAGCCATACCACGGGAAGGACAGCACGAACAAGGTGTTTATGATCTTCTTCTTGCTGAGCACGGGCCGAAGGGGTCAAACCACGGGCCAAGGTAGCCGCTTAATTAATGCCCAGTCGGCGCTGCACCTTGGAAACGAACGGGGTCAGTGCCTCGTCCACCTTGGCAGGCAGCAGGTTCTTCACCACTTCCTTGAGCCGCTGGTACAACGTGGGCTGGATATAGCGCTCAAAATAGGCCATGTCGCGCTGCACGTCCACCAGCATGTGCCGTGGATGGACCAACGGAAACGTCGTCTCTCCATGCTCTTCCTTGTTCCGTCGGTCGTTCTCACTAACGGTATGGGTGCCCTCCGCCCCGAAACCGATGTTGCGGATCATATTGACATTGGGAATACAGGTGACCCCCCGGTTGAGGAGCCGGGCCAGGTCCATCTGATAATCCCATGACCGGATCGCACCCGTGTACTGCCCTTCGAAGAGTTTGTAGGCCTCGGTCATTTCGGCCTTGCTCAGAAAATGTCCGTTCAGCAGATCGTTGTCCCTGCACTCAGGCCAGTCCGCCATCCGCACATCGTACTTGTTCCACACGCGCCGCCATCCGGCCCAGCCCCAGTAGGCGCCATAACCATGGGCCGAATAATAGTAGGAAGCATTGTCCTTCGTCTTCCACTCGGTCATGAGGTTGTTGCCCATGATGCACCACACGCGGTCGTCGTTGCGATACCGCTCCAACAGTTCTTGGCAATACCAGAAAAAGCTCTGGCTCGGGAGGGTGTCATCCTCCAGTATGATGCCGTCCTCCTCGTGTTCGAAGAACCAATCCATCGCGGTGGATTCACCCATCATCACACCCAGGTTCGCGTCGTTGAAGCGGGTATGCACTTCGCACTCCCAATCCACCATGGACACCAGGGCTCGAACACTTTCGCAGCGTTTTCTCTCCGCTTCATTCCGCGGTCCGTCGCAGGCGAAGTACAGACGAGGCGGCTTTGCCGCCCGGATGGCCTCCATGACCATGCGTGCCGCATTCTCCCTGTTGAAGGCGATGAACAGGACCGGGGTGGTCAATGGGCCGGGGGCGATGAACGTGCTCATTGCGATCAAAAGATATTCACTTGGTTATCGATCCGGTACACCTCATAATCCTTGAACATGGACACGACGTGCCGTGCAACGTACCGGGGACTGGCGAACTCATCGGTGAACCTGTACATGAACAACTGCATCCGGTCCTTGTACCGCACCGATAGGTCCTGCACCATGTTCCCGTAGCGATCGTAGGGAAGGATCTCCACGCATCCGGCGGCATGCGCGGTGGGCAGGATCATATTGCTGCCATGCACACCCACGACCACTTGGCTTTTGGCATACACGCGGCACCAATCCAATTCGGTATCCAGGTCCATCCGCATGGTGCGCAGGTCCTCCACACCTTCAGGCATGCCGTTGGGGTGGCCCAGTCCCACCACCGCGAACTTGGCGCCGGGAAGGCGCTTGCGGACCTTCCGGATGGTGCCAGCCACCATTCGGTCCTGCATCCAGACCGCGATGTTGGGAAATACACCGATCTTCCTCAATGCACGATGCATGAACTTGGTGAGCGGTGATGCATACCACAGCCGATCGTGGCGCGTAACGAAGGTGATCAATGGAGGAACCTTGAGATAGTCCTCCAGCCGGAAGGGTTCGATCCGGGTGAACCGTTCGATATCGATCCGCGTGAAATCAGGATGGCTGTATCCCGGTGCCAAGTAGATCTCCTCATAGCGATCCCATTGCTCCTGCACGAATGCATCGATCCCCGCGTTCCACCCCCAAGCCTGTTTCAGCTTGATGTCGAATACCCAACTCTCAGCCACGCCTTCAGGAACGAGCCATTCGAACATCCTGGGCACGATCACCACCAGGCCAATGTCCGGATGGTTGTCCAGATAGTGTTGAGCGTTCAGCAGCTTCAGCAATACATGGCCGTACAAATGATCGATGGTATTGAGGATGATGATGCGCTTGCACTCCTTGAACACCTTGCGCTGCACATTGTACCGATCGGTGAGGGGCACTTGGTATGCCGGGTAGGCAGGCCAATCCTCCGCAGGGCCATTGGGCGGATGATAGGGATGTTTGTCCTGCGACCGAAAGGCAAATGGCACATCGATGGTGAACCCTGCCGGAAGGTCGCGCACGAAGATCAATCCACAGGCAAGGCATTCATATTCCGCCGCGGTCTGCTTTCCCAGCACCATGGCCCTGATGCTCCGGGGTGCGGGCGCGCCGCATTCGGGGCACGCGAAGTCGTTGTACAAGTGGGGCTTCAGAGGTATGAAATGGCGGTCTTTCTTCATGGATCAACTCACGTTCCGTATCTTCCAAAAGGTGCCGATCCCTTTCATCATCCACCAAAAATTCGGCCTTGCGTCCTTGAAGAAGAGGTCGACCAGGAAGATGCTGACAAAGAAGGAGCCGATCATGGCCCAGATGGCACCAATGGATTGATACGTCGGGATCAATAGATAGTTCATGGTGATGTTCAGCGTGGCACCCACCACCGCCGTGACCAGCGAGTACTTGAACAGGCTCTCGTTGGTGATGAAACTGCTTTTGGCCACCCCCATGTTGGTGAAGAACAAGCGGATGGCAAAGAGGGAAAGCAGATAGCCTGCCATGCGGAACTCTTCACCGAAAAGCAGCACCATGATGGGTTCCGCCATGAAGTAGAGCGGCACGGATACGACCAGGAACAGGATGAACATGAGCCGGTACTGGTTCACCAACCGGTCCTCGTACAACTTGCGGTCCTGGGCACGGGCACGGGTGATGGCTGGCGCCAGCGAGGCTACGACGATGCCGGGCACAAAGCCCAACGCCTCGATCATTTTCAGTGCGGCCGAATATTGGCCCACTTCAGCATCAGCGACCGACTCCCCCACGGTCTTTCGAAGGATGTCACCGATCATTACTTGATCGATCTTGGCCTGCACATAGAGCGCCAGGCCAAAGATCACCAGCGGCCATGATTGCTTGAGCAGATAAAGTGCCGTGTGCTTGCTGAACCGCCAGTTCCGCCAAGACAGCCCCATCCCCTTGTACGCGATGAGGTAGCCGACCACGGCCACCGTCATTTCCACGATATAGGCCCATGCGAACCAGACCAGGGAAGCGTGAACCACGATCAAGCCCAGGCGGAAGCCGGATGAGATCAGGGTCTGTACGATGTTGACCTTGGCGGCAGTGCGGCCCTTCACCTGTGAATAGAAGAACTGCTCCACGACCACGAAGGGCTTGAGGAACTCCGCCGAGGCGATCAGCAGGATCATCAGGATCTTGACGGTATCGAGCTGCTTGAGGAAGGCCAACGCCATCACGGTGATGAAGAGGACCACCGCACCTCCGAACTTGATCACGGCGGCGGTGCCCAGAAGCTGGTCCCGCCGGTCCGGTCTGCGCACCAGGTCCCGGATCAGGATATCGTCCAGGCCCATGGAGGTTAGCGCGAAGAATATGCCTACGAAGGCGCTGGCATAGTTGAGCTGGCCGAAGAGCTCGGGACCGAGATACCGCGTGATGAAAATACTGGTGATGAGCACCGTGCCCAAGCGCACCATACGGTCCACGAACAACCAGGAAGTATTCCGAAAATACTTGCGAAAACCCTCGGTGCGCTGCTTCCGCAGGTCCGTCTCCCGGTTATTTCGGCTCATACACGTAACCGTAGCCGTCTCCCGCCTTCACACCGTTGAACAAGAGGTCGACCCGCTTCAGTTTATCGGTCGCGTACAGCTCGTTCACCGGTCGCAACATGGCACGGCGGGTGAAGCCCTGACGCACGACATACAGTGTGATGTCCAGGTGATGGACCAGGACCTTGAACTCGCTCACCACGCCCATGGGCGAGGCATCGATGACGATATGATCATACCGCGAACGCAACTGCTGCAGCAATTCCGCCAGACGAGGACTTTCAAACAGCTCCAACGGGTTGGGCGGGATGGGACCGGCGGTTATGATGTCCAGACCGGGTATGTCGGATGTGCGAATAACCTCATCCACGCCCGCTTCCGCGATCAAGTACGTGCTGAGCCCTTGCCCCAGTTCCAAACCGAACCGTTCATGGATCTTCGGTCTACGCATGTCCGCATCCAACAGCAGGGTCCGCTTGCTGCCCAGTGCCATCACCGTGGCGAGATTCACGGAACAGAACGTCTTGCCCTCTCCGCTGGTGCTACTGGTGAGCCCCACTACCTGGCGCTCCATATTGGCGTTAAGGTATTGAAGGTTGATGCGTGCGGTGCGGAATGCCTCCGCCAATATGGACCGGTCCTCCTCCTTGGTGATGCGCTGCCTCTTCGTGACGGGCACCGTGCTGAGCACGGGAATGGGGCTCAAGCGCTTGAGTTCATCAAGGTCCATGATGCGATCATTGAAGAAGTCGCGGACAAGGATGAAACCCAATGGCAACAAGACCCCCACAGCCAAGGCTATGCCCAGGGAAACCTTTTTTTTCGGCGCAACGGGGCCACCATCCTTCACGCGCGCCGGATCGATGATGTATTTGTCCACTTGATCGGAGTTCACCGCGATCTCCGCCTCGTAGCGCTTTTCCATCAGGTACGTGTTGATGCTCGCGTTCAGGTCGTATTTGCGGGTTGCGATGCTCACCTGCCTGCTGCTCTGGGGCAGTTGGTTCAGCTGATACTCAAGTTGCTTCACCCGGGCGGTGATCTGGTCGAGTTCCAATTGCGCGCCCCTCCGCGCATCCTGGGCACTCTGAATGATCTGGTTGCGCTGGGTCTGCACCTTTCGCGCCAAGGCGATCGTGGGAGCCGACTGTTGGCGTTCCGTGAGTCGCTTGGTGGCCAGTTCGTTCACATCGCGATTGTACTGATCGATCAAGTTGCTCAGCGCGGGAGCACCCACATTGGCCGCGGAGATCGTGGAGGGCGTGCCTCCATCATCGGTGCCCATGTGCGTGATCAATTCGCTGAGGTACTCAAGCTTGGAGCGTGCCCTGCCTTCCTCATCCTTCAGCCGTGAGAGGTCATTGAACACGGCCGCGCCCCGGTCGCTCGCGCTTCCGACCAATCCACCGGCCGAAGCTTGGACATTTTGAAGGTTCCCCTCCGCGGTCTCCAGGTTCTCCGTGGACCTATCGAGCTGCTGATCGATGAACGCGATCGTCTTCTTGCCCTTCTCGTTGTGCTTTTCCTGCTCGCTCTTGATGTAGGTCTGCATCAAGGTATTGATGAAGTCCTGCTCCTTCTTCGTGTCCTGCCCGGGCGTGGAGATGGTAATGATGTTGCTCTCATCACTTTGGGGGATCACTGCGGTCTTCCTCCGATAGTGGGCCGTTACTTCCACGTTGCTGGCAGGAACGAAAAAGTACTTCTGCTCCGGCGAGATCACATGTTCGGGGTTGAAACGGATACTGAAGTTCAGATAAGGACTGCGGAACGGCTCGTCCATCCGTGCCGTTTGATCGATGGAAAGATCCGGGACAAAATCGTCCACGGGCTTTTGCAGACCTGCATTGAACATGCGCACATTCTTTCCTTTTGCCACTACGCGATAGGTACCCGCCGCGGTGTCCGTCCACACTTCCACTTTCACGCCTGTGATCTGGAGGCCCGTGTCCAAACGCACGATGAACGGTTTATCCTCATAGATCTCATGCTCAAGGAAATTCTTCTCGTAGTAGTATGAGATGCCGAAATCCAATTGCTGTATGGTGTTCAGGATGTTGGTGAACGACATCAGGATACTGATCTCGTCCTCCAGTCCCGCGCTGCTGCTCAGGTAGGAGGTTCCCTTGATGAACTCCTCGGCACGCCCGCCAAAGCTGTTCCGCTTGGTATCGCTCATTAACATGACGCCTTGAACCTCATAGGTCTTCGGTGTCGTCTTCACATGCCATACGGCCACGCCCACGGATATAATGGTGACGATCGCGAATAGCCACCACATCCGAAGGATCTTCCGGACGATGGCCCTCAGGTCGATGGTATCGTTCTGGCTCGTGCTCATCTCTGGTTCTGCACCACGGTGATCACCACCGCTGTCGCGCTGATCGCTGCAAAAAGGACAGTAAGCAGCTCCAAGTTCATCCGCTGGGGGCGGGCACCCACGGCAGGAACGTACACCACATCATTGGGCAGCAAATAGTAGTATTCGCTGCTCAGCACCTCGGTTTTGCCCAAGTTCAAATACAGGGCCTGGGTCCCTTGGTCGCTCTGGCGCATCAAGGTGACGTGCTGTTTGTCACCCATCTCGGAAGGCCCTCCCGCCTGCGCCAATGCCTCAAGAAGAGTGATCTGGTTGTTGTAGACAAAGTAGGTCCCCGGGCGTTCCACGGCACCCAGTACGCTTACGCGAAAACTCACGAGCTTCAAGATCACCGTGGCGTTCGCGAAATATTCGTTGATCTTCCGTTGCAACAGTTCCTGCGCCTCACCCACGGTAAGACCCTGCATCCTGACCTTGCCGACCGAAGGGAGCTGCACATTGCCGGACTTGTCCACGGAGAAGCCGTTCACGTAGAGGGCTGCATCATTCAAGGAGAGGCTGGAATTGGTCGCTTCCACGTTGAAAAGCCGTGCATTGGCATCATCAAGCCCCAAGACCCGGATGCTGAGCACATCGTTCACCTGGATGCGGTACTCGAATTTGCGGTTCGGGAAGAGCTTGCTCGTGTTGCTCAAGGAACTATCATGCAGGTAGTTGATACTGCGCTTGCTCACACAAGAGGCCAACAGGGCCATCACGGCGAAGGCGATAACGATCTTCGTCACTTTCATTCAGAGCTGGTTTTCCGCTGATCTGTCCGTCTGACGGACCCCTTTCTGGATAGTTGCTGCACTGCCCGCTGGCAGGAAGGTCCAAATATACGTGCCCCGACCGTCCGGGTTGCATACGGGTTCCACCCTTGCACGGGTTCGGCAACTTGTGCGGCAAGGCATTTCACTTGAACGGGAAAAGAGCGTCCGTATTTCTCCCTGCGTGTTCGGAGCCATTCGGTCCCGCTGATGACCGATCCGGGAGAACGAAGGCATCACGAATTCCGATAATTGCCGATCTGCGTTGATCATGTGGGCGAAGTACGGAGCACGCACTGTTCTGCTCGTACGAGTCCAATGGGGACCCGTTGGGCCGAGCGTCCGGGCCGGTCACCGAATGAACCACAGCCGTGCACATGCCGCACCCGAACATGCGAAACCGCCGCAACCCCTTGCCTGTGCAAGGAATGCGGCGGTTCGCTCGTAGCCCGTAGGGGAATCGAACCCCTGTTTCATCCGTGAAAGGGACGCGTCCTAACCCCTAGACGAACGGGCCATGATGTCAATTCCGGAAGCCTCGTGTTCGGCTTGCGGGGCGCAAAAATAGCCAGTTCCGCGATACGACCAAATCCCGGCATCAAGTCACTTCATCCGAATCGGCCTGAAAGCGGAAGCCCAGCCGCTTACCGGTACTGATCATGGAGTTCATGTTCAGCTGCTTCATTTCCTCCACGGTGACCTGGTTCACCTGGTCATAGGGCGGCACCAACAAGTCGAAATTCAGGACATACAGGATCACCGAGCAGATCACCTTCTGGATCGCAGGCCGGTCCAGTACCGCATCCGCGAGGTCGTTGTACAGGAACCCGAGCTGCTTTCGGCCCTGCACGAAGAAGTGCCCGTCCTTGTTCAGGAAGATCCGGGCCACGAGATACCCCAGGTCGTGCTCCCGGTCGAAACGGAAGGAGTCGCTGAGGAAATTGTAGACGTTGACCACGCCGAAATACCCGCGCAGCTCATCAGCTTCCAGGTAGCTTGTTCTCCACAGGTTATTGCTCTGATCGAGCCGGAACACATTGGTGTGCATGGTAAAGATGACCGTGTCACCAGCCGCCACCACCTGCGCGGAGAGGTCGCCCTGCTCACTGTACTCCACCTTCAAGCGGGGGTCCCGTGCGGCAATGGCAGTACCCAGCTGTTCCGCAAGGGCCTTTAATTCCTCCTTCAACATGGCGAAGGTTTCCTTGGTCCTGGCATGAACGTCCTGCTTCATGCCCGCCTTCTCGGCCATCAGGTCCAGGATCATCAACTTGGGATCCCTCTCTTTCTTCTTCCCGGTCATCAGTAGGCCTTGGCGAAAATGACGCGCTGGGCGCTCGGCTTTCCGGTGACCATGCAGGAGCCGGGCTTCTTGTCCCCCGCCAGCGGGATGCAGCGGATGGTGGCCTTGGTCTCGTTCTTCACCTTCTCCTCGGTCTCCGGCGTGCCATCCCAGTGGGCCAGGAAAAATCCACCCTGCCCGATCCGGTCCTTGAACTCATCATAGCTGTCCACCACGTGCATGTTCTCCTCGCGCATGGTCAATGCCTTTCGGTAGAGATTGTCCTGAATGGCCTCGAGGAGGTGCTCCACTTTCTCGGCGATGCCGGCCGCTTGCATCACCTGCTTTTCCAGCGTGTCGCGACGAGCCACTTCCACGGTGCCGTTCTCCATGTCGCGCGGGCCCACCGCGATCCGCACAGGGTAGCCCTTGAACTCGTACTCGGCGAATTTCCAACCCGGTTTGCGCTTGTCGTCGTTATCGTATTTCACGGTAATGCCCTTGGAACGCAGGGCCTCCAGCATGGGCTTCACATAGGCATCGATCGCGTCGAGCTGTTCCCCGTTCTTGGCGATGGGCACGATGGCCACTTGCACGGGTGCCAGTTTCGGCGGCAGCACCAAACCTTGATCATCGCTGTGGGTCATGATCAGTGCTCCCATCAAGCGGGTACTTACCCCCCAACTCGATGCCCACACGTACTCCTGCTGGTTCTCCTTATTCGTGAAAAGCACATCGAACGCCTTGGCGAAATTCTGGCCCAGAAAGTGCGACGTACCCGCTTGCAGTGCCTTGCCATCCTGCATCAGGGCCTCAATGCAATATGTATCCACCGCGCCTGCGAAGCGTTCACTGGCGGTCTTCACGCCCTTGATCACCGGCATGGCCAACCACTCCTCCGCGAAGGTGGCATAGACATCGAGCATGCGCCGGGCCTCCTCCTCCGCCTCCGCTCGGGTGGCATGCGCGGTATGGCCTTCCTGCCAAAGAAATTCTGACGTGCGCAGAAAGAGCCGCGTGCGCAACTCCCAGCGGACCACATTGGCCCATTGGTTGATCAGCAGCGGCAGATCGCGGTAGCTCTTGATCCATCCGCGGTACGTGTTCCAAATAATCGTTTCGCTAGTAGGGCGCACGATGAGTTCCTCCTCCAACTTGGCCTCCGGGTCCACGATGATCCCATGCTCCGGATCGCTCTTGAGCCGGTAATGCGTCACAACGGCACACTCTTTGGCGAAGCCTTCCACATGACTGGCCTCCTTAGCGAGATAGCTTTTGGGTATGAACAGCGGGAAATAGGCGTTCACATGCCCCGTGGCCTTGAACATGGCATCCAGCGCCCCCTGCATTTTCTCCCAAATGGCATAGCCGTGCGGCTTGATCACCATGCAACCACGAACGTCGCTATGCTCGGCCAGGTCGGCCTTCAACACCAGATCGTTGTACCATTGAGCGTAGTCCGTTCCGCGCTTGGTGAGTTGATCGCTCATGCGAGACAGTTTTGTGGTATTATTTTTGTTCCTTGGGTGAAGTGGCGAAAGTAAGCGCTGCCGCCCGCTGCACGAAAGCCCGTTCCAGATGAAACACATGACCTACATAGCACCCATGCTCCTGCTTCTGGTAGCATGTGGTTCCCTTCGAGAAACGGCATCCGTGGCGGACGACGTATATACCATCCCGGACAGGCAGGCCATGGCGGCAGCAAGCGCCAGCGATGCACCTCCGGCGGAGACCTCGTCCGCTACGGACGCGTATTACGATCCCGCCGAATCCCAACGGGCCAATGCGGCCTATCGCGACTATTACGATATGACCTATAACGACCCGTACTATTACAACTACGGTCGTTTCGGTTTCGGTACGGGCATCAGCAGCTACGGACCCAGCTATGGCATGGGCATGAGCTATGGCTGGCCCACCACATTCGGCAGCATGAGCATTGGCTTCGGGACGGGCTACGCCGGAGGTTACGGGTATAACCCCTACTGGGGCAATAGCTGGACCAGCGGCTACGGCTATAACCCGTACGGTTACTACGGATATGGCAACTATGGCCCCGGGTACGGAGGGTACGGAACGGGATATGGTCCGTACCAAGGTCCCTGGGGTGGTTGCTATGGCTGCTACGAATCATCCGGGTACGGGAATGTTGTTTACGCACCTCGGCCTTCCATGGCAACCGGCTCCGATCATACCACCACGCCGAACGCACCGCGCATGATGCGGAACCCTGCCAGCCTGATCCCTTCAGCCAACCCTTCGCGAAGTTCCACCTACCAGCCGCCCACACTCCCTGGCACACGTTCCGGTCGCATCACTGCCCCGAGCACCCCTTCGCGCTCGACCACCCGGGAACCGGCGGCCCGCCCTTCCCGCAATAGTGACAATTCAATTTCCAGTCCCTCCCGGTCTGGTGGAGGGAACAGCGGGAGTGACCGGATATCGAGCCCTAGGCCCCGTTAGACCATGATCATCCGACCTTCCATCGCTTCCCTGTTCCTCCTCAGCTTTGCCACTGTGCAGGTCTTTGGTCAGAACGAGGAGGACGCGCTCCGATTCTCCAGCATCCTTCCCGGAGGGACCGCGCGCAGCTGGGCCTTGGGCGGAGCCATGGGTGCGGTGGGCGCGGACCCGGGGAGTGCCACAACAAACCCGGCAGGATTCGGGCTGTACAACACCAGCGAGTTCTCCTTGACACCCCAATTCGAGGTGAACAACAGCAAAAGTGATTACTACGGCACCACTGCAACTGACAGTGACAACCGCTTCAGTTTCGGGAACCTGTCGCTGATCCTCAGTTCCCCGAATGACCATGGCTCGGACTGGCGTAGCGGGGTTTTTGGCATCTCCTTTGATCGGCAGGCCAGCTTCCACTGGGAAGAACATGCGGTGGGCAATGAGGTGCCGAGCACCATCCTCCAAAAGTTCGTGAACGAGGCCAACGGGACCGCGCCAGGTTATTTGGCCGTGGACTTTCCCTTTACCAGTGATCTGGCCTATGAGACCTATGGCATCGACCCGTTGGATACAACGGCCAATACGTACATCAGCACCATTCCCTTCGGCAGTGCCGTGGCACAGGATCACCGCATCAGTACCGCAGGCCGGATGAACACGACCAGTTTTTTCTACGCCGCGAACTATCTCGACAAACTCTACGTCGGTGCCACGATCGGCCTCACGGGCGTGCGCTATGAGCGACAGACCTCCCATCAGGAAACCTCGTTGGACACCGCTCTTGACCTGAAGGACCTGAACTACACCGAGAAACTACTGACCACGGGCAGTGGTGTGGACCTGAAACTGGGCGTGATCGGGCGGATGGGTGATCATGTGCGCCTGGGCTTGGCATTCCATAGCCCCAAATGGCTTCAGCTCAGCGATGCGTATACGTACAGCATGTCCACGCACTTCCGCACGCCGGATGCCAACGGCAATACACGCTATATCAAGGATTCACCGGATGGCAGTTTCAACTACCGGGTACGCACTCCATGGAACGTGCTGGTCTCGGCGGCCTATATCGCCGGGCAACATGGTCTGGTGAGCATCGACTATGGCTACACGGACTTCAGGCAAGCGAAATTGAACAAGAGCCTGGACCGCATCGACGACTATGACTTCAGTACGGAAAATGATGCGATACGGTCGGACTTCCGTGCCACCCACAGTGTCCGGGTAGGTACGGAGTGGCGGGCGGGTGCTTGGTATTTCCGGGGTGGCTGGGGCATTTGGCCCGATGCCCATGCCAACAGCGATGCGCGCCAAGGCACGTCCTACATGCGCTATACGGCCGGCGCGGGATTCCGCTCGAAACACCTGAGCATCGACCTCACCGGCGTATATGGGACACGCGACATCAATTACTTCCCCTATGACCCCGCGCTGGTCGCCCCCGTGCATGAGCGCCTCACCGACAGCCGCGGGATGTTGACGTTGGCGTTCCGGCCTTAGGTGCCAAGGGAAATCCCAATTGAAAAAGCCTCCGGTCGGAGGCTTTTTCAATTGGGATGCGATCACATTCAACTATTTGGCCCGGACACTTCGTCCACGATCGATTCGTCGACGAGGATCCGGCCGCAGTGCTCACAGACGATGATCTTCTTGTGGCTGGCGATGTCCAACTGCCGCTGCGGTGGGATCGAATTGAAGCATCCACCGCACGACCCCCTCTCCATGTGTACGACGGCCAGTCCATTGCGGGCATTGCCACGGATCCGGCGATAGGCCTTGAGCAATCGTTCCTCGATGGCCTTGGCGGCGGTCTCGCTCTTCTTGGTCAGGTCCTTCTCCTCCTTCTCGGTCTCCGCAATGATGGCGTCCAACTCCTTTTTCTTCAGGTCCAAGTCCTTTTTACGGTCCTTGTACAGCTTCTTGCTCTCCTCCACCATGGCGCTCTTGCTCTCAATGGCGAATTTGCCCTCCTTGATGCGCTTCTCGGCCAACTGGATCTCCAAGTTCTGGAATTCGATCTCCTTGCTCAAGGAGTCGTACTCGCGGTTATTGCGCACCTTGGATTGCTGTGCCTCGTACTTCTTGATGCTGGCCTTGGCATCCTTGATGAAGTTGTTCTTGTCGCTCACTGCCGTTTCGGCCTCCTTGAGGTCCTCGGTCAGTTTGTTCATCCGGGTCTCCAAGCCTGCCACCTCGTCCTCCAGGTCCTGGACCTCCAAGGGCAGCTCACCACGTTGGGTCTGGATCTTGTCCACCAGGGAGTCATAGTACTGCAAACGGTAAAGTTCCACCAGCTTTGCCGCGACTGCATTCTCGGCTTTCGTTGCTGCCTTCGTGGGCTTCGCCTCCTTCTCGGCGGTCTTGGTTGCGCTCTTCGCCATGGTCAATGAAAATGGATGGGATTGGTGCCCGTTTCCGATAAACGGGTGGCAAAGGTAGGCAGAATCCCGGCCAACCGGCGCTGGATCAGTACGGGGGTGAATTGCTCACTCTCGAAATGGCCGATATCCGCCAGAAGCAAGCGGCCTTCCGGCAGAAAAAATTCGTGGTATTTCACGTCGCCCGTTACGTACGCATCCGCTCCAGCGTCAAGTGCCTTGCCAATAAGAAAGGCCCCTGACCCACCGCACAGGGCCACCCGACGTACCGGTTTCCCACGAAGGCGGGTGTGCCGGATGACCGGAGTACCGAACTCCGCTTTCAGCTTGGCCAAAAAGACCGCTTCGGACACGCCTTCCTCCCATTCACCCAGCAGCCCGCTCCCGATGCCGCCATGCGTGTTCAAAAGCGGATAAAGGTCGTAGGCCACTTCCTCATAGGGATGAGCGGCCAACAGGGCCCCGACCACGGCGTGCTCCACGACCGCCGGACATAGTACCTCCACCCGAGTCTCCTCCTCACCGTGCCGTTCGCCGTGCCTTCCCACGAAGGGGGAGGTGCCTTCGCCGGCGCGGAAAGTGCCCATACCGACGGTGTTGAAGCTGCATTCGTCATACGCCCCCAGGTGGCCAGCACCAGCGGAAAAGAGAGCATCCCGAACGGCATCGGAGTGACTGTTCGGAACAAAGACGGATAGCTTGCGCAATTGTCCCGGCTTCGGATCCAACACTTGCAGTGACTTCAATCCGAGGCGCGAGGCGATCTCGCTGTTCACCCCGTCGATCACATTGTCCAGGTTGGTATGGATGGCATGGATGGCCACGTTGGCGCGGATCGCCGCCAGTAGTGTGCGTTCCACCTCGTTTCGACCGGTTAGCGACTTCACTCCCTTGAAGATCACCGGGTGATGCGTGATGATCAGCCCGCACTCATGCTTCACCGCTTCCGCCACCACGGCCTCGGTACAGTCCAAGGTGATGAGGGCGGAATCCACCTCGGCTTCCGGATCGCCCGTTTGCAGGCCGCAGTTATCGTATTCCTCCTGGAGCACAGGCGGTGCCCATTGGTCCAGAACCCGGACCACCTCCTTGATCTTCATGTTCTTTTGTTCGGCGTGAAAGGTACCATGCAGCGATGCAAGAGCCTCGACGGGCCGGAACGTGGGACTGAGCACCGGCACCGTCCATTCGGACGCTTGACGGGCCGAACTTGATCGAACAAGGGAGTCACCGCGTTGATCGATCCGTGACGCGTTCCGCCGTACTTCATCCTGCCACGGCAGGATCATCTCCTCCATTCCACTCCCATCGCCATCTTTGGCATCCATGTCCGCTTTTCGCCTGCTCCTTCTCCCCTTCTCTTGGCTCTACGCCTTGGCGTTGCGGGTAAGGCACCTATTGTACGATCGCGGCACGCTTACGGCCAAGACCTCGGAAGTGCCCGCGATCGTGATCGGGAACATCGCACTTGGCGGCACTGGCAAGACCCCGCACGTGGAACTGGTGCTGCGCACGCTTTTGAACCGGCCCTTGGATGGACCCCAGGGGCCGGTGGCCACGTTGAGCAGGGGCTATGGTAGGAGCGGAACGGCATTTACCGAGGTGGACCGCATGGATGACCCCCGCGCCGTGGGGGATGAACCGCTGATGTTAAAACGAAAATTCAGCGGCATCCGGGTTTTTGTCGGTGCCGATCGGGTGGCGGCAATGGCTGCCATCGGAAAACGCGTTCCCGATGTGCGTGCCGTTGTACTGGACGATGCCTTGCAACATCGCGCATTGAAGGCCGGATTGAACATCGTGCTCACCACTTGGCAACGACCTTGGCACAAGGACCATTTGCTTCCTGCGGGCAACCTGCGCGACATTCCCTACCGGGCCAAGCAAGCCGAGGCAGTGATCGTCACCAAATGCCCTGAGCTGCCCACTGCCGAAGAACAACACCAATGGCGGAGCCGCCTCGGGCTGCGCGATGAGCAAGCGCTATTCTTCAGCGGTCTGGAATATGAACTGCCCCGTTCATTGATCGACAGCACGATGACGGTGCCGTCCGGTCCCGGAACAGCCGCGTTGCTCTTCACTGGGATCGCCGATCCCGCGCCTTTGGAGACGCATGTCCGTACACTGTTCAGAACGGTGCAGCATGTGGCATTCGGGGACCATCATGCCTTCACCGCTTCGGACCAGGCCAAGCTGGCGCATCTATTCAGTAGTTTCGCGACCGGCGAAAAAACGCTGATCACCACGGAGAAGGATGCGGCCCGGCTCGGAACGGCCCTTATCGCAGGCCCTTTGGAGGACCTTCCCATCGCGGTGATCGGTATTCGAGCCGTCATCCTCAACGAACCTCATGCCTTCGAGGCACTTATCCGAACCCATGTTGCAACGCATCCAACGAATCGCTGACCATTTGAAGAAAGCCACCGATGGTTTCACCCCCGAAACGGGCATCATACTCGGCACCGGTCTTTCGGGACTGGGCAGTGAGATCGATGTCAAATACAGCATTGCCTACAAGGACATTCCCGAATTCCCCGTGAGCACTGTGGAAGGCCATCCCGGCAAATTACTGTTCGGCCTGCTCGGTGGTAAACCCGTGGTAGCCATGCAGGGGCGCTTCCATTACTACGAAGGCTGGACCATGCCCGAGGTGATCCTGCCTGCGCGCCTGATGAAGCTGATCGGGATCAAGCGATTGTTCGTGAGCAACGCTTGCGGTGGGCTCAATCCCGAGTTCAACAACGGCGACATCATGATCATCCGTGACCATATCTGCTTGTTCCCCAACCCGCTGATCGGTCCTAATATCGACGAGTTCGGCCCCCGGTTCCCGGATATGAGCGAGCCGTATGACCATGCCATGATCGCCCGCGCGCAAGCCATCGCCAAGGCCAACAACATCCCAGTTCGCATCGGCACCTATGTGGGCCTCACCGGGCCGACGCTGGAGACGCCTGCGGAATACAAGTACGTGCGCATCATCGGCGGCGATGCCGTGGGCATGAGCACTGTACCGGAGGTGATCGCGGCACGGCAGATGGGACTTCCCTGCTTTGCCATGAGCGTGATCACCGACATGGGCGTGGAAGGCCGCATTCAGAAGACCACGCACGAAATGGTGCAGCGCGTCGCGGAGAAGGCGGAGCCGAGCCTGACGCTGATCATGCGGGAGATGGTGGCCGGTAGCTGAAGCACAATTGACTTATTGGCCGCAGCGGCGCGGAGAAATGCACATGGAACGTGACTCCTTGGGCGACGGCTTTACCGATGCCCCATAAAAATTGTACCTACTGAACCTGCCCGACAATGACATTGCTGAGATGGAACATCCAAGTCGCACCTTTGCAGCTTGTATGGCCGAGCATGAATGGCACTGGTAAGCATGAAGTCGGATAACAAGGAAGGAACAACGCCCCTACCGCATTGGAGCGAGAAGTGGGAACTGGTGGTGGGTCTGGAGGTCCATGCGCAGTTGCTGACCAAGAGCAAGGCGTATTCCAGCGATCCCAATGCCTACGGCGATCGCCCTAACACATTGGTGGGGCCGGTAACCTTGGGTTTGCCCGGCACCTTGCCCGTTCCCAACAGCGCCGTGATCGACCACGCGATCAAGCTGGGCCTGGCCTGCGGATGCACCATCGCGTCGCACATGCACTATTCCCGCAAGAACTACTTCTATCCGGACCTTCCAAAAGGCTATCAGATCACGCAGGATACCACGCCGATCTGTACTGGCGGGTCCATTACCATCACCAGGGCGGATGGAACGGAGAAGGCGATCGAACTTACCCGGATCCACATGGAGGAGGATGCCGGCAAGAGCATCCACGATGTGGACCCCTTCAACACCTTGATCGACCTGAACCGGGCCGGTGTTCCTTTGGTGGAGATCGTGACCGAACCGGTGATGCGATCCTCCCAAGAGGCATACGATTACTTGGTGGAAGTGCGCCGCTTAGTGCGCTATCTCGATATCTGCGACGGCAACATGGAAGAAGGCAGCCTGCGTTGTGATGCCAACATCAGCCTGCGGCTCAAGGGTTCTTCCGAATTCGGTATTCGCACCGAGGTGAAGAACATGAACAGCTTCAAGAACGTGCAGCGGGCGATCGAGTTCGAGGCACAACGCCAATCGGAGGTGTTGGATGCTGGTGGCACGATCGCCATGGAAACGCGCAACTTCGATGCGGCCAAGGGAGTCACCACCTCACTTCGCAGCAAGGAGATGGCGCATGATTACCGCTACTTCCCCGAGCCGGATATCCAACCGCTCACGGTGAGCGAGGCCAAGAAGGAGGCGGTGCGGAAGAGCATGCCTCCCCTGCCCCGCGAGCTGCGCGCCAAGTACACCACCGAGTTCGGCCTGAGCCGATACGATGCCGACATCCTCACCGATGATAAGGGCACCGCACTCTATTACGAGGCGGTGACGGCAAGTCTTTCGGACACGGAAGGTGGGAAGCCGTACAAACAAGCCGCCAACTGGGTGATGGGTGATGTGCGCTCCTGGGTGAACGAAAAGGGCTTGTCCATTGCGGAAATGCCTATCTCCGCCGAACGATTGGCCGGCCTCGTCGGTTTGGTGGAGGGCGGCAAGGTGAGCCACACATTAGCCTCCCAGAAGCTGTTCCCGCTCATGCTGGAACAGACCGGGACGGCAGAGGAACTGGCCCGGAAGAACGGCTTGCTCTCCGACGTTGGCGCGGATGTGATCGAAGATGCCGTGCACGCTGCCATGGACCGTTTCCCGGATAAGGTGGAAGCCTACCGGGCAGGCAATAAAGGACTTCTCGGTCTGTTCATGGGCGAGGTGATGAAAGCCACCAAAGGCAAGGCTGATCCCCGACGTGCCAACGAGACCGTAAAACGCATGCTTGAACAGGAATGAACATGAAGACCCTCGTCACTTTGACCCTTGTGGCCACGATCATGGCCGGATGCAATGCATCCTCCCAGCAACAGCGCACCATCACCGCACAAATTGATGGTGCCGGCGGTAAGACCTTGTACTTCGACAAGTTCGTGTCCAACAAACCGACCCATGTGGACAGCACCGTGCTGGATGCCGAAGGAAAAGGAGTGATCAGTTTACCGGCCATGCCGCTGGATTTCTACTCGCTCACCCTGGGTGGCGACCAGATCCTGGTACTGCTGTTGGACAGTGCCGAAAGCGTCTCCTTCACGGCCCAAGTGGATTCCCTGCAGGACCCGCGCAGCATTGAAGGTTCCAAGAACACCACCTTGATGCATGACTACTTCAACGATGCCAAGGAATTCGATTTGGAGAACCAAGAGCTGGTGAACCGTTTGAAAGCCGACCGGACCGATAGCACGGCCCTGGCCCGCTATGCCACGCTGAACGCGGAGTTCACCGAAACGAGCAAGCGCTTTATCCGGGAACACATGAGTTCCCCGGCAGTGCTCGCGGCCCTCAACCGCCTGAACATCCAGCAGGAGCTTCCGCTCTTCCAACAGGTGCGGGATTCCCTGCGGAAGACCATCCCCAACAGCGAATACTTCGCAGGCTTCCGAGATCAAGTGGACCGCATGGCCCAACAGGCCTTGGCCGCCCAGCAGCAGGAAGAACAGCAAGCCAAGTTGGATAACCTCATTCCCGTAGGAAGCGTGGCCCCTGACTTCAGCCAAGCCACACCGGATGGCAACATGCTCAGCCTGAGCAGCCTGCGCGGCAAGGTGGTCCTGATCGACTTCTGGGCCAGCTGGTGCCGCCCCTGCCGTATGGAGAACCCGAATGTGGTCCGGGTCTATGAGAAGTTCCACAACAAGGGATTCGAGATACTCGGCGTGAGCTTGGACAAGGAAAAAAGCGCGTGGACCGGAGCGATCAAGCAGGACGGACTTCCATGGAAGCACGTGAGTGATCTTGCTTTTTGGAACAATGCCGCTGCACAGCAATATGGGGTGTCCAGCATTCCGTACACCGTGTTGCTGGACCGCGAAGGAAAGGTGCTCGCCAAGAACCTGCGTGGCCCCGCACTGGAAGCCAAGTTGGCCGAAGTCCTGAAGTGATGGCCCGCCACGCCCGCAACTGGCTCGCGGGCTTGGCCCTTACCGGCTCCTTGATCGCAAACGGGCAGCCGTACTTCCAACAGCGCGTGGATCATCGGATCGGGGTGCGCCTCGATGATGTGACCCATGAACTCTTCGCCCAACAGGAGTTCGACTATACCAACAATGCGCCTATCGCCTTGGACAGCCTGTGGATCCACTTGTGGCCGAACGCCTACCGCGACCGGAGCAGCGCGCTGTGCAAGCAAAAGGATTCGCAGAATGACTTCGGCCTGCACTTCGCAAAACCTGAAAAGCGAGGCTACATTGATGGTCTTGATTTCCAGAGTGAGGGAATAAAGCTCGCTTGGGACTTCGACCCGAAGAATCCCGACATCGCATGGATCGCTTTGCCTCGACCGATCGGCACCGGAGAAAAGATCACTATCAGCACCCCATTCCACGTGAAGCTTCCGGATGCGAAATTCTCGCGACTGGGGCATACTGGACAGGCCTATTACATCACCCAGTGGTACCCGAAGCCAGCGGTGTATGACAAGGCCGGATGGCATGCGATGCCCTATTTGGACCAAGGTGAGTTCTATTCCGAGTTCGGTTCTTTTGATGTGAGCATCACCCTTCCGGCCAATTATGTACTGGCCGCCACAGGCGAGCGAATCGATGAAGCAACAGAGATCGCATTCATGGATTCGCTGGCGAACACATCGCTGGGCATCGCACGCGGAAACGCCTTCCCTCCTTCGTCCTCCCAAACGAAAACCGTTCGGTTCATGCAGGACCACGTCCACGATTTCGCGTGGTTTGCGGACAAGCGCTTCCTGGTGCGCAAAGGGGAGCTGGTGCTTCCTCGATCCGGGCGAACCGTGACCACCTGGGCGCTCTTCACTCCACGGAACGCAGCGCTCTGGGCGGATGCCGTTACCTACGTGAACGAAAGCGTGCGCTTGTACAGCGAATGGATCGGCGATTATCGCTACGCCAGTTGCACGGCCGTGGATGGTACCATCGCCGCAGGCGGGGGCATGGAATATCCCATGATCACCATCATCGGCAATATGACTTCGCCCTATGAACTCGATAATGTGATCGCTCACGAGGTGGGCCACAACTGGTTCTACGGCATGCTGGCCAGTAACGAGCGCGACCACCCGTGGATGGATGAAGGGATGAACAGTTTTTTCGAGATGCGCTATATGCAGACGCGCTATCCCGGCAGGAGAATGATGGATGCCCAGGGCCTCCCGATGGGAATGCTGACAGGTGGAAAAGGAATCGATCAGCGCCAGCAAAGTGAATTGCTCTATCGGTTGAATGCCCGACGCAATTGGGACTCCCCGACCAACAGTTCTTCCACGGCGTTCGCCGCCTTGGATTATGGCACGACGGTGTATGCCAAGAGTGCGCTCATATTCGATCAGCTGTACCACGCGCTGGGTCCGGAACGTTTCGATTCCTGCACACAGACCTACTTCAATGAATGGGTCTGGAAGCATCCACATCCCGCCGATGTACAGGCCAGCTTCGAGCGCGCCAGCGGCGAAGACCTGAACTGGTCCTTCGGGGAGCTGATCGGCACCGCCGATAAACCCGACGTGAAGGCCCGGAAGTTGAAGGGCGACCGTCTCACTTATCGCTCTACTGCGGTAGACGGCTTTCCGTTTCCCGTGACGGCATGGAACGGGCAGGATAGCCTTGGCACCATTTGGGCCAACAGTAAAACAGGCCGCAATACCCTGACGTTGCCTTGGCCCGATGCTGACCGGGTGCGCATTGATGCGAACGCGCACACGTTGGACATCGACCGGAGGAACAACGAGGTCCGCTCTTACGGGCTGTTGAAGCGGGGGCGGATGCCGGCCATCAAGTTCCTCGGTGGATTGGAACGCGATGATCGCAGGAGCATCTTCTGGATGCCCGCTATCGGCTACAACACGCACGATGGCATGATGGCGGGTGTGGCTCTGGCCAATACCTTCTACCCGTCGCAACGCTTTGAATGGGCTGCGGCCCCGCTCTACGGCTTTGCAAGCGGCAGGTTAGCGGGGGGCGCACGCGTGATGTGGAACGATGACCGCTTGCGCAGCGACATCCTGCGCAATGTTCATCTCGGAGTTTCCGGATTTGCCGCATCGTTGTACGATGTGAGCGAGGTGGAGCAATGGTACCAGCGCCTCGTGCCCTTCATTCAATTCGACCCGCGCTTGAAGCCGACCGGACCAAATGCCTTTGTGCGGTACCGCAGCGTCCTGCTATGGAACCATGCCGAGGGCACCTACTACACAACGGGCGCTGCATTTGATGTGAACAAAACCACACGGGAAGTTTATCATGAGGTCGGCGCGGGGCTTTCCCAAAATACCGGCTTCAACCCATTCGACATCACCGCAACTTTCCTCAGCAGCGATGTCTTTAGCCGGATCTCGTTGACAGCAAAATGGAGCGCCATCTATGATGAACACAAGCACCGGGTCACCTTCCGTGCGTTCGCCGGCACTTTCCTGAACAAGGACCGAAGCCAGATGCGCCCCGAAATGGGCTGGCGCATGTACTGGGGCAGCAGCGGCCTGCTGTACGACCACCTCTACACGGACCGCCAGTACGTGGGACAGAACACGGCGGTGCAGTTCAACGTGGATCAAGGTGGATTCCGAACACCTACGGCCATCGGCACTTCGGATACCTGGATCGCGGCGATGAACATGGAGCTGGACTTCCCCTTTGCGTTGCCGTTGACGGCTTTTGCGAGCTACGGGGCTGCGCCGATAACGTTGGTAACGCAGGATGGAAAAACCACGGACTGGCGCGGCAATTGGGAGGCAGGCATCGGCATACGGATCTGGCGCGATGTGGCGGAACTATGGGTGCCGTTGGTCTTTTCGCAGGACATCCAGAAGGAACAGGACCTGCGCGGATTCAACTTCAGCGACCGCATCCGGATCGTGTTGGCGTTGGAGAAGCTGGACCCGACGCAGGCGTTACGGAAGCTGCCGCATTGAGGCTGGGATGGAACGCAGATCCCGCAGATCGTTATGATCCACGCGGACCTGAAAACTACGCAAGCTTGAAACGCCGGTGGTCCACTCCCCCCTCTTAGCGTTTCTTTGCGTTCCTAGCGTCTTGGCGGTGAACCCTACTTCAGATAACCAGAAGATCTACTTCCTCTCCGATTTCCACCTCGGGGTGCCCGATCATGCGAGCAGCATAGCTCGGGAAAAACGGATCGTACACTTTCTGGAGCTGGCGGCAGCGGATGCCACGGAGATCCACATTCTCGGAGATCTCTTCGATATGTGGTTCGAATACAAGCAGGTGGTACCACGCGGCTTTACACGCTTGCTGGGCAAGCTTTCCGAACTGCATGATCGGGGTATCCCCGTCCACATCCACATCGGCAACCACGATATGTGGGCCTTCGACTACCTACCGAAGGAGACCGGAGTAACGCTGCATCAGAAACCCGTCTTTCGCGAATGGAACGACAAGCGCGTGTATATCGGCCACGGCGACGGGCTCGGGCCGGGCGACCATGGCTACAAGTTCATGAAGGGGATCTTCCGGAACCGATTTATGCAATGGTGTTTTGCCCGGCTCCACCCCAACTTAGGCATGGGCATCGCGCATTTCTGGAGCGGCAGGAGCCGATTGAAGAAGTATGAGAACGACCGGAAATGGCTTGGCGACGATCAGGAGTGGCTGGTGCAATACTGCCGGGAGATGCTGAAAAAGGAGCACTTCGACTATTTCATCTTCGGGCATCGGCATTTGCCGGTGGATATGCTCTTGGCCTCAGGGTCCGCTTCGCGAGACCCTGAGGGAGCACTTCCTGCACAGGCGAGCCGCTATATCAACCTCGGTGATTGGATCACGTGGTTCACCTACGCGGTACTTGATGGTCCAGAATTGAAGCTTATGAAGCGCGTGGAGGATGGGCCCCTGAGCGAGGATGTGCAGATCAGCGGAGGACCGGCGGTGTAGTTGCCATTTGCTAGTTGCTAGTTGTCAGGCAGCAGACAACAGGCCAATGCCACCGAGGCCCCTGACAACTGACAACGGACAACTGGCAACCATCTATGCCCTTTTCTTGCCCAGCATCACCACCAGGTCCACCAAGCGGGCGCTGAAGCCATATTCGTTATCGTACCAACCCATCACCTTCACGCTGCTACCGATCACACTGGTGAGCAAGCCGTCGATGATGCAGCTGTTGGGGTCCCCCACGATATCGATGCTGACTATGGGATCTTCGGTATAGCGGACGATCCCCTTCCATTTCCCCTCAGCCAGTTCCTTGAAACGGGCATTGATCGCTTCCGCGCTCACTGTGCGGTTGATGTGGCAGGTAATATCCGTGATGGACCCATCTGCAACAGGTACGCGGATGCCTGCACCGCCCAGTCTTCCATCCAGGTTCGGGAAGATCTTGGTGATGGCCTTGGCCGCCCCAGTAGTGGTGGGGATCATGGATACGGCCGCCGCCCGCGAGCGACGGAGGTCCCGGTGTGGTGCATCGTGCAGGCGCTGATCGCTGGTGTAGGCGTGTACCGTGGTGATGTAGCCGCTCTCGATGTCGCAGAGCTCATGGATCACCTGTACCATGGGCGCCGCGCAATTGGTGGTACAGGAGGCATTGGAGATGATGTCCTCGGTCCCATCGAGCTGATCATCGTTCACGCCGAGCACCACGGTCTTGATCCCTTCTTCTTTTGCTGGTGCTGAAAGAACCACCTTTTTGGCCCCGGCCTTCAAGTGTCCGGAGGCTTTCTCCCGGGTGAGGAAGATCCCGGTGCTCTCCACCACCACGTCGATGCCGAGCTTACCCCATGGCAGCGCGGACGGGTCTTCCTCGGAAAAACCCTTCACCGTGTGCCCATCGATATGCAGCGACTCGCCGTCATGGCTGACTTCACCCTGATACACGCCGTGGATCGAATCGTACTTGAATAAATGTGCGAGCGTGTGGGTGTCCGTCAGGTCGTTCACCGCCACCAGTTCCACATCGTTGCGTTGCAAGAGCATGCGGGCGGTGATCCTCCCGATGCGGCCGAAGCCATTGATGGCTATACGAAGTTTGGTCATTTCCTGGAATACTTGTTTGTGTTGAACGAACAGGTGATGAGCCGAATGGTTCACTCCGGTTCAGAGAACGTGCTTTTCCGCGTGGTAGCTGCTGCGGACCAATGGACCGCTTTCAACAAAACGGAAGCCACGCTTCAGACCTTCCTCGCGGAACATCGCGAAGCGGTCCGGATGCACGAATTCCACGACGGACAGGTGCTTCTTCGTGGGCTGCAGGTATTGCCCAATGGTGACCACATCGCAGCCCACGCCGCGCAGGTCGTCCATGGTCTCCAGCACCTCATGGTCCTTCTCGCCCAGGCCGAGCATGATGCCGCTCTTGGTGCGGAGGCCGAATTTCTTGGCACGCATCAGCACTTCGAGGCTGCGATCATACTTCGCTTGCACACGCACTTTCCGCGTCAATCGGCGCACGGTCTCCACGTTGTGGCTGAGCACTTCCGGCCGCTCCTCCAGCACGATGGCCAAGTTGTGCCATTCCCCCTTGAAGTCCGGGATCAGGGTCTCGAGTTTTGTCTGAGGGCTGCGGCGGCGTACCGAGCGGATGGTCCTGGCCCAGATGTTGGCACCACCGTCGGCCATGTCATCGCGGTCCACGGAAGTGATCACGCAATGTTTCACCCCCATGAGTTCCACGGAGCGGGCCACGCGTGCCGGTTCAAAGGGGTCGGCCTCCTCGGGCCTTCCCGTGGCCACATTGCAGAAACCGCAGGAGCGGGTGCAGATGTTCCCCAGGATCATGAAGGTGGCCGTGCCCGCACCCCAGCATTCGCCCATGTTCGGGCAGTTGCCGCTTTGGCAGATGGTGTGCAGCTTGTGCTCGCTCACAATGGCGCGCACCTTTTTGAAATTCTCCCCGTTGGGCAGTTTTACCCGTAACCAATCGGGTTTGCGGCGGGGCTGGTCCACAACCGTGGCATCGGCGATCTCGCTCATCGTATGGACTTCGCACCGAAGTGCATCGCTAAATAGAGTTCAAGGAAGAATTGCTTGTTCGTGCCCACATCCTCCAGGTCCGCCATTTGTGGTAGCTTCTCAGCGTAGGCATCCATGGACACGCCGACCTCCAGGGCCCGGATACCGGTGTTGGTTCCCGCATATTCAAAGTTGAAGGCAAAGCGGCCAAAGGCCCCGGGGTAAAGGTGGATCTCGCCCAGCCCCTTGAACCAGGAGGCCCTGCCGAAGATGTTGTCCGCAAAATGCTTGGCCGGGTCGTAGCGTTCCGTAACGATGGTCTGGTAGGGGAAGTCCGGCTCGCCGATCTGCAGGTACACCGGTTTCAGCAGCCCGAGCGACGGACCAATGCCCCAGACGTAGTTCACTTCCACTGCGCTCTTCCGGATCTTTTCCGCGATCCGGTGCTTGCGCCCGTACGTAGGCCGCACGATGATCATGCTGTTGAGCTTTCCGTAGAAATAGCCCCGCGCGTCCTGATAGTTCGGATTGAAGCTCTTGATCTCCTTCGGGTGCTTCATCGACACGATGTCGATACCGTACATGTTCCGGTCCTTGGCGGTGGCGTACTTGCCATACTGGAAGGTGATGCCCCATCCATCGCCATGGATCAACGGTCCACCGTACATCTCGTGGGAATACAGCGTACGGGCGGCATCGTCATAGATGCTCTGTTGCGCCTGCGCCGAAGCACCGTCGACAAGCATCGTAATGAACAAGAAGATGCAGGCTGGTCGTATCATGCTGAATAGCGCTCAAAGCTAAGGAGGATGCCGCTGGATCGAAAACCATTGGTCAAGTGAGGAGTACCAAAGGACGGCTGCCTGGGTCGCCTCCTTCAAATCACTTGTGGTCGTGGGCATGCACCTGGATTCCATTCCCGCTTCGTTCCTTCGCACCATGGATACCGCACATGTGAAATACCTCGGAGGCCTTCGTACGGAAGCCCTCCATGTACGCAGTGGTGAAAAGATCATCACCGATGCACCGATCGACAACCACGGCAAGGGTGCCGCCTTCTCCCCCACTGACCTGATGAGCACTTCGCTGGCCTGCTGCATGATGACCTTGATGGGCATCGCCGCGGAAGCGAGAAACATTGCACTCAAAGGGCTGGAGGCGCGCGTGGTGAAGCACATGGCATCGGGACCGCGCCGAGTGGAGCGGATCGAGGTACACTTCACACTGGATGGCAAGGACCTGGATGACAAACAACGTGGCATTCTGGAACATGCCGCACGAACATGCCCCGTGGCGTTAAGCTTGCGTGAAGAGCTGGTACAGGAGGTTTCCTTCACCTATCGTTGAGGGTCGGAAACGAGAAAGCCCGGAACAACTGCCGGGCTTGAAAGAGCGGAAAGACCCCGCTTAACTGGTGCGCTCAGGAACGGGCTTCACAACCTTGCCGTATGCCGGACAGGAGTGCGTGGACTTGCAGGCGCTGAAAAGCAGGCTGGCCACCGCCACGATCGCGAATACCTTGAATACCTTTTTCATCGTTCCTCAGGTGCTGGATTTACCTCACAAATTTAGGCCCTATTACCTTGTCCACCATCAAAAAGTTTCAACGATCCACCGATGGAACTTTCCCACCCCCGATGAACGGCAGCGCACTCCCTACCGATCCCCCGCAGGTCCCCGACATCGATCCGGGTTGGACTGAACGGCTTCGACCGGAGTTCAGTGCACCGTACTTCGCCGCGCTGAAGCACTTTCTGGTACGGGAGCGGGCCAACCATACGGTGTACCCCCGGGGCCGCGATATCCTGCGCGCCTTTCAGCTCACGCCCTTCGAGGCGGTGCGCGTGGTGATCCTCGGGCAGGACCCTTATCACGGGGCCGGGCAAGCCCATGGGCTCAGCTTTTCAGTTCCGGAAGGAATGGCCACGCCCCCTTCCCTGCAGAACATCATCAAGGAGATCCAGCGGGACATCGGCCCTTTCACGCCCAAGGGGGGGGACCTCAGCAGTTGGGCGGAACAGGGGGTCTTGCTTCTCAATGCCACCCTCACCGTGCGTGCGGGCGAGGCGGCCTCGCACCACGGTCAGGGTTGGGAGCGCTTCACGGATGCGGCCATCACAGCGCTCTCCCGGGACCGGTCGGGGCTGATCTTTCTGCTCTGGGGTCGCCACGCCCAGGCCAAGGCGGCGCTGATCGATGCGGAACGGCACTATGTGCTGAAGGCTCCCCACCCCTCGCCGCTTTCCGCCCATCGCGGATTTTTGGGCTGCGGCCATTTCAGCGCAGCGAACGAGATCCTGTTGGCGCAAGGGGGCACCCCGATCATTTGGAGCACCTGATGCTGCGTATCCTCGCCCTGATCACGCTCTTGTTCGGCATCGCCGCCCGGGCCCAACAGCATGTGCTCACCATTGAGGCGGATACCGCGCTGCCCCGGAAATGGCGTGGCCCCTTCAAAGTGGACTCCAACCTGGTGGGCAAACGCACCGCTGAACTGCGTGTGCAGATGATCGCAAAGGGTTATCTCGAAGCTTCCCGGGACAGTTGCTCCTCCCAACAGGACAGCACCCGGTGCATTTTCCACCTCGGCCAGCAATACCGATGGGCGCGGCTCACCGCGGGATCCGTGCCACAGGAGATCGCCAGTTCAACGGGTTTCCGCGAGCGCTTCTATCGCGATCGGCCCATCACCCCAAGGCAGGTCAGCAAGCTGTTTGAGGGCCTATTGCAGGAATGCGAGGACCATGGTTACCCCTTTGCCGCCGTGGGGCTGGACAGCCTGCAGGCCACCGATGACGGCCTCTCCGCATCGGTTCATCTGGACCGCGGGCGCTACGTCACCTTTGACAGTGTGGTGGTGCGCGGCACCGCCCACGTGAATCCGCGCTACTTGCAGGCCTACATCGGGATCCGTCCGGGGGATGCCTACAACGAAACGCTGGTCCGCGGCTTGGACGGGCGCACGCGTGAGCTTCCCTTCGTATCCACCAGGCATCCCGCATACATTCTGTTCGCTCCGGAACAGACGAAGCTGTACCTCTTCCTCGATGACAAACGGGCCAGCAACTTCAACGGCATCCTCGGCATCGCGCAGGACCCCGTTAGCGGGCAGGTCCGCTTTACCGGTGACCTCGACCTGAAACTGCGCAACGCCCTGCACCGCGGCGAGGCGATCAACCTGAGCTGGCGCAGTCTCCAGGACCGGACGCAGGACCTCAAAGTGGGCTTCAACTATCCCTTCGCCTTCAATACCCCCTTCGGGGCCGATCTCGGCCTGAAGCTCTTCAAGCGCGACACCACCTTCCTGGAAGTAACCTCCAGGGCAGCGCTGGAATACCTACTGCGCCGGGGTGACAAGGTTCGCGTATTCGTCAACAATAAGAACAGCCAACGGCTGGGCCAGCAGGTTACCTACACCCCCGGGCTGGCCGACGTGAAGCTCACGGCCTATGGGATCGGCGTGCAGCGCGAGCGTTTCGATTATCGCTTCAACCCCAGGAAGGGCCTGGCGTTTGACCTGGAAGGTTCCGTCGGGGAAAAACACAGTTCCACCGCTACCTTCAGCGACACCACCGACACCGACCTGTCCAGCGTGCAGTATGAATTGAACGGCCACGTTGTCTGGCACATCCCCTTGGGAAGGCGCAGCACCGTGAAGATCGCCGGCCAGGGTGGAAGCATGGTGAACGACCAGCTCTATTCCAATGAACTCTACCGCATTGGCGGCATCAAGACCCAGCGCGGTGTGGATGAAGCCAGTATCTTCGCCTCCTCCTTTGCCATCGGCACCATCGAGTACCGCTTTCTCTTCGAGGAGAACAGCAACTTCTTTGTCTTCGTGGACCAAGGCTGGTGGGAGGACCAGAGCCGCACACCGCTATTGACGGACACCCCGCTCGGCTTCGGCGTGGGCACGAGCTTCGAGACCAAGGCCGGGATATTCTCGCTCAGCTATGCCCTTGGCAAGCAGTTCAACAATCCAGTGGAACTGCGGAACGGGAAGATCCACTTCGGGTTTACCAGTTTGTTCTGAGCAGGGACATCCCGACCTCGATACTCCCATGGAGCCGGATTACATTTGAGGACCAGCCTTCCGGCAAACGCCATTCCTGCGGATGCTCGCTCGTGCCGGCCGATGCCCATGTCCACCCTTCAGCACCTCCTTCTCTTTCCAATCGTACTGGTAGTATGCCCGGGTGATGCCCACGCAGGCGATACGATCGTGCTACCGCCCGGCAGATTCCAAGTGGACCATGAGCTGCAATTGATCGTCTCCGATCTTTCAACGGACCTGGTGAATGCCCAATGGCCGGGTCCAAAGACCATGATCCGCGCCGATTCCTGGTATGAGCTGGCCCCTGCAATGGCTGAGATTCCCTTGGGTACGGAAATAATCGTGGAGGACACGAATGGCGTTCCATACCACGTGTACTTCACGGAACTTCCGCTCATCAGCATCACCACTGCCGAAGCGATCGTGGACGAGCCGCGGGTGCATGGGAACTTCACCCTATCCGACGGGACGGGCCAAGTGACAATCGCTGACCTGGGCATAGAATACCGGGGCGGTGTTTCGCAGCTCTGGCCCAAGAAGTCCTATCGGATCGAGTTCTGGACCGATTCCACCGGGAGCGAACATGTGGACCTAAGCCTGCTGGGCATGCGTTCCGATGATGATTGGAACCTCCAGGCCATGTACAATGAGCCGCTGCGGATGCGCAATGTGGTCTGCAACGAGCTCTGGAGGATGATCCACGCACCATACTACCTGGCCGCCGAGCCGGATGCCGTCACGGGTGTGGCCATGGAACATGTGGAGCTCTTCGTCAATGGTGCCTATAAAGGTCTTTACGCTGCAAGCGAACGCATCGACCGCAAACAATTGAAGCTCAAAGCATACAATGGCAGCATCCGCGGCCAACTGTACAAAGGCGTTTCGTGGGGCGCATCAACGTTCTCCTCCGCGCCGCCCTACAACAACTCCCTGCGTATCTGGTCCGGGTTCGAGTACGAATATCCCACGGAGGTCACGGAATGGTCCTTCCTGCACGACTTCGTGGACTTCGTCGTACACGCGCCGGAAGCCGAATTTCTCGCTGAATACCCTTCGCGCTTCGAATTGGACAATGCGGTGGACTACTTGATCTTCCTCAACCTGCTGCGGGCCACCGACAATGCAGGGAAGAACATCTACGTGGCACTTTATGACACGGAAACGCCCTATTTCTACGTGCCCTATGATCTGGACGGCACCTTCGGGGTGATCTGGGACGGCAGCCAGGAAAACATCACCGACGACCTGCTGCTGAACGGCTTTTACGTGCGATTGATGCATGATTGTGGATCCAACGGCTTCATGGACCGCCTGCGGCAACGCTGGAACGAGCTGCGAACGGACATCATCACACAGGGGAACATCACGGGACTTTTTGCCCAGGAGTTCGCCCACTTGGCCGCGAACGGCGTATACCAACGCGAGCTGATGGCTTGGCCGGATTACGTGTACGAGCCCGCGCAGCTGGACTATCTCTCCAATTGGCTTGCCGCCCGGCTCTCCTTCCTGGATGACCGGTTCAACGCGCCATGTGAACCCAGTGGCATCATCGAGGAACCGTGGGCCTCCTTCTCCATGTATCCCAACCCGGCCACGGACCGGCTTTTCATGACGGTTGATGGGGCCGGTACCACGGTGGAGCTGTCCCTGACCGATGCCTTGGGAAGGATCGTGTTGGTACGGGAGCTCACCGGCGAACGGAACGTGATCGATCTTTCCGGCTTTGGCAAAGGACTCTACCTCGTGCATGTACGCCGCAACGGCCGGACCAGTACGGATCGATTGGTGATAAATTAGAGCGGCGCATCTTGACGCAAGAACGGGTTCATCCTTCCTTCGCAGTGGAACATCGACCTTCCGAAGCCGTATCCGATCCGCCATGTCCGCGCTGAAGCACATCCTTACCGTTTGGTTCGCGTTGATCTCCATCGCCGCTTCCGCGCAGGCCGATGACCTGGCCATGGCCACGCCCGCGCGCAAGCAGGTCTTGGCGGATTTTCTCCTGGAATGGATGCAGGTCCGCTACCCGGCTGCCCCATCGGAGGGCTATGTGCTCTACGTCTCCGTGCAAAGCCAGCGCATGTATTTCGTGGTGGAAGGAGTGCTGAAGGCGGAATATGTGATCTCCACTGCACGGAATGGCTTGGGAGCAAGCAGGAACAGCAACCGAACGCCCGAGGGCCTACACCGCGTGGTGAGGAAGTTCGGGGAAGGGGTTCCGCCCCGGGGCATCTTCAAGGCCCGGCAATTCACCGGAGAAGTGGCCTCCGGAGAGACTGCCAATGACGACCTGATCACCTCGCGCATTCTGTGGCTGGACGGCATGGAACCCGGGGTGAACGAAGGCGGCAGTGTGGACAGCATGGAGCGAGGGATCTACATCCACGGCACTGCGGACGAGGCCTCCTTGGGTACGCCCAGTTCCCATGGCTGCATCCGCATGCGCAATAGCGATGTGATCGCGCTGTACGACCGGATCCTGCTGGGAACGTTGGTGGTGATCCTGGATAATTGAGTGCTCCCCTTCACCACAGCGGCACCGAGGAATTGTTTTTGGAACTGCCTCCTGTCGACTCAAGGGTCCAGACTCACGACTATTCAGACTCCAGACTTCAAAGCCCGCCTACCTTAGCGGCATGGTATGGACGAGCCTTTTGCTGGGACTTCTGGCCGGGGTCATTCTCGGTGCGGTGGCTGTAGTATTCTGGTCGCGGAACAAAGGAGCTGATGCGGTGAGACTGGTGCAGGAAGCGCGTGAGGCCGATCGGCTGGAGCTCGGTCGGCAACTATCGGAACGTGAGCAGCAGCTACACGCGCTTCAGCGTGAGCTGATCACCCTGAACGGCCAATTCGAAAAAGAACGGCAACGAAACGCCGGGCTGGAGGAGAAGCTCGACAGCCAAAAGGCGGAGCTCGAATCGCTGAACGAACGCATGACCAAGGAGTTCAAGCACATTGCGAACACCTTGATGGAGGAGAAGGGCAAGCAGCTCACCGATCGGCAGGAAGGCACGCTCAAACTCCTGCTCGACCCCTTCAAGGAGCGGATCAAGGAATTCCAGGACCAAGTGCGCGTAGCGTACGACAAGGAAGGGAAGGAGCGGTTCCTGCTGAAAAGCGAAGTGGCCAAGCTGGTGGAGCAGAACCAGCGGCTGAGCCAGGATGCGGACAACCTGACCAAGGCCTTGAAGGGGGATCACCAAAGCCAAGGCGCTTGGGGCGAAATGATCCTGGACAAACTGCTGGAAAGCTCCGGCTTGGTGAAAGGCCAGGAATACAGCATGCAGGAGAGCACCACGCAGGCCGATGGCACGCGCTTGAGGCCGGACGCGGTGATCTTCCTTCCGGAGGAAAAGCACTTGATCATCGATTCCAAGGTTTCGTTGTTGCACTACGAACAATTTTGCGCGACCACTGACGAAGGCGAACGGACGCGATCCCTCCGCCAACATGTGGAGAGCATGCGCATCCATGCGAAGGGTCTTGGCGAGAAGGACTACACCAAGCTCTACGGTGTGCAAAGCGTGGACTTCGTCCTGATGTTCGTACCGATAGAACCGGCATTCCTGTTGGCCTTGCGCGAGCGGCCGGAGATCTTCCAGGAGGCTTATGACCGCCAGGTGGTGATGGTGACGCACAGCACGCTGATGGCCACGCTGCGTACCATCCATGGCCTGTGGAAGAACGAGCGGATCGCCAAGAACCACCTGAAGATCGCTGAACGAGCAGGTGCGCTTTATGAGAAATTCGTGGGCTTTACGGAGGACCTTGGCCGCATTGGCAAGCACGTGAACGATGCACGGGACAGCTATGAAAAGGCACTGGGGAAATTGAGCGAGGGCCCCGGCAACCTGGTTCGCCAGGTGGAGATGCTGAAGGAACTCGGAGCCAAGACGCAGAAGGGCATGCACCACAAATTGCTCGAGCGCTCATCGGAAGAACGCCACGACGCATGAAGCGCTTGATCCTCCCTCTTCTCCTTGTGGCCGTGGTTTTCCTCGGCGCTGCAGGCTGCGGAAGCTATGTGCCCGTGGCCTCCGGCGACAACTTCGCCTACCTCTATGGCAAGGGGGCCGCAGCGATCCGGTTGCAGGCGCGCATCTATCAGCCCGATGACGCTCGCGCAGTGATCTACTTCAAGCTGCGCACCGCCGATCTGCTGTACAAGGGTACCGGTGGTGGCGGCCCGTACCACGCCCGCGTGGTGATGAGCTATGAAGCCTATCCCGCCCCCGATTCCAAGGAACTTCTTGACAGTGCCAGCACCTTTGTGAAGGACCAGAGCATGGTGGCGGACGAGGACAAGGAATTGATCGGCAGCATGCCGCTGAAGACCGTCGGCAACACCCCTTTCATTCTCCGCATTACCGCGCACGACCTGAACCGCGACGCGCAGAGCACCGTGATGCTGCGGGTGGACCGCGGAGCTTCCGGCAGTGCCCAGGAGTTCCTGCCGCTGGGCGCCAACGGCCTGCCGATCTTCGATGATCACGTGCGCCCGGGGACCACGCTGAAGGTGGAAGCGGAGCGCCATGCGGGTGCGCTCCTGCATGTGGGGCACTATCCTCCGGTACAGAAGCTGCCAGCGCCTGTTTTTGCCAATGTTCCCCCACCGGCGCTGGACAACCCGCCCGACAGCACGTTCACTGTTCGCGTGCAGCCGGACGGCACATTCAACTTCACCACCGGAGCCGATGGCTTTTACCACTTTCGCGCGGACACGGCCAGTGTGGTCGGCTTTACCTTGTTCGTGCCCACGGAGAGCTACCCCACCGTCAGCACCGCTCAGGACATGGTTTCCCCGTTGCGCTACATCACCAGCTTGAAGGAATGGGATGCCCTATCCACCTCTCCCACCCCCCGGAAGGATGTGGAGCGCTTCTGGACCGATGCGGCCGGAAGCCGGGACCGCGCACGCGATGCCATTGCCGGATACTACGGCCGCGTGGAGAGTGCCAATCGCCATTTCTCCAGTTATACGGAGGGCTGGAAAACGGACCGTGGACTGGTCCACATCATATTCGGTACGCCCAGTACGATACGGAAGGACGCGCGCGGGGAGACCTGGGTGTACGGCGACGAGACGAACTTGATGAGCTTGGTGTTCAACTTCGTGCGGCGCGATGAACCGTTCAGCGGGAACGACCTGGTGCTGCAACGCGACCCGCAGTTGAAGAGCGCGTGGTACCGGAACGTGGAGAGCTGGCGGAACGGGAGGATCTTGCAGAATTGAGAACGATGAGGTTCATTGCCGCAAAGACGCAGAGACGCAGAGAATGCGGTGAGCGGTCAGTGAATGGTGATCGGAACGCGGATAACGCTGATGGAGCAGATGGGCGCGGATCTGAACGGAGGCAAATTGGTGATCAGTGATCTGACATGAGAAAAGACGAACTGGTGTGCGGGGTCCATCCGGTGATGGAGGCGCTGCGCAGCGAATTGCACGTGGAAAAGCTGTTGATCCGACGTGATGCCGGGGGGGAGGGCATCCGCGACCTGAAGAACCTGGCCCGGGAACTAGGCGTGCCTTGGCAGCCGGTACCCGGTGAAAAGCTGGACCGCCTCACCACTACGGAGCATCAGGGGGTGATCGCCTTCATCAGCCAAGTGGCCATGCAAGACCTGGACGGTCTGATCGCCCAGGCCTACGACCGCGGGGAAGATCCGTTGCTGGTGGCCATGGACGGGGTGACGGACGTGCGCAACATGGGTGCGATAGCTCGCAGTGCGGAATGTTTCGGAGCACATGGGATGCTGGTGCCCAAGACGGGTACGGCACGCCTGGGCAGCGATGCCGTAAAGAGCAGCGCCGGGGCCTTGCTGCGCAAGCCCGTGTGCCGTGTGGACTCCTTGCCCTTTGCCCTGGACCGGGCACGGGAACATGGCCTGCGCATCATCGCCGTTACCGAGAAGGCGGAAACCTTGATCGAGGACGGTGACCTCACCGGGCCGGTGGTGCTGGTGATGGGTGCCGAGGATGTGGGCATTTCCCCGGTGATCCTGCGCAAGGCCGATGCACTGGTCCGGATCCGCATGGCGGGGACCATCGGATCGCTGAACGTCAGCGTGGCCGCAGGGGTGGTGCTGCACGAGGTGTTGCGCCAACGTTCCGCCAAGGGGGCGGCCTGATCGGGCCGAGATCTCCGGTCACGGAAGGACGACCCGTGGAGGCTCACGAGCTTGTGAGGTACGTCCACTTGCGGCGTTGGACCGGCATCGAGCGGAACCTTTCGTGCATTGGACGGGTATAACGCCCCATCCATCACCCTAGAGATGCACCCGGACACTGGTGCACCGAAAACCCGCACGCATGAGGCTCACCATGCCACGACCGATCCCGCTGCTTTTCCTTCTGGCACTCCTCGCCAGCAACCGACTGATGGCCCAGGAAACCATCGGCCTTCAGATCACCGCGCTGACAAGTGCGGAACGGGACTCCGTGGTCTCCTTCACCCAAGCGTCCGGAGACCTCCAATTGGTCTATGCCTGCGTGCCGGCCGGGGTCCTGGTCCTCGCTACGGATGCCCCATCGGGAACGCGGGAAGTCCTGCGGTCCAGAGCAGTGGCAGCCTTGGCTCCAGTGGTTCAGGCCGGGCGGATCGATCCCATTGAGATCACCCTTCATGCCGCCGAAACGGCGTGCGAAAACGCACGCGGACAATGAGCACGTTCCGCATCCCTGACATCAGGCGGGCATTCGCGTCGTTGACCGCTTTGTTCTCCGCCAGCCTCGCCTTTGCGCAGCTCGCGGTGAGCCCACAAACGGACCTGCAGGAACTCGCCCGTGCCATCACAGGTCCGGGCGTCACCATCTCCGATCCGGTGATCACCTGCCACGGCCAAGGCTATGGCGAGTTCACGTACAGCGGTTCACTGCTCGGCATTGATGAAGGTGTGCTGCTCACCACGGGCACCATCGGGAACGCGGTCGGGCCCAACAATGCGGAGAACGTGACCTTCCAACAGAACACTGCGGGCAATTCCATCCTGAACCTCGTGACCGGGCGCACCACGCACGATGCCTGTATGTTCGAGTTCGACGTGATCCCCGCCGGGGACAGCCTCCGTTTTGATTTCGTCTTCGGTTCCGAGGAATACAACGAATGGGTGGGATCGCAATACAACGATGTCTTCGGATTCTTCATCAGTGGTCCGGGCATCACCGGCGACCCCGGCATCGGCAACGACAAGAACATCGCACTCATTCCCGGCACCAATCAGGCCGTTACCATCAACAACGTCAACAACGGCTCCAATGCCAACTTCTTCCACGACAATGCCGGGGGCCAGCACATCCAGTACGATGGGCTCACCACGGGCCTGAGCGCGTTCTCCACCGTGCAGCCTTGCGGGACCTATCACTTGAAACTGATCGTGGCGGACGCCTCCGACCGCAAGTTCGACTCCGGTGTGTTCATCGCCAAGGTGAAAAGCAATCCGGTGACCATGCAGCTGATCAGCCAGAGCGGCAGCGACACCTTGGTGGAAGGTTGCAACGGGGGCATGGTCCGCTTTACCCGACAGCAGGCGACGGGCCAACCCTTGATCCTGGAATACTACTTGCACGGCACGGCCACGAACGGGGCGGACTACACGGCCATCGGAACGCCGGACCCCAACGCACCAAAAACGATCATCATACCCGCGAACCAGGCGTTTGCGGAACAAGCCATCGACCCCCTTGCCGATGGCCTTGCCGAAGGCACCGAGACCTTGTTGTTCATACTGGGCAATCCGAACTGTCCGGGGACAACCTCCGATACGCTATCGATCCCCTTGGTGGACTCCTTGCACGTTGCGGTATCTCCGTCCACAAGCACCATTTGCCAAGGTGGCCAAGTGCAGTTGCTCGCTTCCGGTGGAACGCAATACACGTGGACGCCAGCTACCGGATTGAGCGCTACCAACATTCCCAACCCCATTGCACAGCCGGGTTCAACCACGAACTACGCGGTGACGATAACGGATGGCGGATGTTCACGCACCATGCAGGCCACGGTGAAGGTGAGCGCCATGGCGATCAACGCCGCCATCACCCGCCCCTTGTGCAACGGTGCTGGCAATGGAGCGATCAACCTCTCGGTTACCGGTGGGATCGCCCCTTATGCCTTCCAATGGACCGGACCGAACGGCTTCACCGCCAGCACGGAGGATATCGCCAGTATTCCCGCAGGCACCTACACCGTCACGATCACGGACGCGGCCTGCACCAAAACGCAGAGCTTCAACGTGGGCCAACCGGCTGCCTTGAGCGTTTCGCTCTCTCCTTCCCTGCTCATTTTCGGACAGAACATCAGCTGCAGCGGAGGGCAGGACGGCAGCATTAATGCCACCATCACCGGCGGCACCGGACCTTACGCGACAAGCTGGACCGGCCCTGGAGGATTCACTTCCTCCGCATTGGACATCAACGACCTCGGTGCCGGAACATATACCCTTGCCATCACCGATGCCAACGGATGCACGACCACTGCAAGCACCACCTTGCTTGAAAGTGCCCCGATGACCGCCGAGATCACGGCGACCAGCGGTGTTGCCTGCGCCAATGATGCCAACGGTTCCGCAACGGTCTCCATCACCGGAGGAATGCCGGTGTACGCCTACCAGTGGAACACCGTCCCCGTTCAAACCGGGGCCACGGCCACGGGCCTTGCACCCGGAACCTATGCTGTTACGGCCACTGACCAGTACGGGTGCGAGGTAGGCACCACCGCGGTCATCACCGGTCCTACCCAACCGTTGAACGTGCAATTGGTCACGAGATCGAACGTGGCCTGCTTCGGTGCCGCCAGTGGCAGTGCCACCATCTCCGTGACCGGAGGAACAGGGAACTACGACATCACATGGAACACCACGCCCGCGCAGGCAGGCACCACGGCATCCGGTCTCTCCGGCGGGAACTATACGGCAACGGTGACCGATGCCAACGGATGCACCGCCACACTTCAAGTGAGCATCGCTGAACCTGCATCACCCCTGACCGTGGCCATCACCGCCCAGCAGAACATCGCCTGCAATGGCCAAGCCACAGGCAGTGCCACGGTGAGCGCCTCCGGTGGAAGTGGCCCATACGCCTATTCGTGGAACACGACACCCGTTCACAACGGTGCTTCCGCAACGGGCCTCATCGCTGGCAGCCATACGGCAACCGTGACCGATGCCCATGGCTGCACCGCCACCCGGTTGGTGGAGATCACCGCACCGGCGGCCGGCTTGAACGCAACCATCAGCACCAGCAGCGATGTCGTTTGCGCAGGTGGCTCCGACGGCAGCGCTACAGTTACCGTCACCGGCGGCACCGGCCCCTACACCTATCTCTGGAACACGACACCACCACAGAACGGGGCATCAGCCACCGGCCTTGGCAATGGCACTTGGCAGGTCAATGTGCAGGATGCGAACCAATGCAGCACTTCGGCAAGCGTAACGGTCGCGCAGCCAACTCCGCTCACCGTGAACGGGTCCATCAGCCCGGCGTTGTGCCAAGGTGCCGCCAATGGCGCGGTGGACGTGACCACCTCCGGCGGAACCCCGACCTATTCCTGGTCGTGGACCGGTCCAGCGGGATTCACCGCGAACACGGAGGACATCAGCTCACTGGATGCCGGTGGCTACACACTTACGGTGACCGACGGCCATGGATGCACCGCCGTCCGGAGCTTCGACGTGAACCAGCCGGGACTCTTCACCGTAAGCGCAACTCCGTCCGTTCACGGCACTGCCAACGTAAGCTGCCCCGGCAGCTCGGATGGCGCGATCGAACTTGAAGTCAGCGGCGCGGTGCCTCCCTATGATTTTGCCTGGTCCGGGCCGAACGGCTTCAGTTCCACGGCAGAGGACATCACAGGCTTGGAAGCTGGTTCGTACAATGTGAGCATCATCGACCTGAACGGCTGCAGCACGGACCTCGGCGTAACGCTCCAAGCTCCGGCAGCCATAACAACGGTGCTTACCCTGAGCAATTTCGGCGGGACTTCCGTCTCCTGCAACGGCGGAAGCAACGGCAGCATCAGCACTTCGATCGCCGGAGGGAACCCACCTTATTCCACCGCATGGACCGGCCCTTCCGGCTTCAGCTCCAGCCAAACCAACCTCACCGGATTGAGCGCCGGCACGTACCAGCTCTCCATCACGGATGACAACGGATGCACCGTTGTGCAGACCGCCGCGCTCAGCCAACCAGCCGCGCTTTCGGCCAGCAACGGCGGGAGCTCCCCTGTGAGCTGCTTCGGCAGCAACAATGGACAGGCCACCGTACACGTGAATGGCGGGCGTACACCGTACTCCTACACGTGGAACACCCTTCCCGCACAGCATGCGGCCACCGCCACGGGCCTTGCCGCAGGCAGTTATACAGTGACCGTACAGGACGCGAACGGTTGTTCCACCTCAACCACCATCGCTGTCGGAGGACCATCGGCACCCCTTGCGATCAGCCTGCCCAGCTTCACCCACGTGCTGTGCCATGGAGGCCAGACCGGTGAAGCCACCGCAGCAGCCACGGGAGGAACAGCCCCCTACACCTACACATGGAACACCGTACCTCAGACCAACGGACCATCCGCCACCAGTCTTGCCGCAGGCACTTGGACCGTGACCGTTCTGGACGCAGCAGGATGTACAGCGGTGCGGAACGTGGTGATCACACAGCCGCAACAGCCGCTAACCGCCACCTGGATCGATCGGCACAACGTTACCTGCTTCGGCGATGATGACGGGTCCATCTCCATCGCAGTGACCGGAGGCAGCGGCAACTACGGCATCATCTGGAACACGGTACCCGTGCAAACAGGCTCCTCCATCACGGCCCTTGCCGCAGGAACCTACGTGGCCTCCATCACGGACCTGAACGGTTGCACGCAGACCTTGAACTACCCCGTGTCCATCAGTGGACCACTGGCACCGTTGGCCATGACGTACTCGCCCTTCACCTATCCGGGCGGCGCCAACGTAAGCTGCCCCGGAAGCAGTGATGGCAGTATCGACGTTACAGCTACCGGAGGAACGCCAGCCTACAACTACCATTGGCAGGACGGCATGGGCGGCACCTTCAATGTGCAGGACCCGACAGGGCTTCGCGCCGGGACCTACCTGCTCAGCATCGGTGACGGCCATGGCTGCTTCATCGACACCACGATCACGCTTGTACCGCCCACGACCGTCACCGCCACGGCCACCGTTCAATCCGCGCTCTGCCACGGTGCCAGCGACGGTGCCATCGACATGACACCTGCCGGCGGCGTTGCACCGTACTCCTATCAATGGAGCGGCCCGGGCGGCCTCACGGCCTCCACGCAGGACCTGAGCCTGATCCCCGCCGGCGTGTACACCGTGGTGATCACCGATGCCAACGGTTGCACGACCACCCAGCCGTTCGACGTGACCGAGCCCGGCACCTTCAGTTTCGATGCCACCGTGGCACCGGCCTCGTGCAACAGCTCCAGCAATGGTTCCATCCAGCTTACGGCCAGCGGCGGCACGCCTCCGTATGAGCATGCGTGGAGCGGTCCCAACGGCTTCACCGCGAACACCGCGAACATCAGCGGTCTGCCGGCAGGCACCTACCGCATGGTCCTTACCGACGACAACGGTTGCTCCGCACTCTACACCACCACGATCGCGGCACCATCACCGCTCACCGTATTCACCATCTCCAACAAGGACCACGGCGGCTACGACATCAGCTGTGCGGGAGGTGCCGATGGCGTGATCAACACCACCTACAATGGCGGCACACCACCCTACGCCTTCGCGTGGACGGGTCCCAACGGCTTCATTGCCGGCACGCCGATCATCGGTGGCCTGATCGCTGGAACGTACGCGCTGACCGTGACCGATGCGCTCGGATGCACCGTGTCCTCCACGATCACCTTGATGGAGCCGCCGGCATTGACCGCCACGGTGGTGCCCGGTGGTTTCGCGGGCGGAAGCGGCACCAGCTGTGCTGGCGCCTCTGACGGATCCATCATCCTCACCCCTGCAGGCGGATCGCCTCCTTACGATGTGACCTGGAACGGTCCCGGTGGGTTCACTTCCAACTCGTGGCAGATCACCGGCTTGCTGCCGGGTACCTATACCGCCCAAGTGACCGACCAGAACGGATGCTCCACCAGCATTTCCGCGACCTTGATCGCACCCGCCCCGATCGCGCTCAGTTCCACCCCCACGGATATCACATGCAATGGAGGAAGCAACGGCTCGATCGACCTCTCCGTTTCCGGCGGGACCGGCAGCTATACCTATCAGTGGAGCGGACCGAGCGTGTTCACGGCAACCACCGAGGACCTTTCCGGCTTGACGGCGGGGAATTACACAGTGACGGTAACCGATGCGAACGGCTGCACCGCCACCCTGAACGCAACCCTCGCCCAGCCCACTGCCATCCAGGCCGCAGCGGACATCATCACCACCACATGCCAAGGGGCCAATACCGGTGCGATCGACCTGTCGGTGACAGGAGGTGGAGGCGGATACGCGTATCTCTGGACGGGCTTCCCCGCTTTCTCCGCCACAACCGAGGACATCAGTGATCTCTTCGCGGGGGTCTACTCCGTGGTGATCACCGATGCCAATGGATGCTCGATCAATGCCTCCTACAACGTGGGCGAACCCGGCCTCTTCGACATCACTGCCGAACTGAGCAGCATGGGTGGCGGCTACAACGTGAGCTGTGCCAATGCGAGCGATGGCAGCATCGATGCAACCGTGAGCGGCGGAACGGGGCCATACACCTACTTCTGGAACGGCCCGAACGGCTTCACCTCCATCAACCTGGACCTGACGGACCTGGCGCCCGGCGCGTACAGTCTCACCGTGCATGATATGAACGGTTGCAACACAAACGCCAGCTTCTCCCTCGTGGCACCTTCGGCGCTGAACATCGGCTTGACCGCCACCGCCCAGCCGGCCTGCAATGGGGGCAACGACGGCAGCATCGGTTCCTCGATCACCGGAGGCACCGCACCATACACTTCCTCCTGGTCCGGGCCGAACGGTCCGCTGGGCATCTCTCAAAACCTCACCGGCGTGGGAGCAGGCACCTATGTGGTCACGGTGACCGATGCACTGGGATGCTCTGCCATCGCCTCCATCACGCTCTCCAGCCCTGCCGGCATCGATGCGATCGCAACGCCACACGTGTTTTCCAACGGAAGCAACCTGAGCTGCGCGAACTCCGGCGATGGCAGCATCGACCTGGCCATCACCGGCGGTAGTCCTCCGTTCCAGGTGGCCTGGAACGGACCCGGAGGTTTCCATTCCTCCAGTGAGGACATCGCGAACCTGGGGGCGGGCATCTACACCGCCACCATCACCGATGCCAACGGATGCACGGCCTTCGCACAGGTGGAACTGCTGGCCCCAACGCCTCTCTCACTCGGGATCACCACTTCCTCGTACAGCGGAGGGAATGCCATCTCCTGCTCGGGTGCCGCGGACGGAAGCATCACCTTGAACATTGCCGGAGGAAGCCTGCCCTACATCACATCCTGGACAGGTCCCGGTGGCTTCACTTCCCAACAGACCTCGCTGCAGAACCTGGCCCCAGGCGCATATACCGTGTACGTCACCGATGCCAATTTCTGTACTGCCTCCACCACGGTGACCTTGGCGGCACCTCCACCGATCATCGCCATGGCCGTGCTCTCCGACCATGATGGATATGAAGTGGGATGTGGCGGTGCCGATGGTGCCATCGACCTCACCACAACGGGAGGACTGCCGCCTTACCAGTACAGCTGGACGGGTCCGAACGGAAGCGCATCCTCCAATGAAGACCTGCAGGACCTTGCCATAGGAGCCTATACCGTGGTGATCACCGATGCCAACGGCTGCAGCATTAGCCGCACCTACACGCTCAACGCACCGGGAACCCTTGTGGCCAGCCTCGCGGTAACGAGCAATGAATGCGACCTGTCCAACAATGGAGCGATCGACCTGTCCATCTCGGGTGGTGTGGCTCCCTTCACTATCGCATGGACGGGGCCCAACGGGTTCACCTCAACCGATGAGGACATCGCAGGGCTCGCCAGCGGCGACTACAGCGTGACCCTCACCAGCGCCATGGGCTGCACCACCACGGCCAACGCCACGGTGATCGCCGCCGCGCCCATCGTGATGGAACTGTACGCATCCGATTACGGCGCGGTGAACATCCCCTGCCATGGGGACAGCACCGGCGCGATCGAGCTGACCGTAAGCGGTGGCTTTGCTCCGTTGAACATCGCATGGACCGGCCCCGCAGGTTTTTCAGCAATCACCGGCAACATCAATGGGCTGTTGGCAGGCACCTATGCCATCACCATCACCGATGACCATGGCTGCGTTCGCGACACCTCCATCACCTTGATCGATCCCGACAGTGCGCTGACCACCACCCTCTCCGCCACCGATATCGCTTGCCAGGGTGGGCTTTCCGGCAGCATCGACGCCATCGTTACCGGTGGCACGGGACCCTACGCCTTCGATTGGCGCGGGCCGGACAGCACCCTGTTCAGCACGGAGGACCTCACCGGCGTCGGTGCAGGCGACTATGAGCTGGTGGTATCCGATGCAAACCAGTGCGTGAACTCCATGCTCATCACCTTGAGCGAACCGGACAGCGCATTGGGCCTGAGCTTCACCTTGGTGGAACACAACGGCTACCATACTTCCTGCTCGGACCTCAGCGATGGAGCGATCAACCTTGTGGCGTCCGGAGGAACACCCGGCTACACCTATGGTTGGACCGGACCGGATGGCTTCACTTCAAGCTTGGACAGCCTCAACGGCCTGGCCGCAGGCACTTACCTGCTCACCGTCATGGATGCCCATGGCTGCTCCATCGATCAAACCATCACCCTGGTACCGGCACCGCCGATCACGGTGGAGCTGACCGCCGCCACGTATCCGGCCGGCACCACGATCAGTTGCTTCGGAATGAACGATGGTGCCTTGAACGCATCGGTCTCCGGTGGTGTCGCCCCGATCAATGTGGAATGGAGCGGACCGAACGGATTCACCTCAACGGAACTCAGCATTGACTCGCTTGCACCGGGCAGCTACTGCCTTACCGCGACCGATGACAACGGATGTGCCACGCAGAGTTGCATCACCCTGGTGGCCCCCGATGAGCTGAATGTAACGGCCACCGCCACGGCAGCGCCTTGCGGCTTGGCTACAGGTAGCGTGGACGCGACCATCACCGGTGGAAGCCCCGCCTACAGCACCGTCTGGAGCAACGGCACCCAAATGGAGGACCTGATCGAAGTGATCGCAGGTAGCTATGCCGTCACGGTGTCCGATGCCAACGGCTGCACCGCCAGCGCCATGGCCACCGTGGTCGGCAGCCCAGGCATGGAAGCGACGGCAACGGTCACCGGGCCCTTGTGCAATGCCTCCACGGATGGTGCGATCGGTATTTCCATCACCTCCGGCACGGCACCCTTCACGTATCTCTGGGACAACGGGTCCGTGGACGAACAGCTGAACGGGCTCGCGGGCGGCGAATACGGCATCACCATCACGGACGACAATGGCTGTACCTGGGATTCCTTGATCACCGTGCATGCACCTGCACCGATCGCCGTGGACACGGTGCTCTCGCAGTTCCCCAATGGCCATAACATCAGCACATGGAACGGCAGCGACGGGTCCATCACCTTGTATGCCAGCGGAGGCACCCCACCCTATGCCTACGACTGGAGCGATGGTGCCTCCGACCCAGCGCGCTACGGGCTTTCCGCCGGCAGCCATGCCGTCACCGTCACCGATGCCAACGGCTGCTCCGTGCACCTCACCATCACGCTCACCCAACCGGACGAGCTTGAAATGCCCACCGGCTTCACGCCGAACGGTGATGGGAACAACGACTTCTTCGTGGTCCGTGGCATCGATGCCTATCCCGGGAACCAGATCACCGTGTTCAACCGCTGGGGGAACGTGGTGTTCGATCAATTGCGCTACGACAACCAGTGGCGTGGCGAGAACCAGCAAGGACAGCAGTTGCCGGACGGCACCTACTTCGTCGTCCTGCGCTTGAACGCCGAGCTGACCCTGCAGAACTATGTGGACCTCCGACGGTAGGCCAAACATAAGAACGACCATGCGCAGCATCCGCCTCCTCCCGTTCGTCCTGTTGGCAAGCACCGGCCTCACGGCCCATGCCCAACAGGAACCGATGATCAGCCAGTACATGTTCAACGGACTCTTCATCAACCCGGCTTATGCCGGGAGCCATCCCTACACAAGCGCCACCCTGCTGCACCGCAGCCAATGGGTGGGCATGGCCGGGGCGCCGCGCACCAACCTGCTCGGCATCGACGGGCCCCTTCTGGACAACAAGATGGGCTTGGGCTTCACCTTCAGCCACGATATGATCGGCGTTAGCCGTGACATGGAGATGGCCGCCAACTATGCCTACCGCATCCGCACCGGTACCAATGGCCATCTCGCCTTCGGGCTGAAGGCCGGGCTGTCCATGTACACGGCCAACCTCAACGACCTCATTTACTGGGATGCACAGGACGCGATCTACCAAGGCAACATCAGCAACGCCACGGTGGGCAAGTTCGGATTCGGCATGTACTGGAACAATGAACTCTCCTTCGTCGGGATCTCCGCTCCCGTGATCTTTGCCGCTGATGGACAGGTCGCCTCCGAACTGCCGAACTCCCCGGACCACTACTTCACCCAGCACTACTACCTCAACGCCGGTCACGTCTTCGAGCTGAACGAAGACTTCGACCTCAAGCCCAGCGTGCTGGTCAAATACCAGCAACAGGCCCCGCCCGAGGTGGACCTCAACCTGAACGTTTTGTTCAAGGACCGCTTTTGGATGGGTGCAGGCTACCGCACCGGGGACGGTATGGTGGCCATGGTGGAATTCCAGATCAACCCCATGTTCCGCGCCGGATATGCGTACGACATGAACACCTCCAAGCTGCGCCAGTACAACGGCGGCTCGCATGAAGTGATGCTCGGCATCGACCTTGGACGGGAGCCGATCTTGATCAAAAACCCCCGGTTCTTCTGATGCGGTCCACCCAAAAACTCCTTCCGCTCGTTGCCGCGGCATCGCTGCTTCTCGCTTCCTGCGCCAACTACCATGTGCGCAAGGGGGAACAGGCCATGGACCTTCTCGCCTACACCAAGGCCGAAAAACATTTCGACAGGGCCTTGAAGCACCAGCAGGATCGCAGCCTCCTGTTGCGCACGGCCGAAGTGGAGGCGAAATTGAACAAGGTGGATGAGGCGACCGCGCACTACAGGGCTGCCGAACAGATCGCGCCATTGGCTGGCGAGGATGCCTTCCAGTACGGCAGGCTCCTGATGGCATCGGGCATGTACGAGCAGGCCGAACCCCTGCTGATGCGTGCGCTGGAGGAGCGCCCCGAGCGAAGGGATGCGGCGGAACTGATCGGTGCGTGCCAAGGCTATCGTTCATTCTATTCGGACAGCTCCCGGTACGAGGTCACCTTGTTGCCCATCCAAGGCTTGGCCACGGCCTATTCGGCGGTGCCCCATGGCAACGGGCTCCTCCTCGTGGGCCAACGCGAGGCATCCATGGGAAAGCGCGACCCCTGGACAGGCCTTTCCTTCGCCGACCTCTATCACGTGGACATGGCCAGCGATGGGGAGCCGAACAGCCTCCAACCACTCAAGGGCACGGTGAACGGACCCTTCCATGAGGGTTCCGCCGTGGTCAGTGCCGACGGCCGCACGCTCTACTTCACCCGCAGCAATTACTACGGTCGGAAACTGCTGAAGGACAAAGAGAACGTCAGCAACCTCAAGCTGTTCCGGGCCACCTTGGGCGACCATGGCGAATGGGGCAATATCCGCGAATTCGGGTACAACAGCGATGCGTATTCCATAGGCCTGCCCGCCCTGAGCACCGACGGCAAGACCCTCTACTTCATCAGCGACATGCCTGGAGGCCTCGGCGGCAAGGACCTGTGGTACTCAACCGACATCGGTGCCGGATGGGGTGCGCCCGTGAACATGGGCCCCTCCATCAATACCCCCGGTGATGAAATGTTCCCGACCGTGGTCGGGGATGCGCTGTACTTCTCCAGTACCGGCCATAACAACATGGGCGGCTTGGACATCTTCGAGACGCACCGCGAAGGTGAATTCTGGAGCGAGCCCCAGAACATGGGCTATCCGGTGAACACCGCACGGGACGACTTCGGCCTTTGGTTGGACAGCAGCGGCACCAAGGGCTACCTCAGCAGCGCTCGGTCGGGCAGCGACCAGATCTATGCACTGAGCGTACATCCGCCCGAATTTGCCGTGGAGGGCACCATCACCAATGCGAGCACGGGCGAGGCGATCTCCGGAGCCTTGGTCACGCTTCGGAACCTCACTACCAATGCCGAGAGCAAGGTCGCTGCGGATGTGATGGGAACGTTCCATTTCAATTTGGAACCGAACACGGCCTATAGCGTTTCCGCTGAAGCCGAAGGAATGCTCGCACAAAGCACACCGGTGAGCACTGTAGGGCTTGGGCTGAGCACCACCCTGCGCGCGGACCTGCAACTGCGGCCTCTGGTGGTGGACAAGCCCATCGCCGTGCCGAACATTTACTACGACTACGACAAGTGGGACATCCGGCCGGATGCGGCCGTGGAGCTGAACAAGTTGGCCTCCGTCTTCCTGGACAATCCAAGGCTCACCTTCGAACTCAGCTCCCATACCGACTCCCGGGGAGGAGACCTCTATAACCTGGTGCTCAGCGATGCACGGGCCAAGAGCGCAGTGGACTACCTGGTCCGGCACGGCATTCCGCCGGAACAGCTCATCGCGCGCGGCTATGGGGAATCCATGCTCGTGAACGGTTGCTCGGACGGCGTGAAGTGTACCGAAGAAGAGCACCAGGCCAACCGGCGCACCGAGTTCAAGGTGCTTTCCACGAACGGCAGCGGACTCAGCGATCAGATCGGCAACAAGTAATGCGACCGCCACCGATCAAGCGCAATGCGTGGTGACAACGGTGCGCGACCCCGGAACACGTTCGCACAAACGATCACTTCTGCACCAGGTGCTTCCGTTTCACTACCTCCGCGAACGGGACCTCCTCCACTTTGGAGGTCACCCAGGCGCAAATATTGAAGTACTTCGATACCGTGCTCTCGTTGGGGTCTTCCATCAGCGCGTTCAACCTTTCCTGCAGGGTGACGAACAGGGCCTTCCTCGCTTCAGTTGAGGAGGTGCGCGCGAGCTTTTTCACATGTTCGATCAGGGCTGCTTCCACGCCATAGGCACGGTGGCGTTTGCTGAGGAACCGCTGCGTGCTCCGTACGATGTACTCCAACAGCTCGAAATTGCCCAGCTCGTAGTGAACGATCAGGTTGAACAGCCGCGCATAGGTGAAAATGTCCTGGCGCAGCGCGGGCTCGGGATCGTTCAACACCTTGTTCAGCCAGTACAACGATCGGCTCATCCGTCCAGCACCGAAGTTCACGGTGGACAAGAGGAAGTAGAACTCCAGCTCAAACTCCTTTGGTAACTGGGCACCGGTGCGGATCATGCCCTGGGTCACCGCTTCCTCCAGCTTCTCCACCTTGGCGAAATCACCGGCGCGGTCGTGGAACCGCAGCTCGCTCAAGTAGCTGTTGCTGAACACCAGAAGCTTGATGTCGATGTCACCGAAACCCGGCTTGCCGGTCAGCTCACGAAGGGTGCGGATGTGCTCCTTCACGTGCTCATGGTCGCCCAGTTCGATCTCGCATTGGATCAGGTAGTAGAGCGTCCGCACATAGCGCTTGGGCAGGTCCTTCTTCAGTTGCGGATGCTTGTCCAAGATCTCCTTCGCTCGTGAGAATTTGGCAAAACTGGTGGTCCAATCCCTTTTTGCCCAGTAGCAGAAGCCTTGCGTATAGTGACAGATCGTACTGGCCCGGTTGCTCAATGCGGTGTTCTTGCCCTTGATCAACGGGTGCTCGCTGATCTCCTCCACCATGGCGTGCTCCTCCTCGGTCCGCACGTAGCCACCGCTCCGGAACACATAGTTGATCTTGGCATAGAGCACGTTGTAGGCGGCGAGGTTCCGCAGCTTGGCCAATACCATTTCCTCCTCTTCGATCAATGCGTTGAGGTCGCTGCTGAAGTTCCCGCTTTGGTAGGCTTCCTCCATCAGCATCTTCTCCCAGCTCAACAGCTCGAACCAGTGGTAGAACTGCTCATGCTCCCGAGCGGCTTTCTTCGCCCGCTGGAGCACCTTGGCCGCCTCCGTGTAGAGCGCCTTGGAAAAGAGGATCTCGATGTTGTTGATGTGCTGTTTCAACAACCCGCTCACACTGGATTCAGCATGATAGGCGCGCAGGGCCTTCAATATCAGCTTGTACAAGTGGTTCTTTTCCGAGGGAAAGTGCCGGATGAATGTCTCCTTGGCGAATTGTGCCTTGATGGCCTCCTCATCATAGTTCTTCTGCTTGTCGATCGCGTCGAAGATCCGCAGGTAGTTCTTCTCGCCGCTCTGCAGGGCGGAATGCAACTTGAAGAAGCGCTTCTCCGATTTGGTGAGCGACTTGATCAGATCGAAAAGTTCGGTGCTTGGCTTCATGCGGGGTGTGCAAGGGTCAGGGGAACTAACAGCCGCTGGTCGATCAAGTCCAAATATACGTTGGGTCATCATGGGGAGCACCAATCCGCCCTCCATGCCGGACCAACGTCGCTGCGGTACATTCGCCCTCATGGACATTCCACGCACGCTCGCGATGCTGATCCCACTGCTGCTGCTAGGAACCACGGCATCTGCCCAAGGTGGACCGGTGGGAAGCGCTACCCGCAGCGATAGCATCGATATCCTGCACACCCGGATCGAACTGGACCTCAGCCATACATCCAGTGGCCTCATCCACGGGGATGCCTCCATCACCTTCGCGCCACGCGTTTCCGGCATCACCACCCTGCCGTTGGACCTCCTTATGCCCGTGGATTCCGTGGTGATGAACGGGGTGCACCTCCCCTTCAACCATGCCGGTGAGGTGCTGTTGGTCGACCTGCAAAACACGTACGGACCGGTTGATACCCTTACGCTTACCGTGAGCTATGGGGGTAATCCCGTGACCGACCCCAGCGGATTCGGGGGCTTTTACACCTTGAGCAACTACCAGTACGACCTTGGCGTGGCCTTCGATGCAGTGCCTCATTCCTTCGGTCGCGCCTGGTTCCCCTGCTTCGATAATTTCGTGGAACGGTGCAGCTTCGACTTCATCGTACATACCACCAACGGGCGATCGGTATATGCCAGCGGTGCGTTGCAAGGGATCACCGATCTGGGTGGCGGCGAACGCATCAGCCATTGGCGGCTCGATGAACCCATCCCCTCCTACCTTGCTTCGGTGGCCGCAGGCAACTATGCGGCGCTGCTCGACACCTTCCCCAGCATTTCGGGAACGAACATTCCCGTGGTCCTGGCAGCACTTCCGGGCGATACCGCACAAATGAGGGCCTCTTTCACCCACCTGAAGAACGCCTTTGACACCTTCGAGCACTGGTTTGGCCCGTACCGCTGGAACCGTGTGGGCTATGTGCTTACCAGTGCGGGCGCCATGGAGCACGCCACCAATATCTGCTACCCGGATTTCGCCGCCGATGGAACCCTCAGCAATGAGGACCTTGTCGCGCATGAACTTTCACACCACTGGTTCGGCAACCTGATCACGTGCGCACGAGCAGAGGAGATGTACATCAACGAAGGCTTTGCGGACTTCTGCTCGAAGCTGTTCATGGAGGACCTCTATGGCCCGGAGGTGTACAAGGCGCTCGTCCGCAGCAACCACCGCCAAGTGGTGGCAACTGCACATTTGCGCGATGGAGGCTGGTATGCGCTGGCCGATGTGCCGCAGAACAAGACCTACGGCGAGACCACGTACAAGAAGGGCTCGGACATCGCAAGAACGCTCCGGGCCACCCTCGGTGACAGCCTCTTCAGTGCGGGCATGAAGCAGGTGTTCAGCCGGAACGCCCATACATCCATGAGCAGCGCAGCCCTCCGCGACAGCCTCGGTGCGGCAACCGGCATCGACCTCACGGATTTTTTCAACGCTTGGATCTTCCAGCCCGGCGGTGCGGCTTTCATGGTGGACTCATTCTCCGTCGCACAGAACGGCGCGGTGTTCGACACGCAGGTCCACATTCGGCAGAAAACGCGCGGCGGTGCCGACTTTTTCCAGAATGCACCCGTTACGATCACCTGTCTCGGTGCAGCGGGTGAAATGCACCGGGAAGTGGTCCACCTCGGTGGGGAATACTCCACCGCCTCGATTACTTGTCCGTTTCCTCCGGTGACCGTGCGCTTGAACGATGATGAACGATTGGCCCTCTCCACCACGCTGGATACCGCCACCATCACCACCACGGGTCAAAAGTATTTCTCCAATGCCGACATTCGATTGATCACTTCCAGTCTGCCCGGCACCACCATGGTGCGCATGGAGGAGTATTGGGTGCCTGCGGATGAGGCGCAGGGCAGTGATGCCTATTTCGTTTCGCCGGACCGTTGGTGGCGCATCGAAGCGCACCTGCAGGCCGGAACGGAAATGGCGCTGCGGTTCACCGTGGATGGCCGCCCCGGATTCCCCAGCTCCTTCGACCAAGGGTTGACGCAGGACGTGAACGGGATCTCCTTCCACGAGGACAGCTTGGTGGTCCTGTACCGCCCGGGGCCGCAGCTTCCATGGATGGAAAAACCAGCTACGGTGAGCACTCTCGGCTCCCCCACCGACAAGAATGCCCGGCTGGACATGCCCGGTTTCGAGGCCGGCGATTACACGATTGCTTGGCGAATGCTGTCAACGAAGGTCCCTGCTATCGCAACAAAGGGACACGGCTGGCGCTACTTTCCCGACCCTGCCTCCGAGCAGGTAACGGTGACAGCCCCTGATGGCAGCGCCGTTGAAGGTGCCCTGCTGCTGGTGCACGATATGACTGGCCGCACGCTGACCAGCACCCGACTGCATTCCACCACTACCCGGATGGATGTTTCCCAATTCGTCCCGCAAACGGTGTTGCTCACGGTGCGCTTGGCGAACGGCACCCGGCTCGACTTGGGGCAACTGCGCATCACGCATTGAATCCGAACTGATCGTGAAGGCTCTCTTTCGCTACTTCGTTCTGCTCGCCATCCTCTTCTTCGGGATATTCTTCGCCCAGCGGTTCCTTTTCCTCGCTTTCAATCATCAAGTGCTTCACGGTATCGGCGTAGGGGAGATCCTGGAATGCCACTGGCATGCATTGGCCATGGATCTATCCACCATCGGGTATGTACTGCTGGTGACGGCACTGCTCAGCGTTCCCTTGCTCTTCGTCGAGGTCCGATGGCTGCGGCGGACCGTGTACATTTTTCTGGTGGCCTTCATCATTGTCAGCGCGCTGGTGAACGTGGTGGACATCGGCCTCTTCGATGCCTGGGGCGTGAAGATCGACCGCAAGGCGTTGAGCTACCTGCGCTATCCGCAGGACGTGGTCGGTTCCACTTCGCCGGGGCGCATGGCCATGCTCCTCCTCGTGGCATCGGTGCAGAGCATGTTCTTCATCTTCCTGTTGAACAGGATCGACCATGCGCGCAACTACCGCAACGGAAAGAAGGGAAGTCGGATCACGGCAGCGGTGGTATTGCCGCTGCTCTGTGTGATCGCCTTGCGCGGCGGCCCCCAGGACGACCCGATCAACAAGAGCTGGAGCTGGTTCTCCACCAAGCCGGTGCTCAACCTCGCTGCGATGAACAGTATATGGAATCTGATGGAGATCGCCGTGGAACCCGCGGAGTTCACCGCCAACCCATATCCCTATATGTCCACGGAAGTGGCGGACCGTGAATTCGCGAAGCTCCATCCCCGTACAGGAGCACCGGACATGCACATCCTCAAGACCGAGCGCCCGAATGTGCTGCTGATCCTGCTGGAAAGTTGGACGGCCGACATCATCGAACCCCTTGGCGGAGATAGCGGAGTGGCCCCGCAGTTCACGCGCTTGTGCAAGGACGGCATGCTCTTCACCAACTTCTATTCCACCGGCTTCCGCACCGAGCAGGGCCTGTGCGCGCTGATCAGTGGCTTTCCCTCGCAGCCCACCACCACCATCATCCGCAAGTTCGGCAAGTTCGACCGGCTGCCCAGCCTCGTGCGCACCTTGGACAGCACCGGGTATTCCTCCCGCTACTACTATGCGGGCGACATCTCCTTTGCGAATACGCGGGCTTATCTGGAAGCCATGGGCTTCGATCAGGTCTATGACGAGAACGCCTTTCCCATCCAGCGCCGCACACGCTGGGGCGCGTTCGATGAAGAGCTCTTTGACTTCCACCTGCGCGATGCGAAGACCGCGACCTCGCCATTCTTCCAGATCATCATGTCCTCAACCAGCCACGAACCCTTCGATGCGCCCGTGGACGAGGGATTCTCCGGTAGCGATCCACAGCTCTACCGCAACACGGTACACTACACGGACCGCGCCCTCGGAGCCTTTCTGGATTCCGCGAAATACCAACCTTGGTACGCCAACACGTTGATCTTCATCGCTGCCGATCATGGACACTACCTGCCCCACCACACCACGCAGTTCAGTGCCGCGCGCCATCGCATCCCGTTCCTGATCACGGGTGGCGCATTGAATGATTCCCTGCGCGGAACCCGCAATGCCACCTTCGGCTGCCACGTGGACTTCCCCGTTACCCTTCTCGCACAGCTCGGCCTGCCGCATTCGCGATTTCCGTGGGGCCGCGACCTCTTCAGCGAGGGCACTCCACACACCGCCTTCTGGACCTTTAACAACGGCTTCGGCATCGCCGACAGCACACAGAAGTTGGTGTTCGACGACAACAGCAAGCGTGTGATCGAACTGGGTGACAGCAGCAACACGGCGGATGCCGAACGCTTGCTGCACGCCGGGAAGGCGCAGCTGCAAGTGCTGTTGGACCGGTATATCGAGTTCGATCAGTAAGGGACGGGAATGTGTACCAAAACCATCCTTGGATAATTCCTACTTTCGGGAGAGCAAGGTCAGCCGCATCACAATGCCCACACACGCTTGAAAGCGACAACACAACACTTCTCGGCCCATGATTCTCGCCCTGTGGCCAAAGGCGCATACAGTATTGAGCTTGTGAATGCGGGCAAAACCGTGGAAACAGGCAAGCTGATCGTGGAATGAAGCTCCTCTTCCCCATCCGGCACGAGTCCTGATCCACATAGCTTTATACTTGCGGATGCGTCATCGCTCCCTTCTGTTCGCCTTCGCCCTCATTTCCCTTGCTGGCCTGGTACAGGCCCAGCAGTACCAAGTGCTGGACAAGCTGTCCCTGGAACCGGTGGAGGGTGCCTTGGTTTCCTGGGGTGATCCCCCGAAAAAGGCCTTCACGGACCCAAAGGGAAGGATTGAGCTGGATGGAATGGGCGCCCATGACACCCTTCGCGTGGATTTCATCGGCTATGTGTCTTTGCATCTCCCGCCCGAAGAATGGGGACGGCTCAACGGGAAGCTCTTGTTGGAACCGCGCAACACCCGCCTCGGCGCATTCGTCTTTTCCGCAAGCCGCTTCAAGGAACTGCAACGCGATGTGCCCGAAAAAGTGGAGGTGCTGGATCGAAGGGAGATTGCCTTCCTGGCACCCCAGCGCACCGGCGAGCTGTTGCAGAACAGCGGGGCGCTGTTCGTGCAGCAAAGCCAGATGGGCGGTGGTAGCCCGGTGATCCGCGGTTTCGAGGCCAGCCGCGTGTTGCTGGTGGTGGACGGGGTGCGCCTGAACAATGCCATCTACCGCTCCGGGCATTTGCAGGACATCATGACCGTGGACGCGAACAGTTTGGACCGTATGGAGGTGGTGAGCGGCCCGGCCTCGGTGGTCTATGGCAGTGACGCGCTGGGTGGCGTGGTCAACATGATGACCCGGAGCGCGGCATTTTCCGACAGCGGCACGGTGGCCCATGGTGGCGGCCTATTTCGGTTCGGCACGGTGAACGAGGAGAAAACAGCACACGTGGACCTCAGGGTCTCGGGACGCAATTGGTCCTCCTTTACGAGCATCACCGCGAGCGAGTTCGGTGACCTGCGGCAAGGCAGCGTGCGCAACCCGTTCTATCCGGACTTTGGCAAGAAGCCCTTTACCGTGGAACGGATCAACGGCGAGGATGACGCCACCGTGAACCCGGACCCGAACGTGCAAACCAGCACCGGCTACGCACAATTGGACATCGTGGAGAAGCTCCGTTTCCGCTCCGGACCGAGAACCGTACACCAATTGAACCTGCAGTTGAGCACCACGGGTGATGTGCCCCGCTACGACCGCCTGTCCCAGTATTCGGTGGACAGCCTCGGTGCTGTTCAACCAACTTCCGCGGAGTGGTACTATGGCCCGCAGCAGCGGCTGTTGGCGGCCTATACCCTGGAGCTTGCCAAGCACCGCTGGTTCGATCAGGCGCGCATCACACCGAGCTGGCAGTCCGTGGATCAAAGCCGCCACAACCGGGACTTCAACAGCTCCTGGCGGAAGGACCGCATGGAGACGGTCCATGTGCTGGGCCTGAATGCGGACCTGGAAAAACGGATGGCCAGGCATGAGCTGCGCTACGGTGCCGAAGGATATTTCGACAACGTTGGCTCAACCGCGCATCGGGAGAACATCACCACGGGTGAAAGGCAGCCTTTGAGCACGCGCTATCCGGCCGGGGGCAGCACCATGACGAATTTGGCCGCCTATCTCACCGATAGCTACGAATGGAACGACCATTGGGTGCTGAGCGCCGGGGTCCGCTACACGCGTGTGGCCCTGCGCAGCACCTTCGCCGGTAACGAGGACCCGGATTTCTTGTCTGATGAAGTGAGACAGGACAATGGTTCCCTGAACTGGAAGGCCGGTGCCGTTTGGTTGCCCGGCAAGGAATGGGCATTCACCGCCTTGGCCAGCACCGGTTTCCGGGCCCCGAACGTGGACGACATGGGCAAGGTGTTCGACAGCTCGCCCGGCCAGGTGGTGGTGCCGAACCCCGATCTCGGCCCCGAGCGCACGCTGAACGTGGAATTCGGCATCAACAAGACCATCCAAAAAGATTACGAGTTCGACCTTCGCGCATTCCACATCTGGTACACCGATGCCTTGGTCCTGGGCGACTTCACCTTCAACGGGCAGGACAGCATCGACTACGACGGCGTGTTCAGCAAGGTCACGGCGCTCACAAACGCGGGAAGCGCGGTGCTGGACGGCGGAAGCGCCTCCTTCACCGCCCATTTCAACCCCTTGTTCACGTTGGCATCCAGCCTTACCTATACGCGCGGCCGCTTGCATACGGACAGTGTGGACGTGCCATTGGACCACGTTCCGCCCGTGTTTGGCCGAACCGGTTTATCACTTCGCGTGAAGAGGCTCCAAGCCGAATGCTACGCGCTGTACAATGGCTGGAAGCGGCTGAAGGACTACAGTGACAGCGGTGAGGACAACCTTTCTTCGGCAACCGCGGAAGGCACACCTGCTTGGTGGACCTTGAACGTGCGGGCCACCTTGGCCGTCTCCGCCAATTTCAGCATCCAGACGGCCGTGGAGAACATCGGCGATGTGAATTACAGGACGTTTTCCTCGGGCGTGTCCGCACCGGGAAGAAATTTCATGCTGGCCTTGCGAATGGCGTGGTAGAGCGAAGTACAAGCTCCACACCGCGTTCTACCCCACGTACTTCAAGTTCCGCCCTGGATAGCGCGCGCTCCTACCGAGTTGCTCCTCGATGCGCAATAGCTGGTTGTACTTCGCGACCCTGTCGCTCCGTGATGCGCTGCCGGTCTTGATCATGCCACAATTCACGGCCACCGCCAGATCGGCGATGGTGCTGTCCTCGGTCTCCCCGCTGCGATGGCTCATCACGGCGGTGTAGCCCGCCTTGTGTGCCATTTCCACCGCCTCCAAGGTCTCCGTAAGCGTACCGATCTGGTTCACTTTGATGAGGATGCTGTTGGCGATGCCTTCGTTGATCCCTTTGCCCAAGCGCGTTGTATTGGTGACGAAGAGGTCGTCGCCCACCAGCTGCACCTTGTCGCCGAGTGCCTTGGTAAGCTTCTTCCAACCGTCCCAGTCATCCTCTGCCATGCCGTCCTCAATGCTCATGATGGGGTAGCGTTTGCTCCAGTCCTTCCACATGGCGATCATGTCGTCGCCGGTGAGGCTGTCGCCGGTGCTTTCCAGTACATAGCGCTGCGTATTGGCATCGTAGAACTCCGTGCTGGCGGCATCGAGGGCGATCATGATGTCGTCCCCCGGCTTGTAGCCCGCCTTTTCGATCGCCTGCATCACCAGCTTTAGGGCGTCCTCGTTACTCTTCAGGTCCGGCGCGAAACCACCTTCATCACCGACGTTGGTGCTGAGTTTCTTGGCCTTGAGAACAGCCTTCAATGCGTGGAAGACCTCTGTGCCCATGCGCAACCCTTCGGCGAAGGAATTGGCGCCCACGGGCATCACCATGAATTCCTGTACGTCCACTTTGTTGTCCCCGTGCGCACCGCCGTTGAGGATATTCATCATCGGAACGGGAAGCGTGCAGGCATTGGTGCCGCCCACGTACCGGTAAAGCGGCAACCCTGCCTCGCTGGCGGCCACCTTTGCCACGGCGAGGGATACACCGAGGATGGCGTTCGCGCCGAGGTTGCTCTTGTTCGGCGTGCCGTCGAGGCTGATCATGACCCGGTCGATCAGGGCTTGATCGCCCACATAGGCACCAAGTAGTTCGTCGTTCAGGGCACCGTTCACGTTGGCCACAGCCTTCAGCACGCCCTTTCCACCGTATCGCTTCTTGTCGCCGTCGCGCAGTTCGGCGGCTTCGTGGGCGCCGGTGCTGGCACCGCTGGGCACGGCGGCACGACCGATATGGCCGCTGTCAGTGTACACGTCCACTTCAATGGTGGGGTTGCCCCGGGAATCAAGGATCTCACGGGCTTGGATCTTGGCAATGACGCTCATGGCAGGATGTTAGGTTTTTCACGACAGAGGCACGGAGAAATGCGATCGCTGGTTTGTGACTGGAAGGCTGACGCATCCCTTCGGGAGCCAGGGACGCTGATCCGGTTGATGGGCGCCGAACTGAATAAAAGAAAGGACTGCTTGCAGATCGGTCATCGGAGATCACGTCGGCAACCTGACTACGAACAACCGGTAACTGACAACGCTCCACCGATACGTCGGGATCATCAAGCGTGTTGCGGCTTGGAATTCGTTCGTTTCCGTTGGGACGCCATGTGTTGGACGAAATCATCAAACAGGTATTGTGAGTCCAAGGGGCCGGGGCCCGCCTCGGGGTGGTGCTGTACGCTGAACACGGGGCGGCCCGTGAGCCGGATACCGGCCACACTGCCATCATTCAAGTGGATGTGCGTGATCTTCAGGTCCGGGTGCTTCTCCGCTTGTTCGCGGTCCACGACGAAGCCGTGGTTCTGGGAGGTCACTTCATCCTTTCCGGTGATCACGTTGCGTACAGGATGGTTGATGCCCCGATGGCCATGGTGCATCTTTTCCGTGCCGATGCCCATGGCCTTCGCCAATAGCTGGTGGCCAAGGCAGATGCCGAACACGGGCAGCCCGGTTTCCAACACTTCCTTAACGTGCGTCACTTCCGCAGGCATGGCACCGGGGTCGCCCGGGCCGTTGCCCAACAGGATGCCGTCCGGTTTCCAGGCCATGATGTTCTCTACAGGGGTGGCCATGGGAAAAACACGGACGTGGCAACCCCGTTCCAACAGACAGCGTAACGAATTCAACTTGATGCCGAAGTCCACCACCGCCACGCGATACGTGCCATCCTCGGGACCTAGATCGTACGGTTCCTTCGAGGTGACGGTGCTGGCCAATTCAAGGCCGGACATGTCCGGGGCTGCCTTCAGCCTTTCGTTCAATGCCGCGTCATCCAGGCCGGTGCTGTCGATCACAGCGTTCTGTGCGCCGTGGTCACGGATGTGGCGCACGAGTTTCCGGGTGTCGATGTCGCTGATCCCGCTGATCCCCGCCTTCACGAGGTAGTCCTCCAAGGAACCGGTGCCAGCGGGCCTGCTCCACACCTCGCTGAACTTCTTCACCACCAGCCCGGATATGCTCACTTTCCTGCCCTCGGCCTCGCCGTCCATGGCATCGGTCTCCCCCTCCTTCACGCCGTAATTGCCGATCTGCGGCGAGGCCAGCACCATGATCTGACCGGTGTAGCTGGGGTCGGTGAAGATCTCTTGGTAACCCGTCATCCCGGTATTGAAGCAGATCTCCCCCACAGTGGTCCCGATGGTCCCGATGGCGCGGCCCTCGAAACGGGTGCCGTCATCCAGGAGGAGGATGGCCTTGGGGCGTTGGCTTACTAGCATGTGTTGTGTGTGTTGAACCTGGTTCCGGGCGCAAATCTACCGGTCGAAAAAAAGAACAGGGCGCTTTTCAGCGCCCTGTTCCCGATAGTTTTACACGTTGGGCTCATTCACCTTTCGGCTCTTCGGTCGCTGCCGGAGCTTCGCCCTCGGATTCCTTTTTTTCGGCCGTCTTCGCTTCCGGCTTGGCCGTCGTTGCCGACTTGCCGCTGCGGCTGCGGCGGGTGCGCTTCACTTCTGCTCCGGCTTTTTCCTTCGCCGAATAGAGGGTGTTGAAATCCACCATCTCGATCATGGCGAGCTCGGCCGCATCGCCCAAGCGGTTTCCCAGCTTGATGATGCGGGTGTATCCCCCCGGACGGTCGGCCACCTTGGGTGCCACGTCGCGGAACAGGACCGCAGTGGCTTCCTTGCTGCGCAGGTAGCTGAACACCGTGCGACGGCTGTGGGTACTGTCCTCCTTGCTCTTGGTGATCAAGGGTTCAACATAGATCCGCAACGCTTTTGCCTTGGCCAATGTGGTCTCGATGCGCTTGTGCTCGATCAGCGAGCATGCCATGTTGCTGAGCATGCTGTCGCGATGGGCCTTCTTGCGCCCAAGTGCGTTGTTCTTGTTTCCGTGTCTCATGGTCTCCTATTGTTGGGGTGTGAGATCTCACGCCCGTACTAGTCCCTGTCGAGTTTATACTTCGTCACGCTCATTCCGAAGGAAAGGCCCTTGTTCTCCACGAGGTCCTCCAGTTCGGTGAGGCTCTTCTTTCCGAAGTTGCGGAATTTCAAGAGGTCGTTCTTGTTGTAGCTCACCAGATCACCGAGGCTTTCGATGTCGGCAGCCTTCAAGCAGTTCAAGGCACGCACGCTCAGGTCCATGTCCACCAGCTTGCTCTTCAGCAACTGGCGCATGTGCATCCCCGATTCGTCCAAGTCCTCCACATCGTTGGCCGAGGCGCTCATTTCACCCACGATGCCCGCACGGTCATCCATCTCCAGCGTGATGCGCTCATCGCTGAACAGCATGAAGTGATGGATGAGGATCTTTGCCGCTTCCTGCAGGGCGTTCTTTGGGTCGATGCTGCCGTCCGTGGTCAGTTCGATCGTGAGCTTTTCGTAGTCGGTCTTCTGCTCCACACGGGTGTTGTCCACGCTGTACCTCACGTTCTTGATGGGCGTGAAGATGGAGTCGATGAAGATCGTTCCGATGGGGGCAGTATCCACTTTATTCTCGTCCGCAGGCACGTAGCCACGGCCCTTTCCGATGGTGAGTTCCACGTGCAACTTCACGTTGTTCTCCATCCGGCAGATCACCTGTTCGGGGTTCAGGACCTGGAAGCCGGTGGTGTGCTTTCCGATGTCGGCTGCGGTGAAACCGTCCTTGCCACCTACGGTGAAGTTCACTTTCTCGGTGTCCACATCCTCCAACTGGCGGCGGAAGCGCACCTGCTTCAGGTTCAGTACGATCTCGGTAACGTCCTCGATCACGCCCTTGATGGTGCTGAACTCGTGCTCCACGCCATCGATGCGTACACTGGTGATGGCGAAACCTTCGAGGCTGCTGAGCAGGATGCGACGCAGGGAGTTGCCGATGGTGATGCCGTAGCCGGGCTCCAAGGGGCGGAACTCAAAGATACCGTGCTTGTCATCGGCTTCGATCATGGAGACCTTGTCCGGTCTTTGAAAATCTAGGATTGGCATGGGGTGCTCGGTCTGTTTGAGGGTTCTTACTTGGAGTACAATTCGACGATGAGCTGCTCACGGATGTTCTCCGGGATCTGGGCGCGCTCGGGCATGGCGATCATCTTGCCGGACATGGTTGCCGGGTTGAAGTCCAACCAATCGAACCGGTTGGTATTGGTGGAGAGGCTGTTGGTGATGGCCTCCAGGCTGCGGCTGCGCTCACGCACGGCCACTTCATCGCCGGGGCGAAGGGTGTAACTGGCGATGTTCACCACGTTCTTGTTCACGGTAATGTGGCCATGGCCCACCAACTGACGGGCAGCGCGGCGCGTGGGAGCGATGCCCAGGCGGTACACCGTATTGTCCAGCCGCGCCTCGCAAAGGCTTAGCAGGATGGCACCGGTAATTCCTTTTTTACTGGCGGCCGTCACGAACATCTTGCGGAACTGGCGCTCCAGGATGCCGTAGGTGTATTTGGCCTTCTGCTTCTCGGTGAGCTGCAACTTGTACTCGCTCTCCTTCTTGCGGCGGCGTGCGGTGAGGCCGTGCTGGCCCGGGGCATGGGGCTTGCGCTCCATCCATTTATCGGGTCCGAAGATCGGCTCCTTGAACTTTCGGGCGATCCTGGTCTTGGGTCCTGTGTATCGTGCCATTTTTTCTTCTTTTCGGGTGCGTGCTCCGCACCAACAACGGGGTACAAATCCTGTCCCCTACGGTTTTTTCCTTCTTATACGCGGCGCTTCTTGGGTGGACGGCAGCCGTTGTGGGGCATGGGGGTCAGATCGAGGATCTCGGTAACCTCCACACCGCTGTTGTGCAGGGCACGGATGGCGCTTTCGCGTCCACCTCCGGGTCCCTTCACGAACACCTTCACCTTGCGCAAGCCCAGGTCAAAGGCTTCGCGGGCGGCTTCCTCGGCGCTCACTTGGCCCGCGTATGGCGTGTTCTTCTTGCTGCCGCGGAAGCCCATCTTCCCGGCGCTGGACCAACTGATCACTTCGCCCTTGTTGTTCGTCAGGCTGATGATCAAGTTGTTGAAGGTAGCACGGATGTGCGCCTGCCCGAAGGCCTCCACCACCACGTTCTTCTTCTTCTTCTTGCCTGCGGCACCGCCGCCTTTTTCTTGCTTTGCCATGTGTGTCTAGTGTTGGGGCGCGTGATCTCGCGCCCTTACCCCCCTTACTTGGTGACCTTCTTCTTGTTAGCGACTGTCTTGCGCTTTCCCTTGCGGGTACGCGCATTGGTGCGGGTACGCTGGCCACGCAATGGCAACCCTTGGCGGTGACGCGTGCCACGGTAGCAGTTGATGTCCACCAAGCGCTTGATGCTCAACTGGACCTCGCTCCGCAAGGCACCTTCCACCTTGATGTTCTCGTTGATCACCGTACGGATCTTCGCCTGGTCCTCGTCGGTCCAGTCGTCCACCTTGATGTCCGGGTCAACCTCGGCCTGTTCCAGGATGGAAAGTGCCGTGCTGCGGCCGATGCCGTAGATGTACGTGAGCCCGATGGCGCCACGTTTTGTTTTGGGGAGGTCGATGCCTGCGATACGTGCCATGCTCTGGATGTTATCAGCCCTGACGCTGCTTGAACTTGGGGTTCTTCTTGTTGATGATGTACAGACGTCCCTTGCGGCGCACCAATTTGCAATCCACGGAACGTTTCTTGATCGAGGCCCTGATCTTCATTTGGGTCGGTGTGTTCTACTGTTCTTCACGTTTTGTACCGGAAGGTGATGCGCCCCTTGCTCAGATCGTACGGGCTCATTTCCACCTTCACCTTGTCACCGGGGAGGATCCGGATGTAGTGCATCCGCATCTTGCCCGAAATATGCGCCACGATCACGTGGCCATTTTCGAGTTCCACACGGAACATGGCATTGCTCAACGCCTCCTTGATGACGCCGTCCTGCTCTATGTTCCCTGATCTGCTCATTCGTTTTCCTTCCTTTCCGTTCATGTCGACCCCCTGGGTCGACGTTACCAATTTACGCCGTTGCCATTCCCCTTTCCATCAGCACATCCTCGATGTAGCTGAACGTTGATAAGACCTCCGCCTTGCCCGGACGGACAACGATGGTGTGCTCGAAATGGGCGCTCGGTTTCCCGTCGCGGGTCACCACGGTCCAGCCGTCGCCCAACTGGACCACGTCCTTTCCGCCCATGTTCACCATCGGCTCGATCGCGATCACCATGCCGTCGTTCAAGCGGGCACCGTGCCCGCGACGGCCATAGTTGGGAACTTCCGGGGCTTCATGGAGCTTCCGGCCCACGCCGTGCCCAACAAGCTCCCGAACGATCCCATAACCGTGCGCCTCCGCATGGTGCTGGATCGCGTATCCGATGTCACCCGTGCGCTGGTTCGCGATCGCTTGCTCGATCCCCAGTGCGAGGCACTCCTGCGTGGTGCGGAGCACTGCCCTCACTTCCGGGGCCACATCGCCCACTTGGAAGGTATACGCGCTGTCGCCGTAGAATTCGTTCATCAGCACGCCACAGTCCACGCTGGCCACATCGCCATCCTGGAGGACCCGGTCGCCGGGCAATCCGTGTACCACCTGCTCGTTCACACTGATCAGCAAGGTGGACGGGCAGCCATATAGGCCCTTGAAGCCCGGCACGCCGCCATGGTCACGGATGAACTCTTCCGCCATCCGGTCGAGCGCTCCGGTGGTTATGCCGGGCGCGATCATTTTGGCCACTTCGGCCAAGGTCTTACCAACAAGCAAAGAACTACTTCTCACCAACTCCACCTCCTCCTCGCTCAATCTGTTCACTCCCTTCGCCATCCTATCCTGCCATGCCGAAGGCTGAACTCGTCCTTCCTTTAATGCGCCCTGATTTCATCAGGCCGTCGTAATGTCTCATCAACAAGTGGCTCTCGACCTGTTGCAGCGTATCCAGCAATACGCCCACCATGATCAACAAGGATGTTCCTCCGAAGAACTGCGCGAAGCCCTGCTTCACCCCGGCCATCATTACGAATGCCGGCAGGATCGCCACCAAGCCCAGGAAGATGGAACCCGGCAAGGTGATCCGGCTCAACAGGTCATCGATGTAGCCGGCCGTCTGCTTGCCCGGCTTGATGCCGGGGATGAAGCCGCCATTGCGCTTCAGGTCATCGGACAATTGGTTCGGGTTCACTGTGATGGCCGTGTAGAAATAGGTGAAGGCCACCACCATGAGGAACAGCGTGAGGTTGTACGAGAAGCTCTCGTAGTTGGTGAACTGCTGCAGCCACATCGGCGGGTTGCCGTTGAAGATGGGCAATTGCGAGATGTACATGGGCACCAGCACGATCGCTTGGGCGAAGATGATGGGCATAACACCCGCCGCGTTCACTTTCAAGGGGATGTAGTTGCGCACCCCTCCGTACTGCTTGTTGCCCTGCACGCGCTTGGCGAATTGCACGGGTATTCGCCTCGTGCCTTGCACCAACATTACGTTCAACGCGATGATGGCCAACCAGATGACCACTTCCACCAGGATCACCACCATGCCACCACCACCGGTGGCCCGGCCGATGAACTCCTGAAGGAATGCCTGTGGTAGACCGGCGAGGATGCCGATCATAATGATCAGGGATACACCATTGCCCAACCCTCGCTCCGTAATGCGCTCACCGAGCCACATCACGAACAGGGTACCCACTGTAAGAATGATCACGCTCGTCATCATCCAGAACTGCCCTTCCGGTCGGGCGCCCGCATCCACGTACGTGAGCAGGTAGCCGGGTGCTTGGAACACGCAAATGATGATGGTGATGTAGCGGGTCCACTGGTTGATCTTCCGGCGACCGCTCTCCTCCTTCTGCATCTTCTGCACCATGGGCACGGCAATGCCGGCCAGCTGCATGATGATGCTCGCGCTGATGTACGGCATCACCCCAAGGGCGAAGATGCTGGCACGCGTGAAGGCACCACCGGTGAAGATGCTCAGCAGGTCCACCAGGCCGGAACCCGCACCGGAGCCACTGCCCAAGCGGGAACTGTCCACCCCGGGCAATGCGATGAAGCTTCCGATACGGTAGACCAGCAAGAGTCCTAGCGTGATGAGGATGCGGTTCCGCAGTTCCTCGATCCGCCAAATATTCTTGACCGTTTCGATGAAGTTCTTCATCCGCGCGTATCGACTATTTCGGTTTTGCCGCCTTGGGCCTCAATCGCTGCCTTGGCCGTAGCACTGAAGGCATGTGCCTTCACTTCGATGGCACCCTTGAGTGCACCGCGGCCCAAGATCTTCACCAGGTCGTTGCGGGATACGAGACCGTTCTTGCGCAAGGCTTCAAGATCAACCACCTTCAGGCCGGTCTTATCGGCCATGGCCTGGATGGCATCCAAGTTGATCCCCTTGTACTCAACCCGTGTCGGGTTGGTAAAGCCGAACTTGGGCAGGCGACGCACCAATGGGGTCTGACCTCCTTCGAAACCGCGACGCCGATTGTATCCGGTGTCCGCCTTCTGGCCCTTGTGGCCCTTGCCGCTGGTACCTCCGTAACCGCTGCCTTGGCCGCGGCCGATGCGCTTGTTCTTCTTCACCGCACCATTAGCGGGCTTCAATTTGCTCAGGTCCTCCATCGCTCGTTCTTGTTATGTGGCTCAAGCCTCGGTAACGGTCACCAGGTGCTGCACTTTGGCTACCATGCCGCGTACCTGGGGGCTTGCGTCCACTACGTTCTTCTTGCCGATACGGCCCAGTCCCAATGCCAAAAGAGTGTCCTTTTGGCGCTTCGGGCACTTGATCTGGCTGCCGGTCTGGGTAATTGTGATCTTGCTCATGGCCTTATCCATTGAATACCTTGTCCAATTCCACACCGCGCTGGCGTGCCACGGCTGCGGCATCGCGCAGGCTGGCCAGGGCCAGAATGGTGGCTTTCACCACGTTCTGCGGATTGCTTGAACCCTTGCTCTTGGCCAACACGTCCGTTATGCCGACGGCCTCGAGCACCGCCCGCATGGAACCGCCTGCGATAACGCCCGTACCATGTGCAGCGGGCTTCAAAAGTACTTGGGCCCCGGAAAAACGGCCCTCCTGCACATGGGGAATGGTTCCGTGGCGAAGCGGGATCCGCACGAGGTTCTTCTTCGCATCGTCGATGCCCTTGGCGATCGCTTCCTGTACCTCCTTGGATTTTCCCAGCCCATGGCCCACAACTCCATTCCCATCGCCCACCACCACGGTGGCCGCAAAGGTGAACGTGCGCCCGCCCTTGGTCACTTTGGTCACCCGGTTGAGGTTCACCACCGTGTCCTTCAGCTCGAGGTCGCTGCTCTTGACCGTTTTGGTTCTATTGTCCGTCATGCTGCGTGTATGGGGTTCAGAAATTGAGGCCTGCTTCACGTGCTGCGTCGGCCAGGGCCTTCACACGTCCGTGGTAGAGATAGCCATTGCGGTCGAAGACGATGCGTTCGATACCGGCCGCCTTGGCCTTCTCGGCGATGGTCCGGCCCACGATCTTGGCCTGCTCGGTGCCGGGTGCGGCATGTGCGGCCTTGTCCTTGAGGCTTCCAGCGCTCACCAGCGTGATGCCCTGTTCGTCGTCGATCAACTGTGCGTAGATCTCGGAGTTGCTGCGGAACACCGTTAGCCGCGGACGGTTGGAAGTGCCGCGGACCGTGTTGCGGATACTGGTCTTGATGCGTGCGCGGCGCGCGATCTTGTCGAATGCCATGGTCGATGTTATTTGCCTGCGGCCTTACCTGCCTTGCGGCGTACGTTCTCACCCACGAAGCGGACACCCTTGCCTTTGTAGGGCTCCGGCTTGCGCAGGCTTCTGATCTTGGCCGCTACGGCGCCCAATACCTGTTTGTCGATGCTTTCCATCGTAACGACGGGTGGCTTCCCCTTTTCCTGGGTGGCCGTTACGGTGATCTCCGAAGGGAGCTCGAACACCACGTTGTGGGAGAAGCCCAAGGACAACTGCAACTGCTGGCCCTTGGCAACGGCGCGGTAGCCCACGCCCACCAGTTCCTGTTGCGTTTTGAAGCCCTTGGTCACGCCTTCCACCATGTTGGCCACCAAGGCCCGGTACAGGCCATGCATGGCACGGTGGTGCTTTAGGTCGGTGGGGCGGCTGAAGGTGAGCACACCTGCTTCCTGCGTCACTTTGATCGCCGGATCGAGGGTCTGCTTGAGGGAACCCTTGGGTCCCTTCACGGTCACCACGTTCTTATCGCTGATGCCCACTTCCACCCCTGCGGGGATCTGGATCGGTTCTTTTCCTATGCGGCTCATGGTCTTCTACTTGCTTAGCTGACGTAGCAGATCACTTCTCCGCCCACCCCCAGGGTGCGCGCTTCCTTGTCGGTGACCACGCCCCGGCTGGTGCTGATGATGGCCACGCCCAGTCCGTTGAGCACTCGGGGGAGGTCGCTGGCATTGGCATACTGCCGCAGGCCGGGACTGCTCACGCGCTTGAGCTCGTGAATGGCGCTGCGACGGTCCGGGCCGTACTTCAAGGCGATCTTGATCAGGCCCTGCTTTCCGTCCTCCTCCATCTTGTAACTGAGGATGTACCCTTTGTCGTACAGGATGCGGGTGATGTCCTTCTTGATGCCGCTGGCGGGCACCTCCACTACCTTCTTGCGCGCCATGATGGCGTTGCGCAGGCGGGTGAGGTAATCGGCTATGGGATCTGTTGTCATTTTCTTTTCGTTGGGGCGTGAGATCTCGCGCCCTTATTGTCCGGCGCTATCTCTCACGATGGGTCTATCCTACCAGCTGCTCTTGGTTACGCCCGGGATCTTGCCGTCCAGGGCCATGTCACGGAACATGTTGCGACTGATGCCGAAGAGCCGGATGTAGCCCTTGGGGCGCCCGGTCAACTGGCAGCGGTTGTGCATGCGCACTCTGCTGCTATTGGCCGGAAGCTTCTGCAACCCATCCCAGTCGCCGGCTGCTTTCAGTGCGGCGCGCTTGGCGGCGTACTTCTCCACCATTTTGGCCCGCTTGCGCTCGCGTGCCTTCATTGATTCTTTTGCCATTGTCTTTCAGTTGGAGCGCGGGATCATGCGCCCTTACGGTTCTACTTGGTGAAGGGAAATCCGAATGCGGTTAGAAGGGCCTTGGCCTCGGCATCGGTCTTCGCGGTGGTCACCAGCGTGATGTCCATGCCTTGGATACGGGAGATCTTGTCGATATCGATCTCCGGGAAGATGATCTGCTCCTTCACCCCGAAGGTGAAGTTCCCGCGACCGTCGAAGCCCGAGGCTTTCACGCCATGGAAGTCACGGGTACGGGGCAGGGCCACGGCGATCAGGCGGTCCAGGAAGTCGTACATCTTCGCTCCGCGCAAGGTGACGCGTGCGCCGATGGGCATGCCCTTGCGCAGCTTGAAGTTGCTGATGTCCTTGCGGGATATCGTGGCTTGGGCCCGCTGTCCCGTGATCAGGGTCATCTCCTCCACGGCATTGTCCACGATCTTCTTGTCGCCCACGGCGGCACCGAGACCTTGGTTGATCGCGATCTTCACGATGCGTGGCACCTGCATGGTGCTCTTGTAGTTGAACTCCTTCTGCAGGCCGGGAACGACCTCGTTCTTGTATTTTGCCTGAAGGCGGGGTGCGTAAGTGCTCATCACTTTTTCGCGGTTTTCTTGTTCGTAACCTTCACGAAGCGCTCCAGCTTGCCGTCCTTGCCCGCCTTGCGGCCCACGCGCCCGGGCTCTCCGGTCTTCGCGTCGATGAGCATCAGGTTGCTCAGGTGGATGGGTCCCTCCTTCTCCACGATCCCCCCCTGTGGAGTGGCCGTGGTGGGTTTGCTGTGCTTCTTGTTGATGCGCAGGCCCTCGACCAGGGCGGTACTGCGCTGGCGGTCCACGTCGAGCACACGCCCCTGCTTGGAGCGGTCCTCGCCGGCGAGCACCTTCACCATGTCGCCTTTCTTGATGTGTGTCTTCTTCTGCATCTGTGGGGGCCGTGCATCGCACCGCCCGGTCTTTTGTCCTAGAGTACTTCCGGTGCCAGGGAGATGATCTTCATGAACTTCTTCTCGCGCAGCTCGCGGGCCACCGGGCCGAAGATGCGGGTACCGCGCATTTCACCGCCCGCGTCCAGCAGCACCACGGCATTGTCATCAAAGCGGATGTAGCTTCCGTCCTTGCGGCGCGTCTCCTTGCGGGTGCGCACCACCACGGCCTTGCTCACGGTCCCCTTCTTGGCTCCGCTGTTGGGCAGGGCGTTCTTGATGGTGACCACCACGGTGTCACCGATGCGGGCATAGCGCCGCGCCGTGCCACCCAGCACGCGGATCACGAGTACCTCGCGGGCTCCGCTGTTGTCGGCCACGATGAGCCGGGATTCCTGTTGGATCATGGTTCTGCTCGGTCTTACTTGGCTCGTTCCATCACTTCCACCAAACGCCAGCGCTTCAGCTTGCTCATCGGGCGCGTCTCGGCGATGCGGACGGTATCTCCCACATGCGCATCACCCTTCTCGTCGTGCGCCATGAACTTGCTGGAGAGCTTCACGAACTTCCCGTACTTGGGGTGCATGACGCGACGCTCCACGGTGACGGTGATGCTCTTGTTCATCTTGTCACTGGTGACAATGCCTACGCGCTCCTTCCGGAGTTTCCGTGCGCTGGTCTCCGGGGTCGGAGCGCTCTCTTGTATCTCTGTGCTTTCGGGGCTCATGCTTGGGCTGTATTGGCGATCTCGCGACGACGCATCTCGGTAAGGATCCGCGCCACGTTCTTGCGCGCGCTTCGCAATTGTGCAGGACTCTCCACTGGGCTCACCGCGTGGTTGAACCGCAGCTTTCCCAAGGTATCCCGCTCGCTTTGCAGCTTGTCCTCCAGCTCCAGCGGGGTGAGGTCCTTCAAGGTGTTCTGTTTCTTCTTCATCACGGTTGCTTATTGACCGTCATAGTCTTCACGTGTCACGAACTTCGTGCGGATGGGAAGCTTCTGGGCCGCTAGGCGCAACGCCTCCTTCGCGGTCTCAACGGGAACACCGTCCACCTCGAAGATGATCCTGCCGGCACGCGTCACGGCCACCCAGTGGTCCAGCGCGCCCTTGCCCTTGCCCATCCGCACCTCGGCGGGCTTGCTCGTTACCGGCTTGTCCGGGAATACCTTGATCCACACTTGGCCCTCACGCTTCATGTAGCGCGTAAGTGCCACACGGGCTGCTTCGATCTGGCGGCCGGTGAGCCATACGCTCTCCATCGCCTTGAGGCCGAAGGACCCGAGGGCCACGCGGTGACCGCGCTGGGACTCTCCCTTCATGCGGCCCTTGTGCATATTGCGGCGCCGACTGCGCTTGGGTTGCAACATGGTTCTTAGTTGTTAGGTCGGTTAGCTCCACGATCTCTTCCTCCACGGTGCTCGCCACCGGGGCCACGGCGCTCACCGCCTCCGCGACGCTCGCCGCCTCCGCGACGCTCGCCACCGGCACCCGGTCCACGACGTTCACCGCCGCGGCGGTCACCAGGGCCCATGCGCATGCCGCCGGGTCCCTTCACCTGTCCCTGGTTCGGGCTCAGGTCGCGCTTGCCGTACACCTCGCCGCGCATGATCCAGCACTTCACCCCGATGCGTCCCATCTTGGTGTGGGCCTCGGTGATGGCAAAGTCGATGTCGGCGCGCAGGGTGTGCAAGGGCACGCGACCCTCGCGGTACTTCTCCGTGCGGGCGATCTCGGCACCGTTCAAGCGACCGCTCACCTGCACCTTGATGCCTTCGGCACCCATGCGCATGGAACTGGCCACGCTCATCTTCATCGCCCGGCGGAAGCTGATGCGTCCCTCCAGTTGGCGGGCAATGCTGTCCGCCACCAGGCGCGCATCCAGTTCAGGGCGCTTGATCTCGAAGATGTTGATCTGCACGTCCTTGCCGGTGAACTTCTTCAGCTCCTCGCGCAGCTTGTCCACTTCCGAGCCTCCGCGGCCGATGATGACACCGGGGCGTGCGGTATTGATCGTCACCGTCACCAGTTTCAAGGTGCGTTCGATGATGATGCGTGATACGCTCGCCTTCTTCAGGCGGGCCATCAGGTACTGGCGGATCCTTTCATCCTCCACCAGCTTGTCGGCGTAGTTGTCGCCGCCGTACCAGTTGCTGTCCCAGCCCTTGATGAGGCCCAGGCGTTGGCCGATCGGGTGTGCTTTCTGTCCCATTATGCGTTGTTATCGGCGGTTTCCTCGGGTGCGGTGTCCACGATCAGGGTGACGTGGTTGCTGCGCTTCACCATGCGGTAGGCGCGGCCTTGCGGTGCGGGAAGCATGCGCTTCAGGCCCGTGCTCTCGTCCACCATCACCGTCTTCACGACCAGCTTGGTGTCACCGGCCTTGCGACCTTCGTTCTTGGCTTCCCAGTTCGCGATGGCGCTCATCAGAAGCTTCTCCAGCGGCTTGCTCGCATGGCGGGTGCTGTAGCGCAGCAGGCCCAGGGCATGCTCCACTTCCACCCCGCGGATGCTGTCCGCCACTTGGCGCATCTTGCGTGGGCTGGTGGGCTCCTTTCGCAGGCTTGCAACCGCCACGGTCTTCTTGGCTTCCTTCCGCTTCTCCGCGGCTATTTTCTTGCGAGATCCCATGTTACTTCCTGTTGTTGCCGGCGTGGCCGCGGAAGGTCCGCGTGGGGGCGAATTCCCCCAGTTTGTGGCCTACCATGTTCTCGGTGACATACACCGGAATGAACTTGTTCCCGTTGTGTACAGCGAAGGTCAATCCCACGAATTCGGGGGTGATCGTGCTGGACCGCGACCAGGTCTTCAGGACGGTTTTCTTGCCGGCCTGCTGCATGTCGGTCACACGCTTCGCCAACTTGTAGTGGACGAAAGGGGGTTTCTTGAGTGAACGGCTCATCTGCTATCTGGTGATCAGGACTTCTTGTGGTTGGCCCGTTGAATAATGAACTTGCTGGAAAGACGCTTCGGCGCACGCGTCTTCTTGCCCTTGGAAAGAAGGCCCTTGCGGCTGCGTGGATGGCCACCGGAGGCGCGGCCCTCTCCACCACCCATCGGGTGGTCCACCGGGTTCATCACCACCGGACGGGTCCGTGGGCGACGGCCCTGCCAACGGGTGCGACCGGCCTTGCCGCTGCGCTGGAGCATGTGCTCGGCGTTGCCCACGGCACCCACGGTGGCCATGCAGCTCACCAGCACCATGCGCACTTCGCCGCTCGGCATCTTCAACGTGGCATAGCGCCCCTCACGGGCGTTCAGCTGTGCGAAGGTGCCTGCGCTGCGCGCGAAGGAACCTCCCTTGCCGGGCTGAAGTTCCACGTTATGTACCAAGGTGCCCAGAGGGATATCGCTCAGCGGCAGCGCGTTCCCCACTTCGGGAGGAGCGCCTTTTCCGCTCACGATCACCTGCCCCACCTTCAGCCCGCTCGGGGCCAGAATGTAGCGCTTCTCCCCATCCGGGTAATGGATCAACGCGATCCGGGAGCTGCGGTTCGGATCGTACTCGATCGTCTTCACAACACCGGCAATGCCCACCTTGTCGCGCTTCGTGTCGATCAAGCGGTAGCGCTGCTTATGGCCACCACCGATATAGCGCATGGTCATCTTGCCGCTGTGATTGCGACCGCCGCTCTTCCTTACACGTCCGCGAAGCAGGCTTGCCTCGGGGATGTTGGTTGTGACCTCCTCGAAATCCACGGCCACCTTGTGACGGGTGCCTGCGGTAACGGGGTTTATTTTACGGATTCCCATGATCTTCGCTTGTTCGAGGCTCAGAGATTGCTGTACAGATCAATGCTTTCACCCTTCTCCAAGGTGACGATCGCTTTCTTCCAGGTGCTGGTGCTGCCGCGGAGGATGTTGGTCTTGGTGTAGCGCGTGCGCTCCTTGCCGCGTACGATCATCGTACGCACGCCGGTCACCTTCACGTTGAACTCCTTTTCCACCGCGTCGCGGATCTCGACCTTGTTGCTCCGGCGGTCCACCACGAATCCGTAACGGCCTTCCTTTTCGCTCTGGGCCGTCATCTTTTCCGTGATGAGGGGGCGGATAATGATGCTGCTCATTGGGGGTTACTTGCTGAGGGTGGATTCCAACGGTGCGATCGCATCGGCGACGATCAACAGCCGATTGGCGTTCATGATGTCGTAGGTGTTCAGTTCGCTGGCGACCACCACGCGGGCACCTTGGATGTTGCGCGTGCCCAACAACACGTTGTCGTTCTTGGAGGCCAGCACCACCAATGCCTTGCGGCCGGCGAGGTCGAACGCCTGCAACATGCCGGCGTAGGCCTTGGTCTTGTTGCTGTCCATGCCCGTACCGTCAAGTACGGAGATGGCACCGTTCCTGGCCTTGTGCGTGAGCGCACTGCGACGAGCGAGGTCCTTCACCTTCTTGTTCAGCTTGAAATGGTAGTCGCGCGGCTTGGGACCGAACACGCGTGCACCACCTTTCAGCAAGGGGCTCTTGATGGACCCCCTCCGTGCACCACCAGTGCCCTTTTGGCGATGCAGTTTCCGGGTGGAACCGCTCAGTTCACTTTTCTCCAGGGTCTTGGAGGTGCCCTGCCGGCGATTGGCCAGGTGCTGCTTCACGTCCAGCCAGATGGCGTGGTCGTTCGGCTCAACACCGAACACCGCATCGTTCAGCTTGGCTTTCTTGCCGGTGGACTTTCCGTCCGCACTGTGGATCTCGAGTTCCATCTTACTTCCAGATGATCACGTAACCGCCCTTGGGTCCGGGAATGGAGCCATGGACGACCATGAGGTTCTTTTCCTTGTCGATCTTCACCACGCGCAAATTCTCGGTGGTGATCTTGTTGCCACCGGTCCTGCCGGCCATGCGCATCCCCTTGAACACGCGGGAAGGGTAGGACGAACCACCCAAGGAGCCGGGGGCGCGGGAACGGTCGTGCTGGCCGTGGGTGGCTTCACCCACACCGCTGAATCCGTGCCGCTTCACCACACCTTGGAATCCCTTGCCCTTGCTGGCCGAGGTCACCGTGACGAAGCCTCCTTCCAGGAAGATGTCGGTGTCCACCTTGTCGCCCAATTTCAGCTCCTCAACGAACTCCTTGAACTCATGGCTCTTCACCTTCGGGGTGGTGCCGGCTTTTTTAAAGTGACCGATGGCAGCGGAGGTGGCGTTCTTTTCGCCACGCTCACCATAGGCAAGCTGGACGGCGTTGTAGCCATCCTTGTCAACCGTCTTTACATGGGTCACCACGCAAGGTCCGGCTTCCAGCACAGTGCAACCCAAGAGGTTGCCATCCCCGTCGTAGAGGCTGGTCATGCCGATCTTTTTTCCGATCAATCCGCTCATCGCTTCTTGTTGTTGAGGCTATGCTCTTTCTGTCTTCCTTCCTTGTCCATCAGACCTTGATCTCCACATCAACACCACTGGGGAGCTCCAACTTCATCAGCGCGTCGATGGTCTTGCTGCTGGAACTGTAAATGTCCATCAACCGCTTGTAGCTGCACAGCTGGAACTGCTCCCGTGCCGTCTTGTTCACGTGCGGGGAACGCAGCACGGTGAAGATGCGCTTGTGCGTGGGCAGTGGGATGGGGCCGCTGACGACGGCACCCGTGCTCTTCACCGTCTTTACGATCTTCTCGGCGCTCTTGTCGACGAGGTTGTGATCGTATGACCGCAGCTTGATCCTGATCTTTTGGTTCATCACTAATGGGTCGACTTATGCTGAAACTTTACCGCGAACCTTGGCCAGAACGGCCTCGGTGACGTTATTGGGAGCTTGCTCATAGTGGCTGAATTCCATGGTGCTGCTGGCACGGCCGGAACTTAATGTGCGCAGGGAGGTGACGTAGCCGAACATCTCGCTCAAGGGAACAGTGCCTTTGATGGCCTTCGCACCACTGCGGTCCTCCATGCCTTGGATCTGTCCGCGGCGCCGGTTGAGGTCGCCCACGATGTCGCCCATGTTCTCCTCCGGAGTGATCACTTCGATCTTCATGATCGGCTCCAGGAGAATGGGCTTCGCCTTCGGCACTGCGGAGCGGAAGGCGCTCTTCGCCGCGATCTCGAAGCTCAACGCGTCGGAGTCCACATTGTGGAAGCTGCCGTCGTACAGCGTCACCTTCAGGCTTTCCATCGGATAGCCGGCCAGCACGCCGTTCTGCAACGAGGCCGCGAAGCCCTTTTGCACGGACGGAATGAATTCCTTCGGGATCACGCCGCCCTTGATGTTGTCGATGAACTCGAGGCCGGTCTTCGCGGGGTCCGTCTGCGGCTCGATCTTCACGTGGATGTCGGCGAACTTGCCGCGACCACCCGTCTGCTTCTTGTACAGCTCGCGATGTTCCACCGTTCCGGTGATGGCCTCCTTGTACTTCACCTGGGGCGCTCCCTGGTTGCACTCCACCTTGAACTCGCGCTTCAGGCGGTCCACCAGGATCTCCAAGTGCAGTTCGCCCATGCCGCTGATCACGGTCTGGCCGGTCTCGTCGTCGGTATGCACCTTGAACGTGGGGTCTTCCTCGGCCAGTTTGGCAAGGGCTTGGCCCATCTTGTCCAGGTCGGCCTGGGTCTTGGGTTCCACGGCGATGCCGATCACCGGCTCGGGGAAGCTCATGCTCTCCAGGATGATCTGCTTGTTCTCGTCACAGAGGGTATCGCCCGTGCGGATGTCCTTGAAACCAACGGCCGCTCCGATGTCGCCCGCTTCGATCACGTCCACGGAATTCTGCTTGTTGGAGTGCATCTGGAAGATGCGGCTGATCCGCTCCTTGCGGCCCGTGCGCATGTTCTGCACGTAGCTGCCGGCATCCACTTTTCCGCTGTAGCAGCGGAAGAAGGCCAAGCGGCCCACGAAGGGGTCCGTGGCGATCTTGAACGCCAAGGATGCCATCGGCTCGGTCACGCTGGGCTTGCGAAGGATCTCCTCGCCGGTGTCCGGATCGGTACCGGTGACCGCCTCGATGTCCATCGGGCTGGGCAGGTAGGCCATCACCGCGTCCAACATCGTCTGCACGCCCTTGTTCTTGAACGCCGACCCGCAGAGGATCGGTGTAATGCTCATGTTGATGGTGCTCACACGAATGGCATTCATGATCTCCGCCTCGGAGAGACTGTCGGGATCATTGAAGTACTTCTCCATCAGCGTGTCGTCGCTCTCGGCAACCGCTTCGATCAACTTCTCCCGCCATTCCTTCACCGTGTCCTTCAGGTCGTCCGGGATGGGAACCTCCGTCCAGGTCATGCCTTGGTCGGCCTCGTTCCATACCATGCCATGGTTGTTCACCAGGTCCACCACCCCTTGGAAACCGGCCTCCGCCCCGATGGGCACCTGCAAGGGCACCGGGTTGGCCCCGAGGCGATTGCGGATCTGGCCCACCACACTGAAGAAGTCGGCACCGTTGCGGTCCATCTTGTTCACGAAACCGATGCGGGGCACCTTGTACTTGTTGGCTTGGCGCCATACGGTCTCGCTCTGGGGCTCCACGCCACCAACGGCGCAGAACAAAGCGACTGCACCGTCCAGCACGCGAAGGCTGCGCTCCACCTCCACGGTGAAGTCCACGTGGCCCGGGGTGTCGATCAGGTTGATCTTGTACTCGTTCCCGCGGTACTTCCATGCCGTGGTGGTAGCTGCGGAGGTGATCGTGATGCCACGCTCCTGCTCCTGCTCCATCCAGTCCATGGTGGCCGCGCCATCATGCACCTCACCGATCTTGTGCGTGAGGCCCGTGTAATAAAGGATGCGCTCGGACGTGGTCGTCTTCCCGGCATCAATGTGGGCCATGATGCCGATGTTGCGCGTGTATTTGAGGTCGCGGGCCATGTGGGTCCTGTGCTGTTTAATTAGAAGCGGAAGTGGCTGAAGGCCTTGTTGGCCTCGGCCATCTTGTGTACTTCCTCCTTCTTCTTGAATGCGGCCCCCTCCTCCTTGGCGGCGGCCATGATCTCATTGGCGAGGCGCTGCTCCATGCTGCGCTCGTTGCGCTTGCGGCTGTACCCGATCAACCACTTCATCGCCAAGCTCTCCTTGCGGCTCTCGCGAACCGGTTGGGGGATCTGGAAGTTCGCTCCACCAACGCGGCGGCTGCGCACCTCCACTTGGGGGGTCACGTTGACGATGGCCTTCCGGAACATCTCCATGCCGTCCTCGCCGGTCTTCTCGGCCACCATGTCAATGGCGCTGTAGAAGATATCGAACGACAGGCTCTTCTTGCCGTCGTACATCAGGTTGTTCACGAACTTGGTCACCTGGACCTGACCGTACTTGGGGTCGGGCAATGTGGTGTGCTTGGCTGCTTTCTTACGCATCGTTCTCTCTGTCGATGGTTACTTTTTGGCACCTTCCTTCTTGCGCTTGGTACCGTACTTGCTCCGGCGCTGGTTCCTGCCTTCCACGCCCGAAGTGTCCAGAACACCGCGCACAATGTGGTACTTCACGCCGGGCAGGTCCTTCACCCTTCCGCCGCGCACCAGCACGATGCTGTGTTCCTGAAGGTTGTGGCCTTCACCACCGATGTAGGCGATCACCTCCATTTTATTGGACAAGCGCACCTTGGCCACCTTGCGAAGCGCCGAGTTCGGCTTCTTCGGGGTGGTGGTGTACACCTTGGTGCATACACCACGGCGTTGGGGGCACTCGGCCAAGGCCACCGATTTGCTCTTGAAGGTGGGTGCCTTGCGTCCTTTGCGGATCAGCTGTTGAATGGTTGGCATGAAGCTCCGTTTCGTCCTGTTTATCAGCCGATACACCCGCTAATGCGGGCGAAAATCGGGCTGCAAATGTAGGTTTTTTCCCTTCTCATCCAAGACCCGTGTGGTAAAATCTTTTACCATACCTCTGGATGTGGACCCTCGCAGACCCTGAACCAACCCTCCCAACAGCAGAAAGCCGTTGATACATAAGCATTTCCCGCTGAACAGCCGTCCCCCGCGCCGCTCGATATCATCTGGGTGAAATCATCCCGGACCACTTGAACACTACCTTTGATAGCCTCATTTGATACCATTATGAATCCCACGCTCTATTCACTCACCCCTCGCACGCTTACCCTACTGGCCTCCATCTCCGAACGCTTGGGCGAAGTGAACGCCGCCCATCTGCACCATCCTTCTCCCCTGCTCCGGCGCGCCCACCGGGTCAGCACCATCCACGCCACCCTGGCCTTGGAGGATAATCCCCTGGACCGCAGGACCATCGCCGAACTGCTCGATGGACGCGCCCCCGACACGTCCAACTCCGCCGAACTGGAAGTGATGAACACGATCCGGCTCTATGACCTGCTCCCCTCCCTTGAACCATATCTGGGGCAGGACCTCCGGCTTGCCCATGGCGAACTGATGCACGGGCTGGCGCTGGACCCCGGCCAATACCGCACCGGGACCCTGGAGGTGGTGTACGGGAACCGGCCCGGCCGGCGCAAGGCCGCGGGCGGCAACATCTCCAGCCAAGTGGAGCAGCTCCTGCACTTTGCCGAGAACGACGAGGCCCCGCTGCTGATCACCAGCTGCGTATTGCACTACGGCCTGGTGAACCTCCGCCCGTTCACAGCAGGCAATGGCAGGATCGCCCGCCTCTGGCAAAAGCTGATGCTGATGCGCCAATGGCCCGTGTTCTCCTTTCTGCCGCTCGAGGGCTTCATCGAGCGCGGTCGCAGCGGATACTACGCCGCCATGGAATTCGCCGATCGGCAGGAGGACTGCGGAAGTTTCATCAACTACATGATGGAACGGATGGACGAGGCCCTCCATGAGCTGCTGGTCCGCGAGCGCAGCGTGCTCTCGGGAGCGGACCGCATTTCAACCTTCCTCCTGGCCAAGGTCCACGGGCGCTTTACCCGGAAGGACTATCGGCGCGACTTCCCCGAGCTTTCGCCCGCCACCGCGAGCAGGGACCTGGCCGAAGCCGTGGCCGCCGGATCGCTCGAGCGCATTGGCACGGGACGCACCGCATGGTACAAACCGCTCCGTGAGTGACCCGCAGTAGGCCAAACTCACCGGGAGTGGGGTATTGATGATCCGAAAAGACCGCGACCCCTCACCGCCGATCGTACTGCCGCCCCATGGGCACCAGGGCCACCCATAAGCCCAGCCAGGACCAGGGAGGGTGGATGACCATCCCCCCGGGGGAGAAGGGATTGTTCATCGATACGCCAAGGGTCGCCTTTGCTGGTAACCGTTTCGGCCGGGTTCCCGCCCCGATCAGCGCGATCGCTACGCCAATATTCATTCCTGCACGTGATCCGTCCAAGGCACAACCGCCCTGATGCTGGTGTCCCTCAACGTTGCCACCGGACGCTCCACATGCCCCGGAGCTCATTAAGGGCATACCCGGTCGCCCGATCCTCCTTGTAGCGTTCGCTGATCACGGCAAGTGCCGAGCTGTCGAGCGTAGAGCCCGGCATGCCATGGCACTTCAGGCAAGCAGGCGAGTTAATGAAGATCGGTCGGTAATAGGCCAGGCTGTCGCCCTCCAGTTCCACCCGAGCAGGCACATCGGTCATCCTGTTCTCCTTTTCCCATTCCGTGAGCATCTGCCGTAGCACGGCGGCTTCGCCCTTGACGGGTGCATCGTGCGGGTTCCGAATGCGATCGCTGGTGCGGCGAATGCTCGCACCGTGTGCGGAGGAAAGCGAGTCCACCATGGCCTGTGCATTGAGCGAACAGAAATCCACGGCATGCGCAGGGCCACCCTGCTTCATGGCCTGCTGCAACTTCTCGCTCAAGGCTTGGAACGAAGCATCGGTGATCGCAGCTCCCTTTTCAAGAGCGGCGGCTTCATCCGCGGAGGAAAGTGATCCACCACAAGCCGACAGGGTGAGTAAAACGACGACCAGAGATCCGGAATGCAAATTCATGCCATCAAAGTTATGCAGGCCGGAACAACCCGAGTGTGACTTTTATCGCCGTACCTATCCGGCCACTTCGGCACCTTGTGCTCCCCTGTCGTCGGCTCCGGCGGGGATCTTCCGACATGAGCAGAACATCTCCCAATAGGAGCGCGAACCTGCCCGCAGGGACCGGATGATGAGCCCTGTGCTGATGCCGGCCCAACCTTTTCAACACACAATGGAGCACCCGGCCAGCGCAACTAACTTTGGCCACCCATGGATCATTTGAACGGGCTGAACCCCGCCCAGCTCGCCGCCGTAAAGGCCACCGAAGGCCCCACCATGGTGATCGCCGGGGCCGGCAGCGGCAAGACCCGCGTGCTCACAGTACGGATCGCTCACCTGCTCACCAAGGACGTCGATGCCTTCCGCATCCTCGCGCTCACCTTCACCAACAAGGCGGCCAAGAGCATGAAGGAGCGCATTGCCGCGCTGGTGCCCGGCGGCGAGGCCCAGAACGTATGGATGGGCACTTTCCACAGTGTGTTCGCCCGCATCCTTCGCGCAGAGGCCGACAAGCTCGGCTACCCGAAGGATTTCACCATCTACGATACCGACGACAGCCGCTCGCTGATCCGCACCATCGTGAAGGAATACAACCTGGACGACAAACTGTACAAGGCGAACCAAGTGCATGGGCGCATCAGCATCGCAAAGAACAATCTGATCGGTCCGAGGGACTACCTGGAGAATGTGGAATTGATGAGCAGCGATGCCGCAAACATGCGCCCGCAGATCGGCCTCATCTACCAGCAGTACGCCGCCCGTTGTTTCCGCGCCGGTGCCATGGATTTTGACGACCTGCTCTTCAACACCAACATCCTCTTCCGCGACCATCCGGACGTGATGCTGAAGTACCAGCAGCGCTTCCAGTACATCCTCGTGGACGAGTACCAGGACACCAATCTGGCACAGTACAACATCGTGCGCACCCTCGCGGCCCGGCACCAGAACCTCACCGTAGTGGGCGATGACAGCCAGAGCATCTATGCCTTCCGCGGCGCGAACATCCAGAACATCCTCAACTTCAAGAAGGACTATCCGGAGCATCACGTCTTCAAGCTGGAACAGAACTACCGCAGCACGAAGAACATCGTCAACGCCGCCAACAGCCTGATCGAGAAGAACAAGGAGCGCCTGGACAAGACCGTGTGGACGGCCAACGACGAGGGCGTGCCGCTGCAGGTGAACCGCAGTGTGAGCGACAACGAGGAGGGCCGTTTCGTGGCGCACGACATCTTCGGCACCAAGATGCACGAGCAAGTGCCGAACAAGGGTTTCGCGATCCTCTACCGCACCAACGCGCAGAGCCGCAGCATGGAGGAAGCCTTGCGGAAAATGAACATCCCCTACCGCATCTACGGCGGGCTCAGCTTTTACCAGCGCAAGGAGGTGAAGGACCTGATCGCCTACTTCCGCCTCACCTGCAACCCCAACGACGAGGAGGCGCTGAAGCGGGTGATCAACTACCCCGCGCGCGGCATCGGACAGAGCACCATGGACAAGCTGATGGTGGCCGCGAACCAGCACGACAAGAGCATCTGGGACATCATCCATGACCATCTCGGCGAAGTGGGCCTGCATGAGGGCTTGAAGAAGAAGATCGCCCAGTTCGTGATGATGGTCCGCAGCTTCCAGACCATGCTGGAAACACAGAGCGCTTATGCCTTGGGCGAATACATCGCGCGCACCACCGGCCTGTTGCAGGACCTTTTTGCCGACAAGACCCCGGAGGGCGTGAGCCGCTACGAGAACATCCAGGGACTGCTGAACGGGATGAAGGAGTTCAGCGACCCCACCATCGATTCCGCGACCACCGAGTCCGGGATCGACCCTGAAACCTTGGCCGACGGTGAACAGACCCTGCGCACACTGCCGGATTTCCTGATCGACGTGGCACTGCTCACCGATGCCGACAACAATGATCCTAAGGACAACGACCGCGTGAGCCTGATGACCGTCCACAGCGCGAAGGGATTGGAGTTCCCGTACGTGTATGTCGTGGGGCTTGAAGAAAATCTTTTTCCGAACATGATGTCCGTGCAAAGCCGGGCCGACCTGGAGGAGGAACGCCGCCTGTTCTACGTGGCCATCACCCGTGCCGAGAAACGTGCCACGCTGAGCTACGCGACCAGCCGCTACAAATGGGGCACCCTGCAGAGCGCCGAGCCGAGCCGTTTTATCCAGGAGATCGACCCGAAGTACCTGCAACTGCCAGGCCGGCACGAAATGCCTTCGTTTGGCCGGGGGCCTTCCTTCGCGGAGCGGAACGGTTATGGCACAACCGCCACTCCCTCACCCACCACGCGCAGGGCACCCCTGAAGGAACGCGGTCGGCCCGCGGCCACTACCAGCCTCACGGCAGCACCGTCCAAACGCAACCTGAAGAAGATCTCCCCCACCGGAAGACCTCTGGAGGCTACCAGCGCAATTGGCCATGCAATACCGGAGGAACTCACGGAAGGCGTGACCGTGGAGCACGCTCGTTTCGGCAAGGGCAAGGTGGTTAAGGTGGAAGGCAAGGCCCCGGACATCAAGGCCACCATCTTCTTTCCTTCCGCCGGGCAAAAGCAATTATTGCTGCGCTTCGCGAAGCTGAGGGTGGTGGGTGAACCGCGGGGGCGCTGAGACGCAGAGGTCATTCCGCAACGCGAAGTTTACGGGGTGGGTTAAACCATCCCTTGGCCCCGCTCCTTGGAACTTCTTCGGGAGCCTCGGTTCATCTCACCTCCACGTACTGGCTCACAGTGCAATTTGCGATGGTAAAGGGTCTGCCTTCACGAACGAGCACATGACCGAACTGCGACAACGTGTCCGGGAAGCTATCCATCCACATGTCCCTGATCACATAGATGTCCCGGCCATCGAACACCGGTGGCACCAGGTCAGCGTTCTTCACATCCCCGCGATCATGCGGCGTGGATGCGATCCGCTCGGGGTCCGGCGTACATGCCACGTAAGCGTTGCCATACTCCCCAATGAGCCCGATCCGGCCCAAGCTCAGAAATTCCGACGCCACATCGACACGCGACTCCAAGGTGCGCGGCCAGATATATTTCATCTGCATCGGTCCGCTTAGCGCTCCTGCCAGCACGGTGAGCCAGAGGAGGCCTGAGACCCATGGTGCATACTTGCGGTCGCGCATGGTCAGCTCGTTCAGCAACAGCACCAGGATGGAAAGCCCGATGTAGGCGCCGATGAAATAGCGCCGATTGAGCAGATTCAGCACCGCCCACTTGGAAGACAGAACGGCGAATACAAGGAAGGCCGCATCCAAAGCCAGAAAAAGGGCCAGCCCCGTGCGCGCATCTCGACGCGGTCGCCTGCGCCACATCCAGACCACGGTAATGAACGAGGCCACCGCCAGCACGGCGTATGCGCTCATGTAGGGCTCTCGCGTCCGGAACAGAACCAAGTCAAAGAATGCGCCACCGAATGTGGCCATGGCCGCGACCAATTCCCCGGGTGTATTGACTTGCTGGTAATGCTGCGTGACCGCCGGTGCGGTCAGCTTGGCATAGGCGATGAACGCTGCCCCAAAGGCTAGCCCACCGGCACACCACAACAGGATCTCATTTCGCGGCATAAGCGGCAGATGCTGCTTCCTACGCCAAAGAAACCACGCCATCCCCGCCGCACCGATCGTCAGCACGGCAAGGTCAGAGACCCACACCGCGATGATCGAAACGAACATCAGGAGCAACATACGCACGTGGTCCTGCACACGAAAATGGCGTTCGCGGTCCAAGGGGATCCTCACTACCAGCAGCACAGCGATGCCCAAGAGGCCGTATTGGACCCCGTACGGGAAGCGCAGCATATCCACGAAACGCCATGGCGGCAGCAGCCACAGCATGGCGAACATGACCTTGCTGGAGCGCGTTTCGAAGAGTTGCATAAAGCACAGACCACCCATCACCACAACGAGATAATTGCTCAGGGAAACGGACCAGATCAAGGAGATGCCCAACACCCCATGAAAAAACTGTCCGAGCAATGGGATGAGCGTGCCTCCTCGGTCCTGCCCCCAGCAGTACAGGTCGTGCGGAAGTGAATAGTCCCGGGTCATAAGCACGTTCAGTGCATCGTCCGAGTTCAGCAGTGGATAATAGCGCGACGAGTACAACCTAAAAGAAACCAGCAGGATGAGCACAAGGAGTGTCCAATAACCGGTACGTCCCCGCAAGATCTGTTGGAAAAGGGATCGATCGGCCATTGAACGTGATCAGGCTTGAAGAGGAAGCGCGCTTCAATAATAGGGAAAAGGGCTTTCGCCATACGCGAGGGGGTCGCCGACCGAATGCTTGGCTGACTTTTTATCCAATACCCTACATTTGGCGCACCACGACCTTGGCCTTCGCTTGCGAACAGGGCCCATTATACATCAGAAGGTCCACACGCCCACTTCCCGCATGAACATCGAATTCGACTACAATACCCAGCGCAACCATTTGGTCATTCCCGAATATGGACGCCTTGTGCAGCGCATGGTGGAGCATACCCTGGAAGAGGTGGATCGAGAGAAGCGCACGCGCATGGCCCGGGCCATTGTGCAGACCATCGGCAAGCTGAACCCCCAGCTCCGCAACAACGAGAACAGCGACCGCACTTTTTGGGACCATGTACACATCATGTCCGGTTTCGCGCTGGACGTGGAATCACCCTACCCCGTGCCAACCGAGGAGGGCCTGAAGACCAAGCCCGAGCCGGTGGCCTATCCGAAGACGGCCATCCGCTTTGGGCACTATGGCAAGCTGGTGGAGCGGATGGTGGAGGAATGCGTGGCCATGGAAGAGGGTCCTGAAAAGGCCGCCTTCACCTTGTTGATCGCCAACCAGATGAAGAAGCAATTCCTCGCTTGGAACCGGGACAGCGTGAGTGATGGGGCAATATTGAAGGACCTCGCTGAACTGAGCAAAGGGCAGCTGAAGTTTGATCCGGAGATGCAGTTGGCCAGCACGGATTCGCTCCTGCAGGCACAACGCAGCGGACCCCGCAACGCTGCCGAACCCACGCGGAAACGCAACAGCGGCAGTGGTAAGAAGAGGCATCGCAACCGGAAGAAAAGGTATTGAGGGGTCCGGCTGGTTGCAGACTTGTCTGAATTGCCTGACCATCGGCAGGGGCGCGGTGATCGATGCCACACATTCATAAGCGGTTCCCGCAGGCCGGAGCGCAGTCCGCGCAAGCGGTACGGACCCGATCCTCGCGGATGGGTGCTCCGGTCACCTACATCCGCATGTTGATAGCATTCACGCTGGGATCGCTGCAAATGGCCCTTCCGTTCCTTGTTTCGCAACATACACCTTCGCCGAAGGCTTCGGCGCATACAATGGGAAGTTTCAAGATCGAAGGAGGCCATCGCCTGAACGGCGAACTCATTCCGCAAGGAGCGAAGAACGAGGCACTGCAGGTGCTGTGCGCCGTGCTGCTCACCAGCGAACCGGTGACGATCCGCAATGTGCCGGACATCGTGGACGTGAACAAGATGATCGACCTGTTGCGCGCGATGGGCGTGGCGGTGGAAAAGCTCGGGGACGGTGATTGGCGCTTTCAGGCGAAGAACGTTGACATCGAATTCTTCCTGAAGCCGGAGTTCAGGAAAATGGGTGGTGGCCTGCGCGGCAGTGTGATGGTGGTGGGGCCTTCCCTCGCCCGTTTCGGCACCGGTTACATCCCCACCCCGGGCGGCGACAAAATTGGCAGGCGTCGCTTGGACACGCACTTCATCGGCTTCGAGAAGCTCGGGGCCACTTTCACCTATGACCGGAAGGAAGGGTTCTTCAAGGCCGAGGCAAAACGACTGAAGGGGGCATACATGCTGCTGGACGAAGCGAGCGTTACCGGCACCGCCAACATCGTGATGGCCGCCGTGCTCGCCGAGGGCCGCACCACCATTTTCAACGCCGCTTGCGAACCCTACCTCCAGCAACTCTGCAACATGCTGGTGCGCATGGGCGCCAAGATCCAGGGCATCGGAAGCAACTTGCTCCACATCGACGGGGTGAAGGAACTCGGCGGTACCGAGCACCGCATGCTGCCGGACATGATCGAGATCGGATCCTTCATCGGCATGGCCGCCCTTACCCGCAGCGCCATCACCATCAAGGATACCGGATATGAGCATCTTGGCATGATCCCGGAAGTGTTCCGACGCTTGGGGATCCAGGTGGAACGCCGTGGTGACGACATCCACATCCCAGCCCAAGACCACTATACCATCCAGCGCTTCATCGACGGCAGCATCATGAACATCAGCGATGCGCCATGGCCCGGCTTCACGCCCGACCTGATCAGCATTGTCATCGTCACCGCCACACAGGCGAAAGGCAGTGTGCTCATCCACCAGAAAATGTTCGAGAGCCGCCTGTTCTTCGTGGACAAACTCATCGAGATGGGCGCGCAGATCACCCTCTGCGACCCGCACCGTGTTCAAGTGAACGGCCACGACTTTGAGCAGCCCTTGCGAGGGATCACCATGACCAGCCCGGACATTCGTGCAGGCGTTTCCTTGCTGATCGCAGCCTTGAGCGCGGAGGGAACCAGCACCATCCACAACATCGAACAGGTGGACCGCGGCTACCAGCGGATCGCCGAGCGGCTCAATGCCATCGGGGCCAGGATCGAACGGCTTTCTTGAAGGCTGAAAGTGGAAGGCTGAAAGTGGAAAGTGGAAAGCTGAAAGTGGAGAAGAAGGAAAATGATGACGATCCACCACCTGTACCGATATCGAAAAGCGCTTCATTCTCACGATCTTCGTCCCATGAAATTATCCTTGGTTGCCAGCCTTGCACTTCTCTCCAGCACCTTCATTGCCTCGGCACAGGCGCAAGAGCGGCTGTCGGGCATCACTATGGGGCAGCAAGCACCGGAGATCGCCATGCCCGATCCGGCTGGAGATACGTTACGGCTTTCCGAGCTGCGGGGCCATATCGTACTGCTTGATTTCTGGGCGAGCTGGTGCCGTCCCTGCCGGATGGAGAACCCGAACCTGCGCGCCACCTACCATGCGTACAAGGACAGCCTGTTCAGCGGGGCCGATGGCTTTCGCGTCTTCAGCGTCAGCCTGGACCGGGCCGGTGGAGGTGCCGCCTGGAAGAAGGCGATCGAACAGGACCGGCTGGATTGGCCCTGGCATGTGGGAGCCGTGGAGAGCGGGATCAACACGGCCGCCAACACCTACCAGGTGCACTTCATCCCCACGAACGTGCTGATCGATCCGCAGGGAAAGGTGATCGGCATGGACCTCCATGGAGAGGACCTTGACCGTGCGCTGGACGCCCTGCTGGAACACGATCCGGCCAAGCTCGCCGAAATGAAAAAGCAGCAGGCCAAGGCGGAGCGCAAACGCAAGCGGAAGGCCAGGAACTGATGCATCGGGCTTGCTTTCCCATTGCGGCATGAAGATGGATGGCCCCCCGGTTGCAAAGCACATTAAATTCGCACCATGAACGTTTCATCCGTGATGACAAAGACACGTATCGCCCTTGTAACCGCCGTGGCCGTGTTGGCCGTGTTCGGTTTCACCTCGCGCAGCAATGAGGGCGGGCCCGCAAAGGACGGCACCGCCATCGGCGACAAGGCCCCTGAGCTCGCCTATTACAACCCGGACAGCACCAAGGTGATCAAGCTCTCCTCGCTGAGGGGGCAGTACGTCCTCTTGGACTTTTGGGCCAGCTGGTGCGGCCCCTGCCGCCGGGAAAATCCAAACGTGGTGCGTGCATACGAGAAGTACAGCAAGGCCAAGTTCAAGGATGCGAAGGGCTTCACCATCTACAGCGTAAGTCTCGATAAAAGCCGCACATCCTGGCAACACGCCATCGCACAGGATAAACTTTCATGGCCCAACCACGTGAGCGACCTGGGTGCATGGAGTTCCGCCGGGGCCCGCATCTATGGGGTCAACTCCATCCCGATGAATTATCTGATCGACCCCGATGGGATCATCGTGGCCAAGAACCTCCGCGGGAGCCAGTTGGACCAAGCGCTGGACCCGTACGTGAAGAGCTTCTAAGTCCTCCGATCCACCCCACCTTCCTGCGGATATGGCCGGGCTGGTCCCCTCTCCTGTCGATCTGTCCCATCTTCGCGCCGCATTGGCCGTCCTCCGGGGTCCGGCATTGAACTTGCCCCATGCGCAATCCATTTTACAGATCCCGAAAGAAAATGTCGGAAAGACCTGAAGCCGGCCCAGCGGAGGAAGTCCGTGGCGGCTTGCCCAACGATAACGAAAACAGCCCACTGAGCGCAGCTTCGGAGGCTGCGGCCGAGCGGGCCGTTGACAATGACGGAACGCGGGAGAGTTATGATGTGGAGCGCTTGCGTGCCGAGCTGGATGCCCGCACTGTGGAACATGATGCGCTGCATGACAAGTACGTTCGGCTTCATGCCGAGTTCGACAATTTCCGCAAGCGGACCGCCAAGGAGCGCATGGACCTGTTGACGAGCGCCGGGGCGGAAGCCATCCAAAGCATCCTTCCCGTGCTGGACGATATGGAGCGGGCCATCGCGCACAATGCGGAAGTGAACGACATCGACGCGGTGAAGCAGGGCTTTGAGCTGATCCAACAGAAGTTCGTCAATATCCTGTCGGCCCATGGCGTGAAGCCCATGCATGCCAAGGGGGAGCCTTTCGATGCGGAACTGCATGATGCCATCAGCCAAGTGCCCGCACCCGACCCCAAGTTGAAGGGCAAGGTGCTTGAGGTGGTGGAAAGCGGCTACACCATCAATGACAAGGTATTGCGATACGCCAAAGTGGTCGTCGGCGAGTAGGCTGATCCAGGCAGCAACCGAACGAGCCAAGTAGATCCGCAATGAGCAAACGAGACCCGTATGAAGTGCTGGGCGTAGGCCGCAACGCGAGTGCCGACGAGATCAAGAAGGCATACCGCAAGTTGGCCATCAAGCACCATCCGGACAAGAATCCGGGGGATCACACGGCCGAGGACCGCTTCAAGGAGGCGGCCAGTGCCTATGAGATCCTGAGCGACCCGGAGAAGAAGGCGAGGTTTGATCGCTTCGGACATGCCGGTGCCGGTATGGGAGGCGGTGGATTCCAAGGGGGCGGCATGAACATGGAGGACATCTTCTCCCAGTTCGGTGACATCTTCGGCGGTGGTTTTGCCGGTGGTGGTTTCGGCGGTTTCGGGGGCGGACAGCAACGCCGTACCGTGAAGGGCAGCAACCTGCGCGTGCGCATGAAGCTGACCTTGGCGGAGATCGCCAATGGCGTGGAGAAGCAGCTCAAGCTGCAGAAGCTCGTCCGTGCAAAGGGCACTGAGTACGCCACCTGCCAAACCTGCAAAGGCCAGGGGCAGGTACACCGCGTCCAGAACACGTTCCTGGGCCAAATGCAGACCGTGACGGCTTGCCCCAGCTGTGGCGGGATGGGGCAAACAATGAGCAAGCGTGCGGCCGGCAGCGATGCGAACGGCCTGGTGCGCGAAGAAAGCGTGGTATCGGTGAAGATCCCTGCCGGCGTGGAGGAAGGCATGCAATTGAACCTGAGCGGCATGGGCAATGAAGCCCCGGCCGGAGGCGTGCCCGGCGACCTGCTGGTGGTAGTTGAGGAGGAGGATCACCCGGAGCTGAAGCGCGATGGTAACAACCTGCACTACGAGGCCTTCATCACCATGATCGATGCGGCCTTGGGCACGAGCATTGAGGTCCCCCTGGTTTCCGGGAAGGCCAAGATGAAGATCGAACCCGGCACCCAGTGCAACCACATCCTGCGCCTGAAGAACAAGGGCCTGCCCAGCATCAACCGCCACGGACACGGCGACCTCTTCGTTCATGTGATGGTGTGGACACCCACCGAATTGAACAAGGACGAGAAGAAGGCCCTGGAGAAACTCCGCGACAGCCCCGGCATGCAGCCCCACCCCACCAACAAGGACAAGGGATTCTTCGAGCGGGTGCGCGAGATGTTCGCGACGTGAGGAACAGTTGGAGTTGAGGGAAGACCACAGAAGCACAGAGGAACTCCCTCTGGAGCTTGCTCGAGTCGAAGGACGTGCGTCGTCATACGGGGCATTCCATTCTCTGATCTTCTGATCTCCTGATCGCCCAAGCTGCGCCCGGTACCTTTGCACCTTCAACATGACCATCGTTCTCTTTTTCATTGTACACTGGTATCTCTCGCTGTTCGTGCAGACCTTCTACCTGCACCGGTACTCGGCGCACCGGATGTTCACCATGAGTCCCTTCTGGGAGAAGGCGTTCCATGTGCTCACCTGGATGGCCCAAGGCAGCAGCTACCTCAATCCCGCCGTGTACGGTATGATGCACCGGGCACACCACACCTACGCCGACACCGAGAAGGACCCGCACTCGCCGAAGTACGACGGGAACCCCTTCAAGATGATGTGGAAGACCGCCGGCCACTACAACGGCCTGCTGTACGGCACTGAACAACCCGAGGAGCGCTTCACCCGCGACCTGCCGCATTGGAGGACGATGGAGCGCATCGGGGAAAGCTGGATCTCCCGCATCGCTTGGGGCCTGCTCTATACCGCGTTCTACGCTGCCTTCGCCACGGCTTGGTGGCAGTGGTTGCTCCTCCCCTTGCAGTTCGTGATGGGGCCACTGCACGGCATGATCATCAACTGGTATGCGCATCGCTACGGCTACGTGAGCTACCCCACCGACAACACCAGCAAGAACCTGATGCCGTTGGACGTGATCATGATGGGCGAGGGCCTGCACAACAATCACCACACCCATGCCGCCCGCGCCAACTTCGGCACGCACTGGTGGGAGTTCGATCCCACTTGGCCGGTTATATGGGTGTTGAACGTGGTGGGCGTGATCCGCCTTAGAGCGGTGGAGTCGTAAAGGTGTCCGCGCACCCTTGCGTGGATCCGCGTACGTGCCAGTGGTGTAGGTATATGGATGAACAAGCCAGCAACCGTACTTTTCCCGCAGACCAGTCGCCCACAAATAATGAAGAGCATCGTTGTATTCTGCGGTTCCAGCTCTGGCCTTGATCCCGAATTCCGGGACTTCGCAATGCAATTGGGGACCACGATCGCATCAAGGGGAGCCCGGTTGATCTACGGCGGGGCCAAGGTCGGTCTCATGGGATGCATTGCCGATGAGGTGCTGGCCCAAGGCAGTGAGGTCATCGGCATCATTCCCCGCTTCCTGTCGATCAAGGAAGTGGCCCATGAGCAATTGACCGAACTCCTCATCGTGGAGAACATGCACGAGCGAAAGACCAGGATGTTCGAGCTGGGCGATGCGTTCATTGCGCTTCCCGGAGGCTTCGGAACTTTGGAGGAGCTCTTTGAGGTGGTGACCTGGGGGCAGCTCGGGCTCCATCAAAAGCCCATCGGCATCTTGAACGTACATGGCTTCTATGATCCGCTCGTGGCCCAGCTCGATCACATGGTGAGCAAGGGGCTGCTGAAACAGCAGAACCGGGAGTTGATCATGATCGATGGTTCAGTGGATGGCTTGCTGGCCAAGATGGAAGCCTATCAACCTGTTCCGGAGAAAAAGTGGATCTCGGACCTGGACCAGGTTTGAAGTGACGATCTGGTGATGGCGCTACAAGCACCGACCTCGCCGGGTACCGCGCTGCAAGCGTGGACCGGCTTCCACCCGCGGCCCGCCCGCGCTTGCTGCGCGAGGCGTGCGAGGTGCGCGCTTCCAGCGCTTCGAAGAATGGCGCGCGAACACAAACTCTACAGCATCGTTACTTTGCGGAAATGACCAATACAAGCATCAAGGGCAATCTCATCGACATCCCGGCCCGTCGCATGTACGCTGCGGAAGTCACCATCAGCGAAGGTCGCATTTCGAAGATCGCGGAATTGAACAAACCCGTACAAGGCTTCATCTTACCGGGCTTCGTGGACGCGCACGTACATGTGGAAAGCAGCATGCTGATCCCCAGCGAGTTCGCACGCTTGGCCGTGACACATGGTACCGTAGCCACGGTGAGCGACCCGCACGAGATCGGCAATGTGCTGGGCGTGGAAGGCGTGGAGTTCATGATCGCCAACGGCAGGAAGACACCGTTCCACTTTTTCTTCGGTGCGCCGAGTTGCGTACCGGCCACGGTGTTCGAGACTGCCGGAGATGCCATTGATGCCGCACAAGTGGGTGCGTTGCTGGAGAAATCGGAGGTGCTCTACCTCAGTGAGATGATGAACTTCCCCGGCGTGCTGCACGGCGATGCCGAGGTGCTGGCCAAGATCGCGCATGCACAACGCCTTGGCAAACCCGTGGACGGCCATGCGCCCGGCTTGCGCGGGGAAGATGCCCGGCGCTACATCGCCGCAGGCATCAGCACGGACCATGAGTGCTTCACTGGGGAAGAGGCGCAGGACAAGCTGAAGCACGGCATGAAGATCCTGATCCGCGAAGGCAGTGCCGCGAAGAACTTCGAGGCGCTGATCGACCTGCTGCGCGACCATCCGGACGAGGTGATGTTCTGCAGCGATGACAAGCATCCGGACAGCCTGGTGGAGAACCACATCAATGTGCTTTGTGCGCGGGCCGTGGCCAAAGGCATCGACGTGTACAACGTGCTACAGGCGGCCTGTGTGAATCCCGTGGAGCACTACAAGCTGCCCATCGGCCAGCTTCGCCCGGGCGACCCGGCCGACCTGATCGTGGTGGAGGACCTGGTCAGCTTCCGCGTCCGGTACACCTACCTCGATGGCGTGCTGGTGGCCGAGAACGGCGAGAGCTTGATCCCGCGTGTGAAGGAAGAACGACCGAACCGGTTCAATTGCACAGCCAAGTCGCCGCAGGACTTTGCCGTGCCTGCCTCCATGGATGACCTGCTCGTGATCACCGCGCTGGACGGCCAGTTGATCACCGGAAAGGAGGTGCTTCCGGGCAAGGTGGAGGACGGGCATTTCGTGGCGGACCCTTCACGTGATGTCCTGAAGATCGCCGTGGTGAACCGGTACAAGGATGCCAAGCCCGCGATCGGCTGGATCAAGAACTTCGGACTGAAGCGCGGGGCCATTGCAGGGAGTGTGGCCCACGACAGCCACAACATCGTGGCAGTGGGTACCAACGATGAGGACCTCTGCACAGCCGTCAACCTGGTGATCAAGGCGCGCGGAGGCGTGAGCCTGGCGGAGGGCGATACGAAGAACATCCTACCGCTCCCCGTAGCCGGGATCATGACCGATGCCGATGCCTATGAGGTAGCAAGGGAATATGCCCGGATCGATGCGCAGGCAAAGGCACTGGGCTCCACACTGGGTGCGCCTTACATGACATTGAGCTTCATGGCGCTGCTCGTGATCCCGCACCTGAAGATGAGCGACCTCGGTCTGTTCGACGGGGATGCGTTCCGATTGGTGTAGGATCGGAGCACCCGAAGGCATGGAGCATCCCCAAATGCCCGAACCCATGCCCGCCCCCAGTACCTTGATTACCTTTCGCTCGGATCAGACCCCCAGAACTTCACACCATGGCAACACGCTACCTTTTCCTGCTACTCGCCGCATGCTTCACGTTCCCAGCCTTCAGCCAATTGGTGATCAATGAGGTGGACTACGATCAACCCGGAAGCGATGCCGCGGAATTCCTTGAGCTGAAGAACACCGGCACCGATCCGTTCGACCTCTCCTCCATCGCCGTGCTGTTGCTGAACGGAAGCAGCGGGACCGGGGTGGTGTACGGATCCTACTTTTCCGATGACTGGCCCATGTTGGCCCCGGGTGCGTACTTCACGCTGTGCGGTGATCCGAACGCCGGTTGTGACGCCCAACTTTCCACCGCAACCAACGCCATTCAGAACGGTGCCACGGATGCCATCGCCATCATCCTCCGCAGCGACAGCTCCTTTGTGGACCGCTTGAGCTATGAAGGCACCCTGGACGGCTATGCGGAAGGCACCGGAACTACGGCGGCTGACGACAACGTGAGCGAGAACCTTAGCATTGGCCGCTTCCCGGATGGTGTGGACACCGATGACAACGATGCCGATTTCATCGCAATGTGCTCCACCCCCGGCGCCACCAACGCCGGTGATACGCTGGATTGTGCAACAACGGCCATTTCGGAAACAGCATCGGAGCAAGGATTTTCCGTGTTCGCCGATCCCCGAAGCAGCCAGGTGCTCATGGCCATTTCCCCGGCACGGGGAAACGTGATCTTCGATGTGTTCTCCGTGGATGGAGCATTGCTGGCCTCGCATAGCCTCACCGCCTACGGCAAGGCCACTTGGGCGTGGGACACCGGCAACTTGCGTGGCCGCATGTTGATCGTGCGCGTCAGCACGGCGATGGGCACCAAGGCCAAGCGGGTCGTGCTGCCCTGATCCGAATCGGGGCATTGACCCGAAAGGTGGGGATCGGCTGGTGCCCGATGACCGGATCAATGCCCGCTGGGATCACCGGCTGCCATCTTCCGTTGGCCACAGATTATTCCGTTGATCCGTGGTCCGCACCATCGCGTGGCTCCAGTACAGATCGCGGAAGACCTTTTGGATCCCCCTATCTTGCCGCTATGAAAACCGAACGGGGTGGTCCCCTCCATGCGTTCTTGTTGGAGACGGGGGGGTTCTCCGTGTTCGTGGCCCGTTTTTTCCGGAATGCCTTCCACCGCCGCTTCGAGTGGCGTGAGTTTGTTCGGCAAAGCGTGCTGAACGGCAATGGATCCCTCCCCTTGGTAGCGGTCACGGCCTTCATCATGGGGCTGGTGCTCACGGTTCAAAGCCGCCCCACGCTCGCCCGCTTCGGCGCGGAGAGCATGTTGCCCGCGATGGTGGCCGTAAGCGTCGTGCGCGAGATCGTGCCCGTGATCACGGCGCTGATCTGCGCGGGCAAGATCGGCAGCGGCATGGGCGCCGAGCTGGGCAGCATGAAGGTGACCGAGCAGATCGATGCCATGGAGGTGAGCGGCACCAACCCGTTCCGCTATCTCGCCGTTACGCGCATTTGGAGCACCACCCTGATGGTGCCCCTGTTGGTGATCCTCGCCAGCGGCATCGCCATCTGGGCCTCCTGGATCGGGGTGAACATGAAGGACCCATTGAGCTGGCAGCTCTTCTATCGCCAGGTTTTCGATGCCTTGTCGCTGGGCGATGTGCTCCCGGCCTTCATCAAAAGTTTCTTCTTCGGCTTCGTAGTGGGGGCAGTTGGTTGCTATAAGGGATTCACCACAGCCAAAGGCACGGAAGGGGTGGGGCGCAGCGCGCACAATGCCGTGGTGATGGCGTCCCTCCTGATCTTCATCATCGACCTGCTCGCCGTGCAGATCACCGATATTCTGGGACTCAATTGAATGGAGGAGAGCCACGCAGCCCGGGTTTCCGCTCGGCCATCCCAAGAGAAGGTCCTGTCCTTGCGCGGTCTCGAGCTCGCGTTCGGGTCCAACAAGGTGCTGCGCGGCTTCGATCTGGACCTCTACCGGGGCGAGAACGTGATGGTGCTCGGCAAGAGCGGCAGCGGCAAGAGCGTGCTGATCAAGTGCATCGTACGCCTGCTGATGCCCACCGGAGGGAGCATCGAAGTGCTCGGCCATGACCTGCTGGGATTGGACCAAGAGGAACTGGACCACCTTCGCGTAAGGATCGGATTCCTCTTCCAGAGCAGCGCCCTCTATGATTCGATGACCGTGGAGCAGAACCTGCGCTTCCCCTTGCGCCGCCATTGGATGGCCACCACGCCCGGTGAAGCTGAGGCCCTGGTGACGGAAATGCTTGCGGCCGTGGGCTTGGCCCATACGCGCTCATTGTACCCCAGCGAGCTGTCCGGCGGCATGAAACGTCGTATCGCGTTGGCCCGGACGTTGATCCTGAAGCCGGAGATCGTGCTGTACGACGAGCCCACCACCGGTTTGGACCCCATCACCGGCAAGGAGATCGTGGAGCTGATCCTCGAACTTCAAAAAACCTACGGTACAAGCAGCATCATCATCTCGCATGACCTGCATGTGGCCCGCCTTGCCGCCAACCGCATCGCGCTTCTCCATGAAGGGCGCAATTACGCGGAAGGCACCTACGAGGAATTCCGTGCCTCACAGGACCCGCTGATCCAAAATTTCTTCATCTTCATGTGACCATGGGCAACAAGATCAAAGATCCCGTAAAACTGGGCATATTCGTATTGGCCGGTGCCGCGCTCCTGCTCGTGGCCCTCTATCTGATCGGGAGCAAGAAGAACCTGTTCTCCAGCACGGTGTCAGCGGAAGTCACCTTCCGCCAGGTCGGGGGGCTCAGGACAGGCAGCAATGTGCGGTACATGGGCATCAACGTGGGAACCGTGGACCGCATTTCCATCGTCAACGATACGGCCGTGCTGGTGCGGATGCAGATCCGCACGGACGATGCCCGGCACATTCTCACAACGGCCAGGGCCTCCCTGGGGAACGACGGCCTGATGGGCAGCCGCTTGGTGAACCTGGAACCCGGTGATGGACCCGGGACTCCGCTGATGGAAGGCACTGTGCTCACCACGCGTTCGTCCCTGGACACGGATGTCATGCTGAACACATTGGGCCGGACCAACCAGAACCTGGAAGTGATCACGGACCAGGTGCGTATCCTCGCGATCAGGCTGAACACACCCGGCAACGCGGTGGACCTGCTGGCGGATACCGCGTTGGCGCAAGACCTCGCCGCCACCATGGCCGAGCTGCGCATTGCAGCGGAGCATGCGCGTGGAACCACCGCTAACCTGCATATACTGCTGGGCGATGTGCGCGCGGGCAAGGGGCCCTTGGGTCTGCTGGTGGCCGATACCGCCACCGAGGCGCGGATACACCATGTGATCAAGAACTTGGTCGGCATCAGCGATTCCGTGCAAGCGGCCACGAACGAACTGAGGCGCTACGCCGAGCAGCTGAACGCCCCGGGGGGATTGGCCCACGCACTGGTGGCGGATACCGGCATGGCCGGCGACCTACGCCGCGCCCTCACCCGATTGGACACCGGCACCATGCTGCTCAACGAGGACCTCCGGGCGCTGCAACGCAACTGGTTCTTCCGCAAGTATTTCAAGGAGAAGGAGAAGGAGGAGAAAAAGGGGAAGTAGGAACGGACCACGACAAAGTGCGGCCCCGAACAGCCCCGTGAATGGCATACCCGCCAGCACGTGCGCATGGCGATCCCCCGATCAATGCCGAACGACACTAACTTCCCACCATGGACTTCGAGACTGCCCGTGAAATGGCCTTGGACATGCCCGGCACTGCTGAGAAGGAGCACCATGGCCGGCCCAGTTATAGCGTGAAGAAGAAGATCTACATGACCCTCTGGCTGGATGAGGGGCGCGCGGTAGTGAAATTGACCCCTGGGCAACAAGCGGAATTCAGCGAGGAGTACCCCGATGCCTTTGCACCGGTGCCGAACAAATGGGGCCAGCATGGATGGACCAATGTATTCATGCCCTATTGCAGCGAACGGCTGTTCCGCTTTGCCACGGACCTGGCCTGGCGCAATGTGGCACCGAAGTGGATCCTTCCCACGCGGACGATCCCTCCACGGGGATGAGCCGCTCACCCAAGGGCGTTATACCATCTCGCAATACAGCTTCGTCCGATCTGCTTGTTCTTTTCCCGCATCACTTCACCACAGTGGTTGTTCCGTAGCAACGGCTACGCACCAACCACTGCGGCTCGTCCTACGAAAAAATAGCGGCGCATCTCCGGACTGATCCAGAATGCGAAATGGTATTACACCGGGGCATACCGCTGCCAGATCATCCAACCGGCAATGGTGCCCACGATGATGGTGAGGGGTAACCCCATGACGAAATAATCCTTGAACTTGTACCGGCCGGGCGTATAGATCAGGGTGAGGGTGTGGTAACCCACGGGTGTAAAAAAGGATGTGCTCGCGCCGAACATCACCGTGAGCAGAAGTGCCTTGGGGTCGATGCCCATCTGCTGGGCCACGCTCACCGCGATGGGTGCCATCAGCAGGGCCGTGGCGTTATTGGCCAGTACATTGGTAATGATCACCGTGAAGGCGAACATGAGCGCGATGACCCAGGCGAACGAAAGGCCGGAGGTCGCACTGATGAACCCCGATGCGATCATCACATCAAGGCCCGTGTTCTGGATGGCGATGCCCAGCGGTATCAAACCGGCGATGAGAAAATAGACCTTCCACTCCACGCGCTTATAGGCATCGTTGAGCTGAATGCACTTGGTAACGGCCATGAGCATTACACCTCCCAAGGCGGAGATGACGATCGGCACCAGGCCGGCTGCTGCCACTGCGATCACCCCGGTGAAAATGAGCACGGCGGTCCAGCGCTTTCGCAGGCTGCGCACCATGGGCATGGTGTCCAGCAGGATCAGGTCCTCCCCTACCTCAGGGTCCAACGCCAATTGCCCGTTGGTCTCGATCAACAATACATCCCCCAAGCGCAGTACGGTGTCCGCAATATTGCTCTCCGAAGGGCGCTCCGAACGACGCAGCGCCAAGGGCACCGACTCATACATGGCCAGAAGGTCCAGGTCGTTCAGCCTCCTTCCGATCAGCTCGCTTCCCGGTGCCACCACGGCTTCCACCACATGGGTCTCCTGCTTGTGCAATAGATCCCGCTCCATGCTCAACTCGGCCGTCATGGCATACTTGTTCCCCGACTTCAATTGGGCAATTGCCGCAGCCGTTCCCCGCAACAACAGCCGATCACCGGCCTCCACCCGTGTCCGATCCTCCATCTCCTTGGGCTCCAGCGAGGAGGTGTGAACGGCCAACAGTTCCGCGCTGAACGGTTTCAAGGCCGCTCGGGCCTGGAATATGCTGCCAAGGAACGGCGAGCCTTGCAGCACGATCACCTGGGTGTGGTACTTGCCTTCCTGGTCCTCCGATTCCATGCTCACGGGCTTGCGGCGCGCAGGCACGAGCCGATGGCCGATCAATAAGAGATAGAGAAAGCCGGCACCTGCCATGGCCGCTCCGATATCCGCGAACTCGAAAAAACTGAATGGTGGCAGATCGTACTGGCGGGCAATGCTGTTCACCAACAGGCTTGTGCTGGTACCGATGATGGTGCAAAGGCCACCCAGAATGGAAATGAACGCCATGGGCATCAGCAGCCTGCTGGGGCTGATGCCCTTGCTGTTCCCCATCAACACCAGCATGGGCAGGAAAAGGGCGATCACCGCCGTGTTGTTGGTGAAGGCGGAGAGTACCGCCACGAATGGCAACAGCACGAGCAAAATGCTCCAGGTGTGATTGCCGGTGAACGCCACCAACCGCTTGGTGACCAAGTAGAGCACGCCGGTCTTCTCCAGCCCCGTATTCAGGATCAACAACGCGAGTATCGCCAGTGCGGCCTGGTTCGAAAAACCGGATAGGCCCTGAGGCACCGTGACCAGTCCGCTGATCATGAGCACGAAGGCAATGAAGATCGCCGTGACATCGATGCCCACCCTCTCGGTAACGAACAGCACCACGGCCACCGCGATCACCGAGCAGAGGAACCACATCTCAACGGTCATGGGCAACTAGGTGTACGAGTGCTACGACAATGGCCGAACCAGACCCTGAAAGATACAGCACAAGGTCCGGTTTTATTTGCCACCGGCCACCACTTGCACCTTCAGCGGCGATGCGCCGCACAGTGGGCCTGCACCAGCAGGTGCTTCCCACCTGCACGGAATGCGGCGGATGCATCGCCGGGCACCAAGTGGCTTCGATCAGAACCGATCCGCACCGTTAATCTCCGGGATCGGGCCTTGGGACCGCATTGGTACCGGCAGGCACTCATGCGGCAGGGCCATTACATTTCCGTTCCATCGTAACCAAAGAGGTCCTTGATGGTCAGCTGTTTGACAGGGCCGAGCTTTTCCAGGGCCTTCAGGTCCAGGGAACCGTTCTTGCCGATGGCGAGATAGGTAAAGTGCTTGCCTTTGATGTTGTTGTTGAAGAAGGTGGTGAGGCCTTCCAGGGTGCTCTGCTGGATCTTCGGATAGATGATCTTGTTCACGTCCTCGCTCAACCCCCGTCGTTGCGCGGCTTCCCAGCTCCAGTAGATGGACTCCTTGGTGGTTCTGCTGGATTCGATCTTCTTCAACGCGGCTTCGCGGCTTCCGGCGAACATGGTCGCATCGGTGGGCATATTGCTCATCAGTGCGCTTAGCGCAGCCTCCGCTTCCGCGAGCTTATCCGCTTGCGTGCCCACATAGGCCCGCACATAGCTGGCCTCCTCCTTCTTCGAGGGCATGGTGTAGGCCGCGTATGCGGAATAGGCCAGCGCCTTGCCTTCGCGGATCTCCTGGAAGACAATGCTCGAAAGTCCGGAGCCGAAGTACTCATTGAACAAGGAGGCATAAGGCATGTTCTGCACGTTGAACTGCTCCCCTTTCGACATCAGCATCAGTTCGGTCTGAACCATGTCGTAATCCACATAGTACACTTGATCCTTGTCCGTGGCCAGTTCCACATAAGGCGCTGGTTGCGGCCAGTTCCTCAGTGTGGCCGGTGTCCTGTGTTCCTTGTTCAGCAATGCGGCAATGGCGTCCGGGGATTTCTTGCCGTAGTAGAAGAAGCGGTGATGGTGGGTGTTGATGCCCTTGATCAGGTCGATCAGTTCATCCGGCGTTACGGCCTTCAATTCATCGGTGGAAAGAATGTTCCGCTGGGGGGAGTTCGTGCCGTACCGGGCATAGCTCATCAGGCCGCGGTACAGTATGTTGTTCTTGTCCTTCACATTGTCGCTCCGCTCCTGCAGCTCATCCTTCACCAGTTCGGCCAGCGCTTCGGGATCCGGCTGCGGATCGGCCAAAATGTCCTCGAACAGCTTCAGGCCCTTCTCCATGTTCTCCTCCAACCCTGAGAGGGAAACATACATGCGGTCCTGGCCGGCGAACACATTGAACTGAAGCCCCAGCTTGAAGAATTCCTTCTGCAGGTCCTCGGCGCTCAGCGTGGCTGTGCCCAGGTAGGGCAGGTAGTTCACGGCCATCTTCAGCTTCGGGTCATCAAAATTGCCGAGGTCCAGGATCTGGGTCAGCGTAAAGAGATCGTTGCTCGTGTTCGGAATGATCGCCAAGGGAATGTCGTGCTCCAAGGTGCGCCGTGTAATGGCCGTGTTGTAGTCCACGAACTCGGGCTTCAGTCGGCTCTCGGGAATGGCGGACCACTCCTTGTACCATTCGCTTTGCTCGGCCCGGTTGATGTCCAACGGCGTGATCGTCGGCTTCTCCACATGGAAGACCGTGCTGTCCTCTCCGGTCCGCTTAAATACGGTGACGCTGTTATCCTTGAAGTTCGCGTTCGCGAAGGCGACCACCTCAGCCTTGGTGATCTTGGCCATGCGATCGAAATAACTCACCACATCCTTCCAGTCCTTCTGGAGGATGAACGCATCCGTGAGAGCGTAAGCACGAAGATTGTTCCTTTCGTTCCAGTAGCGGATGCGCTGTTGGCGCTGATCGTTCACCACGGCTTGAATGAGCCAATCATCGAATTCGCCCTTCTTCAGCTTTTCCAGTTCACCGAGCAACAGCTTGCGGACTTCCTCCAAGCTCTGCCCTTGCTTGGGATTGCCGCCCATGGAGAATTGCGAATAATCCATCTGCTCCTGGGAGTAGGCATACGCTTCGAGCACCTTCTGCTGCTGGATCAGGTCCAGATCGATCAGGCCGGCCTGGCCATTGCTCATGATGCCGGAGATGAGGTCCAACATGATGGGGTCGCCGCTCTTGGTGCCGCCGAAGCGCCAACCCATGCTTACCCAACCGGCCATGGGACCGCGAACGCTGAGTGTATCAGGCTTGGTAATGGGGTCCTCCGGCGTGAAGGTGAACTCCGGCACGGGCTTGGACTTCCAGCTACCGAAGTACTTGTCCACCATGGCGATGGTGCTGTCGTAGTCGATATCACCGGCCATGATCACGGCCATGTTGTTCGGTACGTAGTAGGTGTTGAAGTACTCATGGATCTTCACCATGCTGGGGTTCTTCAGGTCTTCCCCGGTGCCAATGGTCGTCTGCGTGCCGTATGGATGCTTCTTATAGAGCTCCTTGTCCATGGCCTCGCCCGCCTTGCGGTAGTCATTGTCCTGTCCGCGGTTGAATTCCTCGAAAACGGTCTCCAGCTCGGTGTGGAACAAGCGCAGCACCAGGTCCTGGAAGCGCACGCTCTCGATCATCATCCATTTTTCCTGCGCATTGGTGGGGATATCGTTGATGTACACCGTTTGTTCGGTACTGGTATATGCATTGGTGCCCTTCGCGCCGATGGAGGAGATCATCTTGTCATACTCGTTCGGCGCTGCGTACTTGGCCGCCACGTTGCTCAGGCTATCGATCTTGTTGTAGATCATGGCCCGCTCGATCTCATCGGTGGTGTTGCGGCGCTTTTCGTAGAGGTCGGAGATCTGGTCCAGGTAGGCGCTCTCCGTGGCCCAATCCAGCGTGGCGATCTGGTGCGTGCCCTTGAACAGCATGTGCTCCAGGTAGTGCGCCAGACCGGTGGCGGTGGAGGGATCGTACTTGCTGCCGGCGCGTACCACGATGTTGGTCTGGATGCGCGGTTCGTCCTTGTTCTGCGAGAGGTAGACCTTCAGCCCGTTGTCCAGCGTGTAGATGCGCACTTGCATCGGATCGTTGGGGACGGCCGTGTACGTGTAGGACTTCTGCGCCGTGGCGGGGAAGGTCAACACTGCGGCTAGCAGTGCGAAGGACAGCGATCGAATTTTCATGCGTGGGGTGTGAATGAAGATGGTTCCAAACTTGCAGGCGTTATCGGCCTAAATATAGTGGTCCGGGCGCAGTAGCACGTCCGTCCCCCAACGGCTATGTCCCGCGCCGCACCATCTGTAGCACTTTACGTAACGGCTTCATAAGAATGATCAGCGGGGAAACGGGTTCACCATTGAGCTTCCAGGCCCGGTACACCTCCATGTTCGCCCGCCACACATGGGCCAGCGAACGGTTGCTCACACCACCGAGACGGAAGCGTACCAATACCTTTGGAACGTAGCGTGCGCGCAACCGGTGCTTGTACAGAAATCGGAACATCAGCTCGTAGTCCGCGCTCACCTTCAGCTCCGTGTTGAACAGGCCGAAACGGTCGTATGCGTTTTTGCGGATGTAGGTGCCCAGATGCGGCGGCATCCAGCCTTTTCGGAAATTGGCCCGATCGTACTCTCCACCTTTCCAGAACCGCTTCACCTTGGTGATGTCGTTCGGGTCCACCATCAGGGCATCGCCATAGATCGCATCGGCATCCTGTTCCGCGAAAGCGCGCACCATATAGCTCACGGTATTGCGCGTGGCCATCATGTCACCGGCGTTCACAAAAGCCACCACTTCACCCGTGGCGAGCCGAAGGCCCTTGTTCATCGCATCATACACACCCTTGTCCTTTTCGCTCACAACGTGTGCGATGCACTCCATGTACCGCTCGATCCTTTCCTGGGTGCCGTCCGTGCTACCACCGTCGATCACGATGTGCTCGATGTCCGCATGGTCCTGCACCATCACGCTCCGGATCGTTTCATCGATCTCCGAGGCCGCGTTATAGCAAATGGTGATGACGGAAACCTTCATGCGCCCTTTCCCGAACTTCTGCTGAAACGGGCCTCCTCGGCGGTGACGTCCGGCCCCGGTTCAGCCTCGCCGTCCATCACGCGGTCGCGCACGGGAAGAGCGGGATTACCACGGTAGATCGTGTAGGCCCGGAGGTCCTTTCCGGTAACACTTCCCGCTGAAAGCAACGCATGGCTCCGAAAAGTGACGCCGCCCAGCACCAACGCCCCGGCCCCTACCCAACTGCCTTCCTCCAATACGACCGGTCCGGCCAGCGTGGGATAGTCCGGCTTTCTGTAGTCATGACTGCCAAGGATCAGCATGGCTCCTTGGCTGATCACCACGTTGTTGTGGATGGTGAGCTGGTCGATGTTGTCCAACCAGGCACGCTGGCCGACCCACACATGGTCCCCGATGGAAAGCTTCCATGGGAACTTGATGTTGACACCCGGATGGATCACCACGCCCTTGCCCACCTTGGAACCGAAAAGGCGAAGCAAGAAGGGTTTGGGCGATCGGAACGGGAACAGCGGATTGATGAAGAACAGCGCATTGGTGAAATACCACAGCGTACGCTTGATGAAACCGGCTCCCAAGGGGAAGTCCGAGTTATCGAAACGGCTGAGGTCGGCGCGTGGTTTTTCCTCTCGCATGCTCAAGGCTGAATGATGACGACCCTGAGGTCGGACTCCAACTTTTTAAAGCCCCTGTCTGCGGTCAAGAGGGTAACGTCCAAGTGCAAGGCAGTGGCTGCGATCACAGCATCTGCCAAGGCGAGCGTATACTTCTTCCTCAATTCAATTGCCCGGTTCTGAATACCCCGATCCAGTTCCACCAATTGGCATTCCTCCAGAAATTGCAGTAGCCATTCATCCCGCCCTTCCGCCTCACCGGGCCAACTGAACAATTCTATTCGGCTAACAACAGAGATAAGTAAACGTTTCCCTTCCAACTCTTTCGCCAAGGCGAGATTCCCTTGAAGAACATGCACGACAATGTTAGTATCGAGCAGCAGGTTATCGATGTTCACGGCGCATTTCCTTTTGAACAGTGACGGGGTCGCCTTCGAAAGCGACCTTGCCTACGAAGCGTAAGATCTTCGCCCCCCTGCGCCTTCGCTTGGCCAAGCTTTTCAGAGCAGCGTCCAACTGCCCTTTTTGGCCCGACCGCTTTAGTTTGACGACCATGTTTGCGACATTTTCCAGTTCCTCCAAAGATATGTCGAGATCATTCACCCTCTTCAAGCCAAGAACATCTTCAGGCTAGCCTCCATCGGAGCAGGATCGCCCAAGTAGCGCATTCCCCTTTCGTATGCGCCCGTTGACCACCGATCGAACTCCGCCTGATCCATTCCGGAAAGCCGCTCCACCGCCTCGGTGAATCCCGCCGGACGGTCCAGCGGCAGGTCCCAGCCCGCGTTGTCCTGCTCCAGCTCGCGCCATGGCGTGCGATCGCTGATGAGCAAGGGCCGCCCTGCGGAAAGTGCTTCGAGCATGGTGTGCCCGAAATTCTCCCCGGCGCTGGGCATGAAGAGCGCATGATGTTCCGCCAGGATCTCCGGTACTTCCTCCGGTGGAACGGTTCCCTTGTACTCAACCTTCACAGGGGTCGGTAAGGCGGCGATCGCCGCTTGGCATTTTTCCCAATACGCTTCATCATACACGGGACCGTACAGGTTGAACTGCACTGCTCCCTTCACGTTCCGAAGGCTTTCCAGGGCGAGCAACGTGTTCTTCTCCACGGCGATCCGCGCCACGCTCACCAGTTTCACCGCACCCGGGTGCTTCGCTATTGGAACATGCACGCCCGCCAGCTTGCGCGAGAGGTTCGGCACCACGTGCACCTCCGCATGTTTCAGAACGTGCATCCGCACATCGCGTGCTTCTTCCTCATTGGTGGCTTGGAAGCGAACACCCTTGTACAGGTCCACCATCCGCGCCAGCGAGAGGAACAACAGCTTCTTCAGCGACCCGTGTTGCAGGGCGCCGCTGGCCAGCATGCCGCGAACAGCCACCACACGTCGCATCGGCATCCGCCGGGAAAGCCACAAGGGCAGGATGTTGTACCACCAGGAATAAAGCCCGTTCACGTACATCGCGTCCCACTTCTCCTCCTTCATAATGCGCTTCCAGACCTTGCGTGAAGTACCTGCCTCAGAAGCGTACCATACTTTTTCACCACCGGGCAAGTGCGTCCATTGGTCCGGCTGAATCCCCGGGTATGGGGTGCTTTCCGTGTAGTCCGTATTCCGCGTGATGATGCTAAAGTCAATGCGATCACGGAGGTGGTCCACCAGGTTGGCCAAGCTCCGCACTGGCCCACCCGCCTTATAGCCCGGCAGGTACCAGTCGATGAAGACCAGCACGCGCGGCTTAGCCATGGCGCTCATCGATCAGTTCCATCAATGTGCCGGCCCATTCCTTCGGACCCCAATCGGTGGCCAGTTCCGCACTTCTCAGGCCCATGGCCACCAGTTCGGCATCCGGCGTGGCGATCACTTCGCGAAAGGCCTTCTTCAGGCTTTCCTTGTCGCCGGCAATGAAGCATTGCCCATTGTGGCCATCCTTCAGGAACCGGTGACGTGCGCCCACGGCATCGCTGAGCATGAGCGGAAAACCTGCCGCCGCGTGCTCGTGTACCACTACGCCCCAGGGCTCGTACAGGCTGGGCAGGATGAAGACCCCGCTCTGCTCCATGTACTTCCACACTTCATCCGCTTGCACAAAACCCAGATGCTTGATCCGTGAATGCTCATGCGCCAACGGATGCAGCTCACCCGTACCGATGCACCAAAGTTCCCAGTCCTTCGCCTCGCCCGCATCGCATAGCTCGGCGAAGGCCTCCACCATGTATTGGTGGCCCTTGCTGGGGATGTAGCGCGCCATGCACAAAAAGCGGTGCGGGAATTTCGCGGCCTTCCCTTCCTCGAACCGCTTGGCCAAGGGTGCGAAACGATCGAGGTCGGCGGCATAGAAGCCACGCCTGATGCGGTCCCGCGAGAAGCCGAGGTATTCGGCATAGAGCGCTTGTGCCTCGCCGGTGACCCATGCATGGCTGAAGGTGCGGTGAAGCCAGAAGCGAGCGGCCCCTACGGCCGCCCATTGCTTGAGGCCGCCTCGCCAGGCCGTGTCACTGCACATCACCGTGGGTACGCCGCGCTTGTGGGCATCGCGGCAGACCTGCAAGTATCCCTTGTCCACCCAACCGCTGGTGAGGATGATGTCCGGCTTGAGGTTGTTCGCGAAACGCCGCAATGAGGTCTCGTTGAATCCCTCTCGATCATGGATGGTGACCCCATCCACGCTCTTGGTCTCGAAGGGTGCTTCCTTGTTCACCGGCCAGCGTATGATGTGCGCTTCCACGCCGTGGTCCTTCACCAAACGCGCTACGCTCGCCAGGAAATAGGGCGCCGTTTCCGTGTAGAGAAAGAGCACCTTCTTCATCGGCCAGCCTTCGGGAATGCACCACTCCCCTTTTCCATCAGCTCTCCAAAAGTGGTCATCGGCAGGTCGTCGAAGAGCCTGCGCATCTTGGGCATGGTGCTCCGCAGGTTGTGATAGGTCATGAAATTGCGCTTCGCGCTCATCGGCAATCGCGGATGTTCCGGGTCCACCTCTCGTGGATGCAGATAGAACACCACCGGACGCCCTTCCTTCAACACATCCTTCGCCTTGGAAAGCATGAGGCTGTACGGGAAGAAACGCAGGTAACCACCTCCGAAAAAGTACATCGGCCGCCCGAGCATGGAAGACAATGAAACAGGGAATTCCACCAGATCACCAGACGCTGTGGGAACCACATGCGGTACGGCCAAGGCACCGGGCAGTCCCCCATGGCCACGTTCACCGGGAAACACGGAACTATCGTAGGCGTATCCTGCTTCGGCCACGGCATCGAAGAACCACGGCGTTTCGCTGGTGACGGAAAAGCCGGGCGCACGATACCCTTTCACCGCCACTCCTGCCGCCTGTTCAATGATGTCCTTCGCCTTGGTGATGTCCGCTGAGAAGGTGGCGCGGTCCTGCCGGTAGACCAGCTCGTGGGCATAGCCGTGCGATGCGATCTCGTGCCCGCCTTCCACTGCTTCGCGCACCAAATGCGGATAGCGCTCCACCACCCAGGCCAGAAAGAACAAGGTGGTGCGCACCTTCTTTTCGGAAAAAACCTCCAGCATGGAACGGAAGCTCGTCTCCACCCGTGAGGGCAGTGCAGGCCATTCCGCCATAGCGGGTGTTGAAGGCACGTCGAGAATGTGGAACCACTCTTCCACATCGACTGAGAATACGGACTTGTGCATGCAGGCTACAAAGTAAGTGTTGAAGTCGGTTCACCACCGAGGTACAGGGACACCGGGAAACGCAGGGAGTCTTGAGTCCGTGGGTCGCAATTGAGGTGTTGGTCAACACAGCCGCCACCTCCGGCAATACCTCTGTGTCTCTGTGCCTCCGTTGTGAAATAAACCTTCACTTGATCCGCACATCCGCGAAGTTCCGCAGCCGCTCACCCTTCGCGAAGCGCCCCTTCAACCACCAGATCCAGTAAAAGATCAGCGGTACACCGACAATGGTGGGCCAGAGCCATTGCAACCACACGGGTTGGATCATGGTGAGGTTCACGGCACTGAAGGCCGATACCGTGGCGATGTACCCACCGAGAAAGCCACCGATATGGCCATAAAGCCATTCGCGCTTATCATGCCGCCTCCGGTAGAATTTGAGGACGCCATTGAGCACCATGATGGTGCCGATGAGCCCGAATACCGTGAACAGCACGGCCTGCGTGTTGATGCTTCCGAGGATCAGGTGTGCCAACCCCCAGATCAACAAGCCCACGTTCACCACTCCCGCTATGCCGTGCAGGGCCAGGTCGATCCTCGTGGGACGCAGGCCCCGGTGCATCTTCTTCAGGTATAGGCTCCGGTAACCGGATGCGACCAAGTGGAAACTGAACACCGCGACCAGGGCAAGCCAGAATCTGGCCGGGTGCAGAATGCCCAAGGTGATCGCCGTGGTACACACCGCGATCATGCCATAGAAGAAGATCTTGCCCCAACGCCGATGCCAATTCCCTCCCTTCTGCGCCACCATGGCCATGGGGGCCACCACCAGGGCGATCCCGCCAGCCACCACATGGAGCCCGAGGAGTCCCTTTACGATGGAGGCTTCAAGGGACATGGGAGGGCGGGTTCTAATTGACGATGAGAAACTTTGCAGTAATGGGGATTTCGCCATTCTGCAGTACCGTGATCAGATAGGGGCCCGGGGCAAGGTCCGGAACCCTGAAGGCTGCCTCCGCTCCGGAAGAGATCGGAATGACGGCGAGGATCGTCCCTCGCATGTCGGTGATGCGCGCGGTGGAGAAAGCACCGGGCGTACTGCGACGGATTTTCATTACTTCACCTGTTGAGATCAGCGTTGGCCATACCATTGCTTGATCGCCATTGGATATCTCCAGTGTTGCGAGTGGATCGAAGTAGCTCTGGACTTCCGTGGAAACAGTTAGACCGACAGAATCGGTCTTGACCACATAAACATCACGTACACCATAGCCAAAGCTCTCAGAGTACCCGCACAATACAAATCCTCCATCTATTGTACGAGCAATCGCAGAGGCACTTTCATCCCCATCACCTTGGTCTCCTCCATTGGTTACCCCCGAAATAAAAACTCCATTGGATTCGGTGAACAGGATATAAATATCCTTGCCTCCGCTACCCAAACCGTCAACGGACCCAACTGCCACCAACCTTCCATTGGCCAATTCAATTTGATCATAATACTCTTCACCTGATCCTTGCAGCCAATGCTGTACCCATTGCTCATCACCTGTACTATCCAATTTGAACTGCAAGGCCTCAGGCGATGAACTATAGCTCCTTGTAAATCCCACTGCCACATATCCCCCATCAGCTGTCTGAATAACTGAATTCGCATAATCCAAACTATCCCCGCCTACCTGAACAGCCCACACATCCTCGCCCGCATGGTCAAGTTTCACCAGCCAAGCATTCTGGCTTGTAGCCGCCGAAAAGCCACCTGCTATCATGTATCCTCCATCAGTCGTCCCAATGATGCACCGAGCAAGATCGTCCCCATCTCCTCCATAGGTACGCTCCCATTGCGAATTGCCTGAAGCATCCAACTTCACGACCCATGCGTCCCCTCCTCCATTTCCACTACTGAACGTCTGCCCGGCAGCAATAAACCCACCATCCGGGCTAGAACTGATCGAATAGAAAAAATCCCAACCCGAACCACCGTAGCTGTGCTCCCAAACCAATTCTCCAAGGTCGTTGATCTTTGCAACGTATCCGTCATAACCACCATTGCCAAAGCTGTTGGTGATACCAGCAATGACATATCCGCCATCAGCGGTTTGCAACGCCTTCCTTCCTTGCTCCACACCAACGCCACCCAAAGTGGTGGACCACAGCTTTGCTCCCGTTGTATCCAACAACAGAACATAAATATCCCCATTTCCGGCACCGAAGCTTCCTGTAGATCCAACGACCAGGTATTCCCCGTTGGCATTGACCAGCACGGAATTGGCTTCGTCGGTGGAGTATCCCCCATATGTGGATTGCCAGCTCGTTTGACCAAGGGCCGCCACACAATTCAACAGTAAGGCAACACAGAGCGTTATCAGCGGCTTTGCTACCATTGCACGAATGTACCGCGAAGCACAGATATAACCTTGCGATCCGGGATCGCACAACAGTACTGAGCGGAATTGGACCAGGTCGCACGCATGCTTCATCTTTGCGAACATACCAATTCAACCATTTCACGCTGCTAACCCGTTTCCCACCGTCCAACGAATCGAGCACCGCAGATCCATCAAATGATCAAGCGAAGTCACGCTATCGGGGCGACCCTGCTCTTCGGGTTGTGCATCTTCCTGTCACTCAATTGGCATAGCCACTTTGCAAAGTTCAATTACCACAGTGAGATCTGGGCGGACCGGGCTGGTTACCATGTGTACCTGCCAGCCGCGTTCGATTATCATTTTGACGCGAAGGCATTCCCAATAGGCATTGACGAACGCACAGGTAATGGCTTCCACCTCGATAGCATACCGGGTAAGGTAATTACGAAATACCCCTGCGGTGTAGCGATTCTCAGAGTACCATTCTACCTAATTGGAAAATTGATCCGTTCCGAAGAGGACCCGAATGGCCCCGGCTTTACCTTGGTCGACCATGCGATGGTGGGTGTCGCAGCATCGTTCTATGGCGTACTGGGGCTATTGCTCCTCTTCCTTGTATTGAAGGAACGGACCACGAACAACATCGCCCTTGCTTCTGTTCTTGCCATCCTTACCGGGACAAATCTGCTGTTCTACTTGATCGGGAATCCCGGCATGAGCCATGTCTACTCCTTTTTTCTCTTCGCCGCCTTCATTTTCGCATATGAGAGACTCGTACGGATCGGATGGAGCATTAGAAGGAGCCTGATACTGGGCGTGCTGGCCGGTCTCATCGTGGTGACGAGGCCTACCAACATCCTTTTCCTTCCGATCGCATTTGCCGTTTCAGCTTCATCATCGGCCGATGTCCTTGCACGATACAAGAAGTTGTTCGAAGCTCGTTTCCTAATTCCTTTCTTGGTAGCCGCCTTCATTATGTGCGTCCCCCAAATGGCCTATTGGCAATACGCATTCGGCACACCGCTCAAATGGTCTTACGGACAAGAAGGATTCGATCATTTCTTGGCCCCTCGGCTTATTCCTTTTTGGTTTGCTCCTGAAAATGGACTTTTCCTATATAGCCCTCTTGTTCTCGTGATACTTGTGATGGGCCTATTTTATAGAAAATCCATGCGTGTATCGAACGCCGCATCGTGGCTCGCTTTCATTCTTGTCAGCTATCTGAGTGCATCTTGGTTCACTTGGGCCTTTGGTTGCGGATTTGGTTCCAGGAACTTTGCTGAATACGGCGCGCTTTTCGCTTTCCCCTTGGCAAGTTTGTTGAACGCTTCCATGAAGAGCCGAAAAGTGATTGCTGCGGTCGTGCTGATATGCTGCATCTATACCTTGAAACTGACATTCTCGTGCGCGGTCTGCTGGTTCGGGTCTGAATGGGATTGGGAAATGTTCCTGAGGTTCGTATACGGTCCTTTCACTTGAACCCACCTTTGCCCCCATGTCCTCTACCGCCCTGTTCCGTCTCATCCTCTTCCTGCTCGTATTGCTGCTGATCGACTTCTACGCGTGGCGTGGCATCAGTACCGCCTTGAGCGGTGCGGCCATCGGCTTTCGGCGCGTACTGCGCATCCTCTATTGGACCGCGAGCATTGCCGTGCTGGTGATGATCGTTTTCGGTGCGTCCCGCATGAACGAGCTGCATGCCTCGCAGAACCGCGCGTTCATGTATACCGTCATCGGCATCTTCTTTCTCCTGCTCTTGCCCAAGGTGATCATCGTGCTCTTCCATGGGCTGGAGGACCTGGTGGAACTATTGAGACGAGGCTGGGACAAGCTGGCTCCCGGCACGCCGTCCGGTGCTGACCACGGTCGTATCCGCTTCATATCGCAGATCGGGCTGGCCTTGGCCGCCATCCCTTTCACCGGCGTGCTTTATGGCCTCACGCGTGGCTGGCGGCATTTCAATGTGGCACGGGTGGCCTTGAAGGCCCGTAACCTGCCCAAGGCCTTCGATGGATTGCGCATCGTGCAGATCAGCGACATGCACCTCGGCAGCTTCGGCAACAGCACCGAAATGGTGCGGCACGGCATCAACCTGATCAACGCGCAGAAGCCCGACCTGATCCTCTTCACCGGTGACCTGGTGAACAACTTCGCGGATGAGGTGGATCCGTGGCTGGATGCGATCGCCGGACTTCAGGCCACCCTGGGCAAGTTTTCCATCCTCGGCAACCACGATTATGGGGACTATTCCAGATGGGAAAGTGCCGAAGCGAAGCGCGACAACTTCGACCGCCTGATCGCACACCACAACACCATGGGGTTTCGGCTTTTGATGGATGAACATGTGCCCATTGCAAAGGATGGCGAGCAGTTCTCATTGATCGGCGTGCAGAACTGGGGGACCCGTTTCCAGCAATACGGAAACCTCGCAAAGGCCATCGCCGGAACGGACCCTTCACAGTTCCGCCTGCTAATGAGCCATGACCCCACCCATTGGGACGCCGAGGTCCGCGCCACAGGCATCGACCTGATGCTGGCCGGGCACACGCACGGTGCGCAATTCGGTATCACCGTCAATGGGCACACCTACAGCCCTGCGCAATGGATCTATGAGCAATGGGCGGGGCTGTACGAGAAGGAAGGGTTACAGCTCTATGTGAACCGCGGCTTTGGATTCATCGGTTTCCCGGGCCGGGTGGGCATGCCTCCCGAGATCACGGTCTTGACGTTGGAGTGTGCGTAAGGGGACGCAGAGGCGTGGAGAAGAGTGATTGGTGGCTGGTGATTGGTGAACTCGGACTCACGACCCCAGACTCAGGACTCCAGACTCAGGACTCCGGACTAACGACTCGGAACCAACCTCCGCTCACCCCCGACCACCACCGCCCATGTGATCGCCGAACGCGGAGCAGTACCCACAGCTAAATTTGGTCCAGTACTAAAACTTGATCCCATGCGCCAGTTCCTCAAATTCATGTTCGCGTCCATGTTGGGTTCCTTGCTTATCGGCTTGGTCCTGATCATGCTCTTCTTCGGCTTTCTCGCCGCGCTCGGCAGCGCGTTCAGCCTGGAGGGCAAGGCCACTTCGGTGCCCGAGAATTCCGTGCTCCGCATCGCTTTGGACCAGGCCGTGGTGGACCGCGGCCGCGAGGATGGCCTGAACTTGGACTTCGGCCCGTTCAGGGGTACCGCCAAGATGGGCCTCAACGATATTTTGGAGAACATTGAAAAGGCCAAGCATGATGACCGGATCAAGGGGATCTTCCTGGACCTGGGCGTGGTGGACGCCGGGTTCACCACCGTGAAGGAGGTTCGCGACAAACTGGTGGACTTCAAGTCGGAGAGCGGCAAACCGGTGGTGGCCTTCGCCGATGTCTACACGCAGAAAACATACTTCCTGGCCAGCGTGGCCGATCAGGTCCATCTGGTCCCCCAAGGCGATCTGGACATGCGGGGCCTGCAGAGCGAAATGATGTTCTTCACCGGGCTTTTTGAAAAGCTCGGCATCGACATACAGTTCATCCGCGGCAGCGACAACAAGTTCAAGAGCTTCGGCGAGGCGTTCACCCGAAAGGACATGAGCCCCGCGAACAAACTGCAAGTAAGCACCTTGTTGGACGGGATCTGGAGCAATTACATCGCCGATGTGGGCGAACAGCGCAGCATGGATGCGGCCCAACTGGATGCCATCGCCGAAGGAATGCTGGTACGCAAGGCCGAGGATGCCGTGACCCAAGGTCTTGTGGACAGCCTGATCTATCGCGATCAAGTGCTCGCCAACCTCAAGGGCACCATGGGGCTGGATACCGACAAGGACATCAAGTTCGTGGAGCTCTCCGATTACACCAAGGCGTATGTCCCGAAAGTGAAGGAGGAGAAGGACGCAGGCAAGGTCACTTCAACGAAGCGCGCAAAGATCGCCGTGGTGTATGCCCAAGGTGACATTGTGGATGGCGAAGGGGAGGACGGCCAAGTGGGCGGCACAACGCTCAGTGCAGCCATACGCAAAGCGCGCAAGGACAGCACGGTGAAGGCCATCGTGCTGCGTGTGAACAGTCCGGGAGGCAGTGGGCTGGCCAGCGATGTGATCTGGCGTGAAGTGGCGTTGGCCAAGGCCGTGAAGCCGGTGGTGGTGAGCATGGGCGATGTGGCGGCCAGCGGCGGTTACTACATCAGTTGCGCGGCGGACAAGATCTATGCGGAACCCACCACCATCACAGGCAGCATCGGTGTGTTCGGCATGATCCCGAACATGAAGGGCTTCTTCAACGACAAGCTGGGCCTCACCTTCGACGGGGTACAGACCCACAAGTACGCGGGAATGATGACCGTGACCCGCCCGCTGACCGCGGAGGAAAAAGGCATCATCCAGGGCTTCATCGACCGGTTCTATGCCACCTTCACCGAACGTGTGGCACAAGGCCGTAATCTCCCGGTAGCACAAGTGGACAGCATCGGCCAAGGCCGCGTATGGACCGGTGCGGATGCCAAACGGATCGGCCTGGTGGACGAGATGGGAGGTCTGGAAGCCGCCACGGCGGAAGCGGCACGCATGGCAGGCCTGGAGAAAGGCGAATTCCGGAAGGTGGGCTATCCCGAACAGAAGGACTTCTTCCATGAACTTCTCAAAAGCTTGAACGTGCAAGCCCGCTCATGGGTCGCCACGGAGGCCTTCGGCACCGATGTGGAACTGCTGCACCGCTTTGAACAGGTGAGGCAGGCCCGCACCATGACCGGCGTGCAGGCACGCATGCCTTTCGATATCGAGGTGTACTGAGGAGGCACGGCCTCAGGCTACGGCCTGGAATTAGGAAGGGCCCGACTTTCGCCGGACCCTTCCACCCATAACCCATAAATCCAAACCCGGACAGTTGAACGGCAGGGGTTTCGGGAAGGTTACGGTTCAAGGGGGAAATTATGATCCATCGGTCCTCAAGGTCCTCTTCGAGAGACCTTGAGGGAGCTATTTTCGAGAGACCTTGAGGGAGCTATTTTCGTGAGACCTGAGGGAGCTATTTTCGTGAGCTCCTTGAGGGAGCTATTCCAGCACCACGTGGTAGCCCATGTCCCGACTTCTGCCATTAGTATGACATGTTGAGTTTTCGAAGTAGTTCGAGTGTGGAGGGAGGTACGGGTGATCGTAATCGGTGCTCTGTACTGGTGGGTTGATGAAACAGCCTTGCATCGGATACCGCCCAAAGGGCAT
>JAIOIH010000054.1 GCA_019912395.1 Flavobacteriales bacterium | reverse complement strand
CAAGTGACATCAAATGCGACAGGCATCATAGCGCTGGACCTCACCGACCAGTTCGGCGGAACGTACGACAACTACTTGGATACCCTTCGCGCCGACTACGCCTTCATCATCACTCCGGAGCCGTTCGTGAAGAGCCTGCCGCAAATGGCCGAAAAGCCGCTCATAGCACCTGACTGGGATTTTACCATGTACCCCAATCCGGCACGGGACGAACTGTTCATTCGGCTGCCGGATGATACACCTACGGACATAATCCTTCACGACCTTGCCGGAAGGCAGATCCACGCGCGAAGCAGTGTTAGTGGCCCATTACTGCGACTTCCCATTGGTCAATTGGCCAGCGGCGTGTATTGCATCCGGGTATCTGAAGGTGACAATTCGAAGGTGAAGAAACTGATCATCCATTGAGCCATGACCAACCGGGTCCTTTGTTTCCTAATCAGCATTTCATGGGTTGGCCTTACCCATGCACAGTCCACCTTTGACCGGATTTACCTGTCCGGTGCGAATGCAAAAATGAACCTGATCGAACTCCCGAGCAATAATGTGTTGGCTGGGCTAGCATGGGGGCCGGGAGTATCATTGCTGGATCCTGCCGGCAACATCATCCATGCCAATCACTATTGGAGTGATTCCATTCTTGTTCAGCGATCGTTTCGACGCGGCTCGACCAATGAGTTCTATTTCGTCCTGGGCTATCAACAGGACTCTTGTTCTGCCAGCGGAGATCTGACCATACCATTTACATATCCGGCAATCGGCAAGATGGATTCCTTGGGCATCGTACAAGAAATACACCATTACCGATTGAATACGGATAGATGTTGGACTAGCCCGGATGATCTCGAAATATTAGCGGACAAGAGCATAATCACGTGGGGAGTTGAAGGGGTTGGGTCCCAATGGAGCTTTTATGCCATGAGAGTGGACTCAGCAGGCGCTCCTGCGTGGGCCAAGAACTTCGAAAGGCGTGGCAGTTTCAAGTTCATCAAAGAACTGCCCGGCGGAGATCTATTGGCTGGGTTCAATATGGATACAGCGGGTGCTTCGGTTGCACTGATGGATGTCGACGGGAATTTACTCTGGTGCAAGAGTTACATCCGTCCTGGAGGAAGGATGCATGATGCGGTCATAGAATCGGATTCCGCTTTTATCATCACCGGTCTCACGACTGCCACCGGTCAACCGAAGCTATTCATGATGAAGCTGAACCGAACAGGTGAAGTCCAATGGTGTCGAGGATATGAGAACAACCCAGATGGGTATGCGGGGGAACTCTCGAGGATTGAGCGAACGCTGGACGGCCATTATGCAGTATTGGCCACACTGCGCCGACCAGGAAACGTTCCTTATTTCAGGCCGTTCTTGATGAAGACAGATGAGAGCGGCGATACGCTTTGGACACGATCCGTGGGAACTAGCGATTACGCATACTATACGAAGGATCTGTTGGTGCATTCAGATGGTGGTTATTTGGTAAGCGGTGGACTCTTGGGCGATCTTCCACAAGGATGGAGCGGTGCCCCCTACATTTTCAAGGCGGATTCCTTGGGGCACTTTTCCTGCCAAGATCAGGCGCACCCCGTTCAGGTGCTGGACCTCTTCCCCACCGACAGCAGCTTCGTGCTCACCTCGGTGGATGGTGCCACGGTTCACCCCGCCTTCGTGAACGATACCATTTTTGATCCCATCGCCGTGTACGATGCCTGTATCGTCACCAGTGTCCCCGCTCCCTTGCAGAGCAAAGCACGCAGGGTGAGTATCCGCCCCAACCCTACCACGGGAAGCTTCACCGTAGAGTTCACCGATCCGCTTGCAGCGGAC